>CAVTQL010000012.1:0-32782 GCA_963736845.1 uncultured beta proteobacterium
CCTTACTGAGCTTGTGCAGGGGAGGCCGGCGCGCCGGCCTCCGTCTCCCTGTTTTATGCCCTCTGCGCCTTGGCGTTGATCGCCCTGGCTTGCAACCCAGTTGTCCAGAATGAATCAGCGCCGCGCCCGCCGGCGCCAGGCGCGGATCAGCCAGAAACGCCAGGCGGCCTTGGTCAGCACATAGCCGATGCCGGCGAGGATCAGCGCCAGCAGCACCAGCCCGATGCCGAGCGGCTTGCCGACACCGATCATCCAGGTTTGCATGGCCTGCGTCCATTCGACGAAACGGGTCATCTCGAAGTCCGGCGGTTTGACGAAGCCGGCACTGTCGCCGGTGGCCAGCCGGCCGATCTGGTAGGCGACCATGTAGAGCGGCACGATCGTGAAAGGGTTGGTGTAGAGCGTCACGAACATCGCCAGCGGCAGGTTGACGCGGAAGACCAGCGCGCAGATGGCCGCGCCGATCATCTGGAGAGGCCCGGGAATCAGGCCGCAGAACATGCCGGCGGCGACCGCGCCGGCCGCCGAGTGGCGGTTCAGGTGCCACAGCCGGGGGTGGAGCAGCGAATTGCGGAATGGCCGCAGCCAGCGGCTCTCGTGAACCGCGGTGTGGTCGGGCAGGTAGCGTTTCAGGTGCTTGCGCATGGTCTCGCCTCTATTATTGCAGGATGCGCCTCGAAATCCTCGCCTTCGCCGCCGGTGTCATCGCGCTGCAGATGCAGCCGGCACTGCCGTCGCTCTGGCCATGGGCGGCGGCGGGGATTGCCGGCGCGCTGCCGGCACTGCGCTGGCGGGGCACCTGGCCGGGCCGCGTCCTGGCCGTCGTCGCCTGCGCCGCGCTCGGCTTCGCCTGGGCCGGCTGGCGGGCGGAGGTCCGCCTCGCCGACGCGCTGGCCGCCGAATGGGAGGGGCGCGACGTCGAGGTGGTCGGCGTCGTCGCCGCACTGCCGCAGGAGTTCGCCCAGGGCAGCCGCTTCGAATTCGCCGTCGAAAAGGCGTTGACCGCAACCGCGGTGATCCCGTCGCGGCGTGATGCTGTCCTGGTACCAGGGGCGGCGCGACGGCGAGGATTTCGTGCGCCCGCCGCTGCGCCCCGGCGAGCGCTGGCAATTGACGGTCCGGCTGAAGCGCCCGCATGGCAATGCCAATCCGTTCGGCTTCGACTACGAGGCGTGGCTGCTCGAACGCGACATCCGGGCGACGGGCTACGTCCGCCAGGCCCCGGCGGCAGCGCCTGGACGCCATGGTCTGGCAGCCCGGTTACGTCATCGAGCGCCTGCGCGACGCGGTGCGATCCTCGTTCGCCGCCATGCTGCCGGCCGCCGACTACCCGTGGGCCGGCATCCTGGTGGCGCTGGCGGTGGGCGACCAGCGCGCCATCCACGGCGACCTGTGGACGACCTTCAACCGCACCGGGACGACGCACCTGATGTCGATTTCCGGCCTGCACGTGACGATGGTCGCGGCGCTGTTCGGCATCCTCGTCGGCTTCGTCTGGCGGCGGGTACCGGCCCTTGCCCTGCGTTGCCCGGCGCAGCGCGCGGCGCTGTGGAGCGGCTGCCTGGCGGCGCTGCTCTACGCGCTGCTGGCCGGCTTCGCGGTGCCGGCGCAGCGCACCGTCTACATGCTGGCGGTCGCCGCGCTGGCGATGAGTTCGGGCCGGATCGTGGCGCCCAGCCGCACGCTCTGCCTGGCGCTCGCGGTGGTCCTGCTGATCGACCCGTGGGCGGTGCTGGCAGCCGGCTTCTGGCTCTCGTTCGGCGCCGTCGGCGCGCTGCTCTATGTCGGCTCGGCGCTGGTCGGCGCGCCCGGCGGCTGGCGCGAGCGGCTGCGCGCCTGGGGTGTCGTCCAGTGGGCGGCGACGCTGGCCTCGCTGCCGGTGCTGCTGCTCGTCTTCCAGCAGTTTTCGCTGGTCTCGCCGCTGGCCAACGCGGTCGCCATCCCGGTCGTCAGCTTCGTCGTCACGCCGCTCGCGCTGCTCGCCGCGGTCGTGCCGTGGTGGCCGATCGCGGCGCTGGCGCACGCGGTGCTCGGCTGGCTGATGCTGTTCCTCGAGTGGTGCGCGGCCTGGCCGGTCTGGCAGGCGCCGGCGCCGCCGCTGTGGGCGGCGGTCGCGGCCGCCGCCGGCGTGGCCGTCTGCCTGCTGCCGCGCGGCGTGCCGGGGCGCGCTGCTCGGCGTCGCGCTGCTGGTGCCGGCCGTGTTCTGGCCGGCGCCGCGGCCGGCGGAGGGCGAGGCGTGGGTGACCGTGCTCGACGTCGGCCAAGGGCTGGCGGCGGTGGTGCAGACCCGCACGCATGCGCTGGTCTACGACCCGGGTCCGCTCTACAGCGCCGAGTCCGATGCCGGCCAGCGTGTCGTCGTGCCTTACCTGCGCGCGCTCGGGGTCGACACGGTGGACATGCTGATGGTCACCCACCGCGACAGCGACCACGCCGGCGGCACGGCCTCGGTGCAGGCGGCGCTGAAGGTCGGCGAGGTGCGCTCGTCGCTGCCCGAGATCGGCGGCGAGCGCTGCCTCGCCGGCCAGCGCTGGGACTGGGACGGCGTCGCCTTCGAGGTGCTGCACCCGGCGCCCGAGGATTACGCGGTCGACGGCAAGAGCAACCACGTCTCCTGCGTGCTGCGCGTCAGCGCCGGCAGCCGGCGCCTGCTGCTGACCTCGGACATCGAGGCACGCGACGAGGCGGCGCTGCTCGCCCGCTACCCCGGCGACCTCGCCGCCGACGTGCTGCTGGTGCCGCACCACGGCTCGCGCACCTCGTCGACGCCGGAGTTCCTCGCCGCCGTCGCCGCCGGCGAGGCGGTCATCCCGGTCGGCTACCGCAACCGCTTCGGCCATCCCAAGGGCGACGTCGTCGACCGCTACCTCGCGACCGGCACGCGGCTGTGGCGGACCGACCGCGACGGCGCCGTGACGGTCCGCCTGGCGGGCGAGGGCGTCGGCATCACCGCCTGGCGGCAGGAGCGGCGGCGCTACTGGCACGGCAGGTGATACATTTCGACCGGAGGAGGCAACATGCGCTATACACAACATTCCGTTCAATGCGTCAGCCCGTCCGGCCTGCACCGGATGGCCTACACCGAGTGGGGCGCCCGCGACAATCCCAGGGTTCTCGTCTGCGTCCATGGGCTGACCCGCAACGGGCGCGATTTCGATGCGCTGGCCGAGGCGATGGCGGACGATTACCGGGTGATCTGCCCGGACGTCGTCGGGCGCGGGCGCAGCGACCGGCTGCGCGATGCGGCAGGACTACGGCATCCCGCAGTACGTCGCCGACATGGTGACCCTGATCGCGCGCCTCGACGTCGATAACGTGCACTGGCTCGGGACGTCGATGGGCGGCCTGATCGGCATGGCGCTGGCCAGCCAGGAAGGAACGCCGGTACGCCGGCTGGTGCTCAACGATGTCGGCCCCGAGATCACCGTCGAATCGCTGCAGCGCATCGCGACCTACGTCGGGACCGATCCGACCTGGGCGACATTCGCCGAGGCGCTCGCCTACGTCAAGCTGGTCAGCGCGCCGTTCGGGCCGCTCGACGACGCGCAGTGGCAACATCTCACCGAGCACAGCGTCGGCCAGCGTTCCGACGGACGCTGGGGCTTCCTCTATGATCCGGCGATTGCGGCGCCCTTCAAGGCGGCGTTTTCCGGCCAGCCGATCGACCTGTGGCCGATCTACGAGCGCATCGCCTGCCCGACGCTGGTCGTCCGCGGCGCCGAATCCGACCTGCTGACGCGCGATACCTGGCAGCAGATGGGCGAGTCGCGGTCCACGCGCAAAACTGGCCGAAATCCCGGGCGTCGGCCACGCGCCGATGTTCCTGGCCGACGACCAGATCGCCCTGGCCCGCGACTTCCTGCTGGCCGCGTGAAGCACGTCGAGGTCGGCGGCCTGCGCCTCGAAGATGTCGACCATCCGGCGCACCGGGAGGGACTGCCGGTCATCCTGATGCTGCACGAAGGCCTCGGCAGCGTCGCGATGTGGCGGCATTTCCCGGAGCGTGTGGCGGCGGTCACCGGCTGCCGGACGATCGCCTGGTCGCGCGCCGGCTACGGCCATTCGCAGCCGTATGGCGAGCCGCGCACGGCGCGCTACATGCACCGCGAGGCCCTCGCGGCGCTGCCGGAGTTGCTCGCCGCGCTCGCCATCGAGCGGCCGCTGCTGTTCGGCCACAGCGACGGCGGCAGCATCGCGCTGATCTTCGCCGGCGCCTTTCCCGATGTTCCGCTCGGCGTCGTCGCGCTGGCGCCGCACGAGTTCGTCGAGGACGTGACGCTGGCCGGCATTCTCGCTGCTCGCGAGGCGTGGACCGCGACCGACCTGCCGGCGAAGCTGGCGCGCCATCACCGCGACGCGGCGCGCGTCTTCGCCGAGTGGCACGAGATCTGGCTGAGTCCGGAATTCCGCGCCTGGAACATCGAGGACTGCCTGCCGAATATCCGTTGCCCGGTGCTGGCGATCCAGGGCGAGGACGACGAGTACGCGACGATGCGCCAGATCGACGTGATCGCCGAGCAGGTGGCCGATACGACGCTGCTCAAGCTCCCGGCGTGCGGCCACTCGCCGCACCGCGATCAGCCGGCGGCGGTGCTCGGCGCGCTCGACGCCTTCGTCAGGCGGCTGAGCGGATCCTGACGGTAGTAGGTGCGCAGCAGCGCGTAGAGTTCCGGGTATTCGCGGTCGACGACGTCCGGCGTCTCGAAGAAGTGCTCGGAAACGACGGCGAAGAACTCGGCGGGATCGTCGCTGGCGTAGGGGTCGATGATGGTTTCCTCGTCGGCGTCAACGCGCTTGCAGAAGTCGTCGTAGGCGGCGAGGAAGACGGCGTCCCACGCGGCCGGCGTCAGGCCGGAATGCAGCGCCGGCATGCCGTCCGCCTCGCCGTTCTGCATGTCGAGCTTGTGGGCGAATTCGTGGATGACCACGTTGTAGCCGGCGCCGGCCATCTGCGCATCGTGCCAGGAAATGATCAGCGGACCGCCGGCCCAGGCTTCGCCGGAGAGCACGTCGTCGTACTCGTGCACGACGCCGTCCTCGTCCTCGATCCGGCGCGGCACGACGAACTCGTCGGGATAGACGACGATGCCGACCCAGTCGCGATAGGCGGCGAGGCCGAGCCCGAGGACGGGCAGGCAGCCCTGGGCGGCGATCGACAGGCAGATCTCGTCGCTCAGTTCGAGGCCGCCGGCGGCGCTGAATTCCTTCTCGGCGAGGAAGGCTTCGACCAGCGATTTCAGGTCTTCCTGCTCGTTGACCGCGAGCGCCGCGAGAAAGGGCAGCGCCGCGACGGTGCGCTGCCACGCGGCGGCGGGAACGGGCGCCGGCCGGTTGCCCGGGAGCCAGTCGAAGAGGCCCATCAGCGCTTCATCGTCAGGCCGATGCCCGCGAAGATCAGGGCGATGCCGAGGTAGTGGTAGCCCTGCGGAATCTCGGCGAGGAAAATGGCCGAGAGCAGGGTGCCGAACACCGGCATCAGGTGGATGAACAGGCTGGCGCGGTTGGCGCCGACTTCGGCGACGCCGCGGTTGTAGAAGATGTAGCCGAGGAAGCTGGGGAAGACGCCGACGTAGGCGAGCGCGGCCAGCGAGCCGAGGTGCACGTCGATGTGCCGGCCGCGCGCCATCTCCCAGGCCCAGGCGGGGGCGAGGGCGGCGAGGCCGACGGCGGTCATCGCCGCCAGCATCAGCATCGGGTGCACGCCGGCCGGCCGCCAGGCGAGGCCGACCGTATAGATCGCCCAGACCAGCACGGCGCCGAGCATCCAGATGTCGCCGGCGTTGAGGTTGAGGTGCGCCAGCACGGCGAGGTCGCCGCGGGCGATGATGGTCAGCGCGCCGCACAGCGAGATGGCGACGCCGAAACCCTCGCGCGGGCGCAGGTGCTTGCCGAGGAAGGCCCAGGAAATCGCGATCGTCGCGACCGGGATGAACGAGTTGAGCAGCACGGCGTTGGTCGCCGAGGTGTACTGGAGCGCGATGTAGGCGAAGGTGTTGTAGCCGCCGACGCCGACCAGCCCAAGCAGGACGACCGGCTTCCAGCCGGCCCGCAGCAGCGGCCACTGCGCCTTGAGGTGGGGCAGGGCGAGTGGCAGCACGCAGGCGAAGGCGATCGCCCAGCGCCAGAAGGCGAGCGCCAGCGGTGGCACGTCGGCGCGGATGCCGCGTCCGAGCACCATGTTGCCCGACCAGAAGAGGACGGTCAGGGTCAGCAGCAGGTAGGGGTTGGTGAGGAAGCTGCGGCGGTTCTCGCTCATGCCGGCCATTATGCCTCAGCCGTGCGCGGCGCCCCGGACGCTATAATTGCGGCATGGTTTCCGTCCTCCATTCGGTCGCCGCGCAGAGCGACTTCGACCAGTTCTTCGCGACCCTCGCCGACGGCCTGGACGCGGAAGAGGCGGCGACACTCAGGGAGGCGGTCGCCTACGCCTGGGAAATCTATGGCGAAGCGGTGCTCGGCAGCGGCGAGCGCATCTGGTCGCACGCGCTGGGCATGGCGGTGATCGTCGCCGGCCTCCGCCTCGACGCCGACTCGCGCATGGCGGCGGTGCTCTTCGCCGCGCCGGCCTATGACGAGCATGCCATGACGCGGATCGAGGAACGCTTCGGCAAGGCGGCCGCGCAACTGGTCAATGGCATCTCGCGCCTCAACCGCCTGCGGCCGATCACCAAGGGCTTCGTCGCCGCCAGCCTGGAAGCGGGCATGGTCAATCCGGCCGAGGTCAGGGCGCAGGTCGAGGTGCTGCGCAAGATGCTGCTGGCGATGGTCGAGGACATCCGTGTCGTGCTGCTGCGCCTCGCCAGCCGGACGCAGACGCTGCGCTTCTACGCCGCCCACGCCGATGACCTGCGCGTCGAGGTGGCGCGCGAGACGCTCGAACTCTATTCGCCGCTCGCCAACCGGCTCGGGGTCTGGGAACTGAAGTGGGAACTGGAGGACCTCTCGTTCCGCTTCCTGCACCCGGATCTCTACAAGAAGATCGCCGGCATGCTCGACGAGAAGCGCAGCGAGCGCGAGCAGTTCATCGCCGACGCGGTGGCGAAGGTGCGCGCCGAGCTGGTCGCGACCGGCGTCGCCAATGCCGATATCTACGGCCGCCCGAAGCACATCTTCAGCATCTGGAGCAAGATGCGCAACAAGGAGGTCGATTTCTCCGAGGTCTATGACATCCGCGCCCTGCGCATCATCGTCGACGACCTCAAGGATTGCTATACCGCGCTCGGCATCGTGCACAACCTGTGGTCGCCGATCCCGAAGGAATTCGACGACTACATCTCGAATCCGAAGGGCAACTACTACCGTTCGCTGCACACGGCGGTGCGCTGTCCCGACGGGCGCAGCCTGGAAGTCCAGATCCGCACCCGCGACATGCACCGCCATGCCGAACTCGGCGTCGCCGCCCACTGGCGCTACAAGGAGGGCGTCAAGCGGACTGACGAGGACGAGTACGACGAGAAGATCGCCTGGCTGCGCCAGTTGCTGACCTGGAAGGACGACGTCGCCGACAGCTCGGACTGGGTCAGCCATTACAAGCAGGCGGCGCTCGACGAGACGATCTACGTGCTGACGCCGCAGGGCAAGGTGGTCGACCTGCCGCGCGGGGGGACGCCGGTCGACTTCGCCTACCGCGTCCATACCGATCTTGGCCACCGCTGCCGCGGTGCCAAGGTGAACGGCCAACTGGTACCGCTCAACACCGCGCTCGAAACCGGCGAGCGCGTCGAGATCATCACCGCCAAGCACGGCGGCCCGTCGCGCGACTGGCTCAATCCGGTGCTCGGCTACATCCACACCAAGAGCGGCCGGGTCAAGGTGCGTGCCTGGTTCGCCAGCCTGGCGCTCGAGGAGACGCTGGCCGAAGGGCGGGCGATCGTCGCCAAGGAACTCCAGCGCGCCGGGCAGACCAGCGCCAATATCGACGAACTGGCGAACAAGCTCGGCTTCTCGCGCGCCGACGACCTCTACGTGGCGGCGGCGCGCGGCGAGATGAACCTGCGCCAGTTCCAGGCGATCGCGCGCGGCGAACTGCCGCCCGACAACGAACCGCCGGACGCGGTAACGGCGCGACCGCGGCGCGCGGTCGACGGCAACCAGGGCATCCTGATCGTCGGCGTCGACAACCTGCTGACGCAACTCGCGCGCTGCTGCAAGCCGGCGCCGCCCGACGGGATCCAGGGTTTCGTCACGCGCGGCAAGGGCGTTTCCATCCACCGCACGGATTGCCCGAATTTCGCCAATCTCGCCGCGCTGCATCCCGAGCGCGTCATCGAGACCGACTGGGGCGGCCAGACGTCCGGCCTGTTCGCTTCCGACATCGTCGTCGACGCGCACGACCGCCAGGGCCTGCTGCGCGACATCTCGGAGATCTTCGCGCGCGAGAAGCTCAACGTCGTCGGCGTCAACACGCAGTCGAAGCAGAACAAGGCACACATGAGCTTCACGGTCGAGATCACCAACCTGCCGCAGTTGCAGCGCACCCTGGCGCTGATCCACGAGGTCGACGGCGTCGTCGCCGTCCGCCGCGCCTAGCTCCGCTCCTCCTCGGCCCAGCGCAGGGTGCGCTGGACGGCCTTGCGCCAGCCCGCCATCAGTGACTCGCCCGCCGGTCGGCCGGCATCGCCGGCTCGAAGCGGTGCTCGCTCTGCCACAGGCTGGCCAGTTCCTCCTCGTCGCGCCAGAAGCCGACCGCCAGACCGGCCAGGCAGGCGGCGCCGAGCGCGGTCGTTTCGGTGATGCGCGGGACGAATGACCGGCACGCCGAGGATGTCGGCCTGGAACTGGAGCAGCAGGTCGTTGCCGGCGGCGCCCCCATCGACGCGCAGTTCGCGCAGCGGCTGGCCGGCGTCGCGTTCCATCGCGTCAAGCACCTCGGCGCTCTGGAAGGCGATCGCCTCGAGCGCGGCGCGTGCGACGTGGGCGCGCGTGGTGCCGCGCGTCATGCCGAGCAGCGCGGCGCGCGCGTAGGGATCCCAGTAGGGGGCGCCGAGACCGGTGTGGGCGGGGACCAGGCAGACGCCGCCGCTGTCCGGTACCGACGCGGCCAGCGCCTCGATGTCGGCGGTGGCGGCGATGATGCCGAGGCCGTCGCGCAGCCACTGCACGGTGGCGCCGCCCATGAACACGCTGCCTTCGAGCAGGTAGGTGGTGCGTCCGCCGAAGCGCCAGCCGACCGTGCTCAGCAGGCGATGGCGCGACGACATCGGCTGCGCGCCCGTATTCAGCAGCAGGAAGCAGCCGGTGCCGTAGGTGTTCTTGGCCATGCCGGGCGCCAGGCAGGCCTGGCCGAAGGTGGCCGCCTGCTGGTCGCCGGCGATCCCGGTCAGCGGTACCTCGCCGCCGAGCCACTCGGCGGCGACCGTCGCGATCGGGCCGCTGCTGTCGACGACGCGTGGCAGCAGCGCGGCGGGGATGTCGAGCAGATCCAGCAGTTCCGTGTCCCAGCAGCCGCGGTTGATGTCGAACAGCAGCGTGCGCGAGGCGTTCGACGGATCGGTGACGTGCGCCCGGCCGCCGGTGAGTTGCCACGCCAGCCAGCTGTCGACCGTGCCGAACGCGAGTTCGCCCCGTTCGGCGCGCTGACGGGCGCCGGGAATCTCGTCGAGCAGCCACTTGAGCTTGGTTCCGGAAAAATAGGGATCGAGCAGCAGGCCGGTGCGCCGCTGGAAGAGGTCGCCATGGCCGGCGGCGGCGAGGTCGGCGCAGGTCGGCGCCGTGCGGCGGTCCTGCCAGACGATGGCGGGGGCGACCGGCGTGCCGGTCGCGCGCTCCCAGAGCACCGTCGTCTCGCGCTGGTTGGTGATGCCGACGGCGGCGATCCGGTCGGCGCCCACCCCCGCCTCGCGCAGCACGGTGCGGGCGACGGCGAGCTGGCTCTGCCAGATTTCCCCGGCATCGTGCTCGACCCGGCCCGGCAGGGGATAGGACTGGGTGAAGGGCTGTTGCGCAACGCCGCGAATGCTTCCCGCCCGGTCGAAGAGGATGGCCCGCGAACTGGTCGTCCCCTGGTCGAGGGCGAGGATGTAGCGGTCGGTGCTGGCGTGGCTGGCTTGCATGGCTGATCCGTCGTGAAGGGGGCCGCAGCCGGAAAAGGAAGACCGGCCTGGCAGGCGGCTGCCGCTGTTGCGGCAAGGCCACCCGGCAGGCCGGTTGGAGGTGAAGCGGCCTAGCTGTTGCCGAGCAGCAGCATCATTTCGGCCTGCGAACTGAGCGGCTTGGCGCGGCTCGAACGGCGACGCTGGTACACGCCCTCGCCGTTCATGTCCCATGCCTGCTGGTTGTCGGCCAGGTAGACCTTGAGGCCCTCGGCGATGACGCGCTTCTTGAGCTTGGGATCGAGGATCGGGATCGCCAGTTCGATGCGCTTGAAGAAGTTGCGGTCCATCCAGTCGGCGCTGGAGATATAGACCGATTCCTTGCCGCCATCGTAGAAATAGAAGACGCGGTGGTGTTCGAGGAAGCGGCCGATGATCGAACGCACGCGGATGTTCTCGGACAGGCCGGGAACGCCCGCGCGCAGCCCGCAGACGCCGCGGATGATGAGGTCGATCTGGACGCCGGCCTGCGACGCCTCGTAGAGCGCGGCGACCGTCTCGGGTTCGAGCAGCGAGTTCATCTTGGCGACGATCACCCCCTTCTTGCCGGCGCGGGCGGCCTCGGCTTCGGCGCGGATGGCGGCGACGACATTGGGTTGCAGCGTGAACGGCGCCTGCCACAGGTGGGTCAGCGCGCGCGCCTTGCCGAGCCCGGTCAGCTGCTTGAAGACTTCGCCGACGTCGGCGGTGATCTCGTCGTTGGCGGTCATCAGGCCGAAGTCGGAGTACAGGCGAGCGGTACGCGGATGGTAGTTGCCGGTGCCGAGGTGGGCGTAGCGCTTCAGGCCGCCTTCCTCGCGCCGGACGATCAGCAGCGCCTTGGCGTGCGTCTTGTAGCCGACGACGCCATAGACCACGTGCGCGCCGACTTCCTCGAGCTTGCTCGCCCAGCCGATGTTGGCTTCCTCGTCGAAGCGCGCCATCAGCTCGAGCACGACCGTGACCTGCTTGCCGTTCTGTGCGGCGCGGATCAGCGACTGCATCAGGACCGAGTCGGTGCCGGTACGGTAGACCGTCATCTTGATGCCGACGACCTGCGGGTCGGTTGCCGCCTGGTTGAGCAGGTCGATGATCGGCCCGAACGACTGGTACGGGTGGTGCAGCAGGATGTCGCCGCGGCGGATGGTCGAGAAGATGTTGTTGCCCTTGGCGAAAGCCTTCGGCGTGCCGGGAACGTAGGGCAGGAACTTGAGGTCGGGGCGGTCGACGATATCCGGGATGCTCATCAGGCGGGCCAGGTTGACCGGACCATCGACGCGGTAGAGATCGCTGGCCTCGAGCCCGAACTGCCACAGCAGGAAGTCGGTCAGCGTTTCGGTGGTGCTCTGGGCGACCTCGAGACGCACGGCATCGCCGAAGTGGCGGTGCGGCAGTTCGCCCTGCAGCTTGGTGCGCAGGTTGGTGACTTCTTCCTCGTCGACGAACAGGTTCGAGTTGCGCGTGACGCGGAACTGGTAGCAGCCGAGCACCGTCATCCCCGAGAACAGTTCGCCGACGAACTCGTGCAGGATCGATGACAGGAAGACGAAGGCGAAATCGCAGCCGGCCAGCTTGTCGGGAATGCGGATGACGCGCGGCAGCACGCGCGGCGCCTGGACGATGGCGGCGTTCGAACTGCGCCCGAAGGCATCCTTGCCGTCGAGTTCGACGGCGAAGTTGAGGCTCTTGTTGAGTACGCGCGGGAAGGGGTGCGACGGGTCGAGGCCGATCGGCGTCAGCACCGGGACCATCTCGCGGAAGAAGTAATCGCGGATCCACTCCTTCTGCTCGTCGGTCCACTTCGAGCGGCGCAGGAAGCGGATGCCCTGTTCGGACAACGCCGGCAGGATGATGTCGTTGAGCGTGCGGTACTGCTCGGCGACCAGTGCGTGCGCCTCGGCGGTCACCATCTGGAAGACCTCGTGGGCCGTCCGGCCGTCGGTCGTGATGATCGGCGCGGCGGCCTTGATCTGTTCCTTGAGACCGGCGACGCGGACCTCGAAAAACTCGTCCATGTTGCTTGACACGATGGTCAGGAAGCGCAGTCGCTCGAGCAGCGGCACCGTGTCGTCGAGCGCCTGGGCGAGGACGCGACGGTTGAAGGCGAGCAGGCCGATTTCGCGGTTCAGGTAGTTTTCCGCCGGAAAACGGGAATTGAAGCTTTGACGTGTTGTCATGGTTGAGTCCCCTTGTTGATTTTCGCCAGTATATGCCTCGTCGCGGGCGATTTGTAGTCATTTGCGATGCCTTCGCAGTGCCGTCGCGCGGCCATGCCGGAAACTCCGCAAAACGTCAGCCGCGGGTGTGGCGGGAGGCTTCCGCGGGGGCGTTCAGGGCGGCGAGCAGGGTGGCGAACTTGGCCTCGGTTTCGGCCAGTTCCTGCGCCGGATCGGAGCCGGCGACGATGCCGGCGCCGGCCTGCAGTTCGATCGACTCGCCGGCGATCAGCGCCGAGCGCAGCGCGACCGAGAACTCCCCGTCGCCGTCCGCCGTCAGTGTGCCGAAGCCGCCGCTGTACCAGCCGCTGCGCCGTTCGTCGTGCCCGGCCAGCCAGGCGAGCGCGGCAGCGGTCGGGAAGCCGCCGACCGCCGGCGTCGGATGCAGCGCGCGCACGAGGTCGAACAGCGTTGTGCCGGGTGCGGCGCGGCCGCTGACGACGCTGCGCAGATGGGCGACCGGCCCCGCTGCGTAGATGCCGGGCGCGCCCGGCTGCGGCAGTCCCGCGCAGCAGCCGGCCAGCGCGGCGACGATGGCGTCAACCACGAGCGCCTGTTCGTGCCGGTTCTTGGGCGCGTCGAGGGCTGGCGAACCGGGCCAGGCGGTGCCGGCCATGGCGTCGGCGCGTACCTCGCCGGCGGCGAGGCGGACCAGGCATTCCGGCGTCGCGCCGAGGAAGGTCGCGTGGCCGGAGCCGAACGCGAAAACGGTGCTTTCCGGCTGCTGCTCGACCAGGCTGGCGAGCAGACGGCGAACCGGTAGCGGCCGGTTGGCCTGCAGCCGTCGGCTGCGGGCGAGGACGATCTTGGCGGCGCGGCCGGCAGCGATGGCGCGCAGCGCGGCGCCGGCGCGGGCGATCCAGGCGTGCTCGGCGAGCGTGGGATCGGCGCCCGGCAGCAGGCGCCAGCCGTTGTCGGGCGCCGGGCGGCCGAGCAGTTCCAGCCACAGCGCCGGCGCCTGGCCGACCTCGGCGGCGGTTGTCGTCAGCGTCGCCCGGCAGCGGCCGCCGGCACTTTCGAGGAGCACGGCAGGGATGGCGAGCAGCGAATTGGGCAGCGCCCCCTGGCTGCGCTCGTCGAAAGCGAAGCCGCTGAAGGCGAGCGGCGTGCCGTTGCGGCGCCAGGCGCCGGCGAATCCGGCGAAGGCGCTGGCGAGCGAGGCGAAGCGCTGGCCGCCGCTGCTGACGACATGCAGCGCGTGGCCGAGGCCGAGCCGGAAGCATTCCTGGGCCGGGCGGGCCTGATACCAGAACGGGCCGGATGCGGGCAGCGCGGCGAGCCAGTCGCGCGTGCCGGGGCCGAGTTCGAGCGTCAGGCTGACCGGCGCCGAGGCGGGCGCGCCGGCCGCCAGCGCGCGCAGGCGGGCGGGCAGTGCCGGGTCGCCGAGTTGCCGGCGCAGCGCGGCGATCATGCCCAGCCCTCCAGTGCCAGCCGGCGCAGCGCGACGCGCTCCAGCTTGCCGGCGGCGCTGCGCGGCAGAGCCGCCAGGCGGACGATGCGCCGCGGCCGCGCGTGGCCCGGCAGATGTGCGCGGCACCAGGTGGCGATCTCGTCGCCAGCGGCATCGCCGACCACCAGCGCGACGACGAGGTCGCCCCAGACCGGATCGGGCAGCCCGGTCACGGCGACGTCGCGGATGCCGGGGCAGGCCGCCAGCGCAGCTTCGACTTCGAGCGGATGGACGTTGTGGCCGCCGCTGATCAGCATGTCGTCGGCGCGACCGGTCACGGTCAACCGGCCGGCGGCATCGATTTCGCCGAGGTCGCCGGTGGTCAGCCAGCCGTCGGCGTCGACCCCGCCGCCGCCGACGTAGCCGCGCATGACCTGCGGCCCGCCGACGCGAATGCGGCCATCGGCGGCGAGCGTCAATTCGTTGCCGGGCAGCGGCCGGCCGACCAGTCCCGGTTGCCATGGCCCGTCGGCAGGCGTCCAGGTGGCGACCTGCGCGGCCGTCTCGCTCATGCCGTAGCTCGGGTTGAGCGGCCAGCCGGCGGCGCTCGCCCGTTCGTGCAGCGCCGGTGCCAGCGCCGCGCCGCCGACCAGCACGTGGCGCAGGGATGCCGGCGGGGCGGCGCCGGCGTCGAGCAGGGACGCGAGCATCGCCGGCACCAGCGAGAGGTGGGTGACCGGGTGGCGGGCCAGGTCGGCGGCCACCACCCCGGCGGCGAAGCCCTCGTGCAGCAGGACGGCGGCGCCGGCGCGGGCGCAGCGCCAGAGAATGGCGAGGCCGCCGATGTGGCAGAGCGGCAGGCAGTCGAGCCAGAGGTCGCCGGCCGCCAGCGGCAGGAGGTGGTTCGAGGCGGCGGCCGCGGCGTCGAGATTGGCGTCGGTCAGCATCACCGCGCGCGGCTCGCCTTCGCTGCCACCGGTGGCGATGACCAGCGCCACGCCAGCCGGCAGTTGGTCAACGCGGGCGGTCGGCCGGTCGCGGTCGACCGGGAAAAAAGGCCGATTTTTCAGACTGCACGCGAAGGCGTGGCGGGCGAGGTCGAGGTTGCTGCCGGACAGCGCCAGCGGCGCCCGCGACGGGGCGATGGTTGCCGCCAGCGCGCGCGCGTCGGCGAGCAGTTCGGCAAAGGTCCAGCGCTGCCCGGACGTCAACAGTGCCGGCGCCTGCGGCGTGCGGCGGGTGGCATCGGCGAGGTGTTCGGCAAGCGTGCGGACGGGTTCCATCGGCTGCCGATTGTAAACAGCGGGGTAGAGGCGCGCGGCGAGACAGATCAAGAAAAGCGCGGTATCCGGATGCCCTTTTCTATTGTGCAAGTGGCCGATCGAGTGCCTGGTCGGCCATCGATAGCGGGTCTTCCAACGGTTCGAGATGCGTCGTCACATGCGAATGAAACAGCAGGTTGCCAATGTCCAGTTCGATGCGCTCGGCCCAGTCGTGGCCCTGCTTGACCGTCCAGTCGCCGGGAACGAGCACATGCAGGGTGACGAAGGTACGGCTTCCGGACTGGCGCGTGCGCAGGGCGTGGAAATCCAGGCCCTGCGTGCGATATTGCGCAAGCAGCGCCTCGATTTCCGCCAGCTTTTCGTCGGGGACGGAGACATCCATCAGCCCGTTGGCTGAGCGCTGCATGAGTTGCCAGCCGGTCCACACAATGTTCAGCGCGACCAGGATGGCGATCACCGGATCGAGCCAAAGCCAGCCGGTTACCCAGACCAGGCCAACACCGGCAATGACCCCGACCGATGTCCAGACATCGGTCATCAGATGATGCGCGTCAGCTTCGAGGGTGATCGAGTGGTGCTTGCGACCCACCTCCATCAGGGTTCTGGCGGTCAGCAGGTTGATGATCGAGGCAACGACCGAGACCGCCAGGCCGATGCCGATCGCTTCGAGCGGCTGTGGGCTGAGCAGGCGTTCGACCGCGGTGTAGCCGATGCTCAATGCAGCCAGCAGGATCAGGAAGCCTTCGAAGGCACTCGAAAAATACTCGGCCTTGCTGTGACCATGGGCATGCTGGCCGTCGGCCGGCATCGCCGCCACCGTCAGCATGGCCAGCGCCATCAGCGCGCCGGCAAGGTTGACGAAGGATTCGATGGCATCCGACAGCAACCCGACCGAACCCGTCAGCCACCAGGCGGTGCCCTTGAGCAGGATGGTGGCAATGGCGGCGGCAATCGACAGCCAGGCGAAGCGGCTGAGGGATGGCGGAGGCTGGGCGGTATTCATCAACTCTGGGTTTTCACCTGGGTGCTTGCCGCAATCTGGCCGACTGAACCACTACTTGCCCGTGCGACCGGCAACCTGGACTTGACCGGTATGTTGGACAGACTTTCGCTGCGGATCGAACACGAACATTCTGCGCCCAAATGCTTAGGAAATTCTTAACGTGAATCCAACTGGTCTGGTGTTGATCTGCCATTCCGGATCCTGCGGGCATCAGGCGGTGTTGGGTCGGTCGGCTGTGGCCTGGCGAAGCGAAATTTCCCGGGCGCCACCAGAAGAGCGCGCGGTTGCCATACACTGCCGGCTCATCGATCCTTGCCACGTCCGCATGCGCCACGTCATCGCCATCCCGCCCGACGAAGTCGAAATCACCGCAATCCGCGCCCAGGGGGCGGGGGGGCAGAATGTCAACAAGGTTTCGAGTGCCGTGCATTTGCGTTTCGACATCGCCGCCTCGTCGCTGCCGGAGGAGATTCGCGAACGGCTGCTGAAGCTCGGCGATCAACGGATCAGCAAGGAGGGCGTGGTGATCATCAAGGCACAGGAATTCCGCAGCCTCGAGAAGAATCGCGCCGAGGCGCTGCGCCGTCTGGAACTGCTGGTGTCCAGCGTCGCCGTGTTGCCGAAGAAGCGGCGGCCGACCAAGCCGACGCACGGGTCGGTCAAGCGGCGTCTGGAAAGCAAGGGCCGGCGGGCGGCGATCAAGGCCGGGCGGCGGGCGATCGGCGAGTAGTTCGCGGAATGAAGCCAGGCCCGGCGCCCGATTATCTGGCCGGCTATCCGGCCGAACTGGTCGACCAGGTGCGCCGGCTGATCGCGCAGGACCGGCTCGGCGCGGTGCTGCTGCGCAAGTACCCGGAAGCGCACGAGGTGCGTACCGACAAGGCACTCTACGACTACGTGCAGGAGTTGAAGGGCGACTATCTGCGCAATGCCGGGCAGATCAGCAAGGTCGCCTTCGACAGCAGGATGCACGTGATCCGCAATGCGCTCGGCACGCACACCCGCATTTCGCGTGTGCAGGGCGGCAAGCTCAGGGCGAAGCGGGAAATCCACGTGGCGACGCTGTTCCGCGAGATGCCGCGCGAGTTCCTGCGCATGATCGTGGTGCACGAGCTGGCGCATCTCAAGGAGCGCGCGCACGACAAGGCTTTCTACCAGTTGTGCCGGCATATGGAGCCGGCATATTTCCAGCTCGAGTTCGACCTGCGCGCCTGTCTTTGTCACCTGGCGGCGGGCGGGCTGCCGCTGTGGGGGACGGCTGCGGTTGACCCGCTGCCGGGCCAATAATCATGAAAAAAGCAGTCGAGACGCAGATAATGCAGATTGCCGCAGATCAAATCTGCATTTGAAGGGACTCCGGGCAATCACCGATGGGTGAGCAGCAACTTGTCGCCGGGTCACGGTATTCAATCGTATCTGCGAAATCCGCGTCAAACAGGGTTTGGCGTGGCGCACCTCACTTACGGCCGCGCGATGCCGGGGAAGCCAAGCCCGGGGCCCGTCGGGATCCGCATGCGTCCGCCAGTCAGTTCCGGCGGTTGGCCCGTGTCAGTGGCGAACAGGCCGGCGGTGGCGAGACCGTGGCAGGCTTCGGGCGCGATCGCGGCGGCCAGGTGGGCGAGGGCGGTCAGCCCGCAGGCGCTTTCCAGCGCCGACGTGACGACGCATTCGATACCGGCGGCGCGCGCGCGCCGGGCGATTTCGACGCTGGCGCGCAGGCCGCCGAGGCGGGCCGGCTTGATGACCAGACGGCGGACCGGTGGCGACCGCCAGAAATCCTCGTCGAGCAGATGGATCGATTCGTCGATCGCCAGCGGGAACGGTGCGGCGTCCTGCAGCGCGCGCAGCGCGGCAGTGGTCGGCGCGCGCAGTGGCTCCTCGATGCCGTCGATCGGCAACGCGCGGCAGCCGGCGACGAAGGCGGCTGCGTCGTCCACATCCCACGCGCCGTTGGCGTCGAGGCGCAGGCGCACGCCGGCCGGCAGGCGGGCGCAGATTTCTCGCAGCCGGGCGAGTTCGGCTGCGGGCGGCGCGACGCCGGCCTTGAGCTTGACGAGGGTGAAGCCGGCGGCGATGGCGTCGCGCAGCGCCCGCTCGTCCACCGTGGAAATCGCCCCCAGCACGGTGTTGACCGCAACCGATGCCGGCGGCGCGACGCCGCCCAGCCACTCGGCCAGCGCGCAGCCGCCGGCCTGGGCGGCGAGGTCGAGGCGGGCGGTTTCCTCGGCGAGCGCGGCTGCCGCCGCCTCGTCGATGCCGAATTCCGGCAGCGGCGCGCAGTCGCCCCAGCCGGTCAGGCCGTTATCGGTTTGCAGGCGGCGCAGGCGGCCGTGCCGTTCGCTGAAACTGCCGCGGCTGGACTGCCACGGTCGCCGCAGCGGCAGGCAGTAGGGCAGCCAGTCCGCCGCGACGATGTTCACGGGCGCTTGCGGTATTTGCCGAAGTCGGGCGGGCGGCGTTCGAGCCAGGCGTTGCGGCCTTCCTGGCCTTCCTCGCTCATGTAGAAGAGGCCGGTGGCGTTGCCGGCCAGTTCCTGGATGCCGGCCAGGCCGTCGGTGTCGGCGTTGAAGCCGGCCTTGATCATGCGCAGCGCCATCGGCGACAGTTGCAGCATGTCGCGGCACCAGCGTACGGTTTCGGCTTCCAGGTCAGCGAGCGGCACGACGGCGTTGACCAGCCCCCAGTCGAGCGCGGTGCGCGGCATCGTACTGGCGGCACAGAAACCAGATTTCCTTGGCCCGCTTCAGGCCGATGGTGCGCGCCAGCAGCCCGGCGCCGAGGCCGGCGTCGAAGCTGCCGACGCGCGGCCCGGTCTGGCCGAAGCGGGCGTTGTCGGCGGCGATGGTGAGGTCGCAGACCAGGTGCAGCACATGGCCGCCGCCGATCGCGTAGCCGGCGACCATCGCCACCACCGGCTTGGGCAGGCGGCGAATCTGCATCTGCAGGTCGAGCACGTTGAGGTGCGGCGTGCCGCCCTCGTCGATGTAGCCCTCGTCGCCGCGCACCGTCTGGTCGCCGCCCGAGCAGAAGGCCTCGTTGCCGGCCCCGGTCAGGATGATGGCGCCGATGGCGTTGTCGTGGTGGGCGCGGTGGAAGGCGTCGATCAGTTCGGCGACCGTTTCCGGGCGAAAGGCGTTGCGCCGTGCGGGGCGGTTGATGGTGATGCGGGCGATGCCTTCGGCGGCGTCGTAGAGGATGTCGGCGTAGGTGGCCTGGCTTTTCCAGGCGGGCAGGGTGGCGGGCATGATCGCGGGCGGTGGTTCGGACAGGCGGCGAGTATAGCGCCACCCGCGGCTGGCCGCCGCCTGCTCAGGTAACCCGGAAATTCCGGAACTGCCAGGGATCGTCCGCGTCGATGTCCTGCGGGAAGAAATCGGCGCGGTCCTTGAGCGGCGTCCAGTCCGTATAGGCACCGACCACCTCGCCCAGGTAGGGGCGACAGCGGGCGATGATCTCGGCGAAGGGCAGGTCCTCGGGGTTGACGACGCCGCGCGCCGGGTTGGCGATCGCCCAGGCCATGCCGGCCATGACGCCCGCCGTCACCTGCATCACGGTACCCGAGTTGTGCGGCGCAAGTGCGCGCGCCATCGGCGTCGACAGCCGTGAGCCGAGCCAGTAGGCGCCGTTGGGGTGGCCCATCAGCAGCACGCCGAGTTCGTTGACCCCGGCGACGATGTCGTTGCGCAGGATGCGCCTGTCCGGTTGCGCGACCCATTCGCGGCCGGCGAGTTCGTCCAGCGACAGTACGGCGTCGTCGCAAGGGCGGTAGGCGTAATGCACGGTCGGCCGGTAATCCGGCTGCGCGCCGCTGCCTACGGTCAGGTAATCGGCCAGCGAGATCGCCTCGCCGTGGGTGACGAGGAAGCCGTGGAAGGGGCCGGCGAGCGGCGTCCACGAGCGCACGCGCGTCGCCGCGCCCGGCCGCTCGAGATAGATCGCCGCCTCGCAGCCGAAGCCGTGGCGATGGCCGTCGGCTGGCAGCCGCTTCTCATGGCTGCCCCAGCCGAGTTCGGCCGGCTGGCAGCTTTCGCCGATGAAGCCATCCACCGACCAGGTGTTGACGAATTCGCCGGGCCGCTTGCCGCGCGCGCCGGTCTGCCAGTCGCGCTCGGCGATATGGATGGTGCGGATCGACAGCACCTGCGCCAGCCGCGCCCAGCCCTCCCGGTCGGCCGGCGACCGCGACCGGCCGGCCGCAATCGCGGGCAATGTCGAGCAGCGCCTGCTTGACGAAATGCGAAACCCAGCCGGGGTTCGCGCCGTGCGTCAGCACCGCCGTCGGCCCGCCCGGCACGTGCAGCGCTTTCGCCTGCTCGCGCAGCGCGTAATTGGTGCGCGCCGACGGCGGCAGCGCGGCGTCGGTGTAGCCACCCGCCCACGGCTCGATGGATGCGTCGAGATAGAGCGCGCCGCGTGAGCGGCAGAACTCGATCAGCGCCACGCTCGACACGGTCACCGCGAGATTGAGCACAAAATCGCCGGCGCCGACCAGTGGCGTCAGGACTTCGCGGTAGTTCGCGCGCGTCAGCGGCAGGATTTCATGGCGCACGCCGCAGGCATGCGCCTGCTCGATTCCGGACGCGTCGGCGGTGAGGATCGTGACCTGCCCGGGGGCCAGCGTCAGGTGACGGAACAACAACGGCAGCACGCCCTGCGCGATGGCGCCGAAGCCGATGATGACGAGTCGGCCGGCGAATGAAATGGGTTCCGTGATGTTCTGCATCGTCCTCTCGGAAAGCTGCCCGCGCGAACTGCCGCGCTGTCGGGAACGATACACCATCCGCGTCCGACCGGGATGGCGCCGCTGCTGCCGGTGGCGGTGCCCGGCCAGACTTCCCGCTGCCGTTCCGGTTGGCGAAAATTGGTGAAACTGATGCCGAAAGCGTTCCCGGCACGGCCGACCGGCGTATATTCCGCCGTCGCCCACTTATCCACTGACGCCGCTTATCCCATGCCATTACCCAGTATCGATCCCGCCAGCTACGCATCGCAACTGGCGGAGAAGGTTTCGCAGTTCAGGCTCGCCTTTGCGCCGTTCGCCATTCCCGAGCCCGAGGTCTTTCAATCTGCCCCCGAGCACTACCGCCTGCGCGCCGAGTTCCGCATCTGGCACCAGGGCGACGACCTGAACTATGCGATGTTCGATCCGGAGAACCCGAAGCAGCCGGTCGTGATCGAGCATTTCCCGATGGCGGCCGCAGCGATCTGCGCGTTGATGCCGCGTCTGCGCGAGCGCCTTCTGGCCAGCGCGGTCCTGCGCGGCGGGCTGTTCCAGGTGAATTTCCTGGCCACGCTGAGCGGCGAGCGGATGGTCACGCTGATCTACCATCGGCGCCTTGGCACGCCCTGGGAATCGGCGGCACGCGAACTGGCCGCGGACCTGCAGGTGCAGGTGATCGGACGCAGCCGCGGCCAGAAGGTCGTGCTCGATCGCGACTGGCTGCTGGAGGAATTCGAGGTGGACGGGCGGCGGCTTGCCTACCAGCAGGTCGAAGGGAGCTTTACCCAGCCCAACGGCGGCGTCAACCGGCGGATGCTCGGCTGGGCCTGCGCCCGGGCGGCCAGCCTCGGCGGCGACCTGCTGGAACTGTATTGCGGCAACGGCAACTTCACGATGGCGCTCGCCCCCTTGTTCGAGCGCGTGCTGGCCACCGAGGTCAACAAGGCAGCGGTGCATGCCGCACACTACAACGTCGCCGCCAACGGCATCGACAATGTGGCGCTGGTGCGCGCGTCCAGCCAGGAAATCAGCGACGTGCTCGCCGGCCGCGACGTGCTCAAGCGCATGCGGGATATCGACCTCGCGGACTATCGCTTCTCCACCCTTTTCGTCGATCCGCCGCGCAGCGGGCTGGATGCCACGACGCTCGAATTGGCCGCTGGTTTCGAGCACATCCTGTACATCTCGTGCAACCCGCAGACCCTGCAGGAAAACCTGGCGGCGCTGCACGCCAGCCACAGCGTTCGCGCTGCTGCCGTGTTCGACCAGTTTCCCTACACGCACCATCTCGAGTGCGGGTTGCTGCTGACC
This sequence comes from uncultured beta proteobacterium, assembly GCA_963736845.1. Lineage (GTDB taxonomy): Bacteria > Pseudomonadota > Gammaproteobacteria > Burkholderiales > Rhodocyclaceae > Azonexus. The sequence goes on from CAVTQL010000012.1 coordinate 21,994, forward strand.
CGGCGCTGAGCCTGGGCGGCGCGACGATCAGGCGGCGACCGGGATCTTGCCGATCCTGATCTGCCATTCCCGCGGGCCGGTGTTGTGAACGCTGACGCCTGACGAGTTGACCGCAACCGTCACCGGCATGTTCTCGACGTCGAACTCGTAGATGGCTTCCATGCCGAGATCGGCGAAGCCGACCACCTTGGCCGACTTGATCGCCTTGGCGACCAGGTAGGCAGCGCCGCCGACGGCCATCAGGTAGGCCGACTTGTTGTCCTTGATCGCCTCGATGGCGACCGGGCCGCGTTCGGACTTGCCGATCATCGAGATCAGGCCGGTCTGTTCGAGCATCATGCGCGTGAACTTGTCCATCCGCGTGCCGGTGGTCGGGCCGGCCGGGCCGACGACTTCGTCACGGACCGGGTCGACCGGGCCGACGTAGTAGATGACGCGGTTGGTGAAGTCGACCGGCAACTTCTCTCCCTTGGCCAGCATGTCGGCGATGCGCTTGTGCGCGGCATCGCGGCCGGTCAGCATCTTGCCGTTGAGCAGCAGTTTCTGGCCGATCTTCCAGGAGGCGACTTCTTCCTTGGTCAGCGTGTTGAGGTTGACGCGGGTGGCCGACTTGAGGTCCGGCGTCCAGGTCACGGCCGGCCAGTCTTCCAGTTTCGGCAGTTCGAGCCTGGCGGGGCCGGAGCCGTCGAGATGGAAATGGCAGTGGCGGGTCGCCGCGCAGTTCGGGACCAGCGCCACCGGCAGGTTGGCGGCGTGGCAGGGGTAGTCGAGCACCTTGACGTCGAGCACGGTGGTCAGGCCGCCGAGGCCCTGGGCGCCGACGCCGAGCGCGTTGATCTTTTCCATCAGTTCGAGGCGCAGTTCTTCCGGGCGGGTCAGCTTGGCGCCGGTTTTTGCGACTCAGCGGCCTTGGCCTTCAGTTCGTGGATGTCGACCGGGGCCATGATCGATTCCTTGGCCAGCAGCATGGCCTTTTCCGGCGTGCCGCCGATGCCGATGCCGATGATGCCCGGCGGGCACCAGCCGGCGCCCATTTCCGGGATCTTGTGCAGCACCCAGTCGACGAGGTCGTCGGACGGGTTGAGCATGGCGAACTTGGACTTGGCTTCCGAACCGCCGCCCTTGGCGGCGCAGATGACTTCGACGTGATGGCCGGGAACGATTTCGAAATGGACGACGGCCGGGGTGTTGTCCTTGGTGTTCTTGCGGGCGCCGGCCGGGTCGGCCAGCACCGAGGCGCGCAGCGGATTGTCCGGGTTGCCGTAGGCGCGACGGACGCCTTCGTCGATCATCTGCTGGATGCTCATGGTGGCATCCGGCCAGGTGACCTGCATGCCGACCTTGATGAAGACCATGCCGATACCGGTGTCCTGGCAGATCGGGCGATGGCCTTCGGCCGACATCCGCGAGTTGGTCAGGATCTGGGCGATGGCGTCCTTGGCGGCGGGGCTTTCCTCGCGCTCGTAGGCTTCGCCCAGTGCCTTGATGTAATCCAGCGGGTGGTAGTAGCTGATGTACTGGAAGGCATCGGCGACGGACTGGATCAGGTCTTCCTGCTTGATGGCGGTCATGGGCGGCTCCGGGTCAATGTTTTTTGTGTTGCAGGGCGAGGGTCTGGGTCATGGTCTTATCTACGTAAGCCATCGCCAGGGCAGAAATCAGGAAGACGACATGAATGATGACCTGCCACTTGATCGTGTGCTCGGACAGGTTCTCGGCATTGATGAAGGTTTTCAGCAGGTGGATCGACGAAATACCGATGATGGCCGTCGACAGCTTGATCTTGAGCACGCCGGCATTGACGTGCGATAGCCATTCCGGCTGGTCCGGGTGGTCCTGGAGATCGAGGCGCGAAACGAAGGTTTCGTAGCCACCGACGATGACCATGAGCAGCAGGTTGGCGATCATGACGACGTCGATCAGGCCGAGGACGGCGAGCATGATCTCGGTTTCGCTGATCTTGACCGTGCTCAGCGCGTTATGGGCCAGGTGGGAGAGCTCCACCATGAACAGCCAGCAATAGACGACCTGGGCGAGTATCAGTCCCAGGTAAAGCGGCGCCTGGATCCAGCGGCTGGCGAAGATGAAGGTTTCAAGGGATTTGACGAGGGCGTTCATCGTTGTTCCGGGGGTTGGCGAGGACGCGAAGTTTACCACGCTGCCGGCAGACATCCCGAGCCGCCTGGCTATGTTGCAGCGCAGCGTGCTTTCGTAAGCACTTTGTAAGATTATCGCCGTCTAATGCCGCGTCAACGCTCGCGAGAGGGAGGGGTTTTCTCCGGCTTGCGCGGCTTTACACAATCCCGGGAGAGACCCGAGATCCGTTCGGTTGTTTCAACATACTTGCGAAGTACCGCAGAGGAGAAAATACATGTCTGAGCCCGTGCAATTCTTTCATCCGTCCGAGGAAATGGTCAGGAACGCGGCGGTTTCCGGGATGGACGCCTACGGGCGCTGTGCGCCGAGGCCGAGGCCGACTACGAAGGTTTCTGGGCGAGGCACGCCCGCGAAATGGTCTCCTGGAAGCAGCCCTTCACCCAGGTGCTGGACGAGTCCAACGCACCTTTCTTCAAGTGGTTTGCCGACGGCAAGCTGAACGTCTCGTACAACTGCCTCGACCGCAACGTCGAAGCCGGCATCGGCGAAAAGGTCGCCATCATCTTCGAGGCCGACAACGGCGACGTCTCCCGGATCACCTACAAGGATCTGCTGGCCAGGGTCTGCAAGATGGCCAACATGCTGAAGTCGAAGGGTGTCAAGAAGGGTGACCGCGTCGTCATCTACATGCCGATGACCATCGAAGGCGTCGTCGCCATGCAGGCCTGCGCCCGTATCGGCGCCATTCACTCGATCGTTTTCGGCGGCTTCTCCGCCCAGTCGCTGCGCGATCGCATCAACGATGCCGGCGCCGTCATGCTGATCACCTCCGACGGCCAGTTCCGCGGCGGCAAGTCGATCTCGCTCAAGTCCATCGCCGACGAAGCCTTCTCCCTCGGCGGCTGCGAGTCGGTCAGGAACGTCATCGTCTTCAAGCGCACCGGCGGTGAGTGCACCATGGTTGCGGGCCGTGACGAATGGTTGCACGACGTTCTCGCCGGCCAGGCGGAAACCTGCGAGCCGGAATGGGTCGAAGCCGAGCATCCGCTCTTCCTGCTCTACACCTCGGGTTCGACCGGCAAGCCGAAGGGTGTCCAGCACTCGACCGGCGGCTACCTGCTGCATGCCGTCATGACCATGAAGTACGTCTTCGACATCAAGCCGAACGACCTCTTCTGGTGTACCGCCGACATCGGCTGGGTCACCGGCCACACCTACATCGCCTACGGCCCGCTCGCCTGCGGCGCCACCGAAATCGTCTTCGAGGGCGTGCCGACCTATCCCGACGCCGGCCGTTTCTGGAAGGTGATCCAGGACCACAAGGTCAACATCTTCTACACCGCGCCGACGGCCATCCGTTCGCTGATCAAGGCCGCCGACAACACCGCGGCCGTGCACCCGAAGAATTACAACCTGACCTCGCTGCGCATCCTGGGTTCGGTCGGCGAGCCGATCAACCCGGCTGCCTGGCAGTGGTACTACGACAACGTCGGCGGCGGTCGCTGCCCGATCGTCGACACCTTCTGGCAGACCGAGACCGGCGGCCACATGATCACCCCGCTGCCGGGTGCGACACCGCTGGTGCCGGGTTCGTGCACCTTGCCGCTGCCGGGCATCATGGCTGCCGTGGTCGACGAGACCGGTGCCGACGTGCCGTGGGGCCAGGGCGGCATCCTGGTCGTCAAGCGTCCGTGGCCGGCCATGATCCGCACCATCTGGGGCGATCCCGAGCGCTACCAGAAGTCCTACTATCCGGCCGACTTCCACGGGAAGTACTACCTGGCGGGTGACGGTGCGATCCGCGACGTCAACACCGGCTACTTCACCATTACCGGCCGCATCGACGACGTGCTGAACGTTTCCGGTCACCGCATGGGCACGATGGAAATCGAATCGGCGCTGGTTGCCAACCCGCTGGTGGCCGAAGCGGCCGTCGTCGGCCGTCCGGATGATATTACCGGCGAGGCGATCGTCGCCTTCGTGGTGCTCAAGGGGCAGCGTCCGACCGATCCGGAAGCGGCCAAGAAGATGGTCAAGCTCCTGCAGGACTGGGTCGGCAAGGAGATCGGCCCGATCGCCAAGCCGAAGGACATCCGCTTCGGCGACAACCTGCCCAAGACCCGTTCCGGCAAGATCATGCGGCGCCTGCTGCGTGGCCTGGCCAGGGGCGAGACTGCGGTGCAAGACACGTCTACGCTCGAAAACCCGGCGATCCTGGAGCAATTGAAGGGCTAAAGCGGTCGTTCCGGGTTTCGCCGAAGGCAAAACCCGGCGATCCTCGAACAGCTCAAGGGCTGATCGGGGCCAGCAGGTCGGAACGGGGCGGCGAGCTTGCCACGCTGCCCCGCAACCAACAAAGGCAAGGAGGAGGCAATGGTCGCCATTTCGGTGGCGCTCGGTGTAGTCAGTTCTGACTCCAGGCCAACGGCTGGCACGCTCGGCGTGCCAGCCGTTCTTATTTCGGGAGGTGGCGCATGAAGGACGCGAGTCCGATGCGGCAACGGTCGGGAGCGCTCGGCCTGCTCGGCATTCCGCTGCTGACCTATCCGGTTCTCAGCCTGCCCGCCGGCGACGTGGCCGGGATCCCGGTCGGCTACCTTTATCTGTTCGGGGTGTGGACGGCCCTCATCCTGCTGGCCGCGGTCGTCGCTGAACGGCGGAGCGGCTAGGTGCTGTCGCCCGGTTTCGTCCTCTTCCTCTCGGCCGCCTATCTGGCGCTGCTCTTCGCCGTCGCGCGCTTCGGCGATGCGCGCGCCGATGCCGGCCGTTCGATCATCTCGGCCAATGTCTATGCGCTGTCGCTGGCCGTCTATTGCACCTCGTGGACTTTCTACGGCAGCGTCGGCCGGGCGACGTCGGGCGGGCTGTCGTTCCTGACCATCTACATCGGGCCGACGCTGATGCTGCTGTTCGTCGGGGTCATCGTGAAGATGGTCCGCATCAGCAAGGAGCAGCGGATCACGTCGATCGCCGACTTCATCGCCTCGCGCTATGGCAAGAGCCAGTTGCTGGCCGGACTGGTGACGGTGATCGCCGTCGTCGGTGTCGTGCCCTACATCGCCCTGCAATTGAAGGCGATTTCGGCCAGCCTGGATGTCCTTTTCAAGACTTCGGGGCACGACCTCGTACCGGGCATGCTCGATTCGACATCGATCATCGCGGCGACGCTCGCCTTGTTCACGATCCTGTTCGGAACCCGGCATCTCGATGCGACCGAGCGGCACGAGGGCATGGTTGCCGCCATCGCCTTCGAGTCGGTGGTCAAGCTGGTGGCCTTTCTCGCGGTCGGCGTCTTCGTCACCTACGGCATGTTCGGCGGCCTCTCCGACCTCTTCCGCCAGGCCGCGGCCAGCCCGGAACTGGGCCGCCTGCTGCAACTGGATGGCAGCCGCGCGGGAACGTGGACCGCGCTGATCCTGCTTTCCGGCCTGGCCATCATCTGCCTGCCGCGCCAGTTCCAGATCATCGTCGTCGAGAACGTTGACGAGGACCACCTCCGGCGGGCGGTCTGGCTTTTCCCGCTGTACCTGGTGGTGATCAACATCTTCGTGCTGCCGCTGGCGCTCGGCGGCCTGCTGCATTTCCAGGGAACGGGCGTCAACCCCGATACCTTCGTCCTGACGCTGCCGCTTGCCCGCGGCGCCGAGACGCTGGCGTTGCTGGTCTTCATCGGCGGCCTGTCGGCGGCGACCGGCATGGTCATCGTCGAGACCATCGCGCTGTCGACGATGGTCTGCAACGACCTGGTCATGCCCTGGCTGCTGCGGTCGACGTGGCTGCGGGCCGAAAAAGGCGCCGACTTTTCGGGCGTGCCGATCGGCATCCGCCGCGCCGCCATCGTCGTCATCCTGCTGCTGGGCTACATCTACTTCCGGGCCGCGGGCGAGGCCTATGCGCTGGTCGGCATCGGGCTGATCTCCTTTGCCGCCGTCGCGCAGTTCGCACCGGCGCTGTTCGGCGGCATGTACTGGAAGCAGGGCACCCGGGCCGGCGCGGTGGCCGGCCTGCTGGCCGGCTTCGCAGTCTGGCTGTACACGCTGCTGCTGCCGTCCTTTGCCAAGTCGGGCTGGATCGGCAACGGCTTTGTCGAGCATGGCCTGTGGGGCATCGGCGCGCTCAAGGCGCAGGCGCTGTTCGGCCTGGGCGGCCTCGACGAAATCTCGCACAGCCTGTGGTGGAGCCTGCTCGCCAATCTCGGCCTGTACGTGCTGGTGTCGCTGTATTCCCGGCCGGACGCCCTCGAGGCCAGCCAGGCCGACCGTTTCGTCGATGTCTTCCGGCACGGCGGGCGCGACAACGACGCGCGGCTGTGGCGCGGCAGCGCCTCGCTCGACGAACTGGTCGCGCTGCTCGAACGCTTCCTCGGGCCGCAGCGGACACGTCTGCAACTGGTCGCCTATGCCGCCGCGCACGGTTTCAAGGACTGGCACGCGCTGCGCGTCGATGCCGCCTTCGTGCGCTTCGCCGAGGCGACACTGTCGGGCGCGATCGGCTCGGCCAGCGCGCGCGTGATGGTCGCGTCCGTCGCCCGCGAGGAGAGCCTGGGGCTCGAGGAAGTCCTCGACATCCTCGACGAGGCAACCCAGATGCGCGCCTACAGCCGGGAACTGGAGGCAAAGTCGAAGGCGCTCGAAGCGGCGAGCGCCGAACTGCGGGCGGCCAATGATAGCCTGCGCGAACTCGACAGCATGAAGGACGACTTCATGTCGACGGTGACGCACGAGCTGCGCACGCCGCTGACCTCGATCCGCGCGCTGTCCGAACTGCTGCAGGACGATCCGGAAATGGACCTCGCCGACCGCAAGCGCTTTCTCGGCATCATCGTCACCGAAGCCGAGCGGCTGACCCGGCTGATCAACCAGATCCTCGACATGGCCAAGCTCGAATCCGGACGTGCCGACTGGACGACCGCTGAGGTCGATGTCGGCGAGGTAGCGTGGGAGGCGATGGAATCGCTCGGCCAGCTTTTCCGCGACAAGGGGGTGACGCTCGAAGGCGAGATAGCGGAAAACTGCCCGCCGGTGCTGGCCGACCGCGACCGGTTGATGCAGGTGATGATCAACCTGTTGTCGAACGCCGTGAAGTTCGTGCCCGGAGAAACCGGGGTGGTGCAGGTGACGGTCGATGCCGGCGAGCACGAGGTGCGCGTCGAGGTCCGCGACAACGGCCCGGGCCTGAGCGCGGCGGAATGCCAGGTCATCTTCGAGAAATTTCGCCAGGGCGGCAACACGATGACCGACAAGCCGAAGGGCACCGGTCTCGGCCTGCCGATCAGCCGGCAGATCGTCGAATACTTTGGTGGTAAATTGTGGGCTGAAAGCCAGCCCGGCGCCGGAGCGCGATTCATATTCACGGTGCCGCTGCCGGCGCGAGAATAACGAGGGAGACACTAGACATGCCGCACAAGATACTGATCGTCGACGACGAGCCGAACATCGTCATCTCGCTCGAGTTCCTGATGAAGAAGGAGGGTTTCGAGGTGGCGGTCGCCGGTGACGGCGAGGAAGCGCTTGCCTGCGTCGCCAGCTTCAATCCGGATCTGATCCTGCTCGACGTGATGATGCCGAAGAAATCCGGCTTCGAGGTCTGTGAAGCCTTGCGGGCCGATCCCGGACGGGCGGGGCTGAAGATCATCATGCTGACCGCCAAGGGACGCGACACCGAGATGGCCAAGGGCCTGGCGATCGGCGCCGATGCCTATGTCACGAAGCCCTTCTCGACCAAGGAACTGGTAGGCGCGGTCAAGGAAATGCTCATTGTCTGATCTGTTGCGGTCGACGGCCGTAACAGCCTGAAATTCGATCCGGATGATCGCCATGAACGCAAAGTACCGATTCTTGCTGGCAGTGATGGTGCTTGGTTTGCTGATGACCGGGCCATTCATGGTCACCTTGCTCCTGGTTTGGCTGAGCATGAGCGAGAATGAGCACGCCGAGATGGTCCACTTGCTCCTTTCCCACCTGCCGACCGGCATCATGATGACTGTGACCGGCTTCGTTGTCGGCGTGGTGGTGTTGCGAAACCTGTTCAAGCAGTATGTTCAACGGGCTGCTCCGCATGTCCGAAAAGCTGCGCCTGATGCTTGGGGCAAACCGCAATTTCCGGGTAACGCCGGAAGGCCCGCCGGAAGTCCAGCATCTGGCGCGCGCCGCCAACGATCTGGCGCAGCAGCGCGATGTCCTGCTGGATGACGTCAGCCAGCAGATCGCCGCGGCCAAGGCCTCGGTCGAGGAAGAGAAGAACCGGCTCGCCGCGCTGATGTCGGAACTGGCGCAGGCGGTGGTCGTCTGCAACCTCGACGGCCGCATCCTGCTCTACAACAACCGCGCCCGCCTGCAGTTCAAGGCGCTCGGGCAGGGGCCGACGTCGGTATCGGGCGGGGCGCTGATCGGCCTCGGCCGCTCGATCTTCTCGATCCTCGAAAAGAACCAGGTGCAGCACGCGCAGGAAGTCATCCGTCAGCGCCTGGCGGCCGGCAAGGTCGCAATGTCGAACTTCATCACGACGCTGCGCGGCGGCCAGTTGCTGCGCGTCCAGATGGTGCCCGTGCTCGGTGCGGCGGATGCCGAGAAAGTCACCGGGTACGTGCTGTCGGTCGAGAACATCACGCGCAACATGGAGCAGGAGGCGCGCCGCGACCAGATTCTGCATTCGCTGACCGAAGGCAGCCGGGCGGCGCTCGGCAATATCCGGGCGGCGGTGACCAACCTGGTCGATTATCCCGACATGGAGCCTGAACTGCGCGAGCGCTTCCTGACGGTGGTCGCCGACGAAGTGGCGGCGATGAGCCGGCGTCTCGACGAGACGATGGCCGAGTCTTCGGATTCGATGAAGATGCGCTGGCCGCTCGAGGACATTCTCGGCATCGATGTGATCGCCGCTGCCCAGCGCCGCATCGAGGAGACTCTCGATCTGCCGATCAAGACCGAGGAGCTCGACGATGCCCTGTGGGTCAAGGTGGACAGTTTCTCGCTGGTTTTCGCGCTCCTTTTCCTGGCGTCCCGGCTGCAGGATCACTACGCGCCGCGCGAACTGCGCTTCCGTCTCACCTCCGAAGGCAAGCTCGCTTACCTCGACCTGATCTGGGCGGGCCCGGCGATGTCGTCGGAGACGTTCTACACGTGGGAGATGGAGTCGATGCAGGTGGGCGGCGAGACGACCCCGCTCTCGCTGCGCGAAGTCATCGACCGCCACGACGGGGAAATCTGGTACCAGCGCGAGAAGGCTGCGCACCGCGCCTTCTTCCGTTTCGTGCTGCCGGTGGCGACGCCGGAAGAGGTGGCGGTGGAAGAGCGCGCACACGGCGGCGACCGGCCGGAGTACTACGACTTCGACCTGTTCAACTACGCCGATGAATCGACCGATCTCGACCGCAAGCTGTCCGACCTGACCTACACCGTGTTCGACACCGAAACCACGGGCCTCGAGCCGTCGAACGGCGACGAGATCATCCAGATCGGCGCCGCGCGGATCGTCAACCACCGCCTGCTGCGCCAGGAGATCTTCGACCAGCTGGTCGATCCGGAGCGTCCGCTCAAGCCCGAGTCGATTCCGATCCACGGCATCAGCGAGGACATGGTGCGCGGCCAGCCGAACATCGACCTGGTCCTGCCGGCATTCCACGAATTCTGCGCGGACACCGTGCTGATCGCCCACAACGCGGCATTCGACATGCGCTTCCTGCAACTGAAGGAGAAGCGGACCGGTGTCCACTTCGCGCAGCCGGTCCTCGATACGCTGCTGCTCTCGGCCGTCGTGCATCCCAACCAGGAATCGCACCAGCTCGACGTCATCCTCGAACGCCTCGGCATCCAGATCGAGAGCCGGCACAATGCCCTGGAAGATGCCCTGGCGACTGGCGAAGCTTTCCTGAAGCTGGTGCCGCTGCTCGGGGAGAAGGGCATCGTCACCATCCGCCAGGCGCTGGAAGCCTCGGCGAAGACGTATTTGGCGCGCGTGAAATACTGACTGCCCTGGTCGCTGGAAGGCATTCTTCCCTGCCGTCGGCAGTTGGCACTCGAGAAGGAGCTGGACTGTTCTCCGTGTTGCTCGAGGAGGCGCCCCGGATTGCCGTCCGGGTTCAAGAGTTCCTGCGGGAGTTCGCGGCGCGGGATCTGAGCGGGACCCTGCTGACGCGTCTGATCGCAGCCCTCAACGACCGTCTGACCGTCCGTGTCATCGAACTCACCGCGCGTCGCCACCGAATGCCGAGGGGCTCCTGGTGCTGGCTGGCCCTTGGTTCGGAAGGGCGGCACGAGCAAACCCTGGTCAGCGATCAAGACAACGGGCTGGTGTTCAGTGCCACTGACCGACATGAAGCGGATGCCCTGCGCGAAATCTTCCTGCCCTTCGCCCAGGACGTCAATCGGCGCCTGGCCGATTGTGGTTTTCCGCTGTGCAGTGGCGGAATCATGGCCGGCAATCCGGCGTGGTGCCTGGCGCTCGACGAGTGGCGGCAGCGCTTTTACGAGTGGGTGCGCCGTCCCGAGCCGGAGGCCCTGCTGAACGCCAGCATCTTCTTCGACCTCTACCCGCTGGTACGGCGATCGCGATCTCGGCGAGCAACTGCGCAGCCTGCTGCTCTCCCCTGACTGCCGACACCCCGGCCTTCCTGCACCTGATGGCGGGCAATGCCCTGCAGGTGGACGTGCCGCTGAATTTTCGCGGCGAAGTCACGGCCGGTGAGGGGGGA
>CAVTQL010000013.1:0-219606 GCA_963736845.1 uncultured beta proteobacterium
AGGACGACCAGCGCGATACCGAAATCCGCAAACTGCATCGTCGCGAACGCAACGGGAAAAAGGACGCCCAAGACCGAACCAAGGTAAGGAACGTAATTCAGCATTCCAATCAATACTGCCCAGAACGCCGCAAATTCGACGCCGACAAATTCCAACACCGCCCAACTGACCAGACCCTGTATCACGCTTACTACGGTCTTGAGCGCGAGATAGGCGCCAATCCTGGCGTTGATTTGCGTGACGATGCCCTGTATCTGGCGGACGTTCTGCGGATCACTGGAAATCCTGGCAATCTTGGTCGAAAACGTCCGCTGCTCAATCAGCAGGAAGGCAACATACAGAAGGACGACAACCAGGGTGGAGACGATTGCCGACACCGAAACCACCGTCGATCCGATGAGCCTTTGCGTATTGATTTGCGCGAGCACGTCCTGGCGGAGCGTGGCCCAGGTGGGAGCCAATTCAACACCCAGCCTTTCGGCAACGCTCTGGATGGCATTCAGCATCGATGCGGCATACTTCGGCGCCAGGGCCGAGACATTGCCAATACTGCCGGCCACGAGTGAGGCAATTGCGGCAAGCGACAGGGCAATCACCAGAGCCGACACGGGATAGCCGATCCGGCGGGGCAGGAAACGTCCGACGAGCGGGAGTCTCACGAGCATTCGGGCAAGGCCGACTATGACGTAGACGACGAGGACACTGAATACGATCGGAACGAAAACACCTTTTCCGATGTAGAGCACCCAGCCAATGGCCAGCGCGAAGAACGTCCCGTAAACCGTGGCTTGAAAACGCGCATTCATGGCGACATACGCCTTGCAGGCCGGGGCAGACCCGGTTTTCCGAACAACCGCCGGGCGCAGTTCATGGTTGGGAGTCTGGCAGAGTTGACGTCGCCCCGGACGAATTGCCCTCTGCGTGCAACAACTCCCGCGCGTGATCGAGCGTGATGTCGGTTACCTCGACCCCGCCGAGCATCCGGGCTATTTCGCGCACGCGTTGCTCTTCGTCCAGGGGTTCGATCGAACTGAGCGTCGCGCCATCGCGGATCGCCTTGCTCACCTGCCACTGCCATTCAGCCCTTGCCGCGACTTGCGGCAGGTGCGTGACGCACATGACCTGACGCTCGTCGCCGAGCTCGCGCAGCAGGCGGCCGACGATTTCGGCGACGCCGCCGCCGATGCCGACATCGACCTCGTCGAAGATCAGTGTCGGCACGCTGGCCGAACGTGAGGTCAGCACCTGGATGGCCAGGCTGATGCGCGACAGTTCGCCGCCCGACGCCACCTTGGCCAGTGGCTTCGCCTCCAGCCCGGCCAGCCCGCCGACACGGAACTCGACCTGTTCGAGACCGTGGGCCGCGCCCTCGGCCAGCGGCAGCAACGCTACCTCGAAGCGCCCGGACGCCAGCGCCAGCTTCTGCATCAGCGCGCTCACCGCCGCCGCCATCTCGCCGGCAACGCGCTGCCGCCCGGCCGAAAGTTCGCGGGCCAGATCCAGGAAATCGCCATGCGCCGCCGCGACCCGGGCCGCCAGCGCTTCAAGGTCGGCGGCGGCGCTGAGCGTCTCCAGCCGCGCCTGCCAGCCGGCCAGCAACCCGGGAAGCTCGGCCGGCGGCACACGATACTTGCGGGCGCAGGCGAGGACCGCTCCCATGCGCCGCTCGACTTCGCGCCAGGCGCTCGGGATCGAGGTCGACCCGATCGGCATAACGGCGCAGCGTCGACACGGCTTCCGCCAGTTCTGCCGACGCCGACTGCAGCAAGCCGGCAACCTCCTGCAGCGCCGGATCGTAGCTCGCCAGCGAATCGAGCCGGATCGCCACGCGATCGAGCGTGCCCGAACACGCGGTTTCACCATCGGCCAGCGCCGCGAGCGCATACTGGGCGCCGTCGATCAGGCCGGCAGCGTGTCCCAGACGGTTGTGCTCGGTTTCGAGGGCCGCCCATTCATCGGCGGTGAACCCCAGCGCCGCCAGTTCGCGTACCTGCCATTCGAGCTGCTCGCGCTCGCGCTCGAGCGCCTCGGCGCCAGTCGTCGCCAACTGCAACGTCTGTTGCGCTTCGCGCCACGTCCGGAAGGCCGCCGCAACCTTCAGCGCCAGTTCGGACAATCCGGCATGCGTGTCGAGCAGCGCGCGCTGCGCATCTGCGCGCAGGAGCGACTGGTGGGCGTGCTGTCCGTGAATATCGACCAGAAATTCGCCGACCTCGCGCAACTGCTGGGCGGTCGCCGGCGAGCCGTTGATGTAGCCGCGCGAGCGGCCGCCGGCATCGAGCACGCGCCGCAACAACAATTCGTCGTCACCATCGAGGTCGTTGGCCGCCAGCCATGCCACCACCTGCGGAAGACAGCCGATCGCGAAGGTGGCCGCGACTTCCGCCTTGTCGCAGCCGGCGCGGACGACGCCGGCATCGGCACGGTCGCCGAGCGCCAGCGCCAGCGCATCGATCAGGATCGACTTGCCAGCCCCGGTTTCGCCGGTCAACGCGCCGAAACCGGGCGAAAACTCGAGTTCAAGCCGATCGACGATGACGAAGTCGCGAATCGCGAGGTGGCGCAGCATCAGGTGCCCTTGGGACGCTCGCTCCAGTGCAACCTCTGGCGCAGCATCGCAAAGTAACTGTAGCTGGGTGGATGCAGGAAACAGATGGTGTATTCGGAACGCCTGAGGCGGACAAGGTCACCGGGCTGGAGATCATGCGTCACCTGGCCGTCGAAGTGAACGCGCGGATCATCGGCCTGGATGATGCGAACCTCGATGTTGGCCTGGTCACTGACCATGATCGGCCGGTTGGTCAACGCATGTGGACACAGTGGCACGAGGGCGATGCCGGTCAGCGTCGGATGCAGGATCGGCCCACCCGCCGAGAGCGAGTAGGCGGTCGACCCGGTCGGCGTCGAGACGATCAGGCCGTCCGAACGCTGGTTGTAGATGAATTCGCCGTCGATCGACAACTTGAACTCGATCATCCGGCCGATCGCTCCCTTGTCCACGACCACATCGTTGAGCGCCTGATTGTCGAAGATTTCCTTGCCATCGCGGATCACTTCTGCGTCGAGGAGCATGCGGTTTTCTGCCGTGAAGCGCCCGTCGAGCAGATCATCCATGCAGGTCAGCATGTCGCTGCGCGCGATGTCGGTCATGAACCCCAGCCGCCCCAGGTTCACACCGACCAGCGGCACCCGATAGCGCGCGAGGCGGCGTGCCGCGTTGAGCATCGTGCCGTCGCCGCCGATCACGATGGCAAGGTCGGCATGCGCGCCGATATCGCTGAAGTCGCAGGCAACCCATCGTGAAAGATCGACCTGGCGACCGACGTTCTCGGCCGTTTCCCGCTCGATGAAAACCGACACCCCCCGCTCGTGCAGATATTCCGCCATGCGGCGCAGGGATTCGGCAATCTCGGGACTATGGTATTTTCCGACCAGCGCGATGGTCCGCGGTGAACGGTAGGAGGCGAAGCTGGAGTTCATGGCGCGAATTCTTGCACAAAAATGGTCACGCGCGCCGTCGCCGGTTTTTTGTACAATGCCCTGTCATGCTCGATGATCGCTCCCGCACCCTTCTCAAGGCTCTGGTCGAACACTACATAGCCGACGGCCAGCCGGTGGGTTCGCGCGCGCTCTCGAAGTTCTCCGGTCTTGACCTGTCGCCGGCAACGATCCGCAATGTCATGGCCGACCTCGAAGAGGCGGGTTTTGTCGCCAGCCCGCATACGTCGGCCGGGCGCGTCCCGACCCCCCGCGGCTACCGGCTGTTTGTTGAACAGGCTGCTGACCATGCGTCCGCTCGAAGCACGGCAGCTCGACGAAATGGAAGACGCCTTGCACGGTCAACCGGCAAATCAGGCCATTTCCAGCGCCTCGCAACTGCTCTCCAGCCTTACCCATTTTGCCGGCGTTGTCATGGCGCCCCGCCGGAGCACCAGCCGCATACGGCAGGTCGAGTTCCTCAATCTGACCGAGAAACGCATCCTGCTGATCATCGTGACCACCGACGGTGACGTGCAAAACCGCGTCCTGGTCACCGAGCGGCCGCATTCGGCAGCAGAACTCGTCACTGCCGCCAATTATCTGAACCATCACTTCGCCGGCATGGATTTCGAACAGATCCGCCACCGCCTCTCGCAGGAGATCCAGCAACTGCGTGATGACATCAGGCCGCTGATGGCACTGGCGCTCGATGCCGGCGACGACGCCCTGTCCCGCAACGCGGCGCCCTGCGTGATCTCCGGCGAGCACAACCTTCTCGATTTCGAGGAACTGTCATCCAACGTGAAGCGTCTCCGCGAGCTGTTCGAACTCTTCGAGCAGCGCTCCAGCCTGATGGGCCTGCTGGAACTCTCGAACCGGGCCGCCGGTGTCCAGATATTCATCGGCGGCGAATCGGGCATAGCCCCGCTCGACGAATGCAGCGTGATCGCTGCGCCCTATACGCTCGATGGCCAGATCGTCGGCTCGGTCGGTGTCATCGGCCCCACCCGAATGGCCTATGAGCGGGTCATCCCGATTGTCGAACATCACGGCCAGGCTGCTTTCCAGCGCCCTCTCCCACCCGCACAGTTACTGATGCCAAGATTTCGGCAGGAACCACCGCACCAGCACGGGACAGCGCCGGGCACGGGGGTCGTCCTGGTCAACCTGGGTACGCCCGAGGCGCCGACCGCGCCAGCCCTCAAGCGCTATCTCCGGCAATTCCTGTCCGACCCGCGTGTCGTCGAGATCCCGCGTCCGGTGTGGTGGCTGATCCTGAACGGCATCATCCTGAACACCCGGCCGAAAAAATCCGCCGAGAAATACGCCGCCGTGTGGACACCCGAGGGCTCGCCGCTCAAGGTTCATACGGAACGCCAGAGCAAGTTCCTGGCCGGCCATCTTGGCGAACGCGGACATCACCTGGCGGTCGCCTGGGCGATGCGTTACGGCGCGCCGTCGGTGCCCGCGGTCCTGGACCGGCTCACGGCTGCCGGCGTTAGGCGCATCCTGCTGCTGCCGATGTACCCGCAGTATTCGGCGAGTACCACTGCGACGGTGATCGACGAGGCCTGCAACTGGCTGCTGACCCGACGCAATCAGCCAGAGATGCGCTTTGTCCGCAATTTCCACGACGACCCTGGCTACATTGAGGCGCTCGAACAAACAGTGCGCAAGCACTGGACCCAGCACGGGCCGCTCGCCAGCGGCGATCAATTGATCATCAGCTTCCACGGCCTGCCGCGGCGCAATCTCGATCTCGGCGACCCCTACTACTGCGAGTGCATGAAAACCGGCCGCCTGCTGGCCGAGCGGCTGAATCTCCGGCCGGAACAGTACCGAATCTGCTTCCAGTCGCGCTTCGGCAAGGCTGA
Source organism: uncultured beta proteobacterium (assembly GCA_963736845.1). Classification (GTDB taxonomy): domain Bacteria; phylum Pseudomonadota; class Gammaproteobacteria; order Burkholderiales; family Rhodocyclaceae; genus Azonexus. The sequence continues at coordinate 5,355 of CAVTQL010000013.1, forward strand.
ATGGCTGCAACCGTACACGGCGCCAACCCTTGAGGCGCTGGCCAAGGCGGGCACGCGGCGGGTTGACATCATCTGTCCGGGATTCGTCGCCGACTGCCTGGAAACCCTCGAAGAAATCGCGATCGAGGGCAAGACCTCGTTCCTCGCATCCGGCGGCAAGGAATACCACTATATTCCGGCGCTGAACGAGGACCAGCGATGGTTGGCAGCGCTGACCACCCTTGTCGAGCGCCACCTTGCTGGCTGGCCGTCAAAAGAGAAAGCCGATGCGATCGCGCTGGCAAGTTCAGCCCAGCGGGCCAAAGCGCACGGGGCCAGCTCTTGAAAACCGCGAGGCAGACCTGACATCAGAGTTTTCTGATACAAAGGAAGCATCATGAGCGACAATCTGCACGTCGTCTGCCCGCATTGCGACGCGGTCAATCGCCTCCCGGCAGCGCGCCTCGACGAGCAGCCGACCTGCGGCCATTGCCGGCAGGCTCTGTTTGCCGGCAAACCACTCGAACTGACCGCCAGCAATTTCGATCGCCATATCGGACGCAGCGACCTCCCCGTCGTCGTCGATTTCTGGGCGCCGTGGTGCGGCCCCTGCCGCTCCATGGCGCCCGCGTTTGCCCGCGCTGCGAGCGAACTGGAACCGGGAGTCCGCCTGGCCAAGGTCGATACCGAGAGTCAGCAGCAGCTTGCCGCCCGCTTCAACATCCGCAGCATCCCGACCCTGGCCATTTTCCGCAACGGGCGCGAAATCACCCGGCACAGCGGCGCAATCGACGCGGCAACACTGGAGCGCTGGGTTCGCGCGCAGCTTTGAATGCCCCTTCGTGCAGGGGAACTACAACGGAGACAACTCGAGATCGATCCCCGAACCGGGGCCCGAGCGTGTGGAACCCGCCATCAGGCTCTTCGTGCTCTCGACAGCAGGCGCGCCGAGAGCCGCAGCAATGCCGTTGACCGTGCGCATGCGGTCGATCATCCGTCCCAGCAGCGCCGTTCGCATGCGCTCCTGCAATTCCTCGGAGGCCAGCGCCAGCGCAGGGGCATTGATTTCGAGAAAGAGCGAGTTCTCGAGGGTGACCACGCTTGCGGAGCGATCGTCGCTGGTCGGGTGCAGATACGCCACCTCGCCGATCACTTCGCCCTTTCCCAGACGACACAGCGTGCGGCCGGCGATGGATATCTCCACATAACCCTCGATCAGGACGCCGAACACCCGGCTGGCCTCACCTTCGCGAATGATCGTTACACGCGGAGCAATCTCGCGCCAGACGGAGATCCGCAATATCTCCCAGAGTTCGACGTTCTCGAAGTCGATGAAGAAGTCGAGCTTTCTGAGTATCTCGAAGTGCCGGTTGTCCTGGACAGTCTCGTCGTCTTCGAGGATCTGATAGCGGACCGCGGCCAGATCCTTGGCGAATTCGGCGCCATTCCGGTAACGGCTGTAAAGATCCTTCTCCAGCGCCTTGCGCAGGATCGCATTGAGACCCTCCGGCAGGCTCGGATTCAACGAGGTCACGTCCGGCGCGTCGGTATTGATGATGCGGTAGATCAGCGTCGCCTGGTTCTTGGCACGGAACGGCAAGCGCCCGGTCAGCATCTGGAACATGACCACGCCGAGCGAGTAAAGGTCGGTCTTCTGGTTCAGCGCATAGCCCTTGATCTGTTCCGGCGACATGTAGGATGGCGACCCCACGCCCATGATGAAGGTGGAGTCGCGGTCCATGTTCTTGTTCAGATTTGAGCGCCAGTCCGAAATCGACCAGCTTGGGCTCGTCGTTGGCAGCCACCAGGACGTTCGCCGGCTTGATGTCGCGATGGATGATTCCCTGGCGGTACGCGCTGTCGAGCGCCATGCAGCACTTGAAGATGATCCCGATCACCCGGTGCAATGGCAGCAGCTGGTCGATCCGGGTGTGGTCTCGAGGGAGAAGCCGTCGATGTACTCCATCGCCAGATAGGCGAAATCATCCTCGACAACGCCCTTCGTAGACCTTGGCGATGTTCGGGATGCTCGAGACGCCGGGCAACCATCTGCTCGTTCTGGAACAGCTTGCGCAAACGGCGCGACATGGCGGCACTGTCCTTTCCGAATCGGATGAGCTTGACGGCAAGCGGGCGATTCGAATCGGGACTCACGCACAGGTATACGGTAGCCGTCGCCCCCTTGCCGAGTTCCCGGATGACCCGGTACTTGCCTATCTGTTCCATGCACCTGTGGAAGCGACAGGGTTCATCGTAGCAGCGACCATCGTGCAGGTCACCGCTTCCCGGCAGCCAGATTAATTTGGCAACGCTCTTGAAACCCGGACAACCATCCCCAAATACCTTACCAGATTTTTTGGGAGAAACGCGCATGACCATCGTCGACGAACAACCAGGCACCCGAGGCTGCTGGGCAACGAACCCGCCATTGAACAGCCGGCCGCCGACAGGCGGCCGGCGAGCCACCAACGTGACACGCTGCCCAGCCTCGAGGAACAGATCCCGCCGCTCGAACTGCAGGGCCGCCGAGCACTATGACGCCTGGCTGCGCGCCAAGGCCGAGGGCGAGAACATCCGGCGTCGCGCGCAGGAAGACATCGCCAAGGCGCACAAGTTCGCGGTCGAGAAGTTCGCCGGCGAACTGCTGCCGGTCAAGGACAGCCTGGAAGCGGCGCTGGCCGCCCAGGAACAGACCGTCGAAAGTTTCCGGTCGGGCGTCGAACTGACGCTGAAACAACTCGTCGCCGCCTTCGAGAAAAACGCGCTGATCGAGGTCAACCCGGCCGGCGAGAAGTTCGACCCGCACAAGCACCAGGCCATCGGCATGGTCGACTCCGAGCAGGAGGCCAATACCGTCGTCACCGTTCTGCAGAAGGGCTACCTGATCGCCGAACGCATGTTGCGCCCCGCGCTGGTCATGGTCGCCAGGGGCAAGGCTTGAAATCGGCACGAACAGCCAAACATAACAGGCACTGAATACTTTGGCGCGAGGCCGGGAAGTCCGGCTTCCCACCCCTCGCACCGCACCCCTCACTGAAAGGAAACGAAAATGGGCAAGATCATCGGCATCGACCTCGGCACCACCAACTCCTGCGTCGCCATCATGGAAGGCGGCCAGCCGAAGGTCATCGAAAACTCCGAAGGCGCGCGCACGACGCCTTCCGTCATCGGTTACGCCGAAGAGGGCGAAATCCTCTCCGGCGCCCCGGCCAAGCGCCAGGCCGTCACCAACCCGAAGAACACGCTGTACGCGGTCAAGCGCCTGATCGGCCGCCGCTTCGAAGAGAAGGAAGTGCAGAAGGACATCTCGCTGATGCCCTACAAGATCATCAAGGCCGACAATGGCGACGCCTGGGTCGAAGTGCGCGACAAGAAGATCGCGCCGCAACAGGTTTCCGCCGAAGTGCTGCGCAAGATGAAGAAGACCGCCGAGGACTACCTCGGCGAGGAAGTCACCGAAGCCGTCATCACCGTGCCCGCCTACTTCAACGACAGCCAGCGCCAGGCGACCAAGGACGCCGGCCGCATCGCCGGTCTTGACGTCAAGCGCATCATCAACGAACCGACGGCGGCCGCCCTCGCCTTCGGCATGGACAAGGCGGCCAGCAAGGACCGCAAGATCGCCGTCTATGACCTCGGCGGCGGCACCTTCGACATCTCGATCATCGAGATCGCCAATGTCGACGGCGAGAAGCAGTTCGAAGTGCTGGCCACCAACGGCGACACCTTCCTCGGCGGCGAAGACTTCGACCAGCGCCTGATCGACTACATCATCGACGAATTCAAGAAGGAAGCCGGCGTCAACCTGAAGGCCGACGTGCTCGCGCTGCAGCGCCTCAAGGAAGCCGCCGAAAAGGCCAAGATCGAGCTCTCATCCGGCCAGCAGACCGAAGTCAACCTGCCCTACATCACCGCCGACGCCTCCGGCCCGAAGCACCTGGCGATCAAGATCACCCGCGCCAAGTTCGAATCGCTGGTCGATGAACTGGTCGAGCGCACCGTCGCCCCGTGCCTGACCGCACTCAAGGACGCCGGCTGCAAGATCGGCGACATCGACGACGTCATCCTCGTCGGTGGCCAGTCGCGCATGCCCAAGGTCCAGGAAAAGGTCAAGGAAGTCTTCGGCCGCGAGCCGCGCAAGGACGTCAACCCGGACGAGGCCGTCGCCGTCGGCGCCGCCATCCAGGGCGGCGTGCTGCAGGGCGAGGTCAAGGACGTGCTGCTGCTCGACGTCACCCCGCTGTCGCTCGGCATCGAGACGCTGGGCGGCATCATGACCAAGCTGATCCAGAAGAACACGACGATCCCGACCAAGGCCTCGCAGGTCTTCTCGACCGCTGACGACAACCAGGGCGCGGTGACCATCCATGTCCTGCAGGGCGAGCGCGAGGTCGCGTCCGGCAACAAGAGCCTCGGCCAGTTCAATCTCGAAGGCATCCCGCCGGCCCCGCGCGGCATGCCGCAGATCGAGGTCATCTTCGACATCGACGCCAACGGCATCATGCACGTCACGGCCAAGGACAAGGCCACCGGCAAGGAAAACAAGATCACCATCAAGGCCAATTCCGGCCTCTCCGAGGACGAAATCCAGCGCATGGTGAAGGACGCCGAACTGCACGCCGAGGAAGACAAGAAGGTGCACGAACTGGCCGACGCCCGCAACGCCGCCGACGGCATGGTGCACATGGTCCGGAAGTCGCTGACCGAATACGGCGACAAGCTCGATGCCGACGAGAAGGCGAAGATCGAGGCTGCGATCAAGGATGTCGAGAGCGTGCTGCGCGACGGCGACAAGGACACCATCGTCGCCAAGACCGAAGCGCTCGCGACGGCGTCCCAGAAGCTGGGCGAGAAGATGTACGCCCAGCAGCAGGCCGAAGGCGGTGCCGCCGGTGCCGCGCCCGGTCGGCCAGCAGGCGAGGAAGGACGACGCCGACGTGGTCGACGCCGAGTTCACCGAGGTCAAGGACAAGAAATAATCTGAGTCCACAGCCCGGCGCCGAGCCCTCGGAAAACCTCCGGCGGCGCTCGGCGCCTTTGTCACTTGACGGGTAGGAAATATGTCAAAACGCGATTTTTACGAGATTCTCGGCGTCAACCGCGACGCTTCCGAGGATGAAATCAAGAAGGCCTACCGCAAGCTGGCCATGAAGCATCACCCCGACCGCAACCCGGACAACCCCGGGGCCGAGGAGAAATTCAAGGAAGCCAAGGAAGCCTACGAAATCCTGTCGGACAGCCAGAAGCGGGCGGCCTACGACCAGTTCGGCCATGCCGGCGTCGATCCGCAGGCGGGCATGGGTGGCGGCGGCGCCGGTTTCGCCGATGCCTTCGGCGGCATCTTCGACGAAATCTTCGGTGGCCGCGGCGGTGGCGGCGGCGGACGTTCCAACGTCTATCGCGGCGCCGACCTGCGCTACAACCTGGAAATCACGCTCGAACAGGCGGCGCATGGCACGGAAACCAAGATCCGCATTCCGACCATGGAAGCCTGCGAGCCCTGCAACGGCACCGGTGCCAAGCCCGGCACCCAGCCCAAGACCTGCCCGACCTGCCACGGCTCGGGCCAGGTGCGCCTGCAGCAGGGCTTCTTCTCGATCCAGCAGACCTGCCCGAAGTGCCACGGCACCGGCCGCTTCATCGCCGACCCCTGCAAGACGTGCAGCGGCTCCGGCCGCGTCAAGCAGCACAAGACGCTGTCGGTCAAGATTCCCGCCGGGGTCGACGAGGGCGACCGCATCCGTCTCGCCGGTGAAGGCGAACACGGCGTCAATGGCGGCCCGCCGGGCGATCTCTACGTGCAGATCCACCTCAGGCAACACGCGGTCTTCACCCGCGACCACAACGACCTGCATTGCGAGATGCCGATCTCGTTCACCACCGCTGCGCTCGGCGGCGAAATCGAGATCCCGACGCTGGACGGCGCCGCCGGCATCAAGATCCCGCCGGAAACCCAGTCTGGCCGCGTCTTCCGCCTGCGCGGCAAGGGGATCAAGGGCGTCCGTAGCCACACGCACGGCGACCTGATGTGCCACGTCGTCGTCGAGACGCCGGTCAACCTGACCGATCGCCAGAAGGAACTGCTGCGCGAACTCGAGGAGTCGACCGGTCACGACAACGGCGGCAAACACAACCCGCGCGCCAAGTCCTGGATGGACAAGGTCAAGGAATTCTTTGGTGATTGATGCTTGACCTTGCAGTGAAGGCTAACTTGCACAGCAAGTTAAGGGACGAAGTCCGGCCGGAACTACAAGGTGAAGGAATTCTTCGGCGACTGACCCCCGGCCTCGCATGGCAAGGCCGGCGTTTCAGAGCCGCCCGAGACGGGTTCCCTCCATGCGCTTCCGACTGTTAGAATCAGCGGACCGTTCACGGGGAGGGAACACCATGCAATTCCTCAAGCAGTTGCTTGCCGTTGCCGCCGTCGCCTGTTCCGCGCTTGCCGCGGCCGAACCTGGCGTCACCGACAGCACAATCACGCTGGGGATGTCCTCCCCCTTCACCGGGCCCAACGGCGTCTATGGCGTCAACATGCGCCAGGTCATCCAGGCCTATTTCGCCCAAGTCAACAAGGGGGGCGGTGTCAACGGCCGCAAGATCGACCTGGTGGCGCTCGACGACGGCTACGAGACCGACCGCACGGTCGCCAACACCAAGACCCTGATCGGTGACAAGCGTGTCTTCGCCCTGCTCGCGTTCTACGGTTCCAGCCCGACGACGGAAGCCATGAATACCGTGTTCGGTCCCGCCAGGGTGCCGCTGGTGGGCACCATTTCGGGGGCCGGGACGCTGCGCGAGCCGATTGCCAAGAACCCGAACGGTCACTACATGTTCAATGTGCGGGCGAGCTATGCCGACGAAACCGAGGCGATCATCAATCAGCTGGTTTCGCTCGGACTCAAGAACATCGCCGTCTTCTACCAGAACGACGGCTTCGGAAAGTCCGGTCTCGAAGGCGTCACCGCCTCGCTGAAGAAGCACAATCTCGCCCCGTCGGCCGTTGCCACGGTCGAACGCAACTCGGTCAACGTGGCGGCCGCCGTGGACACCATCGCCAAGGCCAAGCCGCAGGCGGTGGTCATGGTCACCCTCTACAAGCCGACCGCCGCCTTTGTCCAGGCGATGAAGAAGGGCGGCCAGCGCCCGATGTTCACCACCCTGTCGCCGGTCGGTACCGAGCAACTGGTCAAGGAACTCGGCGCCGACGCGCGCGGCATCGTGATTTCGCAGGTGATGCCCTACCCGTGGAACGACATCGTCCCGATGGTTCGCGACTACCAGAAGCTGGTCGGCAAGGGGGGCGCCTATTCCTATTACGGCATCGAGGCCTATGCGATGGCCCGCATCATGGTCGAGGCACTGCGCAAGACGGGCAAGGAGCCGACACGCGAGAAACTGGTGGCGGCACTCGAGAGCACCAACACCGATCTCGGCGGCTTCCGGATCGGTTTCACCAACACCAACCGACAAGGCTCGCGCTTTGTCGAAATGACAGTGGTCGGGCCGGGCGGCAGGGTTCTCAAGTAAGCGCCGCGGTCCACCGCGCAATACGGCCGGTTTCCACCGGCCGTATTGTTTTCAGGCGCGCCGCCAGGCGGTTCCCTGCGGACCGTCATCGAGGGCGATGCCGGCCGCCTTGAGCTCGTCGCGAATGCGGTCGGCGGCGGCGAAATCCCTCGCCTTCTTGGCCGCCGCACGCGCGGCGATCATCGCCTCGATCACCGCCTCGTCCAGCCCCGCCGCGCCGGCGCCGCCGCGCAGGTACGCCAGCGGATCCCGTTCGAGCAGCCCGAGGACACTGGCCAGCGCCTTGAGCAGGCCGGCCTGCGCCGGGCTGCGCTGCCGGTTTACCTCGCCCGCCAGTTCGAACAGCACGGAAATTGCGCCGTGCGAGTCGAAATCCTCGTTCATCGCCGCCGCGAAGCGCGCAGCGAAATCGCCGTCCCAATCGACGTCGACCGCAACCGGCGGCACGTCGCGCAACGCGAAGTAGAGGCTGTCGAGGCTCCTCCTGGCGTCGTCGAGATGGGTATCCGAATAGTTCAGCGGGCTGCGGTAATGCGCGCGCAGGATGAAGAAGCGCACGACCTCGGCGTCGTAGCGCCCGAGGACTTCGCGGATGGTGAAGAAGTTGCCGAGCGATTTCGACATCTTCTCGTTGTCGACCCGGACGAAGCCGTTGTGCATCCAGTAATTGACGAAGTCGCAGCAGTTGGCGCCCTCGGACTGGGCGATCTCGTTCTCGTGGTGCGGGAACTGGAGGTCCTGGCCGCCGCCGTGGATGTCGAAATGCTGGCCGAGCAGCTTCGAGCTCATCGCCGAGCACTCGATGTGCCAGCCCGGCCGCCCGTCGCCCCACGGCGACTGCCACGCCGGCTCGCCCGCCTTGGCGTGCTTCCACAGCACGAAATCGAGCGGGTCCTGCTTGGCCGAATCGATCTCGACGCGGTCGCCGGCGCGCAGGTCGTCGAGCGACTTGCCCGACAGCTTGCCGTAGCCGGGAAACTTGCGTACCGCGTAATTGACGTCGCCGTCGGCCGCCCGGTAGGCGAGGCCGTTGGCTTCCAGCCTGGCGATCAGGTCGAGCATTTCCGGCACGAAGTCGGTGGCGCGCGGCTCGTGGTCGGGACGCAACACGCCGAGCGCATCGGCATCCTCGTGCATGAAGGCGATGAAGCGCCCGGTCAGTTGCTGGATCGTCTCGCCGTTCTCGCTGGCGCGCCGGATGATCTTGTCGTCGATGTCGGTAATGTTGCGCACATAGGTCACGTCGTAGCCGCTCGCCCGCAGCCAGCGGCAGACCATGTCGAAGACGACCATGACGCGGGCGTGGCCGAGGTGGCAGTAGTCGTAGACGGTCATCCCGCACACGTACATGCGCACCTTGCCGGGTTCGATGGGCGTGAAAACCTGTTTGTCCCGTTGCAGGGAGTTGTAGATCCTGAGCATGGCTGGGGGATTTCGCGACGGTGTCCGGCGCGCTCGAAGCTATGGAAAGACCGGCGTTCTTGATAGAATCCGACGATTGAAGACCGGCGCCGAGTATACCATAGCGATGACCCCAGCCCTCCAGCCACGCCCCCGTCAACGGGCTTTCAGCATGCTGCTGGCCATCGCCCTCGGGCTGGCCGCCGGCTTCGCCGGCCCCGCTCTCGCCGGGCCGCCGCCCGAGATCCAGAAGCTCGTCCGCCAGGGCCAGTACCCGCTGGCGCTCGAAAAGATCGATGCCTACCTGGCCGAAACGCCGGGCGACGCCGAAGCGCGCTTCCTGAAGGGCGTCGTCCTCAGCGAAACCGGCAAGCCGGCGGAGGCGATCGAAATCTTCACGCGGCTGACCGAGGAATATCCCGAAATGCCGGAGCCGTACAACAACCTCGCTGTCCTCTACGCCCAGCAGAAGCTCTACGAGCGGGCGCGCGGCGCGCTCGAGATGGCGATCCAGGCCCACCCGTCCTACGCCATCGCCTGGGAGAACCTGGGCGACCTCTACGTCAAGATGGCCGCGCAGTCCTACGAGAAAGCCGCCCAACTCGACCCGAAAGGCCGCACGGCCGGCAGCAAGCTGACCCTGGCGCGCGACATGCTTCGCGTACAGGGCAAGCCCGGCACGAAGTAGCGCCGGAACGATCCACCTCCCTCACCCCGAAGGAAGCAAGCCATGCTCAAGCAATTCGCGTCACTCGCCGCCGGCCTCGTCGCCACCGTGGCCGTCTGGGCTGCGCCGACCGTCGAGATGACGACCTCGGCCGGCAAGATCACCCTCGAACTCAATGCCGAGAAGGCGCCGAAGACGGTCGAGATGTTCCTCAAAAACGCCAGGAGCGGCTTCTACGACGACACGATTTTCCATCGCGTCATTGCCGGACTTCATGATCCAGGGCGGCGGCTTCAGCAAGGCGATGGAGGAAAAGAAGGTACTCACCCCGGCGCTGCAGAATGAAGCCGACAACGGCCTGAAGAACGAGCGTGGCACGATCGCCATGGCGCGCACGCGGCGACCCGCACTCCGCCCGCGCCCAGTTCTTCATCAACCTGAAGGACAACGCCTTCCTCAACCACCGCGACGCCGACCGATCCGAGCGGCTGGGGCTACACGGTGTTCGGCAAGGTCACCTCGGGCATGGACGTCGTCGACAAGATCGCCAAAGTGCCGACCGGCAATGCCGGCCCTCACCAGAATGTGCCGACCACGCCGGTCGTCATCCAGAGTGTCAAAATCATCTCCGACAAATAAGGATTCCCCAATGATCAAGCTCACCACCAACCACGGCGTCATCGCGCTCGAACTCGATGCCGAGCAAGGCGCCGAAGACGGTCGCCAACTTCCTCGCCTATGTCGCGGCCGGCCACTACGACAACACCGTTTTCCACCGCGTGATCAAGAACTTCATGATCCAGGGCGGCGGCTTCGAACCGGGACATGAACCAGAAGCCGTGCAAGGCGCCGATCGAGAACGAGGCCGCCAACGGCCTCAAGAACAAGCGCGGCACCGTCGCCATGGCGCGCACCGGCGACCCGCATTCGGCCACCGCGCAGTTCTTCATCAACACCGTCGACAACGACTTCCTCGACTTCAAGTCGCCGACCGGCCAGGGCTGGGGCTACTGCGTGTTCGGCGAGGTGGTCGAGGGCCTGGACGTGGTCGACAAGATCCGCGCCGTGCAAGACCGGCAACAAGGGCTTCCATCAGGACGTGCCGGTCGAGGACGTGATCATCGAGAAGGCCGAAGTCGTTTGATCCTCTTCGTCTCCGATCTCCACCTGTCGCCCCGGTCGCCCGGGGCGACTGCGTTGTTTCTCCGCTTTCTCGCCGGCCGCGCGCGCCAGGCCGAGGCCCTCTACATCCTCGGCGACCTTTTCGAGGCCTGGATCGGCGACGACGACTGCGACGACCCGTACAACGCGCAGATCGTCGCCGCGCTGCGCGCCGCCAGCGACGCCGGGCTGAAGATTTCCGTCATGCACGGCAACCGCGATTTCCTGCTCGGCGAAGGCTTCGCCGCTGCCACCGGCGCCACGCTGCTGCCCGACCCCACCGTGCTGTCGACGCCGGAATGGCAGTTCGTGCTGTCGCACGGCGACGCGCTCTGCCTCGACGACCTGCCCTACATGGCCTTCCGCGCCCAGGTGCGCAATCCCGCCTGGCAGCAGGGCCTGCTCGCCCAGCCGCGCGAAGCACGCCGGGCGCTGGCCGGCCAGTTGCGCGAACAGAGCATGGCCAGCCAGCAGGGCAAGGAACAACCCTACAGCGACCTGCAACCGGCCGCCACCGAAGACTTCCTGCGCCAACACGGCTACGCCACCTTCATCCACGGCCACACGCACCTGCCGGCGACGCACGACCACATCGTCGACGGCATCCACGTCGAGCGCTGGGTCATGGCCGACTGGCACGAGGAGCGCGGCGAATGCCTGGCCTGGGACGGCGAAACCCTGACGCGCGCAGCCATCCTCCCTGAAAACCGGCCCTGAAACGGTGTCGACCGCAACCGGCGCGCTGACCGTCCTGCGCGACGTCTTCGGCTACCCCGCCTTCCGCGGCGCGCAGGCCGAGATCATCGACCATGTGACCGGTGGCGGCGACGCGCTGGTGCTGATGCCGACCGGCGGCGGCAAGAGCCTGTGCTACCAGATTCCCGCCCTGCTCCGCCCCGGCTGCGCCGTCGTCGTCTCGCCGCTGATCGCGCTGATGCAGGACCAGGTCGACGCGCTGATCCAGCTCGGCGTCAAGGCCGCCTGCCTCAATTCGACGCTCGACTGGCGCGCGGCGCAGGCCGTCGAACAGGCGATCTTCAGCGGCAACGCTCGACCTCGTCTACATCGCCCCCGAGCGCCTGCTGCTCGACCGCACGCTGGCCATGCTCGATGCGCTCGACGAAGCCGGCAAGCTGGCCCTGTTCGCCATCGACGAAGCGCATTGCGTCTCGCAATGGGGCCACGATTTCCGCCCGGAGTACCTGCAGCTCTCGGCCCTGCACGAGCGCTACCCGGCCGTCCCGCGCATCGCGCTGACCGCCACCGCCGACCAGGCGACGCAAGAACGAAATCCTCGCCCGCCTCGGCCTGGTCGAAGCGCGCGTCTTCCTCTCCAGCTTCGACCGCCCGAACATCCGCTACACCGTCGTCGAAAAGGACAACGCGCAGGAAGCAGTTGCTCGGCTTCCTCGCCGGGCGCAAGGGCCAGGCCGGCATCGTCTATTGCCTGTCGCGCAAGAAGGTCGAGGAAACGGCCGCCTGGCTGACCACCCAGGGCTACCCCGCCCTGCCCTACCACGCCGGCCTGCCCGCCGCCGACGCGCGCCGCCAACCAGCGCCGCTTCCTGCGCGAGGAAGGGCTGGTCATGTGCGCGACCATCGCCTTCGGCATGGGCATCGACAAGCCCGATGTGCGCTTCGTCGCCCACCTCGACCTGCCCAAGAGCATCGAGGCCTACTACCAGGAAACCGGCCGCGCCGGCCGCGACGGCGAACCAGCCGAGGCCTGGATGGCCTACGGCATGCAGGACGTCGCGCTGCAGCACGCGCGCATCGCCGAATCCGGCGCCGGCGCCGGCCAGAAAATCCTCGAAGCGCAGCGGTTGACCGCGCTGCTCGCCTACTGCGAAGCGCCGCGCTGCCGCCGCCAGGTGCTGCTCGACTATTTCGGCGAGCAGCACCAAGCCTGCGGCAACTGCGACGTCTGCGCCGACCCGCCGGAACTGTGGGACGGCACGCTCGCCGCGCAGAAGGCGCTGTCGGCCATCTTCCGCACCGGCATGCGCTTCGGCGTCGCCCACCTGACCGACATCCTGCGCGGCAAGGCGACCGACAAGGTCAGGCAGTGGCAGCACGACCAGTTGCCGACCTTCGGCGTCGGCGCCGACCTCGACGACCACGCCTGGAAGAGCGTTTTCCGGCAACTGGCCGCCGCCGGGCTGGTCCATGTCGACATGACCGAACACGGCGCGCTGCAACTGACCGACGCCGCCCGCGAAGTGCTCAAGGGGCAACGCCAGGTGCAACTGCGCCGCCCGGCCCGGCGCAAGGCGCCGCCGCCGAGAAGCGGCGTGCCGCAGAGCGATCTTTCCCCGGCCGACGAGGCGCTGTTCCAGCGCCTGCGTCGCTGGCGCAGCGACACCGCCAAGGCACAGGGCGTTCCCGCCTACGTCATCCTGCACGACCGCACGCTGCGCGAACTGGCCGAAGCCCGCCCGACGGGCCGCGGCCTGCTGGCCGGCATCACCGGCATGGGCAGCGCCAAGATCGAGCATTACGGCGAGGAACTGCTGGCGCTGATTCGCGATGCCGGCTGACCCCCGCGACACCATTGCGAGGCTCCCCGCATGACCCCCATCGACCTCGACCACCTGCGCACCTGGATCGGCAAGTCGCGCGCCGACGATGACGTGATCGCCGCCCGGCACGCCCGCCTGATGGCGGCGACGGTCGACTATCCGCACCCGGAACGCCTCCGCGACGGCGAACCGCTGCCGCCGCTGTGGCACTGGATCTATTTCCTCGAAGGATTGCCGCCGGGCGAACTCGGCCGCGACGGGCACCCGGCGCGCGGCGGTTTCCTGCCGCCGGTGCCGCTCGCCAACCGGATGTGGGCCGGCGGCCGCCTGTCCTTCCTTGGGCCGGTGCCGATCGGCACGACGGTGCGCAAGGAATCGCGCATCTTCAAGGTCGATCACAAGGCGGGCGGGCCGGCGACCTGGTCTTCGTCACGGTGCTGCACGAGATCAAATCGCTGGCCGGCGACCTGCTCGTCCGCGAGGAGCACGACATCGTCTACAAGGAAACATTACCGCCGTCACCTCGCGGCGCATCCCCACCCCCGTCGCCGGAAACCGGCTCCACCCGGACCTTCGTCCCGACCTCGACGACGCTGTTCCGCTATTCGGCGCTGACCTTCAACGGCCACCGCATCCACTACGACCAGGACTATTGCCGCACGGTCGAGGGCTACGCCAATTTGGTCGTCCACGGCCCGTTGACCGCGACGATGCTCGCCGCCTTCGCCGAGGAAGCCAGTGGCCGCACGCTGCGCGAGTTCAGCTATCGCGGCTTGCGCCCCGCGCTGCTCGGCGATGCGCTGACTCTCTCGGCAAGCCTGGAGGGAGATCATGCTTCCCTGGCGGCCCGGCTCGGCGACGGCGCGATCTGCATGCAGGCCGACGCCGCATTTGCCGATCCGGCCAGCGGGCGGGGAGCCTGACCAGTGCGTCTCGACAAGTGGCTTTGGGCTGCCCGTTTTTTCAGGACGCGCAGCCTGGCGACCGATGCGGTGGATGGCGGCAAGGTCAAGGTCAACGGATCCGCTGCCAAGCCGGCCAAGGATCTCAAGGCCGGCGACGGCCTCCGGATTCGTGCCGGCGACGCGGATTGGGAGGTTGTGGTCAAGGGACTGAGCGAGCAGCGCCGGCCGGCCACGGAGGCCCGGCTGCTCTATCAGGAAACGCCGGAAAGCCAGCAGCAACGCACCCGGGCGGCGGAACTGCACAAGCTCGACCCGACCCCGGCGGCGGACCAGAAGGGCCGCCCGACCAAGCGGGACCGGCGGCAATGGCTCCGGCTGCAAGAACGCTAGGCGCGTTCGCCAGTCCTCCCGAAGCCAGTCACCCGATATCTCCCGGGCAGCAGCCGGAAAGTCTTTCCCCGGCGACGACGCCGGCGCTCAACCCGGCGGCTTGCCTCTCCGCCGGGCCAGCTTGACCGCAAGCAGGATGGCCGGCAGCAGGTGCCAGAGCACATCGAAGATATCGAGCGGCCTGGTCAGCGCGCCATTCGCCAGCATGCGCATCTTTTCCACCAGGTGAGGCTCCGGCACGAATGGCGCGCCCAGCATGAAGATTGCCAGGCCGATCAGCAGCGGCAGGGGAATTCCATCAACGAAGCGCATACGGGAAACGACCTCCATCGGCGTTGATGAGCATTGTCGGTGCTATCCAAAAGGCACTGCCTCGCGGCTACGCCGGCCGGGAAGTTCCGCCGAGCCGCGCGACGCGGATTGCCAGCGCCCTACCAGGTCATGCGGAACTGCATGCCCAGAACCGGCCTGACTTCGCCCGTGAGCTGGCGGTTGTTGAACCCGGCGTCTGACTGATCGACCTGAAGAGATAGCCGAGGAAATACGCTGCGTCGAGCGCGGCGCCCTTCCAGTCCGGTTCAGCTTGCGGCCGCGCGCGAAAGGGATAGGCCAGCCAGGAATCCTCGTTGCTCGCCGCGCCGGAGCCGGCCCCGCCGGAGCCAGCCGCGTCGGGCGTCAGGCGCATGTAGCGTTGCGCTTCCGAGAGATGCACAGGCGACCCCGGGAAATTGACAGGATCGAGGCGGAACAGGCTGTCGGCGTGCGCCGGAACCGGGAACGGCAAGCCGCTCAGCAGGGCAAGCAGCGTGGCGGTCGTGCACAGGCCGCGCACCACGCGGGGGTTCTTGTATTTTTTCATCGGGCGGATTTTACTCAAGTTCACCGGTGCCGGCTACCGCTGCGGTGCTGTTGCGGTCCACCCGGCCTTTGGGGTGAATTCCGGTTGGGCGTCTTGGCCGGACCCTGCGGCCTGGCGCGGGGGGCGCGGCGGCGGCGCCGGGCGCGGCGCGGCGTGGGCGGAAGGCTCGAAACCGGGAATCACCACGCGCTCGAGGTCGCGCTTGATCAGCTTTTCGATGTCGCGCAGGAAGGCGCGCTCGTCGTGGCTGACCAGCGAGAGTCGCCTCGCCTTCGATGCCGGCGCGGCCGGTGCGGCCGATGCGGTGCACGTAGTCCTCGGCGATATTGGGCATCTCGAAGTTGATGACATGGGGCAGCGAGTCGATATCGATGCCGCGCGCGGCGATGTCGGTCGCGACCAGCGCGACCAGCTTGCCGTCCTTGAATTCGCTCAGCGTGCGCGTCCGGGCGCCCTGCGACTTGTTGCCGTGCAGCGCCGCCGACTTGATGCCGGCCTTGTCGAGTGTCTTGGCCAGCGCATCGGCACCGTGCTTGGTGCGGGCGAAGATCAGCACCTGATGCCAGCCGCGCGTTTCGAACAGATGCAGCAACAGGTCTTTCTTCTGCTCGCGGTTGGTCTCGATGACGCGCTGTGTCACGAGTTCGGCGGGCGTGTTGCGCGGGGCGACATCGATCGACACCGGCTCGTGCAGCAGGCCGCCGGCCAGTTCGCGGATGTCCGGCGAGAAGGTGGCGGAGAACATCAGGTTCTGGCGCTGCTTCGGCAGCAGCGCGATGATCCTGCGGATGTCGCGGATGAAGCCCATGTCGAGCATGCGGTCGGCTTCGTCGAGAACGAGAATCTCGATCGCCGAGAGGTCGACGGTGCGTTGCTGGACATGGTCGAGCAGGCGCCCCGGTGTCGCGACGAGGATGTCGACGCCGCGGCGCAGGCTGGCGATCTGCGGGTTGATGCCGACGCCGCCGAAGACGGCCAGCGAGTTGACCGGCAGGTGCTTGCCGTAGGTGCACACGCTGTCCTCAACCTGGATGGCGAGTTCTCGGGTCGGCACCAGCACCAGGACGCGCGGCTTTTTGGATACGCGTGTCAGGCGGTCTTTCGGGCCGCTGACCAGGCGCTGCAGGATGGGCAGCGTGAAGCCGGCGGTCTTGCCGGTGCCGGTTTGCGCCGTGGCCATCAGGTCGTGGCCGGCCAGCACGGCGGGAATGGCCTTCTGCTGGATGGGGGTCGGCGTGTCGTAGCCCTGCTCGCTGACGGCGCGCAGGAGTTCGGCCTTGAGGCCGAGATCGGTGAATTGCATGGGAACTCCGTGAGGGCAGCCCGACCGGATCGCCGGGCGCCAGGGGTGAATCAGATGAGAGCCAGACCCCGTTCGAGGTCGGCCTGAAGATCCTCCACCGCTTCGAGGCCGACCGCGATGCGCAGCAGCCCTTCGCTGATGCCGGCCGCGGCCCGGGCTTCCGGGGTGATGCGGCCATGCGTGGTGGAGGCGGGATGGGTGATGGTGGTCTTGGTGTCGCCGAGGTTGGCGGTGATCGACAGCAGGTGGCAGTTGTCCACGACCTGCCAGGCCTGCTCGCGCGCGCCCTCGACTTCGAACGAAACGATGGCGCCACCGCCCTTCTGCTGGGCCTGCGCCAGTTGGTACTGCGGATGCGACGGCAGGCCGGGGTAGAAGACGCGCGCGACCTTGGGGTGCGCTTCCAGCCAGGCGGCGAGGCGGGCGGCGTTGGCCGACTGCGCCTCGATGCGGATCTTCAGCGTCTCCAGCCCCTTGAGCAGGACCCAGGCGTTGAAGGCGGAAAGCGTCGGGCCGGCCGTGCGCAGGAACTTGAAGACTTCCTCGGTCAGCTTCCGCGGCCCGCAGACGGCGCCGCCGAGCACGCGGCCCTGCCCGTCGAGGTACTTGGTCGCCGAGTGGATGACCAGGTCGGCGCCGAGTTCGAGCGGACGCTGCAGGATGGGCGTGCAGAAGCAGTTGTCGACGACGACCAGGATGCCCCTGGCGTGCGCTGTTGCGGTCAACGCCCGGATATCGGCGATTTCGGTCAGCGGGTTGGACGGTGTTTCGAGAAAGAACAGTTTCGTTTCCGGCCGGATCGCCGCCGCCCACGCCGCCGCGTCGGTCTGCGGCACGAAAGTCGTCGTAATGCCGGTGCGCGGCATGATGTTCGAAAACAATTGCACGGTGGCGCCAAACAACCCGCTGGACGCGACGATATGGTCGCCGTTCTGCAGGTGGGCGAGGCAGGTGGCCATGATCGCCGACATGCCGCTGGCGGTGGCGACGCAATCCTCGGCGCCTTCCAGCGCGGCGAGGCGCTCCTCGAACATGGTCACGGTCGGGTTGGAGAAGCGGGCGTAGACGTTGCCTTCCTCCTCTCCGGAAAAACGCCGGGCGGCTTGCGCGGCGTCCTTGAAGACGAAGCTGGACGTGAGGTAGAGCGCCTCGGAGTGCTCGCCGAACTGGCTGCGCTGCTGGCCGGCACGAACCGCCAGGGTTTCCGGGCGGTAGCGTGGCTGCTGCGGGTCCGGCCCGGCCATCAGTCCGTCCCGTCGGCAAGCTGCAGGACGAGTTGCTGCGAAGCTTCGCCGTCGCCTTCACCGTCATCGTCGCCGGACTTGCCCTTGCCACTGCGCTTGCCTTCGACGATGTCGAGGTAGTCCTCGTCGATGTCACCGGTGATGTAGCAGCCATCGAAGCAGGAGGCCTCGAAAACCGTCAGGTCCGAACGGATCGACGAGATCGAGCGGCGCAGGGCGTCGAGATCCTGATAAACGAGCGCGTCGGCGCCGATCTCGCGGGCGATGCCGTCATCGGTGCGGCCGGTGGCGATCAACTCGGCGCGCGTCGGCATGTCGATGCCGTAGACGTTGGGGAAGCGCACCGGCGGCGCGGCCGAGGCGAAATAGACCTTGACGGCGCCGGCGGCGCGGGCCATCTCGACAATCTCGCGGCTGGTCGTGCCGCGCACGATGGAATCGTCGACCAGCAGGACGCGCTTGCCGCGGAATTCCTGGCCGACGGTATTGAGCTTCTGGCGCACCGACTTCCTGCGCATCGACTGGCCGGGCATGATGAAGGTGCGGCCGACGTAGCGGTTCTTGACAAAGCCTTCACGGAAAGGGATGCCGAGAACCTGGGCGAGCTGCATGGCGGCCGGGCGGCTGGAATCGGGAATCGGGATGACGACGTCGATCTCGCTGACCGGAATCCGCTTCCGCACCTTGTCGGCCAGCAGTTCGCCCATGGCGAGACGGGCCTCATAGACCGAGACGCCATCGATCACCGAATCGGGACGCGCCAGGTAGACGTACTCGAAGATGCACGGCGAATAGGTCGGCTGCTGCGCGCACTGGCGGCTGTGCAACTGGTGGTTGAGGTCGACGAATATCGCCTCGCCCGGCTCGATGTCGCGGACGATCTGGAAGCCGAGCGTGTCGAGCGCGACCGATTCGGAGGCGACCAGGTATTCGGTGCCTTCCTCGGTCTCGTTCTGGCCATAGACCAGCGGGCGGATGCCGAAGGGGTCGCGGAAGGCGAGCAGGCCGTAGCCGGCGATCAGCGCCACCACCGCGTACGCCCCCCGGCAGCGGCGATGCACGCCGGCCACCGCCTGGAAGATGCTGTCGACGTCGAGTTCGTAGCCGTACGCGGCCGATTGCAGCTCGTGCGCCAGCACGTTGAGCAGGACTTCGGAATCGGAATTGGTGTTGATGTGGCGGCGGTCGAGGCGGAACATCTCGCCCTTGAGCTGGTCGGCGTTGGTCAGGTTGCCGTTGTGGCCGAGGACGATGCCGAACGGCGAATTGACGTAGAACGGCTGCGCCTCGGAAAAGTTGTAGGCGGAACCGGCGGTCGGATAGCGCACGTGGGCGATACCCCAGTTGCCGGGCAGGGCACGCATGTTGCGGGTGCGGAAGACATCCCGCACCAGCCCCGGCCCCTTTTGCAGGTTGAAGGTGTTGCCTTCCGCCGTGGCGATGCCGGCAGCATCCTGGCCGCGATGCTGAAGGACCATCAGTCCGTCGTAGAGCAACTGGTTGACCGGCGATGTCGCCATCACCCCGAGAATCCCGCACATAGTTCTTGTCCGCCTAGGTAAATCGAATCTTTTTTGCCAAGTCGTCCGGCAACCACATCCGCGCCGCCATCACCACCGTTTCCAGCGGCCGCGCCAGCATCGCCTGCGTCCACCAGGGCTGCTGCGGCGCCGAGGTCATGCCGCCAGCCGCCACCAGCAGCAGCACCGCCAGCACACCGCGCGCCAGCCCGAACACCATGCCGAGCAGACGGTCCGACAGGCTCAGCCCAAGCGCCTTGACCATGCTGCGCACGGCGATCCGGACCACCGACATGGCAACCAGGACGCCAGCGAAGACCAGCACGCAACCGGCCAGCGCCCGGAGCGCCGGGTCGGCAATGCCGGAAAACACCGACAGCCCCGCCTGGACGCCGAACTCCAGCGCGGCCATGAAGGCCAGCACCCACGCCGCCAGCGCGATCATCTCGCCCATCACACCACGCCAAAGTCCAAGCACCAGCGAAATGGCGACGATGCCGATCACGACATAGTCGAAGACCGTCATTACTTGCCTGCGACCACGCCGGAAATGCCAACCTGCTTCATCTTCTCCAGCGCCTTGTCGGCTGCTTCGCGGCTCGGGAACGGCCCGGCCCGCACGCGCGTCTTGCGCCCGCCCGGCGTGTCGAGCGGCTCGACGTAAGTCCTGATGTTCTTCTCGGCCAGCTTGGCGCGCAGGTTCCTGACGTTTTCCTCGTTGGCGAAGGCGCCGATCAGGATCACGAACTCGCCCGCCTTCGCCGGCGCCGCCTCGGGCGCGCTGCCCTGCCCGGCGAGAATCGCGGCGGCACGCTTGGCATCGGCGGAATCCTTCGCGGCAGGTTTTTCCGCGGGCTTCTCGACCGGCTTTTCGGGCCCCTTTTCCGGTGCCTTTTCCGTCTTCCGGTCGGCTGCCTTCTCCGCCGGTTCTTCCCTGGCCGCTTCCGCCGGGCGCGCTGCGGGCTTGGCGGCCGCCGCCGGCGCCTTGCTTTCGGGAGCGGGTTCCGCGACCCCGGGCGCATCCTTTTCGACCGGCGCCACGGCGAACCTGGGCGCGAACGGTTTTTCGTCCTGCCCGGGAATCCGGATTTCGACATCCTGCACCGTCTGGCGCGGCTGGTGATCCATGATCATGGGCAGAACCACCGCCACCACCGAGGCGAAGACTACCGCCCCGACCAGGCGGCGGCGGGCGCGCTTCTTGAGTTGCGACTGGGCGTCTGTGTCTTCCATGCGTTAACGGCTCTGCAATGCTGCGAGCGCTCCTGCCACCGTGTAGAAGGAACCAAAGGCGACAATTCTATCACTTTCAGCCGCCAGCCCCTTGGCCGCCTGCATGGCTGCGCGCGGTGATTCGTGGCAGCGGACCTCGCCGCCGAGCCGGCCGTCGGCGATGACCGCGCCAGCGCCAACGCCGTCGTGCCGCGCGGCCCGGCCAGCGTGGCGACGTGCCAGCAGTCGACGCGGCCGGCGAGAGGCGCCAGCGCCCCGGCAACGTCCTTGTCGGCCAGCATGCCGACCACCGCATGGGTGCGGTCGAAAAAGCCCATGCTCGCCAGGTTGTCGGCCAGCACACGGACCGCCTGCGGGTTGTGGCCGACATCGAGGACGATGGCCGGGCGACCCGGCAGCACCTGGAAGCGGCCGGGCAGCTCGGTTTCGATCAGGCCGGGACGGATCGCCTGCATGGTCACCGGCAGGCGGTCGCCGAGCGCCTCCAGCGCGGCCAGCGCGACGGTCGCGTTGGCCAGCTGGACCGTCCCGCGCAGGCCGGGCCAGGCCAGCGACCGCTTCACCAGCCGGCCGCCGCCGCGACTCCACCAGCGCCACTGCAGGCGATTCTCGACATCACGCGCGAAGCCGAAGTCGCGCCCGATCAGGCGCAGGTCGGCAGCGATGGCGGTCGCATGGTCGAGCAGGCTTTGCGGCGGATCGGGATCGGCGCACAACGCCGGCCGGCCGGCGCGGAAGATGCCGGCCTTCTCGAAACCGATCGATTCGCGGTCCGGCCCGAGCCAGTCGGTGTGGTCGAGGGCGACGGTGGTGACGATGGAAACGTCGGGTTCCCAGGCGTTGACCGCATCCAGCCGGCCACCGAGGCCGACTTCGAGAATCGCCGCCTCGACGCCGGCGGCCGCGAAGACTTCCCAGGCGGCCAGCGTGCCGAACTCGAAATAGGTCAGCGCGACGTTGCCGGCTGCCTGACGGGCCGCCTCGACGCGGGCAAAGGCGGCACAGAGCTGGTCATCGTCAGCCGGCTTGCCGTTCAGGCGAACCCGCTCGTTGTAGGCGAGCAGATGCGGCGAGGTGTAGCAGCCTACGCGGTAGCCGGCACGTACCACGATGTTTTCCAGATAGGCGCAGGTCGACCCCTTGCCGTTGGTGCCGCCGACCATGATGACCGGGCAAGGCTGCGTCTGCCCGAGCGCCGCCTTGACCTGCCGGACGCGATCGAGCCCGAGCTCGATGCCCGCCTGCCCCTTCGGATGCAGGCTCTCGAGGTGGTCCAGCCAGTCGTTGAGAGTCATTGGCCGCTAGCCCAGGATCGAGCAACAGCGAGGAAACCCCAGCGCCCTGCGGCCGGCTCGATCCTCGATCCCAGGCAACTCGATCCTGCTTTACGCCACTGCCGGCTGCTTCTGCAGCAGGGCCAGCGTGCGCGCGACCTGATCGCGCAGGTGGCGGCGGTCGACGATCATGTCGATCGCCCCCTTTTCGAGCAGGAACTCGGCGCGCTGGAAACCCTCGGGAAGCGTCTCGCGCACCGTCTGCTCGATCACGCGCGGGCCGGCGAAGCCGATCAGCGCATTCGGCTCGGCGATGACGACGTCGCCGACGAAGGCGAAGGAGGCCGAGACGCCGCCCATGGTCGGGTCGGTGAGGATCGATATGAACGGCTGGCCGGCTGGTCGACAGGCGGGTCAGCGCCGCCGTCGTCTTGGCCATCTGCATCAGCGAGAACAGCCCCTCCTGCATGCGCGCACCGCCGGAAGCGGTGATACAGATGAACGGCATCTTCTGCTCGACCGCCGTCTGCACGCCGCGCACGAAGCGTTCGCCGAGCACCGAGCCCATCGAGCCGCCCATGAAGCCGAACTCGAAGGCGGCGGCGACGACCGGCATCGCCTTGATCGCGCCCTGGACGACGACCAGCGAATCCGTTTCGCCGGTGGCCTCGTTGGCCTCCATCAGGCGGTCGGGATAGCGCTTGGAATCCTTGAATTTCAGGCTGTCGACCGGGACGACCTCGGCGCCAATCTCGCGCTGACCCTCGGCATCGAGCAGCAACGCGATGCGTTGGCGCGAGCCCAGACGATTGTGGTGGCCGCACTTGGGACATACGTGCAGGTTTTTTTCGAGGTCGGTCGCGTAGAGGACCGCCTCGCACGACGGGCACTTGCTCCACAGCCCTTCGGGCAGCGAGGCGCGCCGCTCGCCGCTCGGCTTGCGCTGGATCTTGGGGGGCAGCAGCTTGGTCAGCCAACTCATGGTTTCACCTCATCCACACCGCGGCGGATGTCCGCGACCAGCGCCCTGACGTTGGCGCAGGCGGTTTCCGCCGTCGATTTCTCGATTTCCTCGATGATCCGACTGCCGACGACGACGGCATCGGCAAATCCGGCGATGCGCGCGGCGGTCGCCGCGTCACGGATGCCGAAGCCGACGCCGACCGGCAGCCCGGTCTTTTCCCGGATCAGCGGCAGCCGTTCGGCCACCGCCTCGACATTCAACGCTCCCGAACCGGTCACGCCGGCCAGCGAGACGTAATAGACGTAGCCGCTGGCGACTTCGGCGACCTGCGCGATGCGTGCCGCGGTCGACGTCGGCGCCAGCAGGAAAATCGGATCCATGCCGTGCGCCTTGAGCGCCGCGGCGAAGGTCTCCGCCTCTTCCGGCGGGTAGTCGACCACCAGCACGCCATCGACGCCCGACTGGGCGGCGGCCTCGGCGAAGCGCTCGAGCCCCATCGCCTCGATCGGGTTGGCGTAGCCCATCAGCACAACCGGCGTCCGGTCGTCCAGCGTGCGGAAGGCGGTCACGCACTGCAGCACCTTCTTCAGCGTCATGCCCCTGGCCAGCGCCCGCTCGGAAGCCCGCTGGATGGTCGGGCCGTCGGCCATCGGGTCGGAGAACGGCACGCCGAGTTCGATGATGTCGGCGCCGGCGTCGACCAGTGCATGCATCAGCGGCACGGTCAGCGCCGCGTCGGGGTCGCCGGCGGTAATGAAGGGAATCAGCGCCTTGCGGCCTTCGCCGGCGAGGCGCTCGAATGCGGTCTGGATGCGCGACATCAGAAGACGATCCCGGATTTTTCGGCCACGGTGTGCATGTCCTTGTCACCGCGACCGGAGAGGTTGACCAGCAGGATCTTGTCGCTGGCCAGCGTCGGCGCCAGCTTGGCGGCGTAGGCCAGCGCGTGGCTGGATTCGAGCGCCGGGATGATGCCTTCGATGCGGCACAGGGTATGAAAAGCTGCCAGCGCCTCGCCATCGGTCACCGGCACGTATTCGGCACGTCCGATATCCTTCAGCCAGGCATGCTCGGGGCCGACACCCGGGTAGTCCAGGCCGGCGGACACCGAATGCGTCTCGATGATCTGGCCGTCCTCGTCCTGCAACAGGTAGGTGCGGTTGCCATGCAGTACGCCCGGCACGCCGGCGGTCAGCGAGGCCGAATGACGACCGGTTTCCATTCCCTCGCCGGCTGCTTCGACGCCGATCAGGCGTACGTCCTCATGGTCGATATACGGGTAGAAGATGCCCATCGCGTTCGAACCGCCGCCGACGCAGGCGAGCACGGCGTCCGGCTGGCGCCCGACCATCTCGGGCATCTGCCACAGGCATTCCTCGCCGATGATCTTCTGGAAATCACGAACCAGCATCGGGTACGGGTGCGGTCCGGCGACCGTGCCGATGATGTAGAAGGTGTTGTGGATGTTGGTCACCCAGTCGCGCATCGCTTCGTTCAGCGCATCCTTCAGCGTCTTCGAGCCGGATTCGACCGGCACGACGGTGGCGCCGAGCAGCTTCATGCGATAGACATTGGCTGCCTGGCGCTTGATGTCCTCGCTGCCCATGTAGACCACGCACTCCATGCCGTAGCGCGCGGCGACGGTCGCCGTCGCCACGCCGTGCTGGCCGGCGCCGGTTTCGGCGATGACGCGCGGCTTGCCCATGCGCCGGGCGAGCATGGCCTGGCCGATGCAGTTGTTCACCTTGTGGGCGCCGGTGTGGTTGAGGTCTTCGCGCTTCAGGTAGATCTGCGCGCCGCCGAGCATTTCCGACCAGCGCCTGGCGTGGTAGATCGGCGACGGGCGGCCGACGAAGTGCTTGAGCTCGTATTCGTATTCGGCCCGGAAGGCCGGATCGGCCTGGGCGGCAGCGTAGGCCGCCTTCAATTCATCGAGCGCGCCGAACAGCGTCTCGGCCACGAACACGCCGCCGTAGGGGCCGAAATGGCCCTTGGCGTCGGGGAAGTCATATTGATTCATCGGCTTTCCGTACGGCCGCGACGAAGGCGGCGATTTTCGAGTGATCCTTGATGCCCTTGCCCGTTTCCACGCCGGACGACACGTCGACCGCAGCCGGTCGCACCCGGCGCAGCGCGTCACCCACGTTGTCCGCCGTCAACCCGCCGGAGAGCACGACGAAGCCGGGCAAGCCGGGCGGAATCAGCGTCCAGTCGAAGACATGGCCGCCGCCGCCGTAGCCCTCGACGAAAGCATCCAGCAGCAGGCCACGGGCATCGGGAAACGTGCCGGCGAATTCTACCAGATCGAACCCCGGCCTCACCCGCGCCGCGCGCAGAAACGGCCGGGAAAACTGGCGACAGTAGGCTGCATCCTCGTCGCCGTGGAACTGCAGAATGTCGAGCGGCAGCGCCGCGCAGGCGGCGTGCACGACTTCCGGTGCGGCATTGACGAACAGCCCGACGATGGCAACGAACGGCGGCACCCGCCGCGCCAGTTCGGCCGCCCGCTGCGGGGTCAGGTAGCGCGGGCTGGGCGGGTAGAAGACGAAGCCGATGGCGTCGGCGCCAGCAGCGACGGCGGCATCGACGTCTTCCTCACGGGTCAGGCCGCAGATCTTGATACCGGTTTTCATGGCAGCATTCCATCGAGAAAGTCGTCGGCCGCATCGGCCAGGCACCAGTGCGGCTCGTAGACCGGCCCGCGGAAATACAGGCCGTCGGGCGCGAAGGTCGGCGCCGCCAGCTTGCGGTCCCGCATCTGCAGCAACTCGTCGACCCAGCCCGGCGACTGTGTGCCCTTGCCGATATGGACCAGGGTGCCGACGAGGTTGCGTACCATGTGATGGAGGAAGGCGGAGGCCTCGAAATCGAAGACGAACAGCGCGCCGTAGCGGCGCACCGAGGCGAGCGTCATCGTCTTGACCGGCGACCGGGCCTGGCATTCGGCAGCGCGGAAAGCGGAAAAATCGTGCTCGCCGGGCAGTCAACCGCAGGCGTCCAGCATCGCTGCCAGATCGAGCGGC
This sequence comes from uncultured beta proteobacterium, assembly GCA_963736845.1. GTDB lineage: Bacteria > Pseudomonadota > Gammaproteobacteria > Burkholderiales > Rhodocyclaceae > Azonexus. The sequence continues at coordinate 31,324 of CAVTQL010000013.1, forward strand.
CCGTGGTACCAGCCGACCCGCCCCTGCCACAAGCCCGGCCGTGGCGGCCGGTTGAGCAGCAGGTAGCGGTAGCGCCGACCGCGCGCGCTGAAGCGGGCGTGGAAATGCTTCACCTACTGGTTGCGCCCAGCGCACGGCGACGCCTGCCGGAAGATGCGAATTGACCCCTCGCACCCAGGCCGTCAGCGGACGGGCGACCGGCGCGTCGAAATGCACGACCTGCCCGCTGGCATGGACGCCGGCATCGGTCCGGCCAGCACAAACCACACCGGTGGCTGCGCCGGCAACGGCGCGCAACGCGGACTCGAGTGCATCCTGCACGGTACCGCCGCCCGGCTGGCTTTGCCAGCCGCGAAACGGTGTCCCGCAGTACTCGAGACCGAGGGCGATCCTGGTCACCATGGCACGCTACCCGATACAGACGAGGAACGATGATATCGCCAAGGCAGCGACACAATGAACATAATCGGCCCGACGCCAGGCAGGCACGACGACGCATAGGTGCGTCGGCTCCGTGGCCGCCTCCGCCGACGCATGCAGCATGGCGCGCCAGGCGCCCGCGGGCAGCGGCGACTGGAGGTTGTCCATGACCAGCGACAGGCGAACGACCAGCCGGTCGGTCGCCAGCCCGGCGCGAGCGAGCGGCCGCAACAGCGAAATCAGCGCTGCCTGCAGGCCATCGCGGCCAACCAGCGCGAACAGCCCGGCCAGGCAGCCAACGGTCAGCACCAGACGGGCCGCCTGCAGCGTCGCTTCGCGCAAGCCCTCGTAGGTCGGCAGCCAGGCGACGTCGTGCCAGGCATCGCCGGGCGTACCGTAGGCCAGGATCAGCCAGACGCTGAGCAGCAGCCAGCGCATCCGGCGCAACAACGCCCACCAGCCGGTCAGCACCCGCCGCCCGCCCACCACGAGGGCCAGCAGCACCAGCGTCAATCCGGCCGGACCGAAGAACTGGATGGCGACGATGGACGTCAGGCAGATCAGCAAGGCAGAAGCAGGATGCAAGAACCGCCCCTAAAAATGCACATGGCCCCGTGCGGGGCCATGTGCCGTTCGCAAGACGGAATTCTACCCGCGTAGCCGGCCGAGGAGCTGCCGCGCCTGGTCGGCGAGAGCGCCCGAACCCTCGGCGATCACTTCTTCCAGCAGTTCGCGCGCCTGGTCGTGATCGCCCATTTCGTCGTAGGCCCTGGCCAGCGCCAGTTTGGTGCTCACCTCGTCTGCCGGCTGGCCGTCACCATCGGTGGGCGCCAGGGACTTGTCAAAGTCTTCGGCGTAAGGCTCATTGGCCAGGTCCAGGTTGATCGACGTCATGTCGAAGCCGGTGGCCGGCGCCGCCGGTTCCCCGACGACGGTAGCGTCGAAGCTGATCTCGTTGACATCGAAATCCTCGACGGCAGGAATCGCGTTGATGATCGTTTCCGTGCCAAATTGGCCAGCCGAATCTTCCGCCAGCGCCAGCGGGCTGGCCACAGCCTCGTCCCCCAGGCCGCCGATGTCGAGTTCGAAGTCGAGCAGTCCCGCCTCGGCGTCGGCATGCTTTTCCTCCACCTTGGTGGCAGCGCCTTCGATCCCGGCAAAGGTTTCCGAGAAGTCTTCCGTTTGCGCGTCGAGACTCATAACCAGCGTTCCCTCGGGGGAAAACTGCGGGCTGGCATCGACTGCGGTGAGGCTCTCCACGGCCGCTTCGCCAAGATCGAAATCGACCGACTCGATCGGCTGCCACGCCAGGTCCGCGGCTTGGTCCGCTTCAGGTGCCACCTCGGCCATCGTCTCGGCGGCGGCCGAAAACTCGGGGGCCAGCCCCTGCAGGCCGGGACTGGCGTCCACGTCGATGCCGGCCGGCAGCAACGCCGCGTCGGGCTCTTCGCCGGCGGCTGCCGCCATGGCGCCGAGGGTTCCCGCCGCCAGCACCACGGTCGCCGTGCCGGGCCCCGCCGCTGTCACTGGCGGTTCCTGGCGCGGCGGGGTCCTGCCGCCTGCCGCGGAATACAGCGGGTTGTCCGGGTCGAGATCCGCCCCAAGAACGGCAACCTTGTCCCACTCGCTGCCGACACCGCCGGTCTGCGCATAGAGCTCGCTGGCGAGCGTGTCGAACTGCTTGAGGCTCTTGCGGTTCGCGTAGATCTCGAGCAGCTTGCCATGGATGGCGACGCGCTGCGGATCCTTGCGCAACGCCTCGATCAGGATTTCCTCGGCCTGCGCATCACGGCCGTAGGCCATGTAGACATCGGCCTCGGCGACCGGATCGACTTCGTCCGTATCGATCGTGCCCGGACCCGTCAGGCTGAATTCACCAGTCTGCAGCGACGCCATGCCGGTATCGACGCTCTGGCCTCCGGTCATCCGGAACACCGAGTTCGGGCCAAGACTGGACGGGGCTGGAACCGCCGTCGTCGAGAGCGCGGCTGCTTCCCCATCCTCGCGCCGCCGGTAAAGGAAGTAGGCGGCCAGCAGGGCCAGTATGCCGCCGCCGCCGACCAGGGACAGCGGGTTTTCGAGCAGAGAATCGAGCAGACCCGGTTCGCCGGCGGACGCCGGCTTGACCTCGGGCGCCTTGGCAGGCTCGGCCGGCTTGGCGGCTTCAGCCACCTTCGGCGGCTCGGGAGCGGGTTCCGCAGGCTTGGCCACCACCGGGGGCGGGGCTTCGGCCGGCTTCGGCGGCTCGGCGGCCTTCGGCGGCTCGGGAGCGGGTTCCGCAGGCTTGGCCACCACCGGGGGCGGGGCCTCGGCCGGCTTCGGCGGCTCGACGGCCTTCGGCGGCTCGGCGGGCTTCACCGCCTCAACGGGCTTCGGCTCTTCCTTCTTCCCCGCCGCCTGCTGCTGCAACTCGGCCAGCCGTTGCGTCTTCATGTCGACCAGCTTCTGCAATTCGCCAACGTTCTTTTCGAGCAGCGCCAATCGCTCCTGAGCTTCCTTGAGCGCCTTGTCCTTGGCAATCAGTTCCTCTTCGGCGGCGCCAGGCGCCTTGCCGCCGGGAACGCCCTTGGACGGCACCTCGGTGCGGGAAACCTTGACCTGATCCTTGGCCGGCTCGGCTGGTGCCGCCTTGTCCTCGACGCGCGCAGTGATCTTGCCGCCCGCCTCCTGGGTCACCGCCGCCTCCTTGGCCGGGCTGGCGGCCGCGGCGGTGGCAAGTTTCTGGCGATAGGCATTCCAGTCGGCGGCCTGCGCGACGTAGACCTTGCGCGCCTCCGCCGCGGGAATCGCCGCGACGGTCGCCTTGTCCGGGATCGCCAGAATCGCGCCGGTCTTCAGCCGGTTGATGTTTTCGCCGACGAAGGCGTCCGGGTTCTTGCGGAACAGGCCGACGAGCATCTGCTCCAGGGAAACGCCTTCCGGCTTCGTCTCGGCAGCGATCTTGCGCAGCGTGTCGCCGCGCTGGACGACTTGCGTGCCGGCCGCCTCCTTGCGCGGCTCGGCGGCAACCCGTGGCGCGACAGACGATTTCGGCGCTTCCGCGCGGGGCGTCTCCGCCGGCGCGGCGCCGGCACCGCGCACGGTGTCGACCACGCGCGCATCGGCCGATGATGCCGGGCGTCCGGCAGGCTTGATGGACATGTCCGGCGGATCGAGCAGGAAGGTGTACTCGCGCACCACGCTCCCGGCAGACCAGTTCAGTTCGACCAGGAAGTTGAGGAAGGGCTCGTTGACCGGCCGCGACGAAGTCACCTTGACTACCGAGCCGCGAGCGCGCTTTTCGAGCGAAAAGCGCAGATCGTACAATCCGGAACCGTAGTCGACTCCCGCCTCGCGAAACACGTTGGCCGGCGCCAGGCGGGCGGTCATCGTGGCCATCTCGGCGCTGGTGGCGTTGACCTCGACCTCGGCCCGCAACGGCTGCCCGAGGCCGGAAAGGACGGTGATCTTGCCCAAGCCGGCGGCTTCGACCATCCACGGCGCGAAGGACAAGCAGGAAGCAACCGCAACCGCGACTGCACGTTTCTGGAAATGTTTGGTAATCATCTTGGTCACAGCCCCACCCTGAGCGTCCAATTTCGGAGTTTCAAATTAACATCATGCACTTAGCAATGCAAGCTGAACTGGGTTCTAAGAAGCACGCTTTGGCATATTCCCAACAAAGGAAGCGGGGCGCAAGCCCCGTTCTCCAGCACCCACCCCGATCAAGACACTCAGGTGTCGAGCAGGATGCGCAGCATACGGCGCAGCGGTTCGGCGGCGCCCCACAGCAACTGGTCACCGCAGGTGAAAGCCGCCAGGTATTCCGGGCCCATCGCCATCTTGTGCAGACGGCCGACCGGTACGGTCAGCGTCCCGGTCACTGCCGCCGGGGTCAGTTCGCGCTCGGAAATCTCACGATCGTTCGGCACGACCTTGGCCCACTGGTTGGCCTTGGCCAGCATGTCGCTGATTTCGTCGAGCGGCACGTCCTTCTTCAACTTGATGGTCAGCGCCTGGCTGTGGCAGCGCATGGCGCCGATGCGCACGCACAGGCCGTCGATGGGGATCGAGCCCGGCGTACGGAAAGCCGGACGGCCAAGGATCTTGTTGCACTCGGCACCGCCCTTCCACTCTTCCTTGGACTGGCCACCATCGACCGGGACGTCGATCCACGGGATCAGCGAGCCGGCCAGCGGCGTGTTGCGGAAGTTCTTCTTCGGGAAGGCATCCGAACGGATCGTCTCGGCCACCTTGCGGTCGATGTCGAGGATCGCGGAGGCCGGATCGGCCAGCAGGTCAGTCACCGACGAGTGAATGGCCCCCATCTGGGAGATGAGTTCGCGCATGTTCTGGGCACCGGCGCCGGAGGCGGCCTGATAGGTCATCGACGACGCCCATTCGATCAGGTCATTCTGGAACAGGCCGCCGAGGCCCATCAGCATCAGCGAAACCGTGCAGTTGCCGCCGATCCAGTTCTTGCCGCCCTTGGCCAGGGAATCCTTGATCACGTTCATGTTGACCGGGTCGAGGATGATCACGGCATCGTCGGCCATGCGCAGCGCCGAGGCGGCATCGATCCAGTGGCCGTTCCAGCCGGCCGCGCGCAGCCTGGGGAAGACTTCCTTGGTGTAGTCGCCGCCCTGGCAGGTGATGATGATGTCGCAGGCCTTCAACGCGTTGACATTCGAAGCGTCCTGCAGCGGCAACGAGGCTTCCTTGCCGCCGAGCACCGGCGCCTTGCCGCCGGCGGCGGAAGTCGAGAAATACACCGGGTCGATGTGGGCGAAATCGCCCTCTTCGACCATGCGCTGCATCAGCACGGAACCGACCATGCCACGCCAACCGACCAGACCAACCTTCTTCATGACTCTCTCTCCGAATGAATCTTCAGCTTAACGTCCGAACCCGTCTTTCGGTTTACGCCAGCGCCGCCAGCACGGCGTCGCCCATTTCCTTCGTACCGACCTTGTTGGTGCCGCGCTCGTAGATGTCGCCCGTGCGATAGCCTTGGGCAAGACACGTTTTTGACCGCGTTTTCGACGCGTTGTGCCTGCTCTTCGAGCCCGAAGGTATAGCGCAGCATCATCGCCGCCGACAGGATGGTCGCCAGCGGATTGGCGATGCCCATGCCGGCGATATCCGGCGCCGAGCCGTGCGACGGCTCGTAGAGCCCCTTGTTTTTCTCGTCGAGCGACGCCGACGGCAACATGCCGATCGAGCCGGTCAGCATCGAGGCCTCGTCGGACAGGATGTCGCCGAACATGTTGCCGGTGACCATCACGTCGAACTGCTTGGGCGCCTTGACCAGTTGCATGGCGGCGTTATCGACCAGCATGTGGCTGAGTTCGACATCCGGATAGTCACGGGCGATCTCGATCATCACGTCGCGCCACAACTGCGTACATTCGAGCACGTTCATCTTGTCCACCGAACACAGCTTCTTGTTGCGCTTCTGCGCCGCCTGGAACGCGACATGGCCGATGCGGCGGATTTCCGACTCGCTGTACACCATGGTGTTGAAGCCGACGCGCTCGCCGTTCTCCTCGCGCACGCCGCGTGGCTGGCCGAAATAGATGTCGCCGGTCAGTTCGCGGATGATCAGGATGTCCAGCCCGGCCACCACTTCCGGCTTGAGCGTCGAGGCATTGGCCAGTTCCGGGTAGAGGATGGCCGGCCGCAGGTTGGCGAACAGGTTGAGATCCTTGCGAATGCCGAGCAGGCCGCGCTCCGGACGTTGCTCGCGGGGCAGCGTGTCCCACTGCGGGCCGCCGACCGCGCCGAGCAGGACGGCGTCGGCTGCCCGGGCCAGCTTCCGGGTCGCTTCCGGATACGGTTCGCCGGTCGCGTCGACCGCAGCACCGCCAAGCAGCGCTTCATCCATCTCGAACTTGAGGCCGAGGGCGTTCAGGACGCGCACCGCCTCGGCAGTGATTTCGGGACCGATGCCGTCACCCGGCAGGACACAAATCTTCATTTCGTTTCCTCCTCAAGCGAACAGCCAGGGCTGTTCGATACGGCGTTTTTCCTCGAATTCGCGAATCTTCCCGCCTTCCAGGCAGACGAATCTTTCCATTACTCCACCTTCTTCTGCACGGCCTCGCCACTCTTCCTGAAGGCGCCACCCACCGCCTCACCCGTCTTGTTCAGCGCGCCCGCCACCGCCTCGCCGCTCTTCTGCAAGGCTTCGCCGGTCTTCTCTGCGCCGATGGCGACATCCTTCTTGACCCCCTGAGCCGTATTGCAGCCGGCAAGTGACATGCCGAGCAACCCGATCAGCGCGAAACGCACGATCATCATGGCTTAGAGAACGTCGCGGGCATCGGCGAAGCGCGCCACGGCTTGCGGCCGGCCAGTTTGAGGCCCTCGAAGGCCTGCGAACTGGTCACTTCATGGACGAGGTGGCGGCCGACATAGAGGAGCGCCGTGCCATCAGCTTCCTGATGGACAACGTGAGTCTCCCAGAGCTTATCGTAAAGTGTCTTCGCCATCCAACGCGGGCATAGTCCGGAAACCGGCAATTATGGCACAGCATCAGGCCGATTTCGCCCCCGCCGGCTGGTCGACCGCAGCATCGCCACGCAGCCAGCGCCAGACCAGCGCGAAGCCGGCCAGCGCGAACGCCGCGCCGAGCGTGAAAGTCCAGCCGGCGCCCCAGTCGTCCCAGGTCAGGCCGCTGATCAGCGCCCCGAGCAGCCCGCCGGCACCGAACGACAGGCTCGAATAGATCGCCTGCCCCCGCCCCTGCGCCCGCCCGGGGAACCACAGGTTGACAGCGGCGATCGCCGCGGCGTGGTAGGCGCCGAAAGTCATGCTGTGCATAAGCTGGCCGACGATCATCAGCGCCGCCGATTCGACGCCCCAGCCCATGATCAGGAAGCGCACCACCGCCGTGGCGAAGCTGGCGAGCAGCAGCGCGCGCAGCGAAAAATGGCGGGTAAGGTAGCCCATGGCCATGAATACGACGATTTCCGCCACCACCCCAAGCGACCACAGCAGGCCGACCGCCGTCTTGCTGTAGCCGTGCGCCGTCAGGTGGATCGAGTAGAAGACGTAGAACCCGCCGTGCGCCGCCGACATCGCGAAGCAGGCCGCCATCAGCGCCAGCACGCGGGGCTGGCGGAGAATCTCGCCGATCGGCTGGCCGGCGCGCGGATGCGGAGCGGGCGGCGCTTCCGGCAGGATCAGCGCCACCGCCAGGATACCGAGCAGGATCGCCCAGCAGGCCCACAGCACGCCTGCCGGCGGCGTCGACGTCGAGGACGGCGCCGGTGGCGAGAACGGCAACGATGAAGCCGATCGATCCCCACAGGCGGATGCGGCTGTAGCGCCCGCGCTCCTCGCGCAGGTGGTCGAAGGTCAGCGCTTCGACCAGCGGCAGGGCGGCGCTCCAGAAGAAGGCGAGGACGGCCATCGCCAGCAGCATGCCGGGCAGGCGGTCGAGCCAGAAGAAGGCGGTGAAGCCAGCCAGCCCGATCGCCGCGGCCAGGCGGATGATCGCCAGGCCGCGGCCGAAGCGGTCAGCCAGCCAGCCCCACAGGTTGGGACCGAACAGGCGCATCAACTGCATCTGGGACATCAGCAGGCCGATGTCCCAGGCGGAAAAATTCAGCGATTGGAGGTAGAGCCCGAAATAGGGCGAGAAGGCGCCGATGAAGGCGAAGTAGAAGAAGTAATAGCCCGAGAGGCGCCAGTAAGGCAGAGCGTGCATCCGGCGATTCTACCGGATGCACCGTCGGACACGCGGCCGGTCAGGCCCGGACGGACTGCTGCCCGGCGCGGTAGGCCAGCAGCATGTGGTAGAGCTCGTCCTTGAGCTTGACGCGCTGTTTCTTCATGTCTTCGATGGTGAAATCAGCCACCGGCATGTCGTGCTCTTCGAGATCCTCGACCTTGCCGGTCAGCCGATGGTAGCTGGCGGACAGGCTGGCGAAATGCGGGTTGCCGGACCTCAGCGCGTCAATCGCGTCCGTGAACTCCGGAAAATCGCTATGAAGATCGTGGTGCTCGACATGCATGTTGTGTCTCCCTGAAACGGCCATTCCGCTCCGCGAGCGGTACAAAGGGGTACGATTTTACGCGATTTTTCCCGGTATGCGCGGCGTCGCGCAGACAACGTCGCCACACTGGGCGCGGTGACGCAGCGCATGGTCGATCAGCACCAGCGCCAGCATCGCCTCGGCAATCGGCGTCGCGCGGATGCCGACGCAGGGATCGTGGCGGCCTTCGGTCGCCACCTCGACGGCGTTGCCATGGCGATCGATCGAACGGCGCGGTTGCGCGATCGATGAGGTGGGCTTGATCGCCAGGTTGACGACGACCTCCTGTCCGGTCGAGATGCCACCGAGAATGCCGCCGGCGTGATTGCTGACGAACCCCTGCGGCGTCATTTCGTCGCTGTGCTCGCTTCCCTTCTGGGCGACCGCGGCGAAACCGGCGCCGATCTCGACACCCTTGACCGCGTTGATGCCCATCATCGCGTAGGCGATTTCCGCGTCGAGACGGTCGTAGACCGGTTCGCCCCAGCCCGGCGGCACGCCGGTCGCCGTCACCGTGATCCTGGCGCCGACCGAATCGCGCGACTTGCGCAGGCCGTCCATGTACGCCTCGAGTTGCGGGACGATGCCGGCATTCGCCGCGAAGAAGGCGTTGCCGTCGATGTCGTCGGCGCTGACGAAGGGGATCTCGATCGGCCCGAGCGCGCTCATCCAGCCGCGGATCGTCACGCCGTAGCGCTCTTGCAGCCACTTGCGGGCAATCGCACCGGCCGCGACGCGCACCGCCGTCTCGCGCGCCGAAGACCGGCCGCCGCCGCGGTAATCGCGGAAGCCGTACTTGTGCGTGTAGGTGTAGTCGGCATGGCCCGGCCGGAAGGTATCGGCGATATTGCCGTAATCCTTGCTGCGCTGGTCCTGGTTGCGGATCAGCAACGCGATCGGCGTGCCCGTCGTGCGCCCGTCGAAGACACCGGAGAGGATTTCCACGGTATCGGGTTCCCGCCGCTGCGTGACGTGGCGCGAGGTACCCGGCCGGCGCCGGTCCAGTTCCGCCTGGATGTCGGCCTCGGCGAGGGCGAGTCCGGGCGGGCAGCCATCGACGACGCAGCCGATGGCCGGGCCGTGCGACTCGCCGAAGGAAGCGACGGAAAACAGGGTGCCGAAGGAATTGCCGGACATGGTCTTGACGCTGTCGGAAACGAAGCCGGCAGTTTATCACGCCGCTGAAAAAGCCTCCGGCCGGCAGGTCGACCGCGACGGGGTCGCCAGGTGCAAGCGCCCTCTGCCAGGGGGTAGAAATCAGGCCTGCGGTTCGTCCGGCCAGTTCTTGATGTAGCTCTTCAGCATCTTGTTCTCGAAGCTCTGCTCTTCGAGCACCGCCTTCGCGACGTCGAGGAACGAGATGACGCCGAGCAGGACGCCGCCTTCCATGACCGGCAGGTAGCGCGAGTGCTTCTCGATCATCAGCCGCCGCAGTTCGTTGGCATCCATGTCGGGATAGGCAGTCACCGGATCCCGGACCATCACGTCGCCGACCGGCACGCCTTCTGGGCAGGAGCCGTGCCGGCTGAACGCCAGGAGAACTTCGCGGAAGCTCAGCATGCCGACCATCTTTCCGGCGTCCATGACGACCAGCGAGCCGACGTCGAGTTCCGCCATCGCATCGACCGCGTCGGCGAGGGACTGCGCGGGCGTCGTGGTGTACAACGTGCCGCCCTTGAGTTGAATGATTTCCCTGACCTGCATCGCGTCTCTCCGGAAATTCAGCATTGCTGGGACTGTGGATGTTAGAGCATCCGGCGTCCCTGGGGAAGTATCGACACCGGCAATGGGCACGGCACGGCAACCGCGCGCGGCGGCGACGGGACTTTGCAATCATCGAGATTTCCCGAGAATATATGGCATTGGCACTTGCCATTCATCATAATGACCTCTAGAATGCACCTATTACCTAAGTCATAAGGCATGAGTGGCTCGGGTATTTCGAAATATCTGAGCGAGGAGAGAATCACGATGATGAATACCAAGACGATCGAGAAGATCGACGCCCGCGAGATCCGCCGCAAGTTGGGGCTCAACCAGCAACAGTTCTGGTCCACCCTCGGCGTCACCCAAAGCGGGGGCTCCCGCTACGAAAGTGGTCGCAACATGCCGAAGCCGGTGCGCGAGTTGCTGCGCCTGGTGCACGTCGAGCAGATCGACATCAAGGCGATCAGGCACGAGGATTGGGAAGTGATCGAGTACCTGAAGACCCAGGAACCCGAGCTCTACAAGTCGCTGAAGAAGTCCGCCCGCAACAAGGCCAAGAAGGCCGCCTGACAGCCGGTCGTCCGGGGCACGGGCATTACGGGGAAACGACGACCCGGATGCCTGTCTCCCTGCGGATTTCTTCACCGAACGCTTCCAGCGCCGCCTCAGGCAGGGGTTGCAGACGTGCTGCCGCCGGCTGCAACGACGGCCGCGCCAGCCCGTAGAGATGCACCCCCGCCAGTTTTCCGGCGAGCGGCGCTAGCTGTGCCAGATAGGCGGCCCGCGATGCCGGCCCGGGCGCCAGGCCATCCAGCGCGAACCAGCAGGTCTGGACCCACGTCGTCGCCAGTTGCACACAGGCCGCGAGGTCGCGGCGAACCTTGGCCACATCCAGCGGAACACCGTTGATCGCAGCGATCTCGGTCGGTAGCGCGCGGTCAAGCTTGAACCAGACCTCGCCCCCCATTTCACCCAGCGTCCGGACTCCCTCGCGAACAGCCGCGCGATGCAGCAGGCTGCCATTCGTGATCAGGCGCACCGGCAGGCTGTCGGCCAAGCCGCGCTGCGCGAGAACATCGCGGACGCGGCGCACGGCCGACGGGAACTCCAGTGCGCTGGTCGGCTCGCCGTTGCCCGAAAACGCCACGTCAACAAGCCGCCGCGCGCCCTCCGGCGCCGCGCGCGCCATGAAGCCGGCGAGCTGCACCGGATCGAGAAAGCCGCCCAGCTCGACGGCGAGCAGATCGAGATCGACAGGCGGCGGCCCGCCACGCGTCAGGCCCTCGACCTGGCAGTAGACGCATGCCCAGTTGCAGGCATTATTGACATTCAGGTTGATCCCCACGGACACGCCGCCCGCCCGACGGGAAATCACTGGGTAGACATAGCGCAGTCCGGCGCTGTCGCGCCGGTGGTCATCGATGGTCAGCATGCGCCCATTGTATAATCCGCGACCACTCAAGAAACGACGACGCCATGCTGATCACCCGCCGCCTCGAATTCGACGCGGGCCACCGCATTCCAGACCACCAGAGCCAGTGCCGGCACCTGCACGGTCACCGCTACGCCATCGAGGTCACCCTGTCGGGAAGCATAATCGACAAGGCCGGCGACGCCGCCAACGGCATGGTCATGGATTTCTCCCGGGTCAAGCAACTGGCGATGGCGCACCTCGTCGACGCGTGGGATCACGCCTTCCTGACATTCGCCGGCGACCGTACCGTCATCGATTTTCTGGCCACCCTGCCCGGCCACAAGACGGTCGTCCTCGACCGCGTGCCGACGGCGGAGAATCTGGCGCGCATCGCTTTCGACCGCCTCGACGCGGTCTACCGCGACACCTACGGCAATCACCTGCAACTCGAACGCGTCCGCCTCTACGAAACGCCCAATTGCTGGGCCGATGCGGTGCGCGGGAGCTGAACGAGCCAGCCGGCGGACCTGCGCTGGCGGGGCCGGTGAGATTCGAACTCACGATGCCTTTCGGCACGCCGGTTTTCAAGACCGGTGCATTCAACCGCTCTGCCACAGCCCCAATCGGCAGGCATGATAGCATGGTTGCCGACCACCCTTTTTCCGACTGATTTCGTCGGGAATTATTGAAACTTTCGCCAAGGTCCGCTAGTCTTAACCTTCGTCTCAACCACGGAAAGGGAACTTCCCGCATGAACACCGATTTCCAGATCGCCCGCCCGGGCTCACCCGAACTTGTCCTGCAGCAGAACCGCGTGCTGCGCAACACCTACATGCTGCTCGCCCTCTCCATGGTGCCGACGGTGATCGGCGCGCTGGTCGGCGTCCAGTTGCAGTTCAGCTTCCTGGCCGGCAGCCCGTTCATCGCCTTCATGTTGTTCATGGGCATCGCCTTCGGCTTCATGTGGGCGATCGAGAAGAACAAGGACAGCGGCGTCGGCGTCGCTTTGCTGCTCGGCTTCACCTTCTTCATGGGCCTGATGCTGTCGCGCATCCTGCAGGTGGCGCTCGGCTTCTCCAACGGCGGGTCGATGATCGCGCTGGCCGCCGGCGGCACGGGCGCCATCTTCTTCACGATGGCGAGCATCGCCGCGGTCAGCAAGCGCGATTTCACCGGCATGGGCAAGTTCCTGTTCATCGGCATGATCGTCGTCCTGCTCGCCGCCGTCGCCAACATCTTCTTCCAGATTCCGGCGCTGTCGCTGACCATCGCGGCTGCGGTGGTGCTGATCTTCTCCGCCTACATCCTGTACGACATCAGCCGCATCGTCCAGGGCGGCGAAACGAACTACGTCAGCGCGACCCTCGCGGTCTACCTCGACGTCTACAACGTTTTCGTCAGCCTGCTGCAACTGATCATGGCCTTCACCGGCGAGCGCGACTGATCGCTCCCGACCAGGCAACCAGGGCGGCCAGGCAAGGCCGCCCTTTTTCGTTTACCGCCGCTCGAAGACCGTAATCGACTCGACATGCGCGGTATGCGGGAACATGTTCACCGTCCCTGCCGACACCAGCCGGTAGCCCTTGACCGACACCAGCACCGCCGCATCACGCGCCAGTGTCAGCGGGTTGCAGGACACATAGACGATGCGTCGCGGCCCGTCTTCGCCCAGCGCCTTGACCAGTTCGATCGCCCCCTCGCGCGGCGGATCGATCAGCATCCGGTCGAAATAGCCAAGCGCGGAAATCGAGTCTGGCGAGCAGTCGAAAAGATTGGCAACAGCAAGTGTCACGCGCTCCGCCAGGCCGTTCGTCCGCGCGCTCGCGCAACCGCGCTCCACCAGCCCCTCACTGCCTTCGATCCCGACCACCGTGGCGCCGGAACGGGCGATCGGCAGGGTGAAGTTGCCCAACCCGCAGAACATGTCGGCAATCCGCTCGCCCGGCTGCGGGTCGAGCAGATGCAGCACGCGGCGAACCAGCACGCGGTTCACCCCGTGGTTCACCTGCGTGAAGTCGGTCGGCCGGAAATCGATTTCCAGACCGAATTCCGGCAGCGTGTAGGAGAGCCGCGGCCCCGGCAGCGGATGGAATCGGCAGGACGTGTCCGGACCCTTCGGCTGCAGGTAGAAGACCACGCCGTGCCGGTCGGCAAACTCGCGCAGCAGCTGCTCGTCGGCTGCGGTCAACGGTTCCAGGATGCGCAATACCAGCGCAGTACAGCGCTCGCCGACGGCGACTTCGACCTGCGGCAGACGCGCGGAGATCGAAATGGCGCCGAACAGTTCCCGCAGCGGGAGCAAGAGCGCCGAGACGTGCCCGGGCAGGATGGGGCAGGAACGCATGTCGGTGATGTAGCTGCTGCGCCACTCATGGAAGCCGACCAGCATGCCACCCTTGCTGGGCACCTTGCGCACGCCGAGCCGGGCCCGGTGGCGATAGCCCCACGGCTCTCCCTGGATCGGCGGCAGCATCTGTTCCGGGCGAGTGCGAGCAATCTGCCGGAGACAGTCTTCGAGCACCCGCTGCTTGATCGCCACCTGCGCCGCCGCGTCAAGATGCTGCATCGCGCAGCCCCCGCACACGCCGAAATGCTCGCAATGTGGCTGCACCCGGTTCGCAGAACCGGCCAGCACGGTCACCAGGTGCGCCAGCTCGTAGCCCGGCTTGCGCCTGAAGCTGGCGTACTCGACCGTCTCACCGGGCAAGGCGCCGGCGACGAAGACCGTCTTGCCGTCCAGGCGAGCGATTCCCCGAGCTTGGTGATCTAGTGACTCGATGACCCCGATCGGCATAGAATATCCCGCACAAAAACGCAAATTCTAGCAAGGAGCACAAGGCAAGCCATGTCCCGCGAACTGTTCACTACCTGGGCCGATTATCAGACCGCCATCGACCGTGTGCTGGCGCTGGCGACCAAGCGCATCTGCATCTACGACGAGGATCTCGGTCTGCTTCACCTGGAAACCCCGGAGCGCCTGACGGCGCTCAAGGCACCGTTCGCTTCGGCCGCCAGCGACTGTCTGCGCATTGCGCTGCGCAACGTCGCCCCGTTGCAGCAGCGGCATCCGTTGCTGCTGCGCCTGCTCGCCACCCATGGCCACAAATGCGCCATGCAGCAGACGGCTGACCAGCTCGCCCACCTGCGCGATTCGATGATTCTTGTCAACGACGCGCATGCGGTGATCCGCTTCGACCGCGACCAGCCGCGCGGCAAACTGCTGGTGGATGAGTCCGACGAGGTCATGCCCTATCGCCGCCGTTTCGAGGAGATCTGGGCCGAAGGCGGAACACCGGTGGCAGCGACAACCCTGGGCTTGTGACTGGCGGCATAGCCTGCCGCAGCTGGCACTGGATCATTTGATCGCGCAATCTGCAAAAATTGTTATAATCGCGCGCTGATTGGACCACCGATCATTGAATTCTTACCGCGCTTCTTCCACTTACTGACAAGGAAATCCCATGAACAAGTCCATTCTCGTTGCTGCCCTGCTTGCCGTTGCCCTGACCGCCTGTGGCGGCAAGAAGGAAGAGCCGAAGGCTGCTGCTCCGGCCGCTGCCCCGGCTGCCGCCGCTCCGGCGCCTGCCGCTGCTGCTCCGGCTGCCACCCCGCAAGCTGGCATGGCCGGCATGGAAGCCCCGAAGGCCCAGGAAGGCATGGCCGCCCCGCAAGCTGGCATGGCTGGCATGGAAGCCCCCAAGACCCCGGAAACCGCAATGAAGCCGGAAGAGAAGAAGTAATTCTTCGGCATTCGCAAGAAAGATCGGGGCTACGGCCCCGATTTCTTGTTAACGTTCACGCCAGTTGCCGCCAGGCGAACCCTTCTGCCTGACATGCGACGGCAATCCATCTCTCCGCGCAACCCAGCGCGCCGGCCAGAGCCCCGATAGCCAATTCCGGACGGTTGTTGCGTTCGCTGAGATGCGCTGCCACCAAGTGTTGCAACCGCGTGCAATCGATCCCGCGCAACAGGTCTGCAGCCACGGTGTTCTCGAGATGGCCGAGACGACCGGAAATCCGCCGCTGAAGGGATGGCGGATAATCGGACGCGGCGAGCAGATCCGCATCGTGATTGCACTCCAGTATCAGTCCGTCCACGCCTGACAAGACCTGCCGGACATGCGGCGTGATCTCGCCGACATCGGTGAGCAGTCCCAGTCGCCTGGCGCCGTCGGAGAAGACGTATTGCACCGGCTCCCTCGCATCATGCGGAACCGGATAGGGGCAGACCTCCAGTGAATCGAAGGCGAACGATCCATGGCTGTCGATGATTCGAATGTCCACACCGGTGGCCGCTGCTGCGCACGCCGACCAGGTGCCATGGGTCAGCCAGACCGGCAGGCCATGCTGCCGCGCGAACGCGAAAACCCCGCCGGCGTGATCTCCGTGCTCATGCGTGACGAGGATTCCGGTCAGGTTTTCGGGCGTCCGCTCGAGGCGCGCCAGCCTGCGGGTGGTTTCTCGCTGCCCGAAGCCGCTGTCGACCATCAGGCACGTGGCGCCGCTCTCGACGAGTAGCGCGTTACCCGCGCTGCCGCTGCCGAGCGACGCGAAGCGGATCACTGCAACTGCTGGTAAAGCAGGTCGAGAATCTTCCTGGCAGTCTCCGACTTGTCCGTTCCTCCCTCGCTGCTCAACACCTTGACGAAGGTGTTCTGGCCGGACTCGGCGACATGGATGCGATACTGGACCTTGCCCACCACCGGGTCGGAACTCTTCCAGAAGCTGAGCTTGTCGAGCCAGCCCTTGTCCTTTTTCATTCCGGCTTCGGGATCGACGTAGCGGACGAAATAGAGCCCCTTGGAGCGGTCGCGATCCTCGACCGTGAACCCGATCCGATCAAGCGCCAGACCGACCCGCCGCCAGGCGCGATCGAAACGTTCGTAGACTTCCAGCGTGCCGGCGCCGTCGTTGCTGCTGGCCAGTTTGGCGCGCGGCTCGGCCTTGGCCGCCGCCATGCCGGCTTCGGCGCGCTTCTGCTCGGTGCCGAGGCGGACCATCAGGCGGCGCAGCATCTCCGCTTCGAGTTCCGGATTCGGCGGCCTCGGCTGCCAGCGGGTATCGTCCTTGGCGGACGAGGTGTAGACCTCCTCCATGCCGCGATGGCTGATGAAGATGTCGGTCGTGCCCGGCTCCGCGCCCGCCTCGAAGCGGGTACGGAACTTGTCGCGCTCGCCGGTCGAATAGAGCGTGTCGAGAAACTTTCCGAGGGTGTCGCGGATGATGTCCTGGCCGATCTTGGCCCGATCCTCAGCCCAATCCGTTTCCATCACGCCGGCATCTGGGCGCTCGATGGCGATGATGAATCCGGTTTCCTGCCAGAAATCCTTGACCGGATCCCACAACTTGTCGGCCGGCGCCGCCACGACCAGCCAGCGCTGGCTGCCCGAACGCTCGACGCGGACTTTTTCGACTTGCGGCAGCACGACCGAATTTTGGGCCTGCGCCGCCGGCGTCCGCTCGGCAGTGTAGGCGGAAAACGTCGCGCTGCCCTTGCCCGCCACATCGGGAACCGCATAGCGGTCGTCACGGGTCAGTTGCGAGAGATCCGGCGGGACCTCCAGCGACGGCCCCTTGCGCGCCGATTTGTACTCGATCTTCTTCTCGTCCGGGAGAGAACTGCAACCGCCAACCGCAACGGCAAGCAGGGCCAGGGCAAGACCGGAAAGCGGACGATTCATGTGTACTCCGTCAGGCAATGACGCCAGCCAGGCGCATGGCGGCGCGAACGCGCTCGTGATTGGCGGCGGACAACGGGGTCAGCGGCAAGCGGATGCCGCCAGGCATCATGCCCATCTGCTGCACCGCCCACTTGACCGGAATCGGGTTGGCCTCGCAGAAGAGGTCGCGATGCAGGCCGACCAGCCGGAAATGGATTTCGCGCGCCCTGGCCGCATCGCCGGCGGTGGCCGCGGCGCACATTGCGTGCATCAGGCGCGGCGCAACGTTGGCAGTGACCGAGATGTTGCCATGGTAGCCAAGCATGATCGATGCGACGCAGGTCATGTCGTCACCGCTGTAGAGGGCGAAGCCCTTCGGTGCCCGGGCGATCAGGTCGCAGGCGCGGTCGAGGTTGCCGGTCGCATCCTTGACGCCGGCGATGCCCGCCACTTCGGCAAGGCGCAGGATGGTGTCGTTGGACATGTCGGCGACGGTGCGGCCGGGCACGTTGTAGAGCAGGATCGGCAGCTCGACGGCTTCGGCGATCGCCTTGAAATGGCGGTAGAGGCCTTCCTGCGTCGGCTTGTTGTAGTAGGGCACGACCGACAGCGCCATGTCGGCGCCTGCCTGCCTGGCGAATTCGGTCAGCTCGATCGCCTCGGCCGTCGAGTTGGCGCCGGTGCCGGCGATGACGGGAATCCGGCCGGCGGCGTGGTCGACCGTGACACGGATCAGTTCGCAATGCTCATCGACATTGACGGTCGGCGATTCACCCGTGGTGCCGACGACGACGATCGCATCGGTACCCTCGCGCACGTGGAAATCGACCAGGCTGCGCAGGGAGTCGAGGTCGAGGCTGCCATCCTCTTGCATGGGGGTGACGATGGCGACAATGGATCCGGTAATCATGGTCTGTTCAGTCTGAAGATAACCTGCGGATTGTAACTGAAGGGTCCGTGCTGCGGAAAGGCGGTTGGTAACAGATTGTCACCCACGCGCGACCCAGCGCAGCAAGCCCCTGCCGGCCCGCATGCTGCCCTCGCGCAGTTCCAGCGCGGGATGGCGGTCGGGTCCGGCGCAATGTAGCTGGCGGCAGAACTCGTCGAGGCGGGCAGCCGCAGGGACCTGCCAGCCCAGCGTCCGCAGGCGGTGGCGCAGCAGGTTCTTCAGGCGTGCCAGCGACAACGCTCGCAGGGCCCCCAGCGGCACCGCATCGTCGCGTGCGACCGCCTGCCAGTCGGCGGCCGCGAGTTCGCCGAGCAGCGCGTCAGCCTCGGCGAAATGGCCGGCCGCCTGCGCCAGGTTCCGTCCGGCCGCCGGGAAGCGTGCGGCCAGCACCGGCAGCACATCGTGGCGCAGGAAATTGCGCGACAACGCGGTATCGGCGTTGCTTTCGTCGTCCACCCACGGCAAGCGGTGATCCCGGGCGTAGGCTTCGATCTCGCGCCGCGTGCAGTCGAGCAGCGGGCGCAGGATACGCAGCCGGCCATGCCGGCGCTCGACCGGAATGGCCGCGGCGCCAGCGACGCCGGCACCGCGCAGCAGGTTGAACAACACGGTCTCGGCCTGGTCGTCGGCGTGGTGCCCGAGCAGCAGGATGTCCGTGGTGCAGGCCGCGAAGGCGCAATAGCGCGCGGCGCGGGCGGCGGCTTCGAGACCGAGCCGGCTGCCGCGCTCGACGTCGACTTCGCGCAGCAGCAGGTTGACACCGAGGCGCCGGCAGTAGTCGGCGCAGAACCCGGCCCACTGCCCGGCGTTGGCGGAAAGGTTGTGGCGGACATGGATCGCCTGCAGGCGTTCGCCCAGCCCGAGGCCGGACAGCACATGCAGCAGCACGACCGAGTCACAACCGCCCGAGAGACCGACAGCCATCGCGCCGCCGGCTGCCGACCGGGCCGCGAGAAAGGCGCCGACCCGGGCCGGCAGGTTATTGTCCGGGCAGTTCCTTGAAGCGGCCATAGCTCATCAGCCGCTCGTAGCGCGTAGCCAGAAGTTCGGCGGTCGACAGCGCGGAGACGCTCTTGAGCGCCTCCTGCAGAGCCCGTTTCAGATTTTGCGCCGTCACCGCGTAGTCGCGGTGGGCGCCGCCAAGCGGCTCGCCGACGATACGGTCGATCAGCCCCAGCGTCTTCAGGCGACTGGCGGTGATGCCCATCGTTTCCGCCGCCTCGGCCGCCTTGTCGGCGCTCTTCCAGAGGATGGAGGCGCAGCCTTCCGGCGAGATCACCGAATAGGTCGAATACTGCAGCATCTGCACGACGTCGCCGATGGCGATCGCCAGCGCGCCACCGGAGCCGCCTTCGCCGATGATCGTGACGATGATCGGCACCTTGAGTTCGGCCATCACGTAGAGGTTGCGGCCGATCGCCTCGGACTGGCCGCGCTCCTCGGCGTCGATGCCCGGATAGGCACCCGGCGTGTCGATGAAGGTCATCACCGGCAGCCCGAACTTCTCGGCCAGCTTCATCAGGCGCAACGCCTTGCGGTAGCCCTCAGGCCGCGGCATGCCGAAGTTGCGCAGGATCTTTTCCTTGGTGTCGCGGCCCTTCTGGTGGCCGATGATCATCACCGGCTCGCCGTTGAAGCGGGCCAGGCCACCGACGATCGCATGGTCGTCGGCGAAGGCGCGGTCGCCATGCAGTTCCTCGAAATCGGTGAAGATCAGCGCCAGGTAGTCCAGCGTATACGGCCGCTGCGGATGACGCGCGACCTGCGAGATCTGCCATGGCGACAGGCGGGCGTAGACATCCTTGGTCAGTTGCGCGCTCTTCTGTTCGAGCCGTCCGATTTCCTCGGCGATATCGACGGCCGAATCATCCTGAACGAAGCGCAACTCTTCGATCTTGCCTTCGAGTTCGGCGACCGACTGCTCGAAGTCGAGGAAACTTGTTTTCATGGACAGCCCGTTATCGTGGTTCGCGCATATTTTACCCCAAAGCCCGCGCCGCCCCGCTCAATACTCCACCGGCAGCGGGTCGAGGCTGCGCCACAGGTACCAGGTGGCGACCGAGCGCCATGGCCGCCAGCGCTCGCCGAATGCCGCGAGTTCCCGGCGCGGCTGCTTCTCGCCGGCGAAGTAGCGCATGCACACCGCGCGCTGCAGGCCGAGGTCGTCGAGTGGAAAGACATCGGGCCGCAACTGGTTGAAGATCAGGAACATCTCCGCGGTCCACCGGCCGATGCCGCGCACGTCGCTCAGCAGCGCGATCAGCGCCTCGTCGTCGAGCGCGTCCCACGTCGCCGGATCGAGCCTTCCGGCGGCGAAATGGGCGGCCAGGTCGCGAACGTACTCGCTCTTGCGCCGCGACAGGCCGCAGGCGGCCAGCCCCGCTTCGCCAGTCGCCAACACTGCGGCCGGCGACACCTCGGCGAGCACGGCGGTGAAGCGCTGCCAGACCGCGTCCGCCGCCTTGACGGAAATCTGCTGGCCGACGATGGATCGCGCCAGGGTGCCGAACGCGTCGCCGCGCGAGACCAGCGCGAAGCCGGCATAGCGTTCGACCAGTTCGGCCATGCGCTCGTCGCCGGCGGCCAGTTCAACCGCCGCACGCTGCCAGTAGTCCGGCGTCACGCGCCGCCACCAGCCGGTGAAAACGGCAGGCAGGCGGCCGTTGACCGCAACCGTCCGGCCATCGCCATGTTCAGCCGAAACGGCCGGAAAGGAAGGGGTTGTAGCGCCGCTCGTCGCCGAAGGTTGACATCGGCCCGTGGCCGGGGATGAACTCGACGTCGTCGCCGAGCGGGAAGAGCCGCTCCTTGATCGAGCGGATCAGCGTGTCGTGGTCGCCGCGCGGGAAATCCGTGCGCCCGATCGACCCCTGGAACAGTACGTCGCCGACCTGTGCCAGCCGGCCCGCGGCATGGAAGAAGACGACGTGGCCGGGGGTATGGCCGGGACAGTGGAGCACGTCGAGTTCGACATCGCCGAAGCGCACCTTGTCGCCGTCTTTCAGCCAGCGGTCGGGCGTGAAACTGCGCACGCCGGGAACACCGAACATCTTGCTCTGCTGCGGCATGCCGTCGATCCAGAAGCGATCGTCCTCGTGCGGTCCCTCGATCGGCACGCCGGTCAGTTCGGCCAGCACGGCGACACCGCCGGCATGATCGAGGTGGCCATGCGTGACGAGAATCTTCGCCGGCGTCAGTTGCTCCTGTTCGAGCAGCCCGACGATGCGGTCGACATCGCCGCCGGGATCGATGATTGCTGCCTGGTGGGTCTTTTCGCACCAGAAGACGGTGCAGTTCTGTTCGAACGGAGTAACGGGAATGATCGCGTAGCGCATGGCGGACACCGGATGACGGAACGGCCGCCATTATCGCACGTGCCGGCCGGCGGCCGGCCCGCTCAGCCGCAGTAGCGGATGTTGGCCCAGTCGAGGAGCAACTCGGGCATCTGGTAGGCCATGAAGATCAGCGCCAGCAGGAACGCCGCCAGCGCAGCGCCGACGCCGGCCAGGAACCAGCGCAGGCGCGGGCTCATGCCGGCGCCCCTGCCGGCCGAACCAGGGGCTTCTCGTTGATCGGCCACGAGCAGAGCGCCGCGACGACCGAGAGGCCGATGGCGATCAGCCAGGCGACCAGGTAGGAGCCGGTTTCATCGAAGATCCGCCCGCCCAGCCAGGCGCCGAGAAAGGCCCCGAGCTGGTGGCCGAGAAAGACGACACCGGTCAGCATCGACATGTAGCGCAAACCGAAAATCTGGGCGATCAGGCCGTTGGTCAGCGGCACCGTCCCCAGCCACAAGAGCCCCATCACGGCAGCGAAGACCCAGACGACTGCGGTCGACAGCGGAACAATAAGGAAAATGGCGATCGCAATCGCCCGCAGGCCGTAGATCAGCGACAGCAGGTTCTTCTTGCTGTAGCGCCCGCCGCCCCAGCCGAAGAAGAACGAACCGAAGATATTGAAGAGGCCGATCAGCGCCACTGCCGTCATCCCGGCATTGGCGGTGAATCCGGCGTCCACCAGGAAGGACGGCAGGTGCAGCATGATGAAGGCGGTCTGGAAGCCGCACACGAAATAGCCCCAGAACAGGTAGTGGAAACTCCGCTCGCTACCGGCTTCGTGCAGAGCCTGCCTGACCGACTGCCCGGCGCCGCCGGCCGGCTGATGGCCATCGGCCATGGCATAGGCGAGCGGCGCGATCAGCCCGACACCGCAGCCGAGCAGGATCAGCGCGCTCTGCCAGCCATAGGCGGAAATCAGCATCTGCCCTATCGGCAGCACCGCGAACTGGCCGAACGAGCCGCCGGCGCTGGCGATACCGAGGGCCAGGCTGCGCTTCGCGGGCGTCGTGTGGCGGCCGATGACCCCCATGATCACCGCGAAAGTGGTGCCGGAAAGGCCGAGGCCGATCAGCACGCCGGCCGAGAGATCGAAAACCAGCGGCGATGCGGCCTGCGACATCAGCACGAGCCCGGCGACATAGAGGACTGCCGCGCCGAGGATCGTGCGCCCGGCGCCGTGGCGATCCGCCAGCGCGCCGGCAAACGGTGAGCCCAGGCCCCAGATCAGGTTCTGCAGGGCGATGGCGAAGGAGAAGGTTTCGCGGCTCCAGCCGTGGTCAGCCGTCATTGGCTGCAGGAACAAACCGCCGGTATGGCGCACCCCCATCGCCAGGGTCAGGATGATGGAACCCGCCACCAGGATGACCAGCGGCGTCCGCCAGCTTGACGATTTGTTCACGCCCGACCCTCCGGAGAATTTCGTTGGAACATGCCCTTCATGCCGGGTTCCCGGCGCGTGCTTCGAGCGACTCCCAGCGCTCCAGCAGCGCCATCAGCTCATCGTCGATCACCGCCAGGCGTTCGGCAGCCTTTTGCGCGGCCTGCGGGTCGGCCTGGTAGATCGCCGGATCCTCCAGGCGGCCAGTCAGCTTCGCCTGTTCCTCTTCCAGCGCGGCAATCCTGGCGGGAAGGGATTCCAGTTCGCGCTGCTCCTTCCACGAGAGCCTGTCGATCTTCGCCCTGGCAGGTTCGGCGGCCTTTGCCGCCGGCTTGTCCTCAATCCGCTCCCTGACGGACTCCCGCGCAAGACCCGCCGTGTACGACGCCCAGTCGCTGTAGCCGCCGGCGTATTCGCGCCAGATGCCATCACCCTCGGCGGCGATGGTCTGGGTCACGACGTTGTCGAGGAAAGTCCGGTCATGGCTGACGAGGAACAGCGTCCCGTCATAGTTTTGCAGCAGTTCCTCGAGCAGTTCCAGCGTCTCGATGTCGAGGTCGTTGGTCGGCTCGTCGAGCACCAGCACGTTGGCCGGCTTGGCGAACAGGCGCGCCAGCAGCAGGCGGTTGCGCTCGCCGCCGGACAGCGAGCTGACCGTTGACCGCGCGCGTTGCGGCGCAAACAGGAAATCGCCGAGATAGCCGACGACATGCTTGCGCTGGCCGCGGATCTCGACGTATTCCGAACCGGGCGAGATGACGTCGGCGAGCGTCGCATCGGGGTCGAGCTGGGCGCGGAACTGGTCGAAATAGGCGACCTCGATCTTCGTGCCGAGGCGCACGCTGCCCTCGTCGGGCGGCAGTTCGCCGAGGATCAGCCGCAGCAGCGTCGTCTTGCCGGCGCCGTTCGGTCCGATGACGCCGATCCTGTCGCCGCGCTGGATGCGCGCCGAGAAATCGCGCACGACGACGCGCTCGCCGAAGTGCTTGCCGACGCGCAGCAGTTCCACCACCAGCTTGCCGCTCTTGTCGCCGGCATCGAGCTGCAGGTTGACCTTGCCCAGCCGCTCGCGGCGCGCCTGCCGCTCGGCGCGCAGGCGGTCGAGGCGCTGGACGCGGTAGACGGCGCGCGTGCGCCGCGCCTCGACCCCCTTGCGGATCCAGATTTCCTCTTCCTTGAGCAGCTTGTCGGCGCGCGCGCTGGCCAGCGCCTCCTCGTGCAGCAGCAGTTCCTTGCGCTGCTGGTACTGGCTGAAATTGCCGGGGAAGCTGGCCAGTTGCCCGCGATCCAGCTCGACGATGCGGGTACTGACGCGATCGAGGAAGGAACGGTCGTGGGTGACGAAGAGCAGCGTGACGCCGCTTTCGATGAGCAGCGTTTCCAGCCACTCGATGGCGGCGATGTCGAGGTGGTTGGTCGGCTCGTCGAGGAGCAGCACGTCGGGCGTCGCCGCCAGGGCGCGGGCAAGCGCGAGGCGCTTCTTCTGGCCGCCGGAAAGGGTGCCGACGCTGGCCTCCGGATCGAGGCCGAAGCGGTCGATGACCTTTTCCGCCTGCGCCTCGCAGGCCCACGCGCCGCACGCCTCGAGCTCGTGCTGGAGAGCCTCCAGGCGCGCCAGCAGCGCGCCATGCTCACCCTTGCCATCCGCCATCCGGTGCGAGACTTCGTGATACTCGGAGAGCAGTCGCGAGGTTTCGCCCATGCCGGAAATCACCGCGTCGAATACGGTCGACCGCGGATCGAAGGGCGGTTCCTGCGGCACATGGCTGATGCGGATGCCCGGCTGCACCCACACTTCGCCGTCGTCCAGCCCGCCACGCCCGGAACCGCCGGCCAGCGCCGCCAGCAGCGAGGACTTGCCGGTACCGTTGCGGCCGATCAGCGCGACGCGCTCGCCCGGGTCGAGCTGGAAGTCGGCGTGGTCGAGCATTGGCACGTGGCCCCAGGCCAGGCAGGCATCGGAGAGTTTCAGATAGGGCATGGTAGCCGCGCCCGGCCGGGCGCCGCGTTGGGAAAGGCGACATTCTATCCGCTTGCCCGGCCCCGGTTACGATCGGCGCCGGCGAATGTCCCCGCGGCCGCGCCGCACCCTACCCGAAACGGCCCGTCCGCCGGTACAATGCGGGCCAGCCGATCGCACCCGCGATGGGCGCCGGCGCTGCCTCCATAGTTAAATGGATATAACACGCCCCTCCTAAGGGCGAATTGGTGGTTCGATTCCACCTGGGGGTACCAGTGATCCGCGCGGCCCAGCATCGGGCAGATGGCCGCCACCGGCGCGGTGGCATAATGTCCGCAAGTCACAGGATCCGGGAGGCGTTCGATTGAAACGGACATTGCCGGCAGGCATGCGCCAGGGAAGCCGCGAGCGGCAGCCTGGCGGCTGCACCGCGGGTCGCGCCGGCCAGGTGGCACGATGAGTCCGCTCTTGCGCATCCCCGAATGGTTGACCGCGCTCGAGCGGCGGCTGCTCTACCTGTGGGTGCGCACCACCGTTTTCCCGGAGAACCCGCAGGAACTCGCACTCGATCCGGCGAAGCCGGTTTGCTACGTGCTGCAGGACAGGCACTTCGCCAACCGGCTCGTACTCGTCGAGGAAACCCGCCGGGCCGGACTGCCGCTACGCCGAGACACCGATCACCGCCGGCCGGCAGCGCCTCCAGCCGCGTTCGTTCTTCTTCCTCAACCGCGAACGCAGCCGCAACGGCGGCGAGCGCGACCAGGGCGGCAGCGACTCGCCGTTCCTCGCTGGCCTCATCCGCCACCTGCTGGCGAATGGCCTGGACGACGTGCAACTGGTGCCGGTTGTGATCCTGTGGGGACGCAGCCCGGAAAAGCAGGACTCCATCCTCAAGGCGTTCTTTTCCGAAACCTGGCGCCCGCCGGGGGGCTGGCGCCACTTCGCCGCCGTCCTGCTGCACGGCCGCAACGTGCTGGTCCGCTACAACCCGCCGATCTCGCTGCGCGCATTCCTGCAGGACGGACTCGGCGAGGAGCAGGCGTTGCGCAAGCTGTCGCGCATCCTGCGCGTCCACTTCCGCCGCCAGCGCCAGATGGCGATCGGGCCCGATCTCTCGCACCGCAACATGCAGGTCAACGCCGTCCTCGCCGGCGAGCGCGTGCGCGCGGCGATCACCCACGAGGCGGAAACCCGTGGCATCTCGCCTGCCGAAGCGCGGGGGCGCGCCTGCGACTTCGCCCTGGAGATCGCTTCCGACTACTCCTACGGTGTCGTGCAGGCATTGGCGATCTTCCTGTCGTGGTTGTGGAACCGCCTCTACGACGGTATCGCGCTGCACAATTTCGACGCGCTGACGCGCATCGCCCCCGGCCAGGAAATCGTCTACGTGCCGTGCCACCGCAGCCACATCGACTACCTGCTGCTTTCCTACGTGATTCACGGCAAGGGCCTGACGCCACCGCACATTGCCGCCGGCGCCAATCTCAACCTGCCGCTCGTCGGCTCGCTGCTGCGCCGCGGCGGCGCCTTCTTCCTGCGCCGCAGCTTCAAGGGCGAACCGCTGTACGCGGCGGTGTTCAACGAGTACCTGCACCTGATGCTGGCCCGCGGCTTTCCGCTCGAATTCTTCATCGAGGGCGGCCGCAGCCGCAGCGGCCGGATGCTGACCCCGAAGGCGGGCATCCTCGGCATGAGCGTGCAGAGCTTCATCCGCGAACACGCGCGGCCGCTGGTCTTCGTTCCCGTCTATATCGGCTATGAAAAGCTGATGGAAGGGCGCACCTACCTCGGCGAACTGGCCGGCCAGCCCAAGCAGCGCGAAACGGTGCTCGGCATCCTGAAGAGCGTGCGCAGCATCCGCCGCGTGTTCGGCAAGGCGCATGTCAATTTCGGCGAGCCGCTGGCGCTGGCAAGCCTGCTCGACGCGCACCACCCCGGCTGGCGGGAAGCGAGCCGCCGACAGCGAGGGGCCGTGGTCGCGCAGCGCGACCCGCCTGGCGGCCGCCGAGATCGCCAAGCGGATCAACGAGGCGGCGGTGCTCAACCCGGTCAACCTGGTCGCCCTCGCACTGCTCGCCACCCCCAAGCACACCGCCGACGAACAGGCGCTGCATCGCCTCATCGGGCACTACCAGGCACTGGCCGCCGAGGCGCCGTATTCACCCAACGCCATCCCGTGCCGGCTCGACGCCGGCGAGATCGTCGCCTACGGCGAACGGCTGGGCTTCGTCGAACGCTTCCGCGACCCGCTCGGCGACCTCATCCGCGTCGCCGCGGCACAGGCGCCATTGCTCTCCTACTTCCGCAACAACGTGCTGCACCTGTTCGCGCTGCCGGCGGTGATCGCCTGCCTGCTCAGCCTCAACCGCCGTCTCGATGCCAACCGTGTGGCGCAGGCGGTGCGCGGCATATGCACGCTGATGCGCGCCGAACTCTTCCTGCGCTGGCCGCCCGACGAACTGCCTGCGGCCAGCGAGAGGATCATCGGCGTGCTGCTCGCGCGCGGCCTGCTGCGCCGCCCGGACGGCTCGGACCGGCTGGCGGCGCCGGAGCCGGTCAGCCAGGAGTTTGCCGAACTGCGCCTGCTCGGGGAAACCATCCGGCCGTTGCTCGAACGCCATTTCCTGACCCTGGCGCTGCTGCAGAAGCACGGCAGCGGCCGGCTGACCCGCGCGGCGCTCGAGGAGGACTGCCATCTGCTGGCGCAGCGGCTATCCCTGCTCTACGAGTTCAACACGTCGGAATTCCCGGAACGGGCAACCTTCTCGGCGTTCATCGCCAACCTGATCGAGGCCGAATTCCTGCGCGAGGACGACGGCGGGCTGCTCCATTTCGACGAGCGCCTGATGACGCCGCTCGCCCACTCCGAACTCGTCCTGCCGGCCGAGGCACGCCAGGCGATCCGGCGCATGGCCGGCGCCGACATGACCCCGGCCAACGGCGCCTGACCCCGCCGCACACGCCAGCGATGAAGCAGGCAGCCCCCGGCCACGCGATCGACATCAGCGAAGCCGCCGGCGTGCGCTTCCTGCATTTCGGCTCCGACTGGGTGCAGGGAGCCATGCGGATCGCCCGGCCATGGTCGCTGGAACTGCCGTACACACGCGAAATGATGGCGGGGCTGCTGTTGCGGGACGCCGCGCGGTGGCCGCGCACAGCCTTGCTGGTCGGCCTCGGGGCCGGCTCGCTGGCCAAGTTCCTGTACCGCAACTTGCCGGCATGCCGGATCACCGCGGTCGAGATCAATCCGCGGGTAGCGTGGTTCGCCCGCCAGTACTTCCGGCTACCGGAAGACGATGCGCGGCTGCACGTGGCTATCGGCGATGGCGCCGACTACATGCTCGGCGGCGGACGCAGCTTCGACTACATCCTGGTCGACGGCTTCGACCCGGACGGACATGCCGGGGTGCTCGACACGCTGCCCTTCTACTCGGCCTGCCGCGCCCGGCTGACGGACGACGGCCTGTTCTGTGCCAATCTGCTCGGCAAGGACAGTGGCTTCGCCGCCAGCGTCGACCGTCTCCGCACCGCCTTCGCCGGGCGCGTCGCGGTCTTTCCTTCGTGCGAAAGCGGCAACACGATCGCCTTCGCCACGGGCGGCGAAACGGTCACGGTCGCGCTCGACGACTTGCGGACGCGAGCGCTGGATGTCAAGAAGACGACCGGCCTCGACCTGCTGCCGACGATCACCCGGCTGCAACTGGGCCACCCGCTGCCAGGCGGCGTGCTGCGATTGATCTGAACGGCTGCGGTCAACGCCGCCGCAGCGGCGAAATTCCCGCCAGCACAGCGCGTTACAAAACTGCCGGAACCATGACCGGCCGACACCGGTCGGAGTCACCAATTTGCTGATCAAGGAGACCGAGGATGCTCTCGCTGAAGGACTGTATCGACATGTGTGACCTTACCGAGGAAGAGGTTGCCGCCATTGCAGAAGAGGAAAACCTGCCGGCCATCGTCGCCGCCTTCGTCGGCTGCACGCTGCTGCGCTCCGAAGGCGGCGTCGAATACATCCGCTGCGTCTTGAAAAATCGTGCCGAAAAGGCGGTCGACCGCGGCGACCTGCAGACCGCCGCTATCCACCTCCGTGCTTACGAGGAATTCCGCACGCGCTGTCCGCACGCCATCCGCGACTGAGTCCGGCGACCTCAGCCGCTGGGGCCCAGCGGCCCGTAGCCGTGCTCCGCCGCATAGAGCGCGACCTGGACGCGGCTGGTCATGTGCAGCTTCTTGAAGATGTTCTGGACGTGAATCTTGACCGTGCTCTCGGCAAGATCGAGTTCGCGTGCGATCTCCTTGTTGCTTTGACCCTGCGCCAGGCAGGCGAGGAGGTCGCGTTCGCGCGGTGAAAAGCGGTCACGCTCGGCGACCCGGGCCGCTGCCCGCGGCTGTTCGCGCACCCCCTGGATCAACTTGGCCGTCATCTGCGGCGAAACCACCGAATCGCCGCGGGCGGCACGCCGGATCGAATCGAGCAGGGCGTCCATCTCGATGTTCTTGAGCAGGTAGCCGCAGGCGCCAGCGCGCAGCGCCTCCATCAGATCGTGCGCATCCTCCGAAACGGTCAGCATCAGCACGCGGATGCCGGGCATCTCCTCGGTCATTGCCCTGAGCGCCTCGAGTCCGGAAATGCCCGGCATGTGCAGGTCGAGGAGAACCACATCGGGCTTCAGCGAGCGCGCCCGTTTGATGCCCTCGAGCCCGTCGCCGGCCTCGTCCACGACGGCGAAATCCTCATGGCGCTCCAGCAGCGTCTTGACCCCGCTGCGGAACAGGGCATGGTCGTCCACCAGCAATACACGGATATTCTCTGTCATCTCAACTTGCCTCGGCATGTTTGTTGGGCAGGACCAGGCGCACCCGTGCCCCCTTGCCCGGTTCGGAACTGATCTCGCATTTTCCGCCGATGCGGTCGGCGCGCTCGCGCATGATGCGCAAACCGACATGCCGCTCGGACTGGAGGTTCGGTTCGTTGACCGGGTCGAAGCCGCTGCCGTCATCGCTGACCTCGACCTCGACACCGGCACGTGAACGCTTCAGCACGACCAGCACCTTGCTCGCCCAGGCATGCTTGCGGATGTTAGACAGCGATTCCTGGACGATGTGCATGACCTGAAGTTCATCGGCCGGCTCCAGCGGAACACCGCTGCCCTGGCGGTCGAACTCGGTGGCGACGCCAGTCTGCCTCTCGAAGCGTTCGAGCGCGGCGAGGATCGCCGAGTCGAGATCGGCCTGATTGACCCGGGTGCGGAAATGCACCAGCAGCTCGCGCACATGGTCGTAGCTCTCCTGCACGCCTTCGCGCAGTTGCCCGGCGCTCTGCATGGCTTCGTCGACGCGACCGTTCTTCAGCGAATCTTCGAGCAACTGAACCTGGATATTGAGGAAAGCCAGCCCCTGGGCGATCGAATCGTGCAGGTCCTGGGCCAACAAGTTGCGTTCCTCGGAAACCGCAAGTTCCTTCTCGCGCGAGCGCAGGCGCTCGTTTTCCACGGCCGCACCGAGGTGCTGCCCAAGGGTTTCGAGCAGGCTGATCTCCTGACTGGATACGGTGTACGCTTCCCGGAAGTACAGGTTGAAGACCCCCACGCGCTGCCGGTTGTAGAAGACGTTGAATGCGGTCGCGGTGGCGAAGCCCTCGCGGATGCAGTTGCGCAAGGTCATTCCCGGCGGCGGATCAGCCGTATGGAAAGCGATCGGCGCGCCGGTCTGGAGGACTTCTCCGCACAGGCAGTCGCCACAGCCCATCCGGGCTTCACGCGTCACGAAGTCCGCCGACAAGCCCTCGTGGGCAAGCAGATGGAGGATGGCCGTATCCGGCGCATAGAGGCGGACCGCGCCCGCGTCGGCGCCGAGGGCGGCGCGGACGCGGGCCAGGAAACCCTTGCAGAGAAGCTCGACCGGCGTCTGCTCGCCGAGGAAGGCGGTGATCTCGTAGAGGATGCCCAGTTCGCGGTTGCGCAGGGCAAGGCTGCGCGTCTTCGCCTCGACCCGCTCCTCCAGCGTCGAGTAAAGCGTCTGCAAGTGCGTCGCCATCTGGTTGAAGCCGTCCGCCAGATCCCCCAGCTCGTTGTTGGCGCGGACGGGCAGCCGCACCGCCAGGTCGCCCTCGCTCATGCCCCGCATGCCGGCATGCAGTTCCGCGACCGGAC
Organism: uncultured beta proteobacterium; assembly: GCA_963736845.1. Classification (GTDB taxonomy): domain Bacteria; phylum Pseudomonadota; class Gammaproteobacteria; order Burkholderiales; family Rhodocyclaceae; genus Azonexus. Next base: position 62,320 of record CAVTQL010000013.1, read on the forward strand.
GGATCACCAGCAGCATCAAGAAGCGGATCATGATGCCCGTACCGATCATCGCGAGAACGACCAGCGCCGCCTGCACGCTACGCAGCAGGTTCGTGTTGGCGGTATAGCTGTGTTCCATCGCCAGCACCAGGTCGTTGATGCGGGCGACGAAGGCTTCCACTTCGCCGTCGAACTCCTGCCGGAGACTAACCCTTGCCTCGCCCTGCCCGGCGATGAAACCCGCCACCAGCGGCCGCACCGTGCCTTGCCAGGCTTCCTCGACACGGTGCAGTTTCTGCTCGACCTCGGCATCTCGCGGCGGCGCCAGCGGACGGGCCGGATCACCCCGCCGCAGATCCTGCAGCACCCGGTCGAAGCGCTCGATCTCGGCCGGCAGGCTGCGGGCGGAGGGGGCCAGGTCGCGCTCGGTCACGAGGCTGCCCTCCATCAAGTAGGCCATGCGATAGGCACGCATGCGCTGGCTGCCGGCGTCGTTGATCGCCGCCGCCATGCCCTCCAGTTGCCAGGAAAGGTAGAGGGTCATGCCGATCGCCGCCAGTGCGATCAGGAAGAAGACGCAGAGCATCCCGACGATCTTGCGGGAAAGCCTGCCGGGAAACGAGAACATCAGAGCCTCAAGTAGCGTGATGCCCACCACATTAGCGCCGTGTGCCCCGAAACTGCAAGAAGCCGGATCAAATGGCGGACGACTTCGGCGATGGCGAAACAGGCTGGTCAATGCCCCCGACTGGCAGCCGGTCAAGCACTGCGAGGGCGGCCGCGGCCATCGCCTGAATCACCCCTTCGCTTTGGCCAACCGCGTCGGCCAGCGAAAATTCGACCTGCGGCCAGGTCGACCGCAACCGGTCGAGCATTTCCGGTACGTCGCGCTTGAGATGCCCGCCCTGCGCAATGAACATCGGGATCACGGCGATCCTCGTCGCGCCGGCGGCCACCAGTTCGGCGGCGCAGTCGGCCAGGTTCGGCGCCATGAATTCGAGGAAGGCGACTTCGACCGGCATGTCCGCCGCCACGCGGCGGATCGCCGCCTGGACGCGGCGCATCGGCTGCGCCCATTCCGGGTCGCGGGCGCCGTGGGCGAAAAGGATGAGGGCAGTGCTCACGCGGCGAACTCTAGCGCAACAGGATCAACAACAGGATGAAATTCAGCGCCAGCGACACGGCGGCGACCAACTTCCATGCCAGCAGCGGATTGCGCTGCGCCAGCGGGCGCCGACCGGGGGCGGCCAGCGGCCGCGCCGCCCCGCGTTCGAGCGCGAGCAGGAATTCCTCGGCGGTCTCGAAGCGGTCCTTCGCCTCGCGCGCCACCGCCTTGAGCAGGATGTTCTCCAGCCACCCCGGAATCTCCGGCCGCCAGCGGGTCGGCCGGACGGGCTCTGTGAACTTGGGCGTCTGGAACGGCTCGATCTCGCCGTAAGGATATTTCCGGGTCAGCAGATGGTAGAGCGTAACGCCGGCGGCGTAGAGATCGGGCGCCATGTACGACGGCGTCCCGGCCGGCGGTTGAGGGAGGGGCCTAGCTCAGCGCATGGCATCATCGCCATTCCCCACGCTCGGGGACGGAAAATCCGCTGCACTGCACAACCCAAAGCAAACGGCGTGCCAGACACCTAGTCAATTGTTTTATTGGATTAATCTCCAGGCCAACAGGATCTTCTCGCGCCAAGGACGTGCGCAGAAATCCGAAGCGGTGCAGTGATTCAGGCGTAAACTAATCGGATGTCCTATCCTCGGGAGACTCAAGCCATGCGTGCCCTGACCGTTCTGCTATGTGTCGTTCAAGCGCTGCTATTCGGGAGCCTGCATGCCGCCGATACCCCCGCCGTTGCCACAACGGCGCCGCAACCCCATGATCAGCCCGCCTGGTTCAAGGAATCCTTCCTCGACATTCGCGAAGACATTGCCGAGGCAACAAAATCCAAGCGGCGACTGATGCTCTACTTCTATCAGGATGGTTGCCCCTACTGCACCAAATTGCTGAAGGAAAACTTTGCAGAGAAAGGCATTGCAGACAAAACGCGCAAGAACTTTGACGTCGTTGCCATCAATATTTGGGGCGATCGCGAAGTGCAAGACATCAGCGGCAAAACCATGCCGGAAAAAGCCTTCGCCAAAGCGCTGGGGGTGCAGTTCACACCCTCACTGGTGATGCTCGATGAACAAGGAAACACCGCCTTGCGCCTTAATGGCTACACGCCCCCGCACCAGTTCAGCGTAGCGCTCGACTATGTCAGTCAGCGCCTGGAGAAAAAACAGAAATACATCGACTACCTGCAAGCCAACGCCCGAGAACCCGCCAGCGGCAAACTTCACCCCGAGCCCTGGCTCATGGCCGCCCCGCTGAACCTGACACCCAAGACCACAGGCGACAAAAAGCCATTGCTGGTGCTATTCGAGCAAAAGGTTTGCGCGGCCTGCGACGAAATGCACCGCGATGCCTTCACGCGCCCTGACGTCGCTGAATTGCTCAAGAAATTCCAGATTGCCCGGGTCAACATCGGGTCAAGCGAAGCCCTCAAGACCCCAAGCGGCAGCACCGTCACGATGCGTGACTGGACGCGCAAACTCAACATCATCTACACCCCCAGCCTGCTCTTCTTTGACCACAGCGGACGTGAAGTTTTCCGCGTCGAGGGCTACCTGCGCCCCTTCCACCTCAGTTCATCGCTGGATTACATTGCCTCCGGGGAATACCTCAAGCAACCGGAATTTCAGCGTTACATCGAAGCCCGCGCGGCAGCCAGACGAGCCCAAGGTGAGCGCGTGGAATTGATGAAATAAAAGCCCCCGCCAGTTTCCTGACGGGGTTGTCTTTTGGTTCTGACGAGCGGCAGTCAGACGGCCAAAAACACTTGACCGCTTTCGAGCTTCACTTTGAAACTGGTGCAGGAACCCACCTCAGGCGCGATCGCCTGGCCGTACTCCAGGCCGATGTTCCAGCCGTGCCCCGGTAGCAGGGGGGACCGCCAGGTCGTTCCCGGCCATGCGCCGCATGCCGGCGCGCAATTCGCCGAGCGGGCCGTTCACCTGCTGCATGAAGAAGCGCAGCATGACGCGCGATCCGGCCAGCGCCAGCAGGATCAGCGGCGCCTGCGTGTTGCGCAGCAGCTCGGTGTCGCGCGCATAGCTCTGTTCCATGGCGAGGACGATGTCGTTGATCCTGGCGACGAAGCCTTCGAGTTCCGCCTCGAAGGCGACGAATTCTGCTGCCTTCTGGCCGGGCGCCGCGGCCAGGAAGACCCGCGCCCGGGGGGCCATGGTTTCCCGCCAGGCCCGCTCGACATCGGCCAGGCCGCCGCAGGCCCGCTCGACATCGCCAGGCCCCCGACCTCGCCGTTCTGCGGTGATGCCATCGGCCGCTGCGGATCGCCCAGGTCGGGGCGCGCAGCACGCTGTCGAACAGCGCGGTCTCGCTTTCCAGCTTGCGCGCCAGACGTGCGGCGTCGGCCGACGGCTCGAGCCCCTGGGCCATCGCATGCTTGCCGGTCCGGCCGGCCGGCGATCGCTACACTGTTCAGAGTGACTAGAGCGATATCCATGCCATCGCTGCAAACCGATGATTTTTCGTGTTTTCCAGGGGTTGACCGCGACTGGCGTGCTGCAACCATGCACCATAAGCGTGCACCACCCACTGCTGCGGTGCGCCATGGCGGCAGCGGCGCCGGGCGCCGAGGGTGCTGCCGCGGCTATCCGGCGGCGACGGCGAGGCCGTTGATCTCGACGGCGACGATCGCCTTGGCCTGGTTGAGATCACCAGCGTAGCCGCAGGCGAAAAGGCAGCATGCCAACTGGTTGGCGATCGGCTTGGGAAGAGGCAACTGATGATCGAGGACGCGGCTGATCCAGCGCGCCGTGCTCGCCGCGTCAATCGCTTCCGGCAGGCATGGCAGGGCGCGCAGGCTGTCGTGCTCAGCCTCGAACAGCACGTCGGCGCGCCCGTCGTGGATATGTTCGAGGCGCGGTCGCCGGCGCGGGTTGGCGAACGGCTCGCCCTCCGTGCCACGCAACAGGATCGCGCGGCGGTCGTGGGCGACGAGGACGTTGCGCATCAGGTCGATGAAATCCGGATGCGTCGCCGCCGCCACCACAACGCCTTCGCCGCGGAACGGATCGAGCAGCTTGACCAGGCTGTGCGCGCTGTTGCGCACACCCATGCGTGCGCGCATGCGGAGCAGGTCGTTCGCCCCTGACGACAGGGCACTGAGCGGCATGAACGCCAGTCGCTTTTCATCGAGTGTCGCCTGCGCCTGGGCGACCGAGATGGTCGGCATGATGCCCAGTTCGCGGAAGACATGGCCCGTGGTCACCCGGCCGTAGCCTTCGAGCAGGCCATGGACCAGCACCGGAACGCCGAAGCGCTGCAGCATCAGGGCCAGCAGCGGCGTCAGGTTGGCTTCCTTGCGCGCCCCGTTGTAGGTCGGCAGGATCACCGGACGGACACGGCCATGCGGCCGCTGCATGGCCGCGGTGCGTTCCTCGGTGGCAGCGAGAAAGCCAAGCATTTCCTCCAGCGATTCGCCCTTGACGCGCAGACCGAGGATGATGGCGCCCATTTCGAGATCGGGCACGCCGCCATCGAGCAGCGCGCCGTAGAGCCGGTGCGCATCTTCGCTCGAGAGATCGCGCGCACCTTCGGCACCACGCCCGATTTCCCGTATGTATTGCGCGTAATTCATGGTCTCCTCCTGCTGCGCTCAGGCTGGCGCGGTCTCTTCGCTCTTGAATTCGGCTGCCATGCGCTTGAGGTCCGGCACACAGGACCCGCAGAAAGTGCCGCATTTCAGCTTGTCCTGGAGGACGGCCAGCGAGCTGCCGCGGGCCAGTTCCTTCCGTATCTGCACATCGCTGACGTCCGCGCATTTGCAGATGATGTTGCGTGGTGCGATGCTGACCGGCGCCCGCGCGCTGGGGGCCAACGCCAGCCGGATCAGGCTGGCGTCGAGTTCGTCTTCGGCCATGGCCTGCTTGAGCCACGCCTGCGCCAGCGTCTCGCCGGCCAGGCGCACGCCCAGCAACCGGCCGTCGCGGGCAATCGCCTTCTTGGCGATGTGGCGCCGGGCGTCGTCATAGACGATGGCGCCTTCTTCGTCCGCGAGACCGAACAGGCGATCCAGTTCGCCAAGCCGCGCCGGGTCGACCGGCCCCGCTGCCGCCGCGCGGAAAACCACCAGCGGGCTGCTGCGCCCGTAGAGGGCGAGCGTCGCGTAGGGGAAGCCGGCGAGCATCGGCCGCGCTGCCTGCATCATGTTCAGCGCCGCCTCCCGGCTGGCGCAACGGCGGACGATGGCGAGCGGATAGGGCAGGTCGAGTCGGCTGATCTGGACGGCGGCATGCTTCAGTTCCGGCTGCAGCGAATACGGGTCGGTCGCGTCGCAGGCGACGGCGTTGGCGCCGGGCGAATTCATGAACTGGCTGCCCCAGTGCATCGGCATCCAGGCGCGGCCGCGCTGCAAGCCCGGCCCGCTCGGCGACGCGCACGGTCATTTCGCCCCGCGCATTGGCGACCCGCGCAATATCGCCGCTCGCGAGCTGGCGATGACGCATGTCGCAGGGGTGCATGGCGAGAACCGGTTCGTCCTCGAGATTGAACAGGCGCGGGACGGTGCCGGTCCGGCTCATGCCGTGCCAGTGATCGCGCATGCGCCCTGACAGGAGGCTGATCGGCGCATCCGGGGTCAGGCCATCGGCGGTCGGGGCATGCTCGATGGCGACGAAGCGCGCCTTGCCATCGGCCGTCGGAAAGCGCCCGTCCTCGTAGAGGCGGACCTTGCCTTTGACCGCACCTTCCGGATAGGGCCATTGCTGCGGACCATCCGCATCGAGCAGGGCATAGCTGAGGCCGGTGATATCGAGGTCGCGCCCACGCGTGCTTTCGCGATGCTCGTTGAAGATGGACTCGGCATCGGCGTAGGGGAACAACTTGTCGGCACCGGCATGATCGAGTTTGGCGGCCAAGGCGACGGGCAAAATCAACGACGATCTCCCAGTCGTGGCGCGCCTCGCCGGGTGGCGCAACCGCCGACTGGACGCGGGTGATGCAGCGTTCGGAATTGGTCACCGTGCCGTACTTCTCGCCCCAACTGCTGGCCGGCAGCAGGAGATCGGCGTAGTCCGCGGTGTCGGTGTTGGCGTAGGCCTCCTGGAGCACGACATACTCGGCCGCCCGCAGCGCTTCGCGTACTGCTGCCTGATTGGGCAGCGATTGCGCCGGATTGGTACAGGCGATCCAGACCGCCTTGATCTCGCCGGATTTGAGGCTTTTGAACAGGTTGACCGCAGCCTTGCCCGGCTTTGCCGGTACGAAGGGCACGCCCCAGAAACGCGCCATCTCGGCGCGGTGGGCCGGGTTGCCAAGGTCGCGATGCGCCGACAGCAGGTTGGCCAGGCCGCCGACCTCGCGCCCGCCCATCGCGTTGGGCTGCCCGGTCAGCGAGAAGGGACCGGCCCCCGGCTTGCCGATCTGCCCGGTCGCCAGGTGCAGATGAATGATGCCGGCGTTGTTGTGGGTGCCGTGCACCGACTGGTTGAGTCCCTGGCAATACAGCGACAGGGACGCCGCACTGCTGCCGAACCAGCGCGCCGCCTTGACGATATCCGCCGCGTTCACGCCGCAGATTTCGGCGGCGACGGCTGGTGGATACTTCGCGGCGATTTCGGCCAGCGCCGCGAAGCCGGTCGTGTGGGCAGCGACGTAGGCTTCATCGACCAGTTTTTCGGCGATCAGCACGTTGAGCATACCGTTGAACAGGGCGATGTCGGTGCCAGGTCGCAGCGCCAGATGGAGATCGGCAATCTCGGCGCTTTCCGAGCGGCGCGGGTCGGCGACGATGATCTTCAGGTCGGGATTGGCGGTGCGGGCGTCCTCGATGGTAGCGGAAGATGATCGGGTGGGCGACGGCCGGATTGGCGCCGGCGATGAAGATGAGCTTGGCCTGGAGAATGTCCGCGTAGCTGCACGGCGGGGCATCGGCGCCCAGCGTCTGCTTGTAGCCGGCAACTGCGGAGGACATGCAGAGCCGCGAATTGGTGTCGACGTTGTTGGTGCCGATCAGCCCCTTGGCCAGTTTGTTGAAGACGTAGTAATCCTCGGTCATCAACTGGCCGGAAATGTAGAAGGCGACCGAATCCGGGCCGTGGGCACGGATCGTCTCGGCGAAACGTCCGGCCGCCTCGTCGAGCGCCGCGTCCCAGGTCAGCGTTTCGCGCAGCCCGTGCCGCACGCTGCGCCGTTCCGGGTGCAGGAGCCGGCAGGCCGGGTCAGCGGTCTGGGCAAGGGTCGCGCCCTTGGTGCACAGGCGCCCGCGGTTGGCGGGGTGGTCGGGGTCGCCGCGCACGCCGGTGATCGCGCCGTTTTCGGTCTCGATGAGGACGCCACAGCCGACGCCGCAATAGCAACAGGTTGATTTGACTTGCCGATTCATGATTTTCCTTCTGGACAGCCATTGAGCAACAGCCGTGCCATGCAGGGAAAATCATGGGTTTGGATGCAAAACGGGGAGATTTCCGTCAGAAATCTCCCCGTTTTGGTGCGTCGACCGCAGCAGGCATCCCTATTTGATGCGCTGCAACCAGGGACGCCCTCCCTCTGGGCGTGGCGGCTCCGCCGGTTCGGTCGGCGCCTCTTCGGCAATTGCCTCGGGCACGTCGCCGGCGGCGAAGCCGCCTTCTTCGTCGATTTCGAAAGCCATGCCGGCGCCGTTCTCGCGCGAATAGATGGCGGAAACCTGGTCGACCGGCACCGACAGTTCGCGGGCGACACCGCCGAAGCGGGCCTGAAATTCGATCAGTTCGTTGCCGATCTGCAGCTTGTTGGTCGCGTCCGGCCCGATATTGAGGACAATCTGGCCGTCGCGGACGAACTCGCGCGGCACACGCGCCCGCTCATCGACCTGGACGGCAATGTAGGGCGTGAAGCCGTTGTCGCAGCACCATTCCCAGATGGCACGCAGCAGATAGGGTTTGGTGGACGGCAGTTCCATGCCTTACTTGCGCATCGCCTTTTCAGACGGAGTCAGCGCGTCGATGAAGCCCTGGCGGCTGAATATCCGCTCGGCGTATTTCATCAACGGCGCCGCTGCCGCTCCGAGATTGATGCCGTAATGGTCCAGGCGCCAGAGCAGCGGCGCGATCGCCACGTCGAGCATCGAGAATTCGTCGCCGAGCATGAACTTCTGCTTGTTGAAGATCGGGATGATCTCGGTCAGGCGGGCCCTGATTTCCTGCCGCGCCTTGTCGGCGCTCTTGCCGTGCTTCTCGATCACCTCCATGAAGGCGAAGATCTCGCGCTCCATGCCGACCAGGAGCTGGCGGGCGCGGGCGCGCATGATCGGGTCGGCGGGCATCAGTTGCGGATGCGGGAAACGCTCGTCGATGTATTCGTTGATGATGTTCGGCTCGAACAGCACGAGGTCACGCTCGACCAGCACCGGCACCCGGTTGTGCGGGTTGATGACGGCCAGGTCTTCCGGCTTGTTGAACATGTCAACATCGATGACCTGGAAATCCATGCCCTTTTCGTAGAGGACAATCCGGCAGCGATGGCTGAATGGGCAGGTCGTGCCCGAGTAGAGGTTCATCATGTGCAGAAACCTTCAAAATGAGATTCGGCATCGGGGGCCGACCTGAGCCAACCCGCGATGCCGTCAGCTAACCCGGAACGGATTAGTGAATGTCTTTCCAGTAGTTCTTCTTCAACGCGTAAGCCAGGAGGAAGAGCACGAACAGGAAGGCCAGCACGCCGAAACCGAGCTTCCGGCGGAACTCCTGTTGCGGCTCGCCCATCCAGACCATGAAGCCGACCAGGTCGGAAATCGCCTTGTCGTATTCGGCCGGGCTCATCTTGCCCGGCACGGCAAGTTCCAGCTTGTGGGTCTCGTGGTTCATCACCTGCGTGCCCTGCAGTTCCCAGAGGATGTGCGGCATGCCGACGGCTTCGAAGGCGACGTTGTTCCAGCCGGTCGGCCGCTTGTTGTCCTGATAGAAAGTCCGCAGGTAGGTGTACAACCAGTCGGCACCGGCACCGGCATTGCCGAGTTCGCCCCGGGCCCGGGCGATGATGGTCAGGTCGGGCGGGGTCGCGCCGAACCACTGCTTCTGCTCATCGGAACGCGCCGCAACAGCCATCAGGCCACCGATCTTGTCGGAGGCAAACATCAGGTTGTCCTTGACCTGTTGCTCGGTCAAGCCGAGGTCCTTCAGGTTCTGATAGCGCATGTAGGACGCGCCGTGGCAGTTCAGGCAGTAGTTTACGAACAGTTTGGCACCGTTCTGCAGCGCCGCCTTGTCGCTCACCGAGCCCGGCCACTTGTCGAGGTGGACGTTTCCGCCTGCTGCCAGGGCCAGCACCGGCGCGAAGAGCAATGCGATAAGGAATTTTTTCATTTTGTGCATCCTCACTTCATCGTCACACGTTCAGGCACGGGCTTGAACTTGTCCATGCGTGACCACCAGGGCATGGCGAGGAAGAAGCCGAAGTAGAAGACCGTGCAGATCTGGGAGACCAGCTCACCCATCGGGGACGGCGACTGCGTACCCAGGTAGCCGAGGATGAAGAAGCAGATCACGAACAGGGTGATCATCACCTTGGTGATCGGGCCGCGATAGCGGATCGACTTGACCGGGCTGCGATCCAGCCACGGCAGGAAGGCGAAGATGACGACCGAGGCGCCCATCGCAACCACACCCCAGAACTTGGCATCGAGGCCGAAGAAGTTCCAGACGACGGCGCGCAGGATCGAGTAGTAAGGCGTGAAGTACCAGACCGGCGCGATGTGCGGCGGGGTCTTCAATGGGTCGGCCGGATAGAAGTTCGGCGTTTCCAGGAACATGCCGGCACCTTCGGGCGCCCAGAACAACACTGCCGAGAAGACCATCAGGAAGACGACGACGCCGACGATGTCCTTGACCGAGTAGTACGGGTGGAACGGGATGCCGTCGCGCGGGATGCCGTTCTCGTCCTTGTTCGCCTTGATCTCGATACCGTCCGGGTTGTTCGAACCGGTCTCGTGCAGCGCCAGGATGTGGGCAGCGACGAGGCCGAGCAGGATCAGCGGGAAGGCGATGACGTGGAAGGAGAAGAAGCGGTTCAGCGTCGCATCACCGACGACGAAGTCGCCGCGGATCAGGATCGACAGGTCGTTGCCGATCACCGGGATGGCGCCGAACAGGTTGACGATCACCTGGGCACCCCAGTAGGACATCTGGCCCCACGGGAGCAGGTAGCCAAAGAAAGCTTCGCCCATCAGCACCAGGAAGATGCCGACGCCGAACAGCCAGGTCAGCTCACGCGGCTTGCGGTACGAACCGTAGATCAGGCCACGGAACATGTGCAGGTAGACCACGATGAAGAAGGCCGAGGCGCCGGTCGAGTGCATGTAGCGGATCAGCCAGCCGCCGGGGACGTCGCGCATGATGTACTCGACGGAAGCGAAGGCGATGGGCACGCCGTTGGCGTTCAGCGCCGCATCCGGCTTGTAGTGCATTGTCAGGAAGATGCCGGTGACGATCTGGATGACCAGGACCAGCATTGCGAGCGAACCGAAGAAATACCAGAAGTTGAAGTTCTTCGGCGCGTAGTACTCGGACAGGTGCCCGCGCCACATCGAGGTCGCGGGGAAACGGGCATCGACCCACTCCAGGACGTTGCCGCCGATGGAGCCGTCGGACTTGTACTTTTCGTAAGTGCCACCAGCCATGTTAAGCCCCCTTCTTGTCTTCGCCGATCAGGATACGGGTATCGGCGAGATACACGTGCGGCGGAACTTCGAGATTGGTCGGCGCAGGCTTCGCCTTGAAGACGCGGCCGGCGAAGTCGAAGGTCGAACCATGGCAGGGGCACAGGAAGCCGCCCAGCCAGTCGGCCGGCATGCCTTCCTCGGCACCCCTCTTGAACTTGGAGGAGGGCGAGCAGCCAAGATGGGTGCAGATGCCGACGACCACCATGATGTCCTTCTTGATCGAGCGGGTCTCGTTCTGCGCGTAAGGCGGCTGCAGGTCCTTGGCCGATTTCGGATCCGCCATCTGGTCATCGAGTTTCGGCAGGCTATCGAGCATTTCCTTGGTCCGGTTGATGACCCAGACCGGCTTGCCTCGCCATTCGACGGTCATCATCTGGCCGGCCTCGAGCTTGCTGATATCGACTTCAACCGGAGCGCCTGCCGCCTTGGCGCGCTCGGACGGAAGCAAGCTGGAGACGAACGGCACCAGCGCGGCAACCGCACCAGCCCCGCCAACGGCCGCGGTAGCGACGACGAGACGCCGCCGTCCGCAGTCCATTTTTCCTTGATTGCTCATAACGCTGACCCCTAAAGGAATTGGATGGGATAAGAAATTAACGCTAGATTATACTTCATCGGAACCCGCGATAAAAGCCGCTGTCACCCCGCGCAACTCTTGCGCTCCCGCATGGCCTGAGCCAGTGTGCCGCTGTCAACGTATTCGAGCTCACCGCCGACCGGGACACCGCGGGCGATCCGCGTCACGTTGATCCCCTTGGGCCTGAGCATGGCGGCAACATAGTGGGCGGTCGCCTCGCCCTCGTTGGTGTAGTTGGTGGCCAGGATGACCTCGCGTACGACGCCATCGAGCGCGCGCGACAACAGACGCTCGAGGCCGAGTTCCCGTGCGCCGACACCGTCGAGCGGGGAGATCCTTCCCATCAGCACGTAGTACAGCCCCTGGAAGGCGTGTGTCTGCTCCATCATGTTCATGTCAACCGGCGTCTCGACGACGCACAGCAACGCCGGGTCGCGCCGCGGCGATGCGCACCGCTGGCAGATCTCCGCTTCGGAGAAGTTGTTGCAGCTCGTGCAGTGCCGGATCGACGCGAGAGCATGCAGGAGCGCGTCGCCCAGACGCTGCGCCCCGCCCCGGTCACGTTGCAGGAGATGGTAGGCCATGCGCTGCGCCGACTTCGGCCCGACGCCCGGCAGGCAGCGCAGCGCCTCGATCAGTGCCTCGAGTCCCGACGGGGTCACGGTCTAGAACGGCAGCTTGAGGCCGGGCGGCAAGTTGAGGCCGCTGGCGAAACCCGCCATCTTTTCCTTGCTGAGTTCCTCGCCGCGCCGAACGGCATCGTTCATGGCGGCGGCGACGAGATCCTCGAGCATTTCGCGGTCGTCGAGAACCGACGGATCGATGCTGACACGCCGCACGTCGTGCGCGCAGGTCATCACGACCTTGACCATGCCGGCTCCGGATTGCCCTTCGACCTCGGTCTGAGCAAGTTGGTCCTGCGCCTTCTTCATGTTGTCCTGCATCATCTGCGCCTGCTTCATCAGCCCGGCCATGCCACCCTTCATCATTTCCAGATCTCCGCTATACGATGGGTTTGATTGACGACTCGACCAGCGATGCATCGAAGCTTTCGATGACATCCCGAACGAAGGAATCCTGCTCGATCGACGCTATCGCCCGCTCCTGCCGTTCGCGCTTCTCCCGTCCGGCAGTGGCGGCAGGCGTATCGGCTTCGGTCTGGGCCAGTTCGATACGCAGGTTCACCCGGCGTCCCAAATAGTCGCCGAGCGCCTGCTGCAATCTCTCGGGCGCCGGCTTCATCTGAAGGTGGGCATGCGCCGGGGCAAGGCGCAGCACGCAGGCCGACTCGCCCAACTCGCGTAACTCGCAGTGCTGGGCGAGTTCGCGCGCCAGCCCGTTGACCTGCAAGGCAGCGATCATCTCGTGCCAGCGGTTCGACGGGACGCCCTGTGGGGAGTCATCCCCGGAAGACCGCTCGGGTTCGCGGGCGGGTGCGCGGACTGCCGCCGATGGTTGCGCCTCCACTAGCGGCCGGCCAGTGCCTGGCCTGACGGACTGGATGGCTGAAACAACATCGGCCACGGTTTGCGGCCTGAAGCTGTGCAATCTCAGCAGTGTCATGACGAAGCCGGCGTATTCGTCCGGCGACAACTGCAGGTCGGCTCGCCCCAGAATCACGATCTGATAGGCCAGCTGCACGAACTCGGGTGAAAAACTGGCCGATAGCTCGAGAAGTCTGGCGCGATCCGGATCATCGTCGTCCAGTGAGCCCGGCGCGCACTGGGCAACCTGGATAAGGGTCAGCAGCCCGGCCAGCTCCTGCAGGGCGGCGCCGAACGAAAGGCTGCGCAACGCCATGTCGGCGGCGAGGCTGAGCAGTTCGCCGGCATTGCCGGCGTGGACTGCCTCCAGTATGGAGTAGAGGTAATCGAGATCGACGGTGCCAAGCATCGCGCGGACCTGTGCCTCATCAACCCGCCCGGCGCCGTGCGCGATCGCCTGATCGAGCAGCGACAGCGCGTCGCGCATGCTCCCCGCAGCCGAGCGTGCAATCAGGCCAAGCGCGGGCAGTTCATAGGACACCTCCTCCGACTGAAGGACATGCGCCAGATGCGACGCGATCGACGCAGGCGGCATCTGCTTCAGGTTGAACTGAAGGCAGCGCGAAAGCACAGTGACGGGAATCTTTTGCGGATCGGTCGTTGCCAGGATGAACTTGACATGCTCCGGCGGCTCTTCGAGCGTCTTCAGCATCGCGTTGAAGGCGGAATTCGAAAGCATGTGCACTTCGTCGATCACATAGACCTTGAAGCGTCCCCGCGTCGGCGCATAAACGGCGTTTTCCAGGAGCTGGCGCATCTCGTCAACACGTGTATTGGTCGCGGCATCGACTTCCAGAAGATCGACGAAGCGCCCGCTGTCGATTTCCTGGCAAGCAGAGCAGGTTCCACAAGGCGTCGGCGTGACTCCGGCTTCGCAGTTGAGCGCCTTGGCCAGGATCCTGGCCAGCGTTGTCTTCCCGACGCCGCGCGTGCCCGTGAACAAGTAGGCGTGATGCAGGCGCTGGCTGGCTAGGGCATGGGTCAGCGCACGGACGACATGCTCTTGACCGACAAGGCTGCTGAAGCTGCGCGGCCGCCATTTGCGTGCGAGGACCTGATAACTCATGCGCCCCAAAACGGTTCGAAAATGGAAATGGCGAGCCTAACCCCCGGCACTTGCAGTAAGTAGCTGTGGCTGCTTCCTTCCGGACCTGACCAGATTCACCACCCTGCAATGCGGGGAGACCCGCCGCCGCAGATTCTAACACAGGGAGATTTTACCTGCCTGTAAACGTCGTACCCCCCGTCGGATGGGTATCTGACGGGGGGTTTGAGGAGTGGGGGTGCCTGGCGATGACCTACTTTCTCGCACGAGATGTGCAATATCATCGGCGCGGTTTCGTTTCACGGTCCTGTTCGGGAAGGGAAGGGGTGGGTCCGAAACGCCATGGTCGCCAAGCGTAACTTGTAGTGCCTGGGACCCGTTGGGGTTCCAGGCATAAATGGGAAGAAGGTGTTGTGATTGCGAACGAGTGCCTTGCTGTAACAAGGTTATAGGATCAAGCCGCACGGGCAATTAGTACTGGTTAGCTTAACGCATTGCTGCGCTTCCACACCCAGCCTATCAACGTCGTAGTCTTCGACGACCCTTAAGGGAGCTCAAGGCTCCGGGAAATCTAATCTTGAGGCGAGTTTCACGCTTAGATGCTTTCAGCGTTTATCTCTTCCGAACTTAGCTACCCGGCAATACGACTGGCGTCATAACCGGTACACCAGAGGTTCGTCCACTCCGGTCCTCTCGTACTAGGAGCAGCCCCCCTCAAATTTCCAGCGCCCACGGCAGATAGGGACCAAACTGTCTCACGACGTTTTAAACCCAGCTCGCGTACCACTTTAAATGGCGAACAGCCATACCCTTGGGACCAACTGCAGCCCCAGGATGTGATGAGCCGACATCGAGGTGCCAAACTCCCCCGTCGATATGAACTCTTGGGAGGAATTAGCCTGTTATCCCCAGAGTACCTTTTATCCGTTGAGCGATGGCCCTTCCATACAGAACCACCGGATCACTATGACCTGCTTTCGCACCTGCTCGACTTGTGGGTCTCGCAGTCAAGCACGCTTTTGCCATTGCACTTTATGGGCGATGTCCGACCGCCCTAAGCGTACCTTCGTACTCCTCCGTTACCTTTTGGGAGGAGACCGCCCCAGTCAAACTGCCTACCATGCACGGTCCCCCGCCAGGATTCACTGGCGTAGGTTAGAACCTCAAACAAATCAGGGTGGTATTTCAAGGTTGACTCCACCGAAACTGGCGTCCCGGCTTCACAGTCTCCCACCTATCCTACACAAACCGGTTCAAAGTCCAATGCAAAGCTACAGTAAAGGTTCATGGGGTCTTTCCGTCTTGCCGCGGGGAGATTGCATCTTCACAAACATTTCAACTTCGCTGAGTCTCAGGAGGAGACAGTGTGGCCATCGTTACGCCATTCGTGCAGGTCGGAACTTACCCGACAAGGAATTTCGCTACCTTAGGACCGTTATAGTTACGGCCGCCGTTTACCGGGGCTTCGATCAAGAGCTTGCACTCCATCAATTAACCTTCCGGCACCGGGCAGGCGTCACACCCTATACGTCCACTTTCGTGTTTGCAGAGTGCTGTGTTTTTATTAAACAGTCGCAGCCACCAGTTCACTGCAACCCCTTACGGCTTCGGTCGCGAGGACCTACACCTTATAGGGGCACACCTTCTCCCGAAGTTACGGTGTCAATTTGCCGAGTTCCTTCTCCTGAGTTCTCTCAAGCGCCTTAGAATTTTCATCCTGCCCACCTGTGTCGGTTTGCGGTACGGTCAACTCTAGACTGAAGCTTAGTGGCTTTTCCTGGAAGCTTGGTATCAATCACTTCAGCACCGTAGTGCCTCGTCATCACGCCTCAGCTAAGCCCCCCGGATTTGCCTAAGGGGCACGCCTACACGCTTAAACCAACTATTCCAACAGTTGGCTGACCTAACCTTCTCCGTCCCCACATCGCATCTAGAATCGGTACAGGAATATTGACCTGTTTCCCATCGACTACGCATTTCTGCCTCGCCTTAGGGGCCGACTCACCCTACGCCGATGAACGTTGCGTAGGAAACCTTGGGCTTTCGGCGAGCGTGCTTTTCACACGCTTTATCGCTACTCATGTCAGCATTCGCACTTCTGATATCTCCAGCATCCCTTACGAGACACCTTCACAGACCTACAGAACGCTCCCCTACCATATCTTTCGATATCCGCAGCTTCGGTGCATGGTTTGAGCCCCGTTACATCTTCCGCGCAGGACGACTCGACTAGTGAGCTATTACGCTTTCTTTAAAGGATGGCTGCTTCTAAGCCAACCTCCTAGCTGTCTGTGCCTTCCCACTTCGTTTCCCACTTAACCATGTCTTTGGGACCTTAGCTGGCGGTCTGGGTTGTTTCCCTCTTGACAATGGACGTTAGCACCCACTGTCTGTCTGCCACACTCGCACTTTCCGGTATTCAGAGTTTGCCATGGTTTGGTAAGTCGCGATGACCCCCTAGCCATAACAGTGCTTTACCCCCGGAAGTGATATGTGACGCACTACCTAAATAGTTTTCGGGGAGAACCAGCTATTTCCGGATTTGTTTAGCCTTTCACCCCTATCCACAGCTCATCCCCTAACTTTTCAACGTTAGTGGGTTCGGACCTCCAGTGCGTGTTACCGCACCTTCATCCTGGCCATGGATAGATCATCCGGTTTCGGGTCTACGCCATGCTACTAAACGCCCTTATCAGACTCGCTTTCGCTACGCCTCCCCTATTCGGTTAAGCTCGCAACATGACGTAAGTCGCTGACCCATTATACAAAAGGTACGCAGTCACCCCTCAAGGAGGCTCCCACTGTTTGTATGCATGCGGTTTCAGGTTCTATTTCACTCCCCTCCCGGGGTTCTTTTCGCCTTTCCCTCACGGTACTGGTTCACTATCGGTCGATCACGAGTATTTAGCCTTGGAGGATGGTCCCCCCATATTCAGACAGGGTTTCACGTGCCCCGCCCTACTTGTCGCTAACTTAGTACCACAATCCTGTTTTCGCATACGGGGCTATCACCCGCTACGGCCGGACTTTCCATTCCGTTCTGCTAACAAGACTGCTATCACTAGCAGGCTCTTCCCCGTTCGCTCGCCACTACTTGGGGAATCTCGGTTGATTTCTTTTCCTCCGGCTACTTAGATGTTTCAGTTCGCCGGGTTCGCCTCAATATCCTATGTATTCAGATAAAGATACTCCTTGCGGAGTGGGTTTCCCCATTCGGACATCGCGGGATCAAAGCTCCATTGCCAGCTCCCCCACGCTTTTCGCAGGCTTGCACGTCCTTCATCGCCTGTGATCGCCAAGGCATCCACCACATGCACTTAGTCGCTTGATCCTATAACCTTGCGGACTCTCGCGAATCCAGGCTACAGGCAACTCGTTTGTGCCGTTCCCGCACTAGCTGTAATGCGGGAACAGATGCAATCACAACGTACGGCACCACTCACGCAGCGCCGCACAACCTTCTTCCATTTTGTTAAAGAGCAAACACCCGGTAAGGGGTGAGGAGTAAAGGGTAAGCAGTAAAAACCTTGCGGTTTTCCACGCCTCACCCCTCACTCCTGACACCTCACAATCGCCTGGTGGAGGATGACGGGATCGAACCGACGACCCCCTGCTTGCAAAGCAGGTGCTCTCCCAGCTGAGCTAATCCCCCGTTTAGTTGCCAGTACTTAGCCTTTAGTTGCTAGCAACAGCTAACAACCAGCAACCAGCAACTAACGTTGGTGGGTCTGGTTGGAATCGAACCAACGACCCCCGCCTTATCAAGACGATGCTCTAACCGACTGAGCTACAGACCCTCGTCTGTTTGCCACTTATGAACAACCGATAGGTTGTGGGTGCCAGGATGCTTTCTCTAGAAAGGAGGTGATCCAGCCGCACCTTCCGATACGGCTACCTTGTTACGACTTCACCCCAGTCACGAACCCCGCCGTGGTAAGCGCCCTCCTTGCGGTTAGGCTACCTACTTCTGGCGGAACCCGCTCCCATGGTGTGACGGGCGGTGTGTACAAGACCCGGGAACGTATTCACCGTGACATGCTGATCCACGATTACTAGCGATTCCGACTTCACGCAGGCGAGTTGCAGCCTGCGATCCGGACTACGATCGGCTTTCTGGGATTGGCTCCGCCTCGCGGCTTGGCAACCCTTTGTACCGACCATTGTATGACGTGTGAAGCCCTACCCATAAGGGCCATGAGGACTTGACGTCATCCCCACCTTCCTCCGGTTTGTCACCGGCAGTCTCGTTAAAGTGCCCAACTAAATGATGGCAATTAACGACAAGGGTTGCGCTCGTTGCGGGACTTAACCCAACATCTCACGACACGAGCTGACGACAGCCATGCAGCACCTGTGTCCAGGCTCCCTTTCGGGCACCAAGCCATCTCTGGCAAGTTCCTGGCATGTCAAGGGTAGGTAAGGTTTTTCGCGTTGCATCGAATTAATCCACATCATCCACCGCTTGTGCGGGTCCCCGTCAATTCCTTTGAGTTTTAACCTTGCGGCCGTACTCCCCAGGCGGTCAACTTCACGCGTTAGCTACGGTACCAAATGGTTTTACCCACCCAACACCTAGTTGACATCGTTTAGGGCGTGGACTACCAGGGTATCTAATCCTGTTTGCTCCCCACGCTTTCGTGCATGAGCGTCAGTATTGGCCCAGGGGGCTGCCTTCGCCATTGGTGTTCCTCCACATCTCTACGCATTTCACTGCTACACGTGGAATTCCACCCCCCTCTGCCATACTCTAGCCTTGCAGTCACAAACGCAGTTCCCAGGTTGAGCCCGGGGATTTCACGCCTGTCTTACAAAACCGCCTGCGCACGCTTTACGCCCAGTAATTCCGATTAACGCTCGCACCCTACGTATTACCGCGGCTGCTGGCACGTAGTTAGCCGGTGCTTCTTATTCCGGTACCATCATCCACTCAGGGTATTAACCCAAGCGATTTTTTCCCGGCCGAAAGAGCTTTACAACCCGAAGGCCTTCTTCACTCACGCGGCATGGCTGGATCAGGCTTGCGCCCATTGTCCAAAATTCCCCACTGCTGCCTCCCGTAGGAGTCTGGACCGTGTCTCAGTTCCAGTGTGGCGGATCATCCTCTAAGACCCGCTACAGATCGTCGCCTTGGTGAGCCTTTACCCCACCAACTAGCTAATCTGACATCGGCCGCTCCATCAGCGCAAGGTCTTGCGATCCCCTGCTTTCCTGCTCACAGAATATGCGGTATTAGCGTAACTTTCGCTACGTTATCCCCCACTGAAAGGTACGTTCCGATGCATTACTCACCCGTTCGCCACTCGCCGCCAGACCGAAGTCCGCGCTGCCGTTCGACTTGCATGTGTAAGGCATGCCGCCAGCGTTCAATCTGAGCCAGGATCAAACTCTTCAGTTCAATCCAACAAACTCACAATTCACTGACAGTAATTCTCATTACTTCGATGGATCTCTCCATCCGTGTGATTGCCATTAATACTTTCGCGACTCGCGTCGCTTCGCATCAAGGCACCCACACCTATCGGTTGTCCAAATTTTTAAAGATCAATCCCCACCACCCAACGGCAGCAAAGAGATGAAATTATGAAGCACCTACCATGTCGAGGTCAAGACCTCCCAGCGCTTCAAGTTCAATCCAAGACTTCAGAAAGAAAAACGCTTGGCATAACCAAGCGTCTCGCTTGCTGGTTGCGGGGGCAGGATTTGAACCTGCGACCTTCGGGTTATGAGCCCGACGAGCTGCCAGACTGCTCCACCCCGCGACTGTCAGAGGGCCGAATTATCCGGAAAGCCCCCAATGCTGTCAACACCTATTCGGCGAGTGATCTATCTGGCTTGCAGCCAGGAGACCAGCCCCTCCCACTGCTCGACGTCGCGCTTGTTGCGGGTACGCGGCGGGTCGAAAATGGAAAGGCCCGCCGCCGCGGCGTTGACGTAGTTCTGGGTATGGCGCAGATAGGCGACGATCGGGATGTCGAAATGCTTGAGATACTCTTCGAGCATGGCCGCCGCCTTTGTCCGCGGGTCAACACGCATGGCAACGATGCCGATGGTGCCGCGCCGGCCGCGCAGATCACTGCGGATCGCGTTGAGGAAGTCCTCGGTGGCCGCCATGTCGAATACCGAGGGGACAAGCGGCACGATCAGCTTGTCCACCGTCCGCAGGTAGTCCGACAGCTTGTAGCCCTGAAGACCGGCCGGCGCATCCAGAACCGCCCAGTCGGCGTCATGCGGCAGGCTGAGCAGGATCTGGTTGCCGGCGAAATACCCCGTGACCGGCGCCGCCGCCGGGTCGCGGAATGCCATCCAGCGCAATGCGGACTGCTGCCGGTCAAGGTCGCAAAGGGTGACCCTCTGGCCCCGATTCGCAAAATATCCGGCAAGGTTGGTCGCCAGGGTCGTCTTCCCGGCCCCGCCTTTCGGATTTGCCACCAGCACAGCACGCATATCTTCCCCCTCTGTCGAATCTTGCCCGATTATATTCGCCAGCCGCCGGAAGGGATATACGCCTAGAATGAGCATTTTCCGTAACGCCTTCCCATGATCACGCGAGCAGCCGACGAACGCCCGGGCATCCAGTCGATCGAAGTGGGATTCCGGCTGCTCGCCGTGCTGGCCGCCGCCAGGCGACCGATGATGCTTCGCGACATCGCCATGGGAGCCGGCATGCCGGCGGCCAAGGCGCATCGTTACATGGTCAGTTTCCTGCGCGTCGGCATGGTCGAGCAGGACCGCGTCAGCGGACGCTACGACCTCGGCGGTCATGCGCTGGACATCGGCCTCGCCTGCCTTGGTCGCCTCGACGCGGTACGGATTGCCGGCCCGATTCTCGAATCGCTGTGCGAGGAGATTCAGGAAACGGTGGCCCTCGCCGTCTGGGGCAACCGGGGAGCAACCATCGTCCGCATCGTCGATGCCGGCGGACCGGTCACCATCACACTGCGCGCCGGAACCGTGTTGCCGCTCTACAAGTCGGCTACCGGACGGGCATTCGCGGCCTTCTTCCGGTCACCGTTCCTGCGGGCAATGCTCGATGACGAACTGCGCGAGGCCGCCGCTGCTGACAGGATTGCCGTCAACACCGTCCGTCGCCAGCTTGAAAAGACGCTCGCCGACATCCGCCGGCACGGCATTTCCCGGGCGACGGGCAGCCTGACGCCCGGCATCAACGGTTTCAGCGCCCCGGTCCATGACCACACCGGAGCGATGGTGGCTGCCGTCACGTCACTGGGCACGGCGGGAGAGTTCAACGTGGAATGGGACAGCCCGGTCGCCAAGGCGATGCTCGCTGCCGCGGGAACCCTGTCAACGCGGCTCGGCTACAAGGGTGCCGACGGACGGAGCGAATCTGCAAGAGCATGAAGGGCGGAAAGAAGGAATTGGCCGGGTTTTCTTCTGCACACTGGTCGGTCGCCGTGCAGTCATCCTGCATGACTTCATCAAGAAAACCTGCCCGGCCAGGTAACAATGTCGTGGTCATGAATGGCGCCGGCGCATGCATTCCTGTGCCAGCCTGCCTGCAAGGCAGTCGATATGGCGTTCATCGGTGCCGCAACAGCCGCCCAATACCTTCATGTTCAGTTCGTCGCGCAGTGCTGCTACGCTGTTGCCGAAGACCTCCGGCGCTTCTTCCACCAGTTCGGCGCTCTCGTCCAGCTCGTCCGGGCTGAGCGCGGCGGTGTTGGCCAGCAAGCCGATCATCCGCGCTCTGACCAGCGGCGATGAATTGCGTTCATTCAAGAGGGCGCTGCGGAAAATCGAGGCATGCGTGCAGTTGATCAGGTAGGCCAGCGGACGTGGTGTGACTGCCGCATCGATGGTGGCGATGGCCGTATCGAGCGGCGTGCCGTCGAGCAGGGTGCCTTCCGGGCGGGCGACGAAACTGATCAGGTAGGGCAGCCCGGTGGCGGCCTGAGCCCGCGCCAGCCCGATCGCTTCGCTCAATGCGGGAAGCGTGGCGGCGAGCAGAAAGTCGACCCCGGCAGCGGCGAGGGCATTGGCCTGCCAGGAGTGAAAATCGCCAGCGGCATCGGCGCTCATCGCTTCGGCGGGCTTGTAGGCATCGCCACGACAGCTCATCAGCCCGCAGATTGCCACCTGCCGCGCATAGTCGCCGTAACTGTCGCGCAGCTCGGCAAGAAAACGGCTGTTGTCGCCGTTCACATCGCGACCAGCCAGCCCGGCCGCCGCGATGCGCTCCCGCCCGGCACGCCACGTCGGTGTCGACAGCAGCAGCGGCAACTGGTAGCGCTGCCCAATATCAAGATATTGGCGGTAGATGGCCTCCAGCGCTGCGCGGCCGGATTTGTCATAGATCAGTGCCGAATTGACCACATGCTCGTCGAGCCGAATGCCGGGAGAACGGCGCAACCGTTCGATGACAGCGCCTTCGCCGAGGATTACCGGCGAGGCTGCGAGAAGTTCCTGAAGTCTATTCGTCATGTCGCCCCATTGCCTGGTTTACGCTGCGGGTATCGCTTGCGAGCGATGCATCATCATCCCGGCCAGCGCCAGTGTCCATACCTCGATGGCGGTCTTGTCCCATACGTCCGCGTCCCGGAATAGCTGGGGTTTGTTACTCGGGTTTCAATTTTCCCCGGCTTTTTGTGCGTTGACCGTAACAGTCTTGAAACTGGCCGAGAAATCCTGCATCCGCGAACGGTTCTTGTTGAAATCGTACAAGCCAAACTTGGAGCGCGAGCGGAAGTCGATGCGCCTTGATGGTTCGTCGATGCGAAACTCGACCTGATCCTTGAAGCCTATCGTGGTGGTAAAAATCACCTCCAGATAAAGCGGCGCACTGCTGACGATGGTCGCTTCCGGGAAGGTGGCCAGGGTGGCGCGCAGCAAGGCCATTGCCTGCTCGCCATTGCCTTCAAAGGCGAGCGCTTCAAGACCGTAGCTGCTGAATGAATTAACGCAGTTGCTGGGCACCAGGCAAGACAAGGCTTCCTGATTGATTTCGCGGCTACTTTGCGGTTTTGCGCCGTCCTCGCTGGCGGTGGCAGTCAAAGCAGCAGCCAGCATCAGGCTGACGAGGGCGCGGATTGGTTTTGGTTTGGCCAAGTGTTTCTCCGTGGGGTTCATTGGCTGGCTGCCAAGGCAAGGGGATTGGTTGCGGTCAACAGGAAATTTGCCGCCATTTTTTGTACATTGACCCGCGCTTTGAGACGCGCTGCCAATAGATAAAGACCGCCAAGCTTGCGGTGCAAAAACAGCGTGTCGGCGGGCGGGGTGTGCCAGAAATCGCGGTCCATGCCGAGCACCATGCCGGCATCGCGGATACGGGTCGCGAGATCGGAGCGCCCGAAATCGTATTCGCCCTGGTGGCGCAAGGGTTCGCAGGCCAGCGCGAAAATATCGAGCACCAGATTGCGCTGCGTGTCATTGATGCTGGTCTGAAAGTAGCCGATGGCCTGCGCGGCGTCGTTCATCGCCGGGCGATTGCCGGTCGTCGCGCCGTGCATCAATCGGCGATAGTGCTCGATTATCGTCGCCTGATAGCTGCGGGTCGCGCCAAAATCGAGCAGTATCAGTTGCCTGGAAGCGCTGTCATAACGGTAATTGGCAAAGTTGGGGTCGGTCTGGATCAGGCGGAATTCAAAGATTTCGCGGAACAACAAATGGAAGAGCAAAGCGATGACGCGGTCGCGCTCGGCTTGCGGCGCATCGCTCAATGACTCGACCGGGACGCCGTCCATGCGCGTCATGACGAGAATGTTTTCGGTGGTCAGCGCCGTGTGCATTTGCGGCAGGCTGAACTCGCCGGCATGGCGCAGCAGCGCACCGTACTGGCCCATGTAGGCACCTTCGCGCAGGTAATCGGCCTCGTGGTGTAGCTGCTGTTTGGCTTCCGTCATCAACGGCGCGATGTCCAGTGATTTGGGCAGCAGGCCGGAAAGGCGGAGCAGCGTGGCGACGTTGTCGACATCGCTATTGATGCTTTGGCGCACGCCGGGGTACTGGATCTTTATCGCCAGCCTCTGGCCGTCCCTGGTCTGCCCCAGATGAACCTGGCCAATCGACGCGGCGGCCACCGGGGTGAAGGAAAACTGTTGAAATTGCCGGTCCCAGCCTTCGCCCCAGTTGGCGTTGAGCACGCTGACCACCTGGCTCATCGGCATCGGGCTGGCATCGGCACGCAGGCGGGCAAGGATTTCGGCCAGTTCCGGCGGTAACAGGTCGCCGGCATCCATCGACATGAGTTGCCCGACTTTCATCGCCGCGCCACGCAACTGCGCCAGTTGCTCGGTGACGCGGCGGGCGTTGGCTGGCGTCAGCAGCAGGTCGTTGATTTTCGGGCGCTTGCCTTGCGCAAACTGCCGCGCGCCCTCGGCCAGCATATTACCGGCGACACCCCCGGCCAGGCTGCCCAGTCTTGCCATGCGCGACCAGCGCCCGCTGGGCACCGCCGAAGGTTTCAGTTTGCCCGACATGAACGCTTAGTTGCCACGCTGCAACAGCCTATCGGGCGTGTCGGATTCATCGAGATGATAAGGAACGGCAACATAGGCCGGGCCTTTCATCATCATGATGATGAAAGCGGCAATGCCGACGGTGAAAAAAGCCGTCCAGTGCAGGATGACCAGGCTGATCACGTAAATGTCGGTGGCCAGTTTTCCGGAACTACGTTGCGATCCGCCATTCGATCACTTCCTGGAAGCACCGGACAATGACATAGGAGGTGACCTTGATGCGGATCAGCGCACAGCCCGGAGAGTCGGCAAACGCCTGCAAAGCCGGGTGGCGCGCCAGACAGAATGCCCGCCATTCGTCACGTGCGTCGTCGGCAATTTCTTCAGCCAGCCCTTGAGCGGTCACCGCCACGGCTTCCTCGAGATCGCTGCCGAGGTTCTCCCGGTTGTCGATCATGATGGCGACGCGCGGGTTTGCCATCAGATTCTCGTATTTCAGGCGGCCCCGTTCCGTCATCAGGATGAAGGACTGCAAATCCTCGGTCACGGAGAAGGCCATCAGGCTGGTATAGGGCTGCCCGTGATTGTCGGTGGCCAGGACAGCGTATTTTTGCGTTTCAAGCAGGCGGGGCAGAAGCGCCTGAATGGAATCGGGCACCTTCATGCGAGCGACGCTTCAGGCACCGGCCCGCCTTTCGATCTCGAAGTTGAGCTTTTCTATTTCTTCCTGCGCCTTGACCTCGTTTGTGACGTCATATTGCACACCAAGGTAGTAGATCACGTTGTTGTCGCGGTCAACCAGCGGACGGATCGATAATCGGTTAAGGAACAATTCCTTGTTCTTGCGGTAGTTGCGCAGCGTCACCACGCAGGCTGCGTTTTTCGCCAGCGCCTCGCGGATCGTGGCCAGGCATTCCTGATCACGATCGTCACCTTGCAGGAAGCGGCAATTGCGCCCGAGGATTTCTTCCTGCGCGTAACCGGACATTTCCTCGAAAGCCTTGTTGGCGTAAATGATGGGGCTGTCCGGCAAATCCGGGTCGGAGAGCGTCACGCCATTCACGCAGGCATCCAGGATCTGGGTCAGCACGAAGGGGATCAGGCCGTCATCCTTGCTGGTTACGAACATGTAGGCATCTCCTGCAGAACGTGATGGGGAGAAAGTGCGCAGGGATGAATGAGCTTGCTAGTCTTCATCCAGCATTTCCCTTTCAATAAGCAGTTTCAGTTTTTTGACCGTTCGCTTGGCACCTTCCTGAAGCGCGATGCGGATCAGCTTTTCGAAGGGACGCATGCGAGTTTCGAGCTGGTTCAACTCGAAGGTGAAGGTGAGCTGGGTCGATGAGTTGAGGTCAGCGAATTCGTAAATGGAACAGTAAGGCGCGGTGATCCCTTTGAAGCTGACCCGCTTGAGCGGGACGAGTTCCGCCACTTCAAAGATCGATTCCGTTTTGTGGCCCTGATCAATCCGGATCTGACGCGCTTGATAACCGAGTTGTATCGGTCCCGTCGATAGCGGCTGGAGGTCGATGACTTCAGGCGACCAACGGGGATAATTGCTCAGGAAATTCAGCGCCACGAAACGGAAGACCGGTTCGACCTCCTGAAAAACCAGCGCATCAGCCTTGGCGGTAATCAATACGTCCCCGATCTTGGCGAGAATTTACGACGTGGTGCGGCGTGGGTGGCCGTGACGTACGAAGCGGGATCGCGAGTCCCCGATTGTTGGCCGGTAGGATAATCGCACGGCAATCATGCCATGTCACCTGCGCAATGACCGGCACGATCAAGACCAAACCAATGAAAACTATCGCTCACCTCGCCTGCGGCACCAGCCCCAATCCAGCGGCCGCAGGGACAGCGGCAGGCTTGGGGAAAGCTCAGCAACTTCGTTCCCAAAAATCAGGGTTGGGCGAGCGAAACCATCAATTCGTTACGTCGCAGAAACCAAAGCGTCCACGGCGGGTTATAGCGCGCCAAGGCTGGCGGGCCAGCTGCAGTCAGCCCCTGTTTGACGATAAAAGCATCAAGCTCAACGATCTTTTCAGAAATATCCGACTCAGAAGCCAAGCCTGAGAAACGCACGACGGCAAAGCGGGCGGGAGCCAAGGCAGTCAAGCGAACCTTGGGGTCATTCGGGATCGGCAGCGTTTCCAGCGTGTAAGCCTGCGGCATGATGAAGCGAATCACCCAGCCTGCCGAATCACCGCTTTGCGTGATCGGCGCCGTCATCGGAATTGATTCCCCGGGAGAGGGCAACTGCACCACTGGCGCAGTCATGGCAATGCTTTCTCTGCGGGTATTGCCACCAAAGATATAGCCAGCCAGCAATCTGAACCCGGCACTCACCGCCTCGCTGCGCTCGCCCGCCACGGAGACTTCCGCTGCAATAAGAGCCGGATAGTCACGTATTTCAAACGCCCCTTCCTGGAGCGCGGAAACAAATTGCGGTTCTTCGGTTGCTATGGCAACACTCCCGATGCTGGATGAGGTCAGAAGGACAATCAGAAATTTTTTAAGCACTGTTTTGTTCCGACTTCGTGAAAGGAAGGACATAAAAACTTCAGGCTTCAGCCTCTCAGTGAAGCATGGGGTGTTGGATCTGGCATCAGACTGGGGACACTGCAAGAAAGGGTTGAAAATGCGACACAACCGTCAATTCCTTCACTTCACCCCTTAATTGAGTTCATCTGCTGGCATTTAGTTCAAACTGGCCACAGCACTGAGGTGCCGTTAAGCACGCGGGCAAGTCACGTCTCGCTGAGCTCTGCCTGCCGGGCAATCGTTTTCGTCATGCCTTCAAACAAGATGACATGCAGCGGCACCAGCGAGTACCAGTAGAGCAAACCCCAGACGCCCGCCGGGTGCCAGTAGGCGGTTGCGGTCAACCGGGTTTTTCCGTCAATTTCCTCAAGCTCGAACTCCAGTACGCCGGCGCCGGGGGTTTTCATGTCGAAGCTCAGGGTCAGGCGGCGCTCGGGTTCAATCGCGATCACCGTCCAGAAATCAACCTTGTCGCCCAAGTGCAACTCCGTAGGGTGCGGGCGGCGGCGACAAAGACCGGGCCCGGCAATCAGCCAGTCGAGCGTGCCGCGTAGTTGCCACAGGATGTCGAGGTAGAAATAGCCACGCTCGCCGCCGATCAAGCTGAGCTGACGCCAGACGCTGGCCGCCGAGGCATTGGCCACCGCCTTGCCGGCCGCCTTTTTGGCGTAAAAGGCGTAATCGGGCTTGAGGTTGCGAAAGGCGAGATCGCCCTCCACCCAGGGGCCGCCCACACCGGCCTCGCGACGCTCGGCGTTGAGCGCGGCTTCGACGGATTCACGAAAACCGAGCAGGCGCTGCGGTACCAGCCGGGCCAGGGCGTCACCCTTGGCCGGAATATCGTATTCGAGGCCCTGGATCAGCGCCCGGGCAATATTGGTCGGCACACTGGTCACCAGCCCCAGCCAGCGCGATGACAGGTTGGGCGTCAGAACAGGCACGCGAATGATGAAAGGACGCCGACCGACACAGTCGGCAAATTGCCGCATCATGGCTTCGTAACTGAGAAAATCCGGCCCGCCCGCATCCAGTATCTGGCCCTCGGCCTCGGGCAACTCGGCAACGCGCACCAGATAGGTCAGCAAATTATCCAGCGCAATCGGTGCCGAGCGCGACTGCACCCATTTCGGCGTGACCATGACGGGCAGGTGATAAACCAGGTCGCGAATCACTTCGTAGGCAGCGGAACCGGCACCGACAATGACGGCGGCGCGAATTTCGATCACCGGCACCGGGCCGGCCCGCAAGCGCTCGCCGGTATCGCGCCGCGAGAGCAAATGTTCGGAACGGGCGCCTTCAGGAATGATGCCGCCGAGATAAACGATGCGCTGGACGCCCGCCGCAGCCGCCGCAGCGGCAAAATTGCTGGCCGCCTCGATGTCCAGTTGGCCGAAATGCCGGCCACTGGCCATGGAATGCACCAGGTAATAGGCGACGCTGACCCCGGCCAAAGCCTTGCTCAGCGTTTCCGGTTTGAGCGCATCGGCTTCGACAATCTCGACGCCATGCCAGCCACGGGTTTCAAGCGTTGCACGGCGACGGGCGACGGCACGCAAAGATTTCCCCTCGACCAGCAATCGCGGCACGAGGTGCGTGCCGATATAACCGCTGGCACCGAAAACCAGTGTCAGCGGACCGCTGGAAGAGCTTTCGCGGGGAGTTTCATTCACGCTGCCGAGTCTGACATTCGCCGCGCAGCGAAGCAATTCTTTCCAAGTATTACCCGGAACTGATATATCCGATTGCACTCGAAAGACATCTTCCAAGAAAATCGAGCCGGTCATGACAAGCAAACCTTTGATCTGGGCACTGACGGCAAGCGCGCTGCTCATGATGACGGGCCTCGTTGTCGCCACCGTCGACAAGCGCCGAACAGCCGTTGCCCAAACCTGTAAAGTGGCCAGCGGCTGGCTGGAGCCCGCCTTGGCCAAATCCAAGAGCCTTGCCGCCAACAAGGTGCTGGCCGATGCCGCCGACCGCGATTTCGTGCTGCTCGGCGAGCAGCACGACGACCCGGATCATCACCGCTGGCAACTGCAAACGCTGGCCGGCCTTTATGCCTACCGGCCGGACATGGTGATCGGTTTCGAGATGTTCCCGCGCCGCCTGCAGCCGGTGCTTGACCGCTGGGTCGAGGGCAAATTGACGGTTCGTGAGTTTTTGACTCAAGCCGAGTGGGAAAAGGTATGGAATTTTCCGCCAGAACTGTACCTCCCGCTGTTCGAGTTTGCCCGCATCAACCGAATTCCGATGGTGGCACTCAATGTCGAGCGTAGCCTGACCAAAGCCATCGGGGAAAAGGGCTGGGACAGCGTGCCGGTTGCTGATCGCGCTGGCCTGGGCCGCCCTGCCCCGCCCCTTCCCGCCTATCGCGACTTGCTGTCCAGTATTTATCACGAACACCTGCCCGGTCCGCGTCGTGCGGCGGGCAAGCCGGCGCAGACGGATAAAGCCTTTGAAGCTTTCGTCGACGCCCAACTGACCTGGGACAGAGCGATGGCCGAAGGTCTGGCGAGTCGGGCAGTTCCGGGAACAAATGGCAACAAGCCCCTGCTCGTTGGCATCATGGGCAGCGGCCACCTGCGCTACGGTCACGGCGTGCCCCATCAGTTGCGCGCCCTGGGGTTCAGCCAGATCGCCACGCTGCTGCCAAGATCCGAAGACATGGCATGCAATGACCTAGAACCTGCCCTGGCAGATGCCGTGTTTAACTTGCCTCTCGCTGCAACAGCGCCACCACAGCCGCCCCGTCTGGGCGTCGCACTTGAGGATGCTGCTGCAGGCGTCGTGCGAGTTCAGTCGATCACTGCCGGCAGTCTGGCCGAACGCAGCGGTTTTGCCGTGGGAGACCGTCTGATCGAGGTTGCTGGCAGCCCGCCCGTCAACACCGCGTCTGTCATCGCTATCATTCGCCGCCAGCCACCAGGCACCTGGTTGCCGCTACGCGTTCAGCGTGGCGAAACAACACTTGATCTGGTCGTCCGCTTCCCGGCCAAGACATGATTCATCGGCACGTACTTCCTGCTCTGCAGCGCTGGCTGGCTGTCTTCGTCCTCTATGCCCTATCCGGCGTTGCGACGGCAGGCAATCCCTCGCTACTGCTGGACCTTACCCTTGAGCCAACGACCGGCCAGTTTGAGGCCGTCGCCGTTGTCCAGCCCATGCGCCGTGACTTTCGTTTCGTCCTGCACGAATCGCTGGTCATTCGTTCGGCCGAGGTGGGCGGAAAGCCGCTCAAGTTCGTTTCGCAGGGGCGAGATGACGGCTTTCAGAGGTGGCGCATCCAGCTTCCAGATGGCGGCGACAAGGTAAGCATCAGCTACGGTGGACCGCTAAAACCGCTCCAAAATGGCCGCGATCACCGCAGCGTGCTGCGCGCCATGCCGCCGATGGCATCGGCCGACGGCAGCTTTTTGCCTTCCTCCAGCGGCTGGTATCCACAACCTTCGCCCATGTTCAATTTTCGGGTAAAACTGAGTCTGCCGGCGGATCAACGGGGGCTAGTGGCTGGCCGCCTGCTTGAAGAAACGCTGCCAGAAGGCAATAGCGGACGCTACCGGGCGACCTTTGAGTTTGCCCAACTGACCGATGGCATTGATTTGATGGCCGGACCGTGGCGAGTCCGGGAAAAGTTGCTGCCCAAGAATGCAAAAACGGGCACGCCAGCGCTGCGTCTGCGCACCTACTTCCCGGCCGACCTCGACGCCGAAGCGGGTCTGGCCGAGTCTTATCTGGAGGATTCCCGCCGTTACATCGAACGCTACAGCAGCGAAATCGGCGCTTACCCCTACAGCGAGTTTTCGGTCGTCGCCAGCCCGCTCCCGACCGGTTTCGGTATGCCGACCTTGACCTACATTGGCGCCGATGTTCTCAGGCTGCCGTTCATTCGCGCCACCTCGCTCGGCCACGAAATTCTGCACAACTGGTGGGGCAACGGCGTCTACGTGGATTATGAACAAGGCAACTGGAGTGAAGGTCTGACCACTTTCATGGCGGATTACGCTTTCAAGGAGAGTGCGACAAACGATACCTCGCGCGCCATGCGGCTCGGCTGGTTACGCGACTACTCGGCGCTGTCGAATCAGGCGCGCCAGCCATTGCGCGCGTTTCGCAGCCGCACGCACAGCGCCTCGGCGGCGGTCGGCTACGGCAAGGCGGCGATGCTATTTGTCATGCTGCGCGATCAAATCGGTGAAAAAGCCTTCCGCCAGGGCATTCGCGACTTCTGGGCAAAAAATCAGTTTCGCGTCGCCTCGTGGCAAGAATTGCAAGTCGCCTTTGAAAGCGCCTCGGGGCAGGATCTAAAAACTTTCTTCGCGGGCTGGCTCGACGCCAGCGGCGCGCCAAAACTGGAGGCGCGCGACGCGCTGGTCAGACCGACAGGCAACCGCTATCGGTTGGATTTAGTGATCAAACAACAAGGCGCCCCGCGGATATCACGCCTGCCCATCGAGGTATCTGCCGGCAGCAAACGTGAAACACGCTGGATTTCGCTCAAACAGGCAAACGAGAAAGTTAGTCTTGACCTCGATTTTCGCCCCCAGCTTGTCCGTATTGACCCCGACATCCGCCTTTGGCGCCAGCTCGATGCGCAGGAGATGCCGCCCATTCTGCGTCAGTGGCTTGGTGCAGCGGCACCCCGGCTGGTCGTTGCCGCCCGTGGTGCCGCAGCGGATGCTGCAGCAACTCTCGCCCAGCGTTTCTTCGAGGTCAAGCCACAAAACCTTTCCGGCGCGGCGCTGGCCAGCAGCTTGGACAGTGGCGGACCGATCATGATCATCGGCACGCATACCGAGGTTGCCGCCAGCCTCGCCGCGGCCGGCCTGCCCGCTCGACCGGTCGAGCTGGCAACGCGCGGCACGGCCCAGGTCTGGACCTTGTTGCGCTCAAGCGGTGCGCCGGTCGCCGTCGTTTCGGCCGACGACGCCAAGGCACTACAGGCGCTGATCCGCCCCTTGCCTCACTACGGCGGCCAGAGCTGGCTGGTTTTTGAGGGTTCCAAGAGCGTTGACCGCGGCATTTGGCCGTCGTCCGGCGTCGCTGTCGTCATCAAGGAAACCCCATCCGACAAATCGCCATGAATCCTGTACTCGAAATCCCGATGCGGGATGAGGAGGAGTGTCTGGTCGAGCCGGGAGACTGGACCGAAGGCGTCGCTCAGGAATTGGCACATCGCCTTGGAATTGAGCTCGGTGACGACCACTGGGATGGTTCAACGCCGGTTCCTTTTCCTTGCCGCAAACGTGACAGGCACCGCGAGAAAGTGGCTACAGGGTGGCTACACGGAAGCCATAAAAAAATGCCGCTCCGAAAAGCGGCATAAATCGTTGATTTTACTGGTGCCCCCGGTCGGAATCGAACCAACACCTGATGATTACAAATCAACTGCACGACCTTCATGCTACGGGGGCAACAGGAAGTAACGGCGGATTATAGCCCGGCTGGCCGGCACACCAGCGAAGGCGGCGATGCTAAACTAGGCGCTTGCTGCGTATCCGCGGTCACCAATGATCAAATTCTGCACACGCTGTGGCGCTGGCGTTTCGCTAGAAATCCCTGCCGGCGACACCCTGCCCCGCCATGTCTGCAAGCGCTGCGGGCACATCCATTACGAGAACCCGCGCCTGGTAGTCGGCTGCGTGGCCGAATGGCAGGGCTGCATCCTCCTCTGCCGGCGCGCCATCGAACCGCAGCGCGGGCTGTGGACGCTGCCGGCCGGCTTCATGGAGAACGGTGAAACGACTGCCGACGCCGCCCGCCGCGAGGCTGACGAGGAAGCCGGCGCGCGGGTCATCGTCGATGCGCCGTTCGCGATGGTCAGCATCGCGCACATCAACCAGGTGCACCTCTTCTACCGCGGCCGGCTGGCTGCTGCCGACTGCGCGCCAGGCGAGGAGAGCCTCGAAGTTGCCCTGGTCCTGCCGGAGAGCATCCCGTGGCCGGACATCGCTTTCCGCAGCGTCACGCATTGCCTTGAACGCTACCTGGCCGACCGCGCCGCCGGACACTTCGGCTTCCACGAAACGACGCTGC
The DNA here is from genome assembly GCA_963736845.1 of uncultured beta proteobacterium. GTDB lineage: Bacteria > Pseudomonadota > Gammaproteobacteria > Burkholderiales > Rhodocyclaceae > Azonexus. The sequence goes on from CAVTQL010000013.1 coordinate 95,211, forward strand.
CGAAAGTGGCCAACAGCCTTTGATCACTCGTCCAGGCGGAATTGGATTGGCAAGGTCAGGGCGAACGACCGGCCGCGCAGGCTGTCGGGAATCGTCGCGCTGCGCACGGCCTGCTCGACGAGATTGACCGCCTCCTCGTCGAGCAGCGCGCGACCGCTCGACTGGCCCAGCGCGACCTGCGGCAGTTGGGCGCCTGCGACGGTATTGACCACGACCACGACATCGCCCTCCCACCCCCGCTCGCGCGCGACACCAGGATAGCTCTTGAAGCGCCGCGCCTCGCGCGCGAGATTGAGCCGGTACTGCCGGATTCCATCCGGGCTGGCATCGTCCAGCCGGACTGCGGCTTCGCCGCCCGAGCCGGAAGTCCGGGCGGGCGCCACTGGCGCAGTATCGGCCACGGCAGCGCTGCCGGTTGCGGTCGACCGGGAAGAATCGCGTAAATTCGTTGGCTCCGGGCGTTCCCTGGCTGCCTTCGGTCGCGAGTAGCCTTCGCTTTCCATGCGGGTAACGTCGTCGCGCGGCGGCACCATACGCGCGGCAGGGAGATCATTCTCTTTCTGGGCGTCGCCCGGCTGAGAGACGATACTGGCCATCACGGCCGGGCCCGCGGCAAGCCCGGCCAACTCCGGCGACGGGGCCGCGAAGCGGAACGACAGCAGCACTGACACGTGGAGCGCCAGTGACACGAGAAACGCCCATCTCAGCGCAGCGACATGACGCAAGCGACTTTCTCTCCGGCAAAAAACAAACCCCCGACGGCAACGCCGACCGGGGGAGGCAAGACCGCGCGCGACGGGCGGCCGATGGAGCGGGAATCACTTGCCGAGCTTGCGCGACTCTTCGTTCATCTTGCTCGCATACATCTTGCCCATCACGACGCCGATCACCAGTACGCCGACGATGACGCCCAGGCTCATCAAGCCGATATCGCTGCCGAACAACAGTTCCCAAGCCATGTGTCACCTCCCAGTAACAAAAGAAAGAATACTACTTCTCCGGCCGCGACGAGAGGTGCAACGACTCCTCCCCGTCAGCCTGCCAGTCCCCCTGAATCCGCCACTTGCCGGCCGGATCCTCGATTATCACGTGCCACCGGCCCGTGATCCCGGCGCTCAAGCTGCCGCCGTAAAACCCATGCCCTTCGGCAAGCATGCTGACCGCCTGATCCTGTCCGGCACGCGTCGGATGGGCCAGTCTGAGAACCAGTCTCTCGGGAAGGGCGGTACCCTTCTCCGTGGTGAGCAGCAGGCGAATCTGGTCCCCGGAGCGCATGACGTCGGCGCCAAGACCCAGGTCGCTGGCCAGACGATCCCGTTGCAGGCGCTGGTTGATCGCCAGCCCCTGCTTGTAATAGTCATCGGTCACCAGGCCGTCGTTGCTGGCGATGGCCAGCCACAAGGTGATAAAACCGGCCACGATGACGATTGCCGGGCCGGACATCAGCAGCCAGGGCCAGGGTTCCTTGTACCAGGGTTTGTCGTCGCCGCGCAGTGTCATTGATATGCTCATGTCTAGGGCATCAGGAAGGAGGCCTTCTCCTTGACCGCGATCCGGTCATGGTTGAGAGCCTTGATGTCGAAGTGGATGGTGTTGGCGCCCTTCTTGCCCGATTCCGGGGGGACGCTGACGACGATGGTCACCTCGTGATTCTCTGCGCTCGCCACCTCGACGATGCGGTCGCCGACGATCTCGATTCCGTCCAGGCCGGCAACCGAGAGCGCATAGCGCTTCGGCTCTTCGGTGGTATTCATGATCTTCAGGTTATAGACGTTCTCGATGCGCCCGTCGTCAGCCTCCCTGGCCAGTGACGAACGGTCGCGGATGACGTCGACCTTGAGCGGGACCCGCGTCGCCAGGGACCAGGCGGAAGCCACGGTAATCGCGACCAGGATGGTCGTGTAGAGAATCACGCGCGGGCGCAGGATGTGGCGAGCGACTTCATTCGCCGTGAAATGCTTGGCCAGTGCATTCTCGGTGGTGTAGCGGATCAGGCCGCGCGGCAGGCCGACCTTGTCCATCACCGGATCGCAGACATCGATACAGGCGCCACAACCGATGCACTCGTACTGGATGCCCTTGCGAATGTCGATACCCGTCGGGCAAACGACGACGCACAGGCCGCAATCGACGCAGTCGCCGAGGCCGGCGGCCTTGGCATCGACCCCCTTCTTGCGCGCGCCACGCGGCTCGCCGCGTTCCGGGTCGTAGGTGATGACCAGCGTGTCCGGGTCGTACATGACGCCCTGAAAGCGGGCATAGGGACACATGTACTTGCAGACCTGCTCGCGCAGGAAGCCCGCCTGCATGTAGAAGAAGCCTGCGTAGAAGAACGTCCAGAAAGTCTCCCAGCCGGAGAGGCTGAACGGGAGGGCGGCCAGCAATTCCTGAACAGGCGTGAAATACGCCACCAGCGTGAAGCCCGACCACACGGCGATAGCGATCCAGATCGCATGCTTGAAAAGCTTCAGGCGAATCTTGCGGGCGGTCCAAGGGCCTTTGTCGAGCTTCATGCGGGCGCCACGGTCGCCCTCGATTCGGTTCTCGACCCACATGAAGATTTCGGTGTACACCGTCTGCGGGCAGGCATAGCCGCAGAACAGCCGTCCGGCTACCGCCGTGAACAGGAATAGGCCATACGCCGAGATGATCAGCAGCAGGGCCAGATAGAAGACATCCTGCGGCCAGAGGACCAGGCCAAAGAGATAGAACTTGCGCTCGGCCAGGTGGAAGAGAACGGCCTGACGGCCATTCCACTGCAACCACGGCAAGCCGTAGAAGAGAATCTGGGTAAGCGCCACGAATACCCAGCGCCAGGTATCCCACCACCCCTTGACGTCGCGGATATAGATCTTCTTGTGCTTTTCGTAGAACGCGACAGGCTCCGGCGCGGGTGCCGGCTTCCGGGAGGTGTTTGCGGTGGGGTCCATGAGAGGCCTATCCGTATCAGGATTGCGCTAAAGGCAGCATGTTGCGGGCGTTGCAGAAACGCAATCTTGATACAAATCAGACGTTGCTAATATTAATGCAAAATTGAAACGGGGCGGTTGCCCGCCCCGTTCGTGTCGAATTACTTGCCTTGGCTGAGGCTGTAGACGTAGCCTGTCAGCAGGTGAACCTTGTCATCGCCGAGGAAGGCCTTAAAGGCTGGCATCTTGTTCTGGCGGCCATTGATGATCGTCTCGGTGATGGTTGCTTCGGAGGAACCGTACAACCAGATCTTGTCGGTCAGGTTGGGTGCGCCAAGGGCCTGCATGCCCTTGGCGTCCGGACCGTGACAGCCCGAACAACCCGCCGAGGCAAATGCTTCCTTGCCCTTGGCAGTACGCACGGAATCGTTGGGCAGGCCAGACAGCGAACGCACGTAGTTGGCCAGATCCTTGATCGTCTCGGCGCCGAGCTGCGCGTGCGGCGGCATGACGCCCAAGCGGCCTTCGGTGAGGGTCACCTTGATCTGGTCAGGCTCGCCGCCGTACAGCCAGTCGCTGTCGGTCAGGTTCGGGAAGCCCTTGGCACCGCGGCCATCCGCACCGTGGCACTGCATGCAGTACGTCAGGTACAGGCGCTTGCCCATTTCATTGGCCGTCTTGTCGGCAGCCACCGCCTTGACATCCATCGCCTGGTACTTGTCGTACAGCGGCTTGACGGCGGTATCCATGCGTTGGCGCTCGGCCTTGTACTGGCCGACAGAAGTCCAGCCCAAGACCCCCGGGAAGTTGCCAAGGCCGGGATAGAGGGCCAGGTAGACGAAGGCGAAGACGATGGTGATGACAAAGAGCCAGCTCCACCACTTCGGCATCGGGTTGTTGTACTCCTCGAGGGTTTCATCCCAGACGTGACCCATGGTCTTGCCCGGCGTAAAGGTCGCCTTGCTCTGGACGATCAGCAGCACCACACAGGCCAGAATGCTGGCCGTGACGATGACAATCACGTACAGGTTCCAAAATTGACTAACGAAATCGCTCATTTGCTTTCCTCTATTTCAGCGCGGGTGCGACGTGCGGGACGCCGCAACCTGATCATCATTCTCCAGGAACGGCAAGTTGGCGGCTTCCTCGAAGCCTTTCTTGCTGCGCCTGCCGTAGGCCCACGCCACGATCCCCAGGAAGCAAAGCAATCCGAGAACGGTCGTGAGGGAACGCAGATCGTTGATGTCCATGGCTATTACTTCATGGTACTCAGTGCCGTACCCATACCCTGCAGGTAGGCGATGAGAACGTCCATTTCCGTCTTGTCACCGATGGCGGCTTTCGCCCCCTTGATTTCCTCATCGGTATTGCCGGGAATGCCACGAACCTTTGCATAGCCTTGCATCAGCTTCATCTTGGCTTCGATGTCGGCACCGACGGTGTCCTTGGCCTTGGTATTGGCCAGGAAAGCGAACGCCGGCATGTTGGATTCCGGCACGACGTCGCGCGGATTGATCAGGTGGGCACGCTGCCACTCGTCGGAGTAACGACCGCCGACACGGTGCAGGTCCGGGCCGGTACGCTTGGAGCCCCACTGGAACGGATGGTCATAGACAAACTCGCCAGCCACCGAGAAGTGACCGTAGCGCTCGGTTTCGGCGCGGAACGGACGGATCATCTGCGAATGGCAGAGGAAGCAGCCTTCGCGGACGTAGATATCACGTCCGGCCAGGGCAACGGCGTCGTAAGGCTTGACCCCCTCGACCGGCGTCGTCGTCAACTTCTGGAAGAAGAGCGGAACGATTTCGAGCAGCCCGCCCCAAATCACCGTCAGAATCGTCAGAACGATCAGCAGCCCGACGCTTTTTTCAATTTGCTCATGCTTAAGCATTGTGATTCCCCCTAATCAGGCGTGATGGCCGACCGGAGCAGGCACCGGCACGTCCTGAATCTTACTTCCCGCCATGGTCTTGAACATGTTGTAAGCCATGAGCAGCATGCCACCGAGGAACAGAACACCACCCAGCCAGCGGATAGCCCAGAACGGGTAAGAACCCTTGACCGATTCGACAAAGCTGTAGGCCAGCGTACCGTCCGGGTTGACCGCGCGCCACATCAGGCCCTGCATCACGCCGGCAATCCACATCGAGGCGATGTAGAGCACGGTGCCGATGGTAGCGATCCAGAAGTGGGTCGTGACCAGCTTGGTGCTGTACATCTCCTGCTTGCCGAACAGGCGCGGCAGCAGCCAGTAGACGGAGCCGATGGAAACCATCGCCACCCAGCCGAGGGCACCGGAGTGCACGTGGCCGACTGTCCAGTCGGTGTAGTGCGACAGCGCATTGACCGTCTTGATCGACATCATCGGGCCTTCGAAGGTCAACATGCCGTAGAAGGACAGCGAGGTGATCAGGAACTTCAGGATCGGATCGTCGCGCAGCTTGTGCCAGGCACCCGACAGGGTCATGATGCCGTTGATCATGCCGCCCCAGGACGGCGCCAGGAGGATCAGCGAGAAGATCATGCCGACGGACTGGGTCCAATCAGGCAGCGCGGTGTAGTGCAGGTGGTGCGGACCCGCCCACATGTACGTAAAGATCAGCGCCCAGAAGTGCACCACGGACAGGCGATAGGAATAAACCGGACGACCCGCAGCTTTCGGCACGAAGTAGTACATCATGCCCAGGAAGCCGGCGGTCAGGAAGAAGCCCACGGCGTTGTGACCGTACCACCACTGGATCATCGCATCCTGTACACCTGAGTATGCAGAGTAGGACTTGGTCAGAGAAATCGGCAAGGCAGCACTGTTAACCAGATGGAGAATAGCAACCGTCAGGATCATCGAGCCGAAGAACCAGTTCGCCACGTAGATGTGGGAGACCGTGCGTTTGGCGATAGTGCCGAAGAAGACCAGCGCGTAGGCAACCCAGACCAGGGTGATCAGGATGTCGATCGGCCATTCCAGTTCAGCGTACTCCTTGCCGCTGGTGACACCGAGCGGCAAGGTGATCGCAGCCAATACAATGACGATCTGCCAGCCCCAGAAGGTAAAGGGAACCAGCGGACCACCCCACAGGCGGGCATTGCAAGTGCGCTGAACGCACCAGTAGGACGTTGCGAACAGTGCGCAGCCACCGAACGCGAAGATCACCGCGTTGGTATGCAGCGGACGCAGTCGGCCAAAGTGCAGGAAGCCGATATTCAGCTCCGGCCAGACCAACTGGGCGGCGATGATGACACCGACCAGCATGCCAACAATGCCCCAGATGACGGTCATGACGGTGAATTGCCGTACGACCTTGTCGTTATATGTGGTTTGCGTTCCAGACATGAACCCACCTCTCTTTGATTAAAGACTGGATGCCTCTCCTCCCAACACGAAGAGGCACATAAAAGCGGATGGTATTCTAGAATGAAAGGGGGGATTTGACCTAGATCAACCCGCGGATTATCTAGATCAACCTAGCTCGAACGAACTAGCCGTTTGTCCGCAGCGGCGTCGTGGACAAAAAAAGGGTGCGCCGTAACGCACCCCAACCCCAACAGAGAATCATTTCAAAGCCTTCGCTTCAGATGCACAAATTCTGCCGACGCCGGCCGCAAAGCACGTTGACTCAGGTCAAACTTTGTCTGGTTTTCCAGCCTCCGGCGCCGACCGAGATGCCGGAATGTCCGGCCCATCGTCATCCATCAGCACCTTGAACCCGGGTCCCTCGAGATCGTCGAACTGGCCGCTCTTGACCGACCACCAGAACACGACGGCAATCGCGAACACCAGCGCGACCGAAAGCGGGATCAGCAGGTAGAGGATTTCCATCAGTCCGTATCCACGCGCTGGATGCGCAGCGAGTTGAGAACCACCAGCAGGGAGCTGGCCGACATGCCGATGCCGGCCAGCCACGGCGTCACGAAACCGGCGATGGCGAGCGGCAAGGCGACGAAATTATAGGCGAAGGACCACCAGAGATTCTGCCGGATGACGCGCAGGGCCTTGTCGGCCCGCCGCAGGCCGTAGCGCAGGTGATCAAGGTTTTCCGAGAGAAGCACGAAATCGGCCTGCGTCCGCGCCAACTGGGCGCCGCCGCCCATCGCCACCGACACCTGCGCCTGCGCCAGCACCGGCGCGTCATTGACCCCGTCGCCGATCATGGCGATGACGGCGCCGCCGGCCTGCAAGGCAAGCACGCATGCGTGCTTGCCGCTCGGCGAGATGCCGGCCCGCACATCGGCGATCCCGAGCCGTTCCGCCACCCGCCGCGCCACTGCCGGGCCGTCGCCGGTCAGCAGGACGACCTCCTTCCCGGCCGCCTTGAGCGCCGCGATCAGCGCCGGCGCCTCGGGACGCAGTTCGTCGCCGAGCCGGAACAACGCCAGGCAGCCGCTGTCATCGGCGAGGACGACGACGGTATCGCCGCTGTCCAGCCAGCCTGACGCCGCGTCCGGAAGAACGCCGCCGCCGGCGGCGAGCGCGTAGTCCGGACGGCCGATGCGGTAGCGGCGCCCACCGATTTCCCCGGCGATCCCCTGTCCCGGCTCGCTGACCGCGGCGCTGGCGGGTGCCGGCGGCTCACTGCCGACCGCCAGGCGCAAGGCCGTCGCCACCGGGTGCTCCGAGGCATGCTCGAGCGCCGCGGCAATGCGCAGGCACTCGTCACGCGGCAGGGCGCCGGTCGGCAGGACATCGACCAGGCGCATCCGGCCGCTGGTGAGCGTCCCGGTCTTGTCGAAGACGAAATGCGTCGCCCGCGCCAGCGTCTCGATGGCGTGTCCGCGCGTCACCAGCAGACCGTCCCGGGCCAGCGCCCCGGCCGCCACCGTCAGCGCGATCGGCGTCGCCAGCGACAACGCGCACGGGCAGGTGACGACCAAGACCGAAACGGTGATCCACAGCGCCCGGGACGGATCGACGAGGTACCAGCCGACGGCGACCGCGGCGGCGACGAACAACAGCGCGGCGACGAAATAGCTGGCGATCCGGTCGGCAAGCACGACGATGTGCGGCTTTTCCGCCGCTGCCCGCTCCATCAGCTGGATGATCGCCGACAGGCGCGTGCCTTCGCCGACCCGATCGACGCGCACGACCAGCGGGCTCTCGACGTTGAGCGAGCCGCCGGTGACCGGCAGGCCGGGCGACTTCGGCACCGGGCGGCTCTCGCCGGTGAGCAGCGCCTCGTTGGCGCAACTCACGCCCTCGATCACCTCGCCGTCGGCCGGCACGACGTCGCCGGGACGCACCAGCACGACATCGCCGGGGCGCAGGTCGGCGACCACGCGCTGCTGGCAGCTGCGGTCGACCGGAAAATCCGGCATGATTTGCGCGAAGGCCGGCAGCAGCTTGGCGAGCGCCTCGGTGACGCTGACCGCCTTCTGGCGGGCGGTCATTTCGAGGTAGCGGCCGCCAAGCAGGAAGAAGACGAACATCGTCACCGAATCGAAATAGACTTCGCCCGCCTGCATGAAAGTCGCCCAGCAACTGGCGAGGAAGGCGGCGCCGACGCCGAGCGCCACCGGCACGTCCATGCCGACACGGCGCAGCCTGAGGTCGCGCCAGGCGTTGCGGAAGAACGGCGACGACGAATAGAAGACCACCGGCAGCGTCAGCAACAGGCTGGCCCAGCGCATCAGGCTCTCGATGTCGGCCGTCATGTCGCCCTCGGCCAGATAGACCGGGATGGCGTACATCATCACCTGCATCATGCCGAAGCCGGCCACCCACAGTCGCCAAAGGGCGTCGCGCCGCTCCTTGCGCGAGATTTCCTCGTTCTTCGCGGCATCGTACGGATAGGCGCGGTAGCCGATGGCAGCGATCGCGCCGAGGATGTCGGACAGCTTGATGCGCGCCTCGTCCCAGCGCACCCGCGCCCGGCGCGTCGCGTAGTTGATGTCGACCGCAGTGACCCCGGGCAGCCTGCCGACGTGCTGCTCGTTGAGCCAGATGCAGGCGGCGCAGGTGATGCCCTCGAGCAACAGCGACGCCTCGCGCTCGTTGTCGCCCAGTTCCTTGACGAAGCTTTTCTGGAAATCCGCGTGGTCGAACAGCGCGAGCTGGTCGAGGATGGCCGGCACCGTCCCGCCCGGCGATTCGGGCAGGGCGCCGCGGCTGCGGTAGTAGTCGGCCAGTCCGTTGTCGATGATCGCCTGTGCCACCGCCTGGCAGCCATGGCAGCACATCGCGCGCGGCGCGCCGGCGATGGTCACCCGCAGGTCCAGGTCGTCCGGGATCGGCTGGCCGCAGTGGTAGCAGGAGGATTCCGGCATGCAAACGGGAAGGCACCGGAGTGCCCTGGTTTCGGGGGGATGCGCAGTATAGTTGATTTCATCCCCCGTCCGGACGGCGCGGGGAACGGTTGCCGGCCGGCAACCCGGCGCCGGGACGTCTTCACAAAATCAGCATTGACTGATGCTCCCGGTGCCATGGATACTTGCCAGAGTTCAATTCCGGTTGGACGTTGATTCACGATCTCTTTTGCGAAAGGGGAACGCATATGAGCGAGACTGCTGATCTGGCAGCCTGGGTAGTCTGGGGAGGATTCGGTCTGGCGCTGATCCTCGGCTTCGTCGCCGCCAAGACCAATTTCTGCACCATGGGTGCAATTTCCGACGTGGTCAACATGGAGCACTGGGGCCGCATGCGCATGTGGCTGCTGGCCATTGCCGTGGCCATGCCGGCACCAACCTGCTCTACTACTTCGACCTGGTCGACCTTGACCAAGTCGATCTACCAGCGCCCGTCGCTGCCCTGGCTGTCGCTGCTGCTCGGCGGCACCCTGTTCGGCATCGGCATGACCATCGCCGGCGGCTGCGCCAACAAGAACCTGCTGCGGGTCGGCGGCGGCAGCCTGCGCTCGCTGGTCGTCCTGGTATTCGTCGCCATCTCTGCCTACATGACGCTCAAGGGATTGTTCGGCCAATGGCGTTCGAGCCTATCTCGACCCGGTGGCGATCGATCTCGCCGGCTTCGGCATGGAAACCCAGAGTCTCGCCGACGTGCTGGCGCAGGCTGTCACCGGCCTGCCCGCCAAGACGGCGTCTGCTCGTCACCATGGGTATCGTGGTTCTCGGCATGCTGATCTTCGTGTTCAAGGATGCGCGCTTCCGCGTCAGCGCCGAGCAGTGGATCGGCGGCACGATTCTCGGTCTGCTGGTCACCGCTGCCTGGTACCTCACGGGCCATGTCGGCTTTGCGGAAAATCCGGACACGCTGGAAATGACCTATTTCGCAACCAATTCCCGCACCCTGGAATCGTTGAGCTTCGTCGCACCGACCGCCTACAGCCTGGAATTGCTGATGCTGTGGACCGACAAGTCGCTGCGCATGACCTTCGGCATCGCCACCGCCCTCGGCGTCGTCCGTCGGTTCGCTGATCCATGCCATCAGCTCGCGCCAGTTCCGCTGGGAAGGATTCGCCTCGTTCGAAGATCTGCGCAACCATCTCGTCGGCGGCATCCTGATGGGCTTCGGCGGCGTCACGTCGATGGGCTGCACCATCGGCCAGGGAATCTGACCGGCGTCTCGACCCTCGCCCTCGGGTTCGTTCATCGCCGCTCGCCGGCATCGTCGGCGGCTCGGTGGCGACGATGAAGTGGCAGGACAGCGTGAGCATTGCCCCGGCCTGCGGCCCCGGTACAGGCCGCGAGCTGAGTGCAGGAATACGCGCGTCTTGGGCAGGCCGAGACCGAGGAAGAATTGCTCGGCCAGCCGGGCCGCCGGCTTCCGGCCCGGCGATGTAGAGATCGCCGTCGGCGACTTCGGGGTGTTCGTTGATGATTCCCGCGAGCAGGCTTCGCAGGGCGGCTTCGCGTACGGCGTCGGAAGGTTTGCAGGTCGTGACCGGCGACCAGGCTCGCGTAATGGAAATTGTCCAGCGCATCGGCCCAGGCGCGCGGCGACGTTCGGCAGGTAGATGCTGCTCGTCGTCCGACCCGATCCAGTACAGCGTGATCGGCTCCGTCCGGCATCCAGCGACATGGCGTGCTCGATCAGGCTCTTGATCGGCGCGAAACCGGTGTCGAAGGCGAAGAAATAGAGCGGCCGCGTGCAGTCTTTTCCTGCAGGATGAACTCGCCCTGCGGGGCCTTCGATTTCCACCGACTTCGTTGGCCTTGAGGCGGTCGAACAGTAGTCGGAAAACAGGTTGCCCGGCATGCGGCGCACATGGAACAGGATGTTGCGGTCGTCGCACGGGCAACTGGCGATCGGCAGCTCGGCGCTCAGGCGTCGCCCAGCCTGCAGCGTGACGCGACTGCCCGGCGAGGAAGCGCAGGCGGCGTGGAGCGCGGCGTCTGCAGGTGCAGCAGCGCCATGTCCGGGTTGAGCAGGCCGACCGACTTCACCTTGGCCGCGATCTGCTGGAACGGAATGTCCTGCACGCCGCCCGCCACCGCGCGCCTCGATCTCGACATCGGTGACTGCGGTGTTGGAGCACAGCAGGATGTAGCCCGAGCCTTCTCCGACTCGCTCAGCACGTAAGTCGTGGTGGCGCGTCTTCTTGACCTGCCCGGTCACCAGCCTGCGCCTTGCACAGGCCGCAATTGCCGCCGCTGCACCCATAGTTGAGCGGCACGCCGGCGCGCAACGCGCCCTCGAGCAGGGTGTCCGGGCCATCGATGAAGAAGTCGTGGCCGCTCGGCAGCACCGTCACATGCGCTGCCATGACGCGCAGCAGGTTGTCGCGCACCGCCAGCGGGTTGGGATAATCCGGTTCCTGCGTCGCCCTCGCCTCGTCTCGCCAGCCAGGCCATCACCCCGTCCAGCGCGCCCTGGGCATTGCCATCCACATGCTCGCCGACTTCCTCAGCTTGTCGCGCAAGCCGATCGAGCAGTGATCTGAACTGCCTGACCTGGCTCTGGCTGATCGCCAGTTCCTTGCTCAACTCGGTCACCCGCGCTGCCAGAGTATCCACGTCCGGCATCGCCCGCTCGTAGATACGCTTGCCGAAGGCCTTTTCCTTGATCTGCGAGACCCGCCGGAATTCGATATCGTCTTCCAGCTGCGCGCCCGGATAGGCCAGCAGCAGGTCGTCGATGTCGACCATGCCGTCGAAGGAAGGCAGCTCGCCCTGCTGGATCTTCTTCTGCAGCTCGCTGCGGATCACGCCGATCAGGCGGGCTGCCCGCGACAGCGTGATCAACTGGATCAATCCGACATGGCAAACCCTCCCGACGACAAGGACTCCGGTTCCCGGCGGGCCGGCCGGGCCCGCCGTCTGCCGCCTACTTCGTACCCATGCGGATGGCGCCGTCGAGGCGGATCACCTCGCCGTTGAGGTAGGCGTTTTCGGCGATGTGCAGCACCAGCGCGGCGAACTCCGCCGGCCTCCCCATGCGCGACGGGAACGGCACCATCTTGCCAAGCGACTCCTGCACCTCGGCCGACATGCCGAGCAGCATCGGCGTTTCCATGATGCCCGGGGCGATGGTGACGCAGCGGATGCCGCTCCTGGCGAACTCGCGCGCCACCGGCAGCGTCAGGGCGACGATGCCGCCCTTGGAGGCGGCGTAGGCCGCCTGCCCGAGCTGCCCCTCGAAGGCCGCCACCGACGCGGTGTTCACGATGACGCCGCGCTCGCCGCCGGCGTCGGCATCGCCCTTCATCATTTCGGCGGCTGCCAGACGGATCATGTTGAAGGTGCCGACCAGGTTGATGTGGATGGTCCGCGTGAAGACGTCGAGCTTGTGCGGCCCGTCGCGGCCGACCACCTTCTCGGCCGGCGCCACGCCGGCGCAGTTCACCAGCCCGTGCAGGCCGCCGAAAGTGGAAACCGCGGTGTGCACGGCGTTGACCGCACTCGCCTCGTCAGCCACGTCGGTGGCGACGAAACAGGCGTTGTTCCCGAGTTCGTTGGCGAGCCTCAAACCCGCATCGCGATTGACGTCGGCGAGGACCACCTTCGCCCCCGCCGCGACCAGCGCCCGCGCCGTCGCCGCACCCAGCCCGGAACCACCGCCGGTCACCAGAAAAACCTTGCTCTCGATCCTCATCGTCGCCTCCACAGGGTGTCACGAAATCCCGAACCCGCCGCCGCGTCCCGACGTTACCGTCGGGGCCGGATCGGGATGATAACGCGGGAACGGCAGATCAAAATGTCGCCTACCGTGAATTTTCTCGCAGTAAGACCCCGCCCGCCAGCGGCTAGAATGGTGGCACCGATAACGCAACGCCAGCCATTTCAGGCAAATCAAGCCATGAAGAACAGCGCCTCTGCCGCCGATCCGTGTTCTCCTCGTCAGCGAATTCCCCATCGTCGCCTGGGGGCTGGAAAAACTCCTGCACGAAACGGCGGCGCGCATCGCGCTGACTGCAACCGCCACCGGCATCGCCGACGCCCTGGTGATCCTCGCCGGCCCGGGAGCCGACGTCGTCCTGCTCGACCTCGACGGCGACAACGGCATCGAGGCGATCGCCCGCCTGTGCTCGGCATCGCCGGCGTGGGTTCTGGTGCTCACCTCGGGGCGTGCGTTGGCGCTGCGCGACTGCGCGGTGCTGGCCGGCGCCCGCGGCGCACTCAGCAAGAAGGCCGGCGCCGAGGCAATGACCCAAGCGATTGCCAGGGTCGCCGCCGGCGAATTCTGGTGCGGCCACCCAGCCACCGGCCAAACCCTGATCCATCTCGCCCCCACGCCGGCGCCGCGGTGGGCCGCCGACGACCCCAGCAAGATCGCCGCGCTGACCACTTGGGAACGCCACACGGTTGCCGAGATCGCCCGCGATGCGACGGCCAGCGGCGGCGTTCTCGCCGAGCGCCTCAACATCAGCGAGAACACGCTGCGCAGCCAGCTCGGCGCGATTTGCACCAAGCTCGGCCTGTCCAGCCGCCTGGAACTGTTCGCCTTCGCCAAGCTGCACGCGGACAGCAGCGGCGCCTGAGCCGGACGGCGGCGCACACGTGAAAAGGGCCTGCGCCTGGACGCAAGCCCTTGAATTCTGGTGCTGCAGAGAGGAGTCGAACCTCCGACCTACTGATTACGAATCAGTTGCTCTACCAACTGAGCTACTGCAGCGACACAGCGTAGAATTATAGCTTTTACGCGCCCCTTCAGGCAACGTCGCACCCGATGAATCTGCTTCGCGCCCTCGCCACGGTCAGCGGCATGACGCTGCTCTCGCGCATCCTCGGCTTCGTGCGCGACTTCGTCATCGCCCGCGCGTTCGGCGCCGGGCTGGCGACCGACGCCTTCTTCGTCGCCTTCAAGCTGCCCAACCTGCTGCGCCGGATGTTCGCCGAGGGCGCCTTCTCGCAGGCCTTCGTGCCCATCCTCGGCGAATACAAGAACAAGCGCGGCGACGTGGAAACCCTCCGCCTGGTCGATCACGTCACCAGCATCCTGGCCATGGTCCTCTTCGCCGTGACAGCGCGTCGGCGTCGCCGCCGCGCCGGTGCTGGTCTGGATTTCCGCCCCCGGCTTCGCCGCCGACGCCGGCAAGTTCGAGCTGACGGTGACGCTGACCCGCATCACCTTCCCCTACATCTTCTTCATGTCGCTGGTCGCGCTCGCCGGCGGCATCCTCAACACCATGAGCCGCTTTGCGCTGCCCGCCTTCACGCCGGTGCTGCTCAACCTCGCCTTCATCGCCATGGCGCTCTTCGCCACGCCGTACTTCGACCCGCCGGTACTGGCGCTGGCCTGGGCGGTCTTCCTCGGCGGCGTGCTGCAACTGGCGATCCAGATCCCGGCGCTGCGCCGCATCGCCATGCTGCCGCGCCCGACGCTGGACTGGCGCGCGGCCTGGGCCGACCCCGGCGTGCGCCGCATCCTGACGCTGATGGGGCCGGCGCTGATCGGCGTTTCGGTGTCGCAGATCAGCCTGCTGATCAACACCATCTTCGCCTCGTTCCTGGCGACCGGCAGCGTCTCCTGGCTCTACTACGCCGACCGCCTGATGGAATTCCCGTCCGGCATGCTCGGCGTCGCGCTCGGCACCATCCTGCTGCCGTCGCTCGCCAAGTACCATGCCGGCGACGACGCATGACGAGTACGCCAGGCTGCTCGACTGGGGCCTGCGCCTGACCCTGCTGCTCGCGCTGCCGGCCGCGCTGGCACTGGCGCTGCTCGCGGTGCCGCTGATCGCCACGCTCTTCTTCCACGGCGCCTTCACCGGCGACGACGTGCTGCGACGACGCGCGAGGCGCTGGTCGCCTACAGCGTCGGCCTGATCGGGCTGATCCTGGTCAAGGTGCTGGCGCCCGGCTTCTACGCCCGCCAGAACATCCGCACGCCGGTCAGGATCGCGCTGATCTCGCTCGCCTTCACCCAGGCCATGAACCTTGCCTTCATCGGCTGGCTGCAGCACGCCGGCCTGGCGCTGTCGATCGGGCTGGCCGCCTGCCTGAACGCCGCGCTGCTCTACCGCGGCCTGCGCCGCGACGGCATCTACCACCCGCAGCCGGGCTGGGCGACGTTCGCGCTCAAGCTGGCGGCGGCGCTGGCGGCGATGGGCGGCGCCCTGTGGTTCGCCGCCGGCAGCGACGGCGACTGGCTGCGCTTTGGCATCGCCGAGCGCGTCGGCCGCCTTTGTGGCCTGGTGGGGCTTGGCGGCAGCGTCTATTTCGCTACACTATGGATTCTTGGCTTCCGCCTGCGTGATTTCACGCGGCGCGCCGCCTGAACCGAGGAGACCCGACCCATGAAACTGACCAGCACCAGCTTTGCCGACGGCCAGCGCATTCCCGGCGAATTCGCCTTCTGCATTCCCGACCCCGACCATCACGTCTGCCTCGGCCGGAACCTGAACCCGCAACTGGCGTGGTCCGGAGCCCCAGCCGGCACGCGCTCGTTCGCGGTGATCTGCCACGACCCCGACGTGCCGAGCCGGGGCGACGACGTCAACCAGGAAGGCCGCAGCGTCCCCGCGGCGCTGCCGCGCGTCGATTTCTTCCACTGGGTGCTGGTCGACCTGCCGGTTGCGGTCAACGCGATAAAAGAGGGGGAATTCAGCGACGACGTCACGCCGCGCGGCAAGGCCGGCCCGCAGGCGGCGCAGGGCGCGCGCCAGGGGGTGAACAACTACACCGACTGGTTCGCCGGCGACAACGACATGCGCGGCGACTACTTCGGCTACGACGGCCCGTGTCCGCCGTGGAACGACGAAATCATCCACCGTTACGTGTTCACCGTGTATGCGCTCGACGTCGACCGGCTGCCGCTCGACGGCAGCTTCGGCGGACCCGAGGTGCGCGCCGCGATGCACGGCCACATCCTCGCCGAAGCCAGCCTGACCGGAACCTACACGCTCAACCCGAAGCTCGGCGCCTGACAGGCCGGCAGATCTCCGCCGAATAGCCGAGGACGTAGTCGTCCTCGAGCCCCGGCAGCACGAGGGAGAAGGGCGTTGCCGACAGTTGCGCCTTGCCCAGGCCCCTCGGGGCGACTGGTGCGGAATTTTCCACAGTCCACGCGGACAACCAAATCGACCATTTCCCCCGCAGCCGCACCAATATCGGCGAAAAGCCTATAATCGTGCATCCTTCTATCCGACCGACGGGCTCCGCGCATGGCTACCGAAATCGAGCTCAAGCTCCAGTTGACGCCGCAGGCCACCCGGCAACTGGCAGCGCACCCCCTGCTGGCCGGCATCAAGCCGCAGCGCCAGCACCTGCTCAACACCTACTACGACACGCCCGATCTCGAACTGCAGCAGCGTCGCATCGCCCTGCGCTTCCGCAAGAAGGGCGTGCAGTGGCTGCTCACCGTCAAGTCGGGCGAGGCCGCCCGCGGCGGGCTGGCGCAGCGCAGCGAATGGGAAGCCCCGGCCAGCCCGGGCGTGTTCGATTTCAGCCATGTCGACAACCCCGAGCTGCGCACCTGGCTGGAAGCCCGGGTAGCGCGGCTGGTGCCGGTATTCACCACCGATTTCCAGCGCACGATCCGGATCGTGCCGTTCGGCAAATCCGAGATCGAATTGGCCGTCGACCGCGGCAGCGTCGAGAGCAAGGGCCGCAAGGCCGCCATCTGCGAAACCGAACTCGAACTGGTCCGCGGCCGCCTCGGCGACATCCTCGCCCTCGCCCGCACCTTGCAGGAAACGCTCGCCCTGCGGCCGATGGTCGCCAGCAAGGCCGAACGCGGCTATGCCATGTTTTCCGGCACGCCGCCGGCGCCGTTCCGCGCCAAGGTAGCACCGCTCAACGCGAAGATGACGCCGCTCGAGGCCTTCCGCAGCATCGCCCTCGACTGCCTCGAACACTTCCAGCGCAACGAGCAGGGCCTGCTCGTCAGCGCAGGATCCCGAATACGTTCACCAGGCCCGTGTCGCGCTGCGCCGCCTGCGCTCGGCCCTCAAGCTCTTCGCCCCGGCGCTGCCCGCCGACTTCGTCGCCACCTACGGCGAGACCTGGGGCAACCTGGCTGGCGCGCTGGGCGACACGCGCAACTGGGATGTCTTCATCAGCGAAACCCTGCCGCCGATCGCCGCCGCCTTCCCGCGGCATCGCGATACCGTCCGCCTGCAGAAACTGGCCGTCAGGCATGCCGCCACCGCCCGCGCCGAGGTGGCGCGCCGGGTCGCCCTGCCGGAATGTCCTCGCCTGATCGTCGACTTCACCTCCGCCCTCTTCGCGCTCGACGACATTCTCCCGAAGAAGCTCGACGAGTTCGGCCGCGACCGCCTGCAGGCCCGCGCCCGCCAGGCCCGGCGCCTGGCCACGCGCCACGCCGAACTGGACGCCGAGGCCCGTCACGAAATGCGCATCTGCTTCAAGAAGCTGCGCTACGCCGTCGAATTCTTCGGCTCGCTGCTGCCGTCGCAGCGTCTGGCGCGCTACCTGACCACGCTCGCCCAGTTGCAGGACGAACTCGGCATGATCAACGACCACGTCACCGCCCAGGCCCTGCTCGACGAAGCCCTCAAAGGCCACCCGCCCGGCCCCGTGCACGGCTGGATCGCCGGCCGCCACGAACTGCTTGTCTACGAACTGCCGGAAGCGCTCGACATCTGGCTGGCGCAGAAGGCGCCGTGGAAGTAGCGGGCAAGGTCAATACAAAAACACGCATGAAATCAGTCTTCCAAGCGACGTCGACCACGGCAGGTACTACCTCTATCGTTGTTGCAGCCGACACAGCCCTCTGAAATGCGCCTCACGACCGAACAAGCCGAGACCATCCGCCAGAAGGCCAAGGCGCGCTTCGGCACCAGCGCGCGGGTCTGGCTCTTCGGTTCGCGGGTCGACGACAACGCGCGGGGAGGCGACATCGACCTTCTTGTGCACACCGCGACAGTTCCGGAGAACGCATTCCGGCAATCGGTCGCGCTGGAAACCGACCTGCAACTGGCTCTAGGCGACCAGAAGATCGACATCCTGCTGGAGCACCCCGGCGTGGAAGAAACACCTCTCCATCGCATCGCTCGCAATTGCGGCATCGAGTTATGAACCAGGACTACGCAGCGCTCGCAGAAAACAACCGCCAAAAGGCGCTCAGGGCGATCGACCTTGTCGCGGCGTCGCTAAGCGAATACCGCCCTTACGACCCTGGAATCGCCTATACGCCAAAAGCGCTCGAACCCTACGATGCGCTGGCGGATCGCTTCGTCCGTGCGGTCGAGTGCGCCTTGCGCTATTTCCGCAGCCATGAACTTGTCGAGTTCGCCGAGCAATCTGACACCACCCGTTCCCTGTTGAACCGGATGGAGAAAATCGGCCTCGTCAGGGATGCCGAACTATGGCTGGTCATGCGCAATACACGCAATCGAATCGTGCATGACTACTTGCCCGAACAAATCGCGCAGATGTTCGAAACCATCAGCGGCGAGCACGGAAACGAACTGCTGCGCCTGCACACTTCTCTGGGGCGGAACACCGACGCAGTCCAGAACTTCACAAGCAACCGAACCTGACCGCTACCCCACCTCTAACACCAACATTGTCATCTATGAGATGAAGCAACGCCCACCGAAGGCCCGGGAAATCCGCGCCACGCTGGAGCGGGCTGGACAACCAATCGGCATCAATCACCTGCACATTGCGGCCCATGCACGCAGCCAGGGGATGACCCTGGTCACCAACAACCTCCCCGAATTCGAGCGCGTACCCGGGCTTCTCCTCAAGAACTGGTTGTAGCCCTGGGCAAAGGGCATCTACCGCCCACCAGCCGTCACCTAATCATCCATCTGGTCAGCCTATGAACACGAATCTCAACCCCGGAACCATCCTCGTCACCGGCGGCACCGGCTACATCGGGTCGCATACGATCGTACAACTGCTCGACGCAGGCGCAAGCGTGGTGATCATCGACAATCTCTGCAACAGCAAGCGCAAGGTCATCGATCGCATCGAGGCCATCACCGGCAAGCGGCCAGCATTTGTCGAGGGCGACATCCGCGACCGGACGGTTCTTCAGGAGATATTCCGCCATTACCCGATCGACGCGGTCATGCACTTCGCCGGCCTGAAGGCCGTGGGTGAATCGGAAGCGGAGCCGTTCAAGTACTTCGACAACAACGTCACCGGCAGCATCGTCCTTTTCGAAGAGATGGCCAGGGCAGGCATCCGCACCCTTGTTTTCTCGTCTTCCGCCACCGTGTATGGCAATCCGGGCTATGCGCAGTACCGCGAGGACACGCCGCTGGCGCCGATCAACGTCTATGGCCGCACCAAGCTGATGGTCGAGGACATCCTGCGCGAACTTCATCGCACGCAGCCCGAATGGCGGATTGCCCTGCTCCGCTACTTCAACCCCGTCGGCGCGCACGAATCAGGACTGATCGGCGAAGACCCCTCGGGCATCCCGAACAACCTGATGCCCTTCATCGCCCAGGTTGCCGTCGGCCAGCGCGAAAAGCTGATGGTCTTCGGCAACGACTACCCCACCCCCGATGGCACCGGGCTGCGCGACTACATCCACGTCGAAGACCTTGCGGCCGGACATCTGGCGGCACTCCGGGTCCTGAACGAACAAGGCGGCATGATCACCGTCAATCTCGGCACCGGTCGGCCAAGCAGCGTGCTCGAGATGGTTACTGCGTTCGAGAAGGCATCGGGCAAGCGCATTCCGTACCAGGTCGTCGCGCGCCGCGCGGGTGATCTGGCCGAGTACTATGCCGAACCAGCTCTTGCCCGGGAAGTTCTCCACTGGCGCGCGCAACATGATATCGACCGCATGTGCCTGGACACCTGGCGATGGCAGACGACCAACCCATCAGGACTTGGCTAGGCTCGCAGAGCAGGCATGGATTGCACTCTCTTCGCCAAATCCTTGCCGTACCAGCAGATTCCGTAAAATTGCAATATTGATCACCGGTGCTGCCCGCCGATTTTGTCGCCGGCCTGCAGGCGGAACCGATTGGCGGTAGCGCGGACTTCCTTCAAACGGGTCCGCCGCCTGAGCAGCAATCGGCGGCATAATGTCAATATTGCCGCGAAAATCAGCCACTGCAAGCAGTTGACCGCAACTTCGCTCACCGTCAGTGATGAAGACGACACCATGAACGCCATACCTCTTGCGACCAACGACCAATCATGCGCCTGACATCCGAACAAGCAAGCATCATTCGCCAGGCTGCCCATCGGCGCTTTGGTGTCGATGCCCGTGTGTGGTTGTTTGGCTCCCGCGTAAACGACAACGCCAGGGGCGGAGACATCGACCTGATGATCGAAGCCCCCACTGCACCGGACAACGATTTTCGCGACGCCCTGGCATTGGAAACCGATTTGCAAAACGCGCTGGGAGATCAAAAGATCGACATCCTGCTGCTTCATCCTGGCAACCAGGAAACACCCATTCACCGAATTGCAAAAAAACCGGGGGTCGAGCATGAACGACGATCTGACAGCGCTTGCCGATGACAATCGTTACAAGGCACTCAAAACCCTCGATCTGGTCGCGGCATCCTTGAACGACTTTCAGCCTTACGACACCGATAACCACCAAAGACACTTAGCAACCATGCGCACCATTGGTCACCGGAAAGAACACCCGATCACCTTCTCGGCTTCCGCCGCCCTATTGCTCGAAGGCGCTCGTTTCAACGACGAAATCCATCGCCTGCCAACC
Organism: uncultured beta proteobacterium; assembly: GCA_963736845.1. Classification (GTDB taxonomy): domain Bacteria; phylum Pseudomonadota; class Gammaproteobacteria; order Burkholderiales; family Rhodocyclaceae; genus Azonexus. The sequence continues at coordinate 116,109 of CAVTQL010000013.1, forward strand.
GGCCACTCAACCTTCATTCCCAAGGGCCTCTTCCGCTTCAAGTCGCATGAAGAGGCCAATCAGCATCAGCAGGCCTGCCTGATTCAAGGCATCTCGCAAATCGCCCGGGAACGCTCCTGATGCAGGAATACAGCCGCCCCGCTTCGCTGACAGACCTGAAGGTTCTGATCAACTCACTGAACGAGAACCATGTCAACTATCTGCTGATTGGCGGTTATGCCCTGTTCGCACACGGCTACCATCGCGCCACCACGGACATCGATGTGCTGGTACCCGCCACACGCGATGCCGGAGACAAAATCAGGCAAGCGTTGATGGTGCTGCCAGACCAAGCGGCGAAGGACATTGATCCCGCATGGTTCGAAGAGGGTGAGAACATTCGTGTCGCGGATGCATTTGTCGTAAACATCATGCTCAACGCTGCTGGAGAAACCTACGAAACGCTGAAGCAATTCGCTGAAATGCTCGATCTGGACGGGATACCGGTTCGCACCATCAATCTTGAAGGACTCCTTCGCACCAAGCAGACAATGCGCGACAAGGACATGGCAGACCGTATTGTTCTGGAGCGAGCCTTGGAGGCCCTCCATGACAACCCAAGGAAAGGGTGAGCATGGCCACCTTCGGTGTGGACATCGTAAAGCTGAAAGAATGGATCGGGGAGAACCTGACCGGACAAAGGGAGATTGCCCGGTGTCGCTTGGCCATCAGAACCCCACTTCTTTCTGGTGGCGTACCGCGAGGGAACTCGCGCAGCCGTTGCAAGTCACGGACTGCGCCAGAAGCAAACCTTACTTATGGCATATCGGAACGGGTAGCTCGTGGTCTGCGCCCCAACTTGCCAGCCAGGCATCAACCTCTTCGGCGGTCGCATGCAGACCCGTGGCACGGCGGAATCTACGGCGGTGAATTGCTGAACCTACGTGCGAAGCTACTATCAGTGAGCTCGAAATCTCGCGCCTGACGTCAGAAAACCGCATCACCACCGACCGCAAATGAAATGGCAACATTGAACCGCACAAGCGTACCCATCATCCCCGTCATCCTCTGCGGCGGTTCCGGCACCCGCCTTTGGCCCCTCTCTCGCGAGAGCCAGCCGAAGCAGTTCATCCCGCTGATTGGCGACCGCACCCTGTTTCAGGCAACCCTGAGCAGATCCGCCCACGTCGCCGGCAGCGGACAACCGATCGTCGTCACCGCCGAGGACCATCGCTTCCTGGTGGCGGAGCAGTTGCGGGCCACGCAGCTTTCCGGCGAGATCATCCTCGAGCCGGTGGGCCGCAACACCGCCCCGGCGATTGCGGCGGCAGCGTTCCGTGCAATGAAGCGGGCGAAGGATGCGCTGCTCCTCGTCCTGCCCAGCGACCACCTGATCGTCGATGAGGATGCCTTCGAGGAAACCGTCCTGAGCGCCGTTCCGCATGCCTGCTCGGGCCGCCTGGTGACCTTCGGCGTGCCACCAAGCCGCCCGGAAACCGGCTTCGGCTACATCGAACTCGGCCCGGAAGCCGCGCCCGGGTTCACGATCCGCAGCTTCAAGGAAAAACCTGACCCGGCAACCGCAAAGGAATTCGTCGCCTCGGGGAACTTCCTGTGGAACAGCGGCATGTTCCTCTTCCGGGCCGACATCTTCCTCGAAGAATTGGCCCGCCATGCCCCCGCCATTTTCGCCGCCGCACAGTTGGCCGTCGAAGGCGCACGGCAGGACATGGATTTCGTGCGACTGGACAGCGAAGCGTTCGCGGGTTCACCTTCCGACTCCATCGACTACGCCGTGATGGAGCACACCGACCGCGGCATCGTCGTTCCGTTGCGCAGCGACTGGAACGACCTGGGCAGTTGGGAAGCGCTCGCCACCATGATCCCTGGCGATGAATCCGGCAACGCCATCCACGGTGATGTGTTCGCCTGCGACACCACAAATTCTCTCCTCTACTCCGAAGACCTGCTGCTGACCACCATCGGCATCAACAACGCGGTGGTCGTGGCGACGCCCGACGCGGTGCTGGTCGCCCAGAAGCCGACCGAAGCGCAACTGAAGAAGGTCGTGGCGCAGCTCAAGGCGCGGGGCAGGAGCGAAACCGCCTTCCACACCACGGTTCATCGCCCGTGGGGCACTTACGAAGGCATCGGCCAGGGTGAGCGCTACCAGGTCAAGCGCATCCGCGTCCGCGCCGGTGCCAGCCTGTCGCTGCAGATGCACCACCACCGGGCCGAACACTGGGTCGTCGTGCGCGGAACAGCGAAAATCCAGCGCGGCGAGGAACAACTCGTCCTCTCGGAGAACGAATCCGTCTATATCCCGCTGGGCGTCAAGCACCGCCTGGAAAACCCCGGGCGGATCGACCTCGAACTGATCGAAGTCCAGTCCGGCGCCTACCTCGGAGAGGATGATATCGTCCGCTTCGAAGACCACTACGGGAGGAAGGACGAGCCCCAAAACTGCAACTCGTCTTCACCACCGATTTCCGCCGCACCACCTGGCAGGTGCCCTACGGCGAATCCCTGAGCGAAATCGCGGCCGACCGTGGCAGCATCGAAAGCAATGGCTGCAAGACGCCGATCGGCGAAATCGACATCGAACTGATCTGCGGCCAGTTCAGCGACATCTTCGGCCTCACCCGCCAGCCGCAGGAAACCATTGACCTGCGCCCCGCCATCGCCAGCAAGGCCGAGCGCCGCTATGCCATCTTTGCCGGCAGCCCGGCACGTCCCTTCCGCGCCAAGCCCGGCGTTTGGCTACGCGGCATCGCGAACCGGAACCGACCAAACGCCATCGTATGCGCATCTGCTTCAAGAAGAACTGGCTAGCGCAGGAGGGGGCGTGGGAGAAAGCAAGTGCTACTCACCTCCCGACAGCCCCTCCGATTTCTCGGGGAATGAACGATAGGCTCTCTGTGCCTGCAGCCTGAGGGCCTGCGCTTGTTCAGGGCGGCCGAAAGAAAAGCCTCAAGCTTTTTCCGATATGCGCCTCGACAGTTTTGAGCGACGTACGGAAGCGCATCGTTCGCTCCGACGCTGCCAAGACCGAGTCATGCACCTTGACGTCAAAATCCTCGGGATCAACCTGACAGATAGTCGCATCCACGTAGGGGGAAAGAAAATCGCCTTTCGCAGCGTCTTTCAGCAAACTTCGAACCTGCGCAGTCAATTGCAGGCGCCCCTGCATTCTGGCGATCTCGACCGCCTCGATCGCCCGATAGGCAGTGAAAAGAGAGTAGAGGAGGAATCCGCCAAGAAACAAAACGACCGCGGCGCTGACTTGACGTAACGAATCGCGAAACTTTACTTCGATGTAGCGCCACTCGGTCAGGCCCAAGACTACCGAAAAAATGAGCAGATAGTTCATGTGATGCAGGGGGTACTCAAGCATCGAGTGAATGAACATCACCCCCAGGAGGCTTGCGAGAAGCCAGTCGGCAAGCGTACGCACGCGCCAGAAGACCAGCAGAGTATAAACGGCCAATGCGGCACCAATCAACAACCCGGGGAGGCGAAATTCCACGCCGAGGTGCAGGATGAGATTGTGATAATTCTCCAGGTACAAAAGATCGAATTTGGGTGAAGAGACCGGGTTATTCTCCAGGCTCTGGGCCACGAAGTGCCAGTAACTGCCCCCTTGAAAACCGACCCCGAACAATGGCTGCTGGACGATGCCGGCGAGCGCATCTCGCCACATCTCGAGACGGATATTGCCGCCCCCGGTTAACGCGCCCATCCGCCCTAGCGCATCGACGAAAGAGGGTACAAATACGCGAATCAGGCGGTCAAAAGCGACCACCAACACCGCGATGGCCGCAAGGCTGGTGACAATCAGCCGCTTGGCGCTTCGCAGTTCCGCCGGCAGGCGGAACGACGCGGCGGCAATGACCAAAAGGTAAAGCCAGACCGAACGGGAACTGCTCAAACTCAATCCGAATGCCAGGGCAGGCAAGGCCAGGACGAGGAACCAGCGAGGGCTACGGGTGATCCGATAGATCGTCGCGGCAAGCGCCAACGCCATCAGCGAACCATAATGGTTCCGCTGACCAATATTGGCATGGTAATAGTCGTCAGCCCAGGAAATGAAGGCGTTGAACGGCGTCTCGAGCCTGAGCAACTGGATCAGGGAAATTAGGACGCAGAGAACGCCGGTGATGACCAGCGTCGTGGCCAGCAGATCGACAAGCGGATCTCCGGGACTGGCAAGGCGGTGGTTTGCCACCACCCAGATGGTCAAGGTGGCAAGCAGCAGCGCCAAAGTCGCCACCATTGCCAAGCCAAGATAGATGACCATGCCCGCAGCTATCTGAAACAGGATCATCAACGCCAATAGCAAAGGCGGCAGCGCTACCCGAGGGAACTTCTCCAGGCTAGTCGCACGGACTAGGACGAGCCCCAGCGCGCAATAGACGCAGGCAAGCGCCGCCGCCGCCCACTCGGTATAGAAATTGGCAAGTGGCGGCGTATGCTCGTAAACGAAAAAAGGCGCTGCCAGAAGCAGCGCCAGGAAAGCCCGTATGGCTTTGCAGTTGCCACAATTATGGTGCAGGTGCGGGCAGGCGCCAGTACAAGAATTCGGCACATATTTCGCACTCAGGTGCTAGCGGTTTTGCCACAGTTCCAATCGTTACCCGTTGTAGTGATCAAACAGACACCTAACCGGTTAACAGACCGTCGACGCCTCGGAGTGAAGCACTGATGATACAATCTAGCACCTGTGCAGGCCGCCACCAGTCACATCGAACGGCCGCAACATACTTCGTTGAGGTGAAGCCGAGAGTGCCGACCGAAAAGTGGCGAAGTCTCCCGTTCGCTGTACCAAATCGCCAGCGTCCGCCTTGATGCCGTCAAGCATCGAGTAACCCTCCGCCACCTTCGCCTTGCGGGTGTAGTCCTGATAAGCCGGCAACGCGATGGCCGCCAGAATGCCGATGATCGCCACGACGATCATCAGTTCGATGAGGGTGAAACCTTTTTGAACACGCTTCATTTGGATCTCCTTTTGAGAAAAAGCGGAAATGCCGCTGGACTTACAGTATCACAAACCGTGCCAGATCGATCGCAGAGCGCCTCCCGCGGCCGTAATTGCCGCGGCAGGCGGCCATTCGGTTGAATTCGTGCATCGCGGGCATGGGCGAAGGACGTATCGCGCTACCGACACCAGGTAACTGCCGAAAATCGTCACGTCCGGATACCGAGTTTGGTCAGCAATCCACCTGGTGCGGCGCCAGGAAGCTGTTGGCGTACTTGCGGTGGATCTCGCTGTTGACGAAGACCTCGTAGAGGTCCGGGTCGATGTGGCCGTTGTCGCGGAACTTCTCGAGGATGGCGAGCGCCTGCGACAGGGTCATGGCGCCCTTGTAGGGGCGGTCGCCGGAGGTGAGCGCCTCGAAGATGTCGGCGATGCCCATGATCCGGGCCTGCCAGCTCATCTGCTCGCGCGTCAGGCCGCGCGGGTAGCCCTTGCCGTCCATGCGCTCGTGGTGGCCGCCGGCGTATTCGGGGACGTTCTTCAGGTGCTTGGGCCACGGCAGTTGTTCGAGCATGCGAATAGTGGCGCTGACGTGGTAGTTGATCGTCGCGCGCTCGCTCTGCGTCAGCGTGCCGGCGCGGATGGTGAGGTTCTCGAGTTCGTCGGCGGAGAGGAAGTCAACCTCGACGCCGGACGCCTCCTGCCAGCGGTAGCCGGTGGCGATGGACCGGACCCGGCCGATGTCGTCGTCGCTCATGCGCTCGCTGCCGACGTTGGCCTGGTGCAGGAAGTTGCGGTCAACCTCCAGGTTGGCGACAAATTCGCGGAACTCGGCTTCGGCCCTCTCGCTCGGAACGCCGGCGACGATCTGCCGCAGCATGCGTATTTCGGCATCGCGCCGCAACAACTCGAAACGTGTGTCGATGAGCTCGATACGGTCGAAAATGGTTTGCAGCTTGGTCGCCTTGTTGACGATGTGCACCGGCGTCGTCACCTTGCCGCAGTCGTGCAGCAGCGCGGCGATGCGCAGCTCGTAGCGGTCCTTGTCGGTGAGCGTGAAAGCCGGCGAGCGGGCCTTCGCTCGCTGCGTGCGCGGCCTCGGCGAGCATCATGGTCAGCTCCGGCACGCGCTGGCAGTGCTCGCCGGTGTAGGGCGACTTTTCGTCGATGGCGAGGTTGATGAGCTGGATGAAGGATTCGAAAAGCTGCTCCATCTGGCGCACCAGTTGCCGGTTGTTGAGGGCGATGGCGGCCTGCGAGGCGAGCGATTCGGCGAGGCGCTGGTCGGCCTCGGAAAACGGCACGACGACGTTGTGCGGCGGCATCGTCGCGTTGATCAGTTGCAGCACGCCGATGACCTCGCCTTCGTGGTCGCGCATCGGCACCGTCAGGAAGGATTTTGAACGGTAGCCGGTGCGCTCGTCGAACTTGCGCGTGCCGGAGAAATCGAATCCCTTGGCGACGTAGGCGTCGGCGATGTTGACCGTCTTGCCGGTGACCGCAGCGTGGGCGGCGATCATCGCGTGGTTGGGCTGGCCGTCTTCACGGTAGAGCGGCAGGTCGGGAAAGATGCCGGACACCGGGTTGCCGCTGGTGCCGCCGAAGGCGATCTTCAGCGAATCGGTGCGGACGATCTCGAAGCGCAGGAAGCGGCGGTCGTCGCTGACCAGGTAGAGCGTGCCACCGTCGGCATGGGTGATGGCCCTGGCGGCGAGGACGATCTTTTCGAGCAGGCGGCCGAGGTCGCGCTCGCTGGACAGCGAGGCGCCGATGTCGTCGAGGTGTTCGAGGCGGCGGAAGATGTCGTCAAGCGTTCCCACGGATTCCCCTGTCTGTTGCGGCCAATGCGCGCACCCTGCGGCTCAGAACTCGATGACCTGGTCGTTCTCCAGCATGCGCGGGGCGAACTCGCCGAGGCGGGCGTCGATCTCGGCCATGGTCAGTTCCATCTGGAGCGGCTTGAGGTGCGTGATGTGGATTGCGCAGGCGCGCCGCAGCTTGAGCAATTCCGATGCCAGCATGCCCGGGCAGAGGTGGCGCGAGATCACCGCCAGGCTCTCCTCGCGGTCGGGGAAGGCACATTCGATGATCAGGTGGCGCAGGTTGCCGATCGCGTTGACCGCGTCCCAGAACGCGTCGCAGATGGTCGTGTCGCCGGAAAAGACGAGACTGCCGGCGCCGGAATCGAGCCAGTAGCCGACCGCCGGCACCGTGTGGTTGACCGGCAACGCCGTCAACCGGCGCCCGCCGAGGTCAACCGCCGCGCCAGGGACGAGCGGCTCGTAACGCATGAACGGGCTGTCGGCGCTCGGGATGGCGGCGAAATCGGGCCAGATCGCCCAGTTGAAGATGTGCCGGCGCAGCACTTCGAGGACTTCCGCCGTGCCATGCACGACGAGCGGCGACGTGCGCCGGTCGGCGATCGTGTCGAGCATCAGCGGCAGCGCGGCGATGTGATCGAGGTGGGCATGGGTGATGAAGACGTGGTCGATGGCGGCGAGCTCGTCGATGCTCAGCGCCGCGACGCCGGTACCGGCGTCGATCAGGATGTCGTCGTCGACCCGCAGCGCGGTTGTGCGCAGGTGGTCGCCGCCGATGCCGCCGCTGCAGCCGAGGATTCTCAGTTTCATCGTCATCCTGAAAAAACAGTTGAGACGCTGATAACGCAGAGTGTCGCAGATCAGGTGCATTTGCCGGGCTCCGGGCAATCACCCGCCGGGTGAGCAACCGCTCATCGCCAAGTCACTGTCTTCAATCTGCGTTTATCTGCGAAATTTGCGTCAAACCATTGGATTCTACACGCCAGCCCCGCCGCCCGCTCACTCCCGCGACCGGCAACTCGCCGGCCGGCTTCGCCCTCTACATACGGACAGCCAGTTCCATGCGGATACCGGCGATCTCGACGACGTCCTTGTCCTTGAGCGCATGTGCTTCGCCGCCGATCGCGCGGCCGTTGACGGCGGGAAAGGAATCCCCCTCGACATGCGTGACGAAGACGCCTTCCGGCCGCCGGGCAATGACCGCGACCTGGACACCGGGCTTGCCGAGCGTCGTCAGCGCCTTGACCAGTTCGAGCGTCTTGCCGGCGCTGGCGCCGGTCAGCAGGCGCACGCTCACCCGTGGCAGTTGCTGCGGTGGCAACGCCGGCGGCCGCGCGGCATGCGAATCGGCAAAGGGGCGCTTGGCGTCGGGCCAGCGCGAAAAGGCGGAATTCGCCGCGCCGCCGGTGTCGACCGTGGCGAAACTGGCGGCCGGCACGTCGGTCATGTATTTGAGCTTGTACTTGACGAGTTCGATGACGTCGTTGTTCTTGAGGGCATGCCGGGCGATGCGCTGGCCGTTGACCAGCGTGCCGTTGGTACTGTCGAGATCCTCGAGGAAGGAATCGTCGAGAATGGTGACGATCACCGCGTGGTCGCCGGAAACGGCGAGGTTGTCGATCTGGATGTCGTTGTGCGGCTTGCGGCCGATGGTGATGCGCTCCTTGTTGAGCGGAATCTCCTTCAGCACCAGCCCGTCCATCGAGAGGATCAGTCTTGCCATCTTTCCTTCCCTGCCTTACGCGAAGTGGCCATGCAGCTTGCGCCGCCAGCCCGCCGGCGCCGCGAAATCGCCCTGCACCCTGACCACCACCACCGAGACGTTGTCACAACCGCCGTTCCCGTTCGCCATCTGCACCAGCCGGTCGGCCGCCGCTTCCGGATTCGCCCCCAGCGCGCGCAGCACACGACCAATCACCTCGGGCTCGACCATGTCGGTCAGGCCGTCGGAACAGAGCAGGTAGATATCGCCCGCCTGCACCGGGAACTCGCCCAGATCAGGCTCGGCCACCGGCGCAACGCCGAGCGCGCGGGTGACCAGGTTCCGGTTCGGCGAATGACGCGCCTCCTCGGCGCTAATCATGCCACTGTCGAGCTGTTCTTGTAAGAGCGAATGATCGCGCGTCAGTTGCTCGAAGGCGTCGCCACGCAGCCGGTAGAGGCGGGAATCGCCGATGTGGGCGGCGTGCAGCGTGTTGTCGTCGAACCAGGCAACGACCAGCGTGGTGCCCATGCCGGCGAGCTGCGGCCGGTCGAGCGCGGCGAAGTAGATTCCGGCGTTGGCCGCGTCGATCGCCGCCAGCAGGTGGTCGCCGGGTGCAGCGGCAGCCGGCCCCGCGTCGTCCGCGGCCATGCCGATGCGCGCGGCAAGCTGGGCGGTCGCCATGCTGCTCGCCACTTCGCCGCCGACGTAGCCGCCGATGCCGTCAGCGACAACGGCGAGGCCGCGCGCGGCGTCGGCGAACACCGCGTCCTCGTTGCGCGCGCGGAGCAGCCCGGGGTCGCTGCGGGCGGCCATGACCAGGGCGTCGGCACGCTTCACCGGCGGCGCCCTGCCGGCCCGGACCCGCGGTCGCTCATCGCAGCGGCAGCTCGCTGCCGAGGCCGCATTCACGCGCAGCGGCGAGGACGCGGACGGCCACCGCGAGATCCTGGATGGCCATGCCCTGCGATTCGAAGGCGGTGATCTGGTCGTCGTCGGTCCGCCCCGCATGCCGGCCGACGATGATGTCGCCGAGTTCCACCAGTTGGCGGGGATGCAGCCTGCCCTTTTCGAGCAGCGGCAGGAGGTCGCCGGCCTCGGCCAGCGCCGTTGGCACGGCATCGACGGCGATCAGCGCGCAGCGCCGCAGCGCCGCCTCGGAAACCTCCTGGCGGATCAGCGCGTTCGAGCCGGCGCCGTTGATGTGCGTTCCCGGTTCGAGCCAGTCGGCCTCGAATAGCGGCTGGCTGGCGGTCGTCACGGTGCCGACCAGGTCGCTGCCGCGCACGGTGTCCTCGGCGCTGGCAGCGGGGACCACGGCGACGCCGGTGGCGGCGGCCATGCGCGTGCAGAAATCCGCGAGCCGCTCGCGGTTGCGGGCGAAGACCTTGACCAGTTCCAGGGGCAGGCGGCGCAAATGCCGCGAACGTGTCCTTCGGCCTGCCAGCCGGCGCCGAAGACGCCGGCCACCTTCGCCCCCGGCCGTGCCAGCCAGCGCGCAGCGACGCCGCTGGCGGCGCCGGTGCGGATCATGCCCATGGTGTCCGCCTCGATGACGGCGAGCAGGGTGCCGCTGGCGGCGTCGAAGACATGCACGAGAAAGCGGTTGCCGCTGCGGTTGGTGGTGTAGGCCTTGTAGCCGAGCACGCCCTGCGCCGGCAGCGCGCCCTGCAGGATGTGCAGCACCGTCTGCGGCAGCCGGGTGCGGGCGCGCGGCGTGTCCTGCGCCTGGCCGAGCGCGAGGTCGCGATGCGCCGATTCGACCGCCTCCAGCGCCATGGTTGCGGTCAACACCTGTTTTACGTCATTTTCCGAGAGAAACAGCGCCATGCCCGCTCCTTAAACGATGGTGACGTCCTGGCGCGCGAGGATGCGCTGTTCCAGCCAGCGGCCGACGACGACGACGAGCAGCGCACCGATGGCGCCCGGCCGCCTTGCCCGTCCACTCGGGCAGCGGCGGCAGCACGCCGACGACGCCGGGATCGGTGAAGATCATCTGGCCGGAGACATAGCCGAGCAGGCCGGCGCCGAGCAGCACGATCCACGGCCAGCGCTCCATCCAGCGCAGGATGATCTGGCTCGACCAGACGATCAGCGGGATGCTGACGGCCAGCCCGAAGAGCAGCAGGATGAGGCTGCCCTGCGCGGCGCCGGCGACACCGATGACGTTGTCGAGGCTCATGACGAAATCGGCGACGACGATGGTCTTGACCGCCCCCCACAGGTGAGCCGAGGCCTCGATGTCGTGCCCCTCCTCGTCTTCCGGCAGCATCAGCTTGATGGCGATCCAGACCAGCAGCAGGCCGCCGACGAGCTTCAGCCAGGGCAGGTTCATGACCAGCGCGGCGAACACGGTGAGCACGACGCGCAGGCTGACGGCGCCGGCGACGCCCCAGAAGATGCCGACCCGGCGCTGCTCGGGCGACAGGTTGCGGCAGGCGAGCGCGATGACCACGGCGTTGTCGCCGGACAGCACGATGTCGATCAGGATGATCTGGCCGACGGCAATCCAGAAAGCGGCGGAAGTGAGATCGAGTTCCATGGGGTCCGGTCATGAAAAAGGCGGGCACGCGGCCCGCCTTTTCCGGTTGAGCAACGCGCGGATTTTACAGCAATGCCTTCAACAGCTTGCCCATTTCGGACGGGTCGCGCGTCACGGTGAAGCCGCACTCTTCCATGATGGCGAGCTTGGCGTTGGCCGTGTCGGCACCGCCGGAGATCAGCGCGCCGGCATGACCCATGCGCTTGCCGGCCGGCGCGGTGACGCCGGCGATGAAGCCGACGATCGGCTTCTTCATGTTGGCCTTGCACCACACGGCCGCTTCGGCTTCGTCGGGACCGCCGATTTCGCCGATCATGATGACGGCGTCGGTATCCGGGTCGTCGTTGAAGGCCTTCATGACGTCGATGTGCTTGAGGCCGTTGATCGGGTCACCACCGATGCCGACCGCCGAGGACTGGCCGAGACCGAGTTCGGTCGAACTGGCCGACGGCTTCGTAGGTCAGCGTGCCGGAACGCGAGACGACGCCGATGCGGCCCTTCATGTGGATGTGGCCCGGCATGATGCCGATCTTGACTTCATCCGGGGTGATCAGGCCGGGGCAGTTCGGGCCGAGCAGCAGGGTTTCCTTGCCGCCGGCGGCAACTTTCTCCTTCATCTTGTTGCGCAACATCAGCATGTCGCGCACGGGGACGCCTTCGGTGATGCAGATGACGAAATCGAGGTCGGCTTCGACGGCTTCCCAGATGGCGGCGGCGGCGCCCGGAGGCGGCACGTAGATGACGGAAACGGTGGCGCCGGTTTGCTGGGCGGCTTCCTTGACGGAACCGAAGATGGGCACGCCGAAAATCGACTCGCCGGCCTTCTTGGGGTTCACGCCGGCGACGAAGCAGTTCTTGCCGTTCGCGTATTCGATACACTTTTCGGTATGGAACTGGCCGGTCTTGCCGGTGATGCCCTGGGTGATGATGCGGGTGTCTTTATTGATGAAAATGGACATTCGATAGCTCCTTACTTGACCGCAGCGACGATCTTGGTGGCGGCTTCGGCCATGGAATCGGCAGAAATGATGGGCAGGCCGGAATCCTTGAGGATCTGCTTGCCGATTTGATCGTTGGTGCCTTTCATGCGCACGACCAGCGGCACGGACAGATGGGTTTCCTTGGCGGCGGCGACGACGCCGTCGGCAATGGTGTCGCAGCGCATGATGCCGCCGAAGATATTGACCAGGATGCCCTTGACCTTGGGGTTCTTGAGCATGATCTTGAACGCTTCGGTGACCTTCTCGGTCGTGGCGCCGCCGCCGACGTCGAGGAAGTTGGCCGGCTCGGCGCCGAACAGCTTGATCGTGTCCATCGTCGCCATGGCCAGACCGGCGCCATTGACCAGGCAGCCGATGTTGCCGTCGAGGGAGATGTAGGTGAGGTCGAAGCGGGAGGCTTCGAGTTCATCCGGATCCTCTTCGTCGAGGTCGCGCATGGCGACGATCTCTTCCTGGCGGTAGAGCGAATTGGAGTCGAAGTTGAACTTGGCGTCGAGCGCCTTGATGTTGCCGTTGCCTTCGAGAATCAGCGGGTTGATCTCGGCCAGCGAGGCGTCGGTTTCCATGTAGCAGGTGTAGAGCTTCTTGAAGGTATCGCACGCCTGGGCGGCCGAGCCTTCCGGCACGCCGATGCCCTTGGCCAGGGTCAGCGCCTGCTCGTCGGTCATGCCGACCAGCGGGTTGATGAAGACCTTGATGATCTTTTCCGGGGTCTCGTGGGCCACTTTCTCGATGTCCATGCCGCCTTCGGACGAGGCCATCATCGCGACCGACTGCGTGGCGCGGTCGGTCAACGCGGCAACGTAGTATTCGTGCCTGATGTCAGCACCTTCCTCGACCAGCAGGTTGCGCACCTTCTGGCCTTGCGGGCCGGTCTGGTGGGTGATCAGCTGCATGCCGAGGATCTGGTTGGCGTACTCGCGCACTTGCTCGAGCGACTTCGCCACCTTGACGCCGCCGCCCTTGCCGCGGCCACCGGCATGGATCTGGGCCTTGACCACCCAGACACTGCCGCCCAGGGTTTCGGCTGCCTTGACCGCGTCGTCCACGGAGGTGCAGTGAATCCCGCGCGGAACCGAGACGCCGAATTTCTTCAGGATTTGCTTGCCCTGATATTCGTGAATTTTCATGCGCTTTCCTTGCGTTTAGTTGTGTTGTTGCGAGCGATGAGCAGCAGCCGAACGACCCCCCGACCGCACCCGGTGATAAACGTCCTTTAACCGGAAATGTTACCACAGGCAAGGCGCATTTTTGCCGTGCGGAATCGAGTTTGCCGATCATCAGGCACCGGCCGCCGTCGCCTGCGGTTGACCCGGAAAATCGGCGTGAATTGATCTGGCTCAACCGGCGCCGGCCGCGTCCGGCCGAAAATTATCCGTTCAGGGGGAAAACGGAATGAAGACCGGCTACCACGCCATCGAGAGCGCGAGTCGCGACGAGATCGCCGCCGTGCAGCGCGAGCGCCTGAAATGGACGCTCGGCCATGTCTACCGCAACGTGCCGCACTACCGGGCGGCTTTCGACGCCTCCGGCGTGCACCCGGACGATTTCCACACGCTCGACGACCTCGCCAAATTCCCGTTCACGACCAAGCACGACCTGCGCGCCAACTACCCCTACGGGATGTTCGCGGTGCCGCGCGAGGAAGTCGTACGCATTCATGCTTCGAGCGGCACGACCGGCAAGCCGACCGTCGTCGGCTACACGCAGGCGGACATCGACATGTGGGCCGAATTGATGGCGCGGTCGATCCACGCCGCCGGCGGCCGGCGCGGCGACATCGTCCATGTCGCCTACGGCTACGGGCTGTTTACCGGCGGCCTCGGCGCCCATTACGGCGCCGAGAAGCTCGGCTGCACGGTGATCCCGATGTCGGGCGGGCAGACCGAGAAGCAGGTGCAACTCATCTGCGATTTCCGGCCGACCGTCATCATGGTCACGCCCTCGTACATGCTCAACATCGCCGACGAGTTCCGCCGCCAGGGCATCGACCCGCGCAGCACCGCCCTGCGCCTCGGCCTGCATGGCGCCGAGCCGTGGACCGAGGCGATGCGCCGCGAGATCGAGGCCGCCTTCGGCATCGACGCGATCGACCTCTACGGCCTGTCCGAAGTGATCGGCCCGGGCGTCGCCTGCGAGTATGCCGAGGCCAAGGACGGCCCGGTGATCTGGGAGGATCACTTCTACCCCGAGATCATCGACCCGGCAACCGGCGAGGTGCTGCCCGAAGGCAGCCACGGCGAACTGGTGTTCACCTCGCTGACCAAGCAGGCGATGCCGGTGATCCGCTACCGCACCCGCGACCTGACCCGCCTGCTGCCGCCGACGCGCCGGCGCGATGCGGCGCATCGGCAAGCTCACCGGCCGCTCGGACGACATGCTGATCATCCGCGGCGTCAATGTCTTCCCGTCGCAGATCGAGGAACTGATCCTCAGGCAGCCCAGGCTGTCGCCGCATTACCTGATCGAGGTCAGCCGCGACGGCCACCTCGACGCGATGAAGGTCAACGTCGAACTGAAGCCGGAGTTCCAGTTCGCCAGCGCGCCCGAAAAGGAGTTCGTCGCGCACGACCTGCAGCGCCACATCAAGTCCTACATCGGCATCACGGCGCGCATCGACATCGTCGATACCGACGGCATCGAGCGTTCGATCGGCAAGGCCCGGCGCGTCATCGACCGGCGCCCGGGCTAGCCGGCCGCCGGGACGATCCGCGCGCGCAGCGTGCCGACGCCGTCGATGGCGGCTGCGAGCACGTCGCCGGGGACGATCGCGCCGACCCCGGCCGGCGTGCCGGTATAGATCAGGTCGCCGGCTTCGAGGCGCACCAGCGTCGACAGATTGGCGATGATGTCGGCGACCTTCCAGCTCATCGCCGCCAGGTCGCCGTCCTGGCGAACCTCGCCATTGACGGCCAGGCGGATGCGCCCGCCCGCAAGAACGCCGACAGCGGCGGCCGGCCGGATCGGGCCGCACACCGCCGACTGGTCGAAACCCTTGCCCATGTCCCACGGGTGGCCCTTCTCCTTGGCCCTGGCCTGGAGGTCGCGGCGGGTCAGGTCGAGACCGACGGCGTAGCCGAAAATCAGGCTCCCGGCGGCGTCGACCGCGACATTGGCGCCGCCGCCGCCGAGCGCGACGACGAGTTCGACCTCGTGGTGCAGGTTGGCAGTGGCCGGCGGGTAGGCGACGGCGATTTCGCCGGCACCGCCGACCACCGCGTCGCCCGGCTTCATGAAGAAGAACGGCGGCTCACGCCCCTCGGCCTGGTCGGCGGCGCCCATCTCGCGGGCGTGGTCGGCATAGTTGCGGCCGACGCAATAGACGCGGCGGACCGGGAAGAGATCGTCACTGCCGGCGACCGGCAGGGCGACGGGGGACTGCGGCGGAACGACGAAAGCCATGGCGACCCTTTCGGCAGGAATGGAAATTGCCCGCCAGTGTGCAATAGTTACGCCCCCGGGCGCCAGCCGGCTGCTAGAATTGCCCATGGAATAACCGTGATCAACAAGGGCCACAACATCTTGAACGTGCGAACACTCCGCCTGACGGCACTGGGCGCCGCCCTGCTCGCGTCCGCCCCGGCCGGCGCCATCGGCTTCGGCGACATCGTGCTGCACTCGCGCGTCGGCGAGCCGCTGCGCGCCGAGGTTCCGATCAACGTCGAACCCGGCGAAACCCTGGAAGGGGCCTGCTTCTCGCTGGCCCCGCTCAATGGCTCCGACCTGCCCGTGGTGTCCAGCGCGAAGACCCGGCTGACCCGGGAGGGCGACCGCTACCGGCTGTTCATCACCGGCAGCAAGCCGATCGGCGAGCCGATCTTCGTCGTCGGCCTGCGCGCCAGTTGCGGCACCGACCTGCAGCGCGACTTCGTGCTGATGCCGTCCGAGCCACTGGTATTCGCCAACCTGCCACCAGCACAAGTCGCCGCCCCGGCCGGCGCCGCTGCCAACGGCGGCGCGGCCGGCGGCACACGCAGCCGCGCCGCAGCGATCCAGGAATGGCGGGCGAGCGAGGGCGAGACGCTGGAGCACATCGCCGAAGCGCTGATCCCCGACAACCTGGCACAGCAGCGCCGGATGCTGGCCGCGCTCAAGCGCGCCAACCCGAACCTGAGCGGCCGCCCGGCACTCGCCGAGGGGACGCCGGTGATGATTCCCGACCTGCGCCAGCGCGTGGTGGCAGCCGAACGCGACCTGCTGCCCGCCCAGCAGGCGAAGGCGCCCAAGGAACCCGCCGCCGCGCCACCCCCGCCGCCGCCACCGCCGAAACCCAAACCGAGGCCGGCGAAGCCGGCCGCCAAGGCAAAGCCCGCCGGCCCTGACCGCGTCCTCCTCGGCGCCCCGCCGGCCGAGATCAAGGCCGGCGAAAGGCCGGCCCCGCCGAGCGGCAGCAAGGCCGAGACCGACGAGCGCATGCTCAAGCTGGAAGCCACCATCCAGTTGCTCAACGCGCAGATCGAGGCGCTTGACAAGGCGATGGCGCTGACCGCCGAATCGCTCGCCCTGCAGAAGAAGCTGCAGGCGGCACAAGCGGCCGAAGCCGGCGCACTGATGGCGCCGGTGGCGAAGCCGGCAGTCCCGCCGCCGGCGACCGGCAGCAGCTGGCCGGAAATCCTGCTCGCCGCACTGTTCGGCGGTACCGTCGCCGCCGGCCTGGCACTTTTCCTGAGCCGCCGCCGCGGCGCCACGGTCGGGGCCGAACTGCCGCTCGCCATTGCCGTCCGGTCGCCGGGCAACGAGCCGGCGCGGCGGCCGGCACCCACGGCGCCCGTCGCGACCGGCGGTTGCGGTCAACGCGGCGCACGAAGGCTTTTCCCGGCTGCCGGGTGACGTCAAGGCGCTCGAGGTCCGCTTCAACGAGGATGAAAGCGCCATCGCGCTGGCCGAGATCATGCTGTCCTTCGGCCGCGTACAGGGCGCCGCCGAGATGCTGGCCCAGCACATCGACGAGGGTTCGCCGGACAACCCGCGGCCCTGGTTGATGCTGCTCGACCTCTACCGCCGTGGCGGCATGGCTGACGAGTATGCCCGCGTGGCGCCTGCCGTCGGCAAGCGCTTCAACCTCGCCGTGCCGGCCTGGGAAACGCTGGGAACGCCACTGAGCGGCCTCAAGTCGCTGGAAGACTTCCCGCACGCGCTGGAGCAGGCGACGGCGATGTGGGGCACGCAGGGCTGCGTCGATCATCTCTACCGCCTCGTCCATGACACGCGCGGCGGCCAGCGGGGCGGCTTCCCGCTCGAGGTGGTCGAGGAGATCGTGCTGCTGCTGCTCGTCCTCGAGGACGCCTACGGCCTGCGCCGGCAGGCCGCCTAGACCGGGTTGTCGATATCGATGAAGCGGCAGTCGAGGCCGCAGCGGGCGGCGAGGTGCGCCGCCAGCGCGGCGACGCCGTAGCGCTCGGTGGCGTGGTGGCCGCAGGCGAGATAGGCGACGCCGCTCTCGCGCGCCAGATGCACGGTCGGCTCGGAGATTTCACCGGAGACGAACGCATCGACACCGCGCGCGATGGCCTCCTCGAAATAGCCCTGCGCGCCGCCGGTACACCAGCCGAGACGCCGCACCGGCCGCTCGGGGTCGCCGATCAGCAGCGGCTGCCGGCCGAGTAGCGTGGCCATCCGTGCCGCCAGCGCGCCGGCGCTGGTCGGCGCGCCGGGCGCGCCCAGCCAGGCAATGTCCTGCTCGCCGAAGCGCCCTTCCGGCAGCCAGCCCAGACGCTCCGCCAGTTGCGCGTTGTTGCCGAGTTCCGGGTGGGCGTCGAGCGGCAGGTGATAGGCGAAGAGGTTGATGTCGTGGCCGAGCAGCGTCTTCAGGCGCGCGCGGCGGATGCCGGTGACGCGGCCGTCCTCGCCCTTCCAGAACCAGCCGTGGTGAACGAGCACGGCATCGGCGCCGTCCGCCACCGCCGCATCGAGGAGGGCCTGGCTGGCCGTCACGCCGGCGACGACCCGGCGGATCTCGGCGCGTCCTTCCACTTGCAGCCCGTTTGGGCAATAATCGCGGAACCTTGCGGGCTCCAGCAATACGTCGAGATAGTCCGCCAATTCTTCACGCTTCATCGATACGGTCCTTCATGCGCAGGTTGTGGCTGATTTTTGCACAAACGGTAACCGTTGCGCTCGCGATCCTGTTCGTCGTCAGCACGCTGAAGCCGGAATGGCTGCCCTCCCGCCCGCCGGCGGTGACGCTGCAGCAAGCGCCGGCGGTCGCCCCCGATGACGAGCGCCGCAGCGCCGGTTCGTACCGCGACGCGGCACGCGCCGCGCTGCCGGCCGTGGTGCACATCTACACGACGCATGCCATCAAGAAAAAGCGCCACCCGCTGCTCGACGACCCGGTCTTCCGCCATTTCTTCGGCGACCGTCCGGACGCCACGCCGCAGCGCAACCTGGGTCTCGGTTCGGGCGTTCTGGTCGGCGGCGAAGGCTACATCCTGACCAATTTCCATGTCATCGAGGCGGCGGAAGACATCCAGGTCTCGCTCAACGACGGCCACACCCACAAGGCGACGGTGATCGGCAGCGACCCGGAGTCGGACCTCGCCGTGCTGCAGATCAAGGCCGACAAGCTGCCGGCGATCACCTTCGGCCAGATGGAGAGCCTGCGCGTCGGCGACGTCGTGCTCGCCATCGGCAACCCGTTCGGCGTCGGCCAGACGGTGACCATGGGCATCGTCTCGGCGCTCGGCCGCTCGCACCTCGGCATCAACACCTTCGAGAACTTCATCCAGACCGATGCGGCGATCAACCCGGGCAATTCGGGCGGCGCCCTGGTCGACACCGACGGCTACCTGGTCGGCATCAACACCGCCATCTATTCGCGCACCGGCGGCTCGCTCGGCATCGGCTTTGCGATCCCGGTGTCGAGCGCCCGCAGCATCATGGAACAGATCATCCAGAGCGGTTCGGTGACACGCGGCTGGATCGGCGTCGAGGCGCAGGAGATCACGCCGGAACTGGCCGAGTCGTTCGGCCTGCCCGACACCGAGGGCGCCCTGATCGCCGGCGTCGTGCGCGGCAGCCCGGCGGATTCGGCCGGCGTGCGCCCGGGCGACGTGCTGCTCACGGTCAGCGGCAAGGCGGTCAAGGATCCGCAGGTCATGCTCGACCTGATCGCCGCACTCAAGCCGGACGAGCGCGTCGCCTTCCGCCTGCGCCGCGACAAGACGGTCGTCAACCTCCAGGTCAAGGTCGGCAAGCGGCCGGCGATGCGGCCGGAACGCGAATAGGAGACGCGGCGATGTGCCAGCTGCTCGGCATGAACTGCAACGTGCCGACCGACATCTGCTTTTCGTTTACCGGCTTCCAGGCACGCGGCGGCGGCACCGACGTCCATTCCGACGGCTGGGGCATCGCCTTCTTCGAGGGCCGCGGCACGCGCGTCTTCCTCGAACCGGCGCCGTCCTGCACGTCGCCGCTCGCCGAACTGGTGCGCCGTTACCCGATCCACTCGAAGAACGTCGTCGCCCACATCCGCAAGGCGACACAGGGGGCGATCGGGCTCGAAAACACGCATCCGTTCATGCGCGAGTTGTGGGGGCGCTACTGGATTTTCGCGCACAACGGCAACCTGCTCGATTTCGCCCCGCAACTCGATGGCAGCTTCATCCCGGTTGGCCTGACCGACAGCGAGCGCGCCTTCTGCTGGCTGTTGCAGGAGCTGCGCGGGCGCTTCGGGAGCATGGCGCCGGCGGCCGGCGAACTGTTCGCCGCGGTGCATGCGCTGACGCTGGAGGTCGCCCGGCACGGCGAGTTCAACTTCCTGCTCTCGAACGGCGACTGGCTGTTCGCGCACGCCTCGACCAGGCTCGCCTACATCGTCCGCCAGGCGCCGTTCGCCGATGCGCACCTGAAGGATCAGGACGTCTCGGTCGATTTCAGCGAGGTGACGACGCCCGACGATCGCGTCGCGGTGATCGCCACGCTGCCGCTGACCGACAACGAGGAATGGAAGGTGATGCCGGCCGGGACGCTGTGGTGGTTCGCCGAAGGCGCGCCGCTGCTGACGCTGGCGACCGTGCCCGGCCCCGAGAAGAAAGCCGCCTGACTACTTGTCGGACAGCTTGCGGAACGCTTCCTCGGCGCGATCCATCTCGGCATCCATTTCCGCCGCCTTTTCCGGGTCAACCGCAACCGCCTCATCGGGCGCCGGCCGCCCGACCAGCCGCGCGGCCAGGATGCCCAGCTCGTAGAGCAGGCACATCGGGATCGCCAGCGCCAGTTGCGACACGACATCCGGCGGCGTGACCACCGCGGCGACAACGAAGGCGCCGACGATGAAGTAGGAGCGCCATTCCTTGAGCTTTTCGACCGTCACCACGTTGAACTTTACCAGGACAACCAGCGCCACCGGCACTTCGAAGGCGATGCCGAAGGCGAGGAACATGGTCATCACGAAGGACAGGTAGGCGTCGATGTCCGGCGCCGGCGTGATGCTCTTCGGCGCAAAGCCGGCGATGAAGCTGAACACCTGGCCGAAGACGAAGAAGTAGCAGAACGCGATGCCGAGGATGAAGAGGAAGGTGCTGGAAATGATCAGCGGAATGCCGAGCCGCTTCTCGTGGGCATAGAGGCCGGGCGCGATGAAGGCCCAAGCCTGATAGAGAATGAACGGCAGCGCCAGCACGAAAGCGACCATGGCCGTCACCTTGAGCGGCACCATGAACGGCGTGATGACGCCAATCGCGATCATCTTGGTGCCTTCCGGCAGGGCGGCGGTCAGCGGTGCGGCGAGGATGTCGTAGATGGCACCCGGCCCTGGGTAGATGCACAGTGTGCCGAGCACCACGGCGACGGCGATCAGGCTGCGCAGCAGGCGGTCGCGCAACTCGACCAGATGCGAGATGAAGGACTCTTCGTGAGCGGCGCCTGCCTGCGGATCGCTCATGCGGCGGGCTTGCCCGTGACCTCGGTGACGGGAACCACGGCCTCGGCCAGGGAAGTCGGCGCCTCGGTGATGGGGGCCACGGTGGTCTGCGTCACGTGCTGCACCGCCTCATTCAGTTCGGCAACCGCCGCCTGGGCCGGAACCTCGATGGCAGAACGGGCAGTTTCGTACTCCTTGCGCACCGAATCCTCGAGCGAACGCGCCGACTCGGTGACTTCCGCCTGCAGCTTCTTCAGCTCGTCGAGCTGAATTTCACGGTTGATGTCCGACTTCACGTCATTGACGTAGCGCTGCGCCCGCCCGAGCAGGTGCCCGACCGCGCGCGCGACGCGCGGTAGTTTCTCCGGCCCGATGACGAGCAGGGCAACCACGCCGATGACCATGAGTTCGGAAAAGCCGATATCGAACATAGGAATGCGCCATGAGGCAGGCGGGAACCGTCCGCGTCGTCCGCTGACCCGCCCTGCCGCTCAGGACTTCGTCTTTTCCTTCACTTCCACATCGATGGTCTGGCCGCCGACCTGCTGGGTCGGGGCGGCATCGGCCGGCTTGTCGCCGGCATTTTCAGGCGCATTGGCGTCCTTCATGCCGTCCTTGAAGCCCTTGACCGCGCCACCGAGATCCTGCCCGACATTGCGCAGCTTCTTGGTGCCGAAAATAAGCATCACGATGACCAGTACGATCAGCCAGTGCCAGATGGAAAAACTGCCCATGATTGTCTCCTAGATGCGTTTCAGCATTGGGCCGACCGGGTCCGGCCCGCCGACGATGTGGATGTGCAGGTGCGGCACTTCCTGATGCCCTACGCGGCCCGTGTTGATGATGATGCGGAAGCCGTCCGGGCTCCCCTGCGCGGTGGCGATCGCGTTGGCCATCGCCAGCATGCGCCCGAGCACCGGGGTGTCCTCGGGCGTTGCCGTCGCCAGCGAGGTGATGTGCTTCTTCGGGATCATCAGCACGTGCACCGGTCGCGCCGGGTTGATGTCGTTGAAGGCGAGCAGGTCGTCGTCCTCGAAAACCTTCTTCGCCGGAATCTTCCCGTTGACGATCTTGCAGAAGATGCAGTCGCTCACTTGGCAGCCTTCCGCGACTTCTTCTCGTCGATGCCGGAAATGCCCTCGCGGCGGCGCAGTTCCTGCAGCACGTCCTCGACCGAGAGGCCGTAGAAGGCGAGCAGCACCAGCACATGGTAGATGACGTCGGTCGATTCCCAGACGATCTTCAGGCGCTTGCCTTCCTTGCCGGCCATGATCAGTTCGGCGCATTCCTCGCCGATCTTCTTGAGGATCGAATCGGGGCCGCCAGCGAACAACTGGGCGGTGTAGGAGGTCTCCGGGTCGGCATTGCGCCGCGAAGCGAGGGTCTCGGAGAGACGATCCAGGACTTTGTCTTGCTTGCTCATCGTGCGTAGATATCCTTCGGGTCTTTCAGTACCGGATCAGCGGGAACCCAGCGTTCCCCCTGCAGTTCGTTGAAAAAGCAGCTTGCCCTGCCGGTGTGACAGGCGATCCCGCCGACCTGGTCGATCGCCAGCAGCAGCACGTCGCCATCGCAATCGGTGCGGACCGCCTTGACCTTCTGAAAATGGCCGGACTCCTCACCCTTGCGCCACAAGCGGCGGCGCGAACGTGACCAGTATATCGCGTTGCCGGTGCGAACCGTCTCCAGCAGCGACTCGCGGTTCATCCAGGCGAACATCACGACGCGCCCGTCGCCGTCCTGGGCGATCGCCGGGATCAGGCCGTCGGCGTCCCACTTGAGGGCGTCGAGCCAGCCGAGGGAATGGTCGAGATCGCTCACAGGCGCACTTCGATGCCGCGCGCCGCCATGTACTCCTTGGCCTCGCGCACGGTGTATTCGCCGAAATGGAAGATCGACGCCGCCAGCACGGCGTCGGCGCGGCCTTCGCTGACGCCGTCGGCGAGGTGCTGCAGGTTGCCGACCCCGCCGGAAGCGATGACCGGAATGCCGACCGCGTCGGAGACGGCACGCGTCAGCGCCAGGTCGAAGCCGTTCCGGGTGCCGTCGCGGTCCATGCTGGTCAGCAGGATTTCGCCGGCGCCGAGCATTTCGACCCGTTTCGCCCAGTCGACCGCATCGATGCCGGTGTCGTTGCGCCCGCCGTGCGTGAACACGTTCCACTTGCCGGGCGCCGTCTGCTTGGCGTCGATGGCGACGACGATGCACTGCGAACCGACCTTGCCGGACGCCTCGGCGACGAGATCGGGGTTCTGCACCGCGGCGGTGTTGATCGATACCTTGTCGGCGCCGGCGTTGAGCAGGCGGCGGACGTCCTCGACCTTGCGCACGCCGCCGCCGACGGTCAGCGGGATGAAGACCTGCTCGGCACAGGCCTCGACGATGTGCAGGATGATGTCGCGCTGGTCGGAGGACGCCGTGATGTCGAGGAAGGTCACCTCGTCGGCGCCCTGCTCGTCGTAGCGCCGGGCGATCTCGACCGGATCGCCGGCATCGCGCAGGTCGACGAAGTTGGTGCCCTTGACGACTCGGCCGGCGGTGACGTCGAGGCAGGGGATGATGCGCTTGGCCAGCATCAGGCGCCGCCGGCGTCGGCTGCTTCCTGCGCTGCCTTGAAGTCGAGCGAACCGTCGTAGATGGCGCGGCCGGCGATGGTCGCGACGATGCCCTCGCCCTCGACCGCGCACAGCCGGCGGATGTCCTCCAGCGACGACAGGCCGCCCGAGGCGATCACCGGGATGGTCAGCGCCTGCGCCAGGCGCACGGTGGCGTCGACGTTGATGCCGGAGAGCATGCCGTCGCGGCCGATGTCGGTGTAGACGATGGCTTCGACGCCGTAGTCCTCGAACTTGCGGCCGAGGTCGACGACGTCGTGGCCGGTCAGCTTCGACCAGCCGTCGGTGGCGACGCGGCCGTCCTTGGCATCGAGGCCGACGATGATGTGGCCGGGAAAGGCGGTGCAGGCGTCGTGCAGGAAGCCGGGGTTCTTGACCGCCGCCGTGCCGATGATGACGAAGGTCAGGCCGTCGTCGAGGCAACGCTCGATGGTATCGAGGTCGCGGATGCCGCCGCCGAGCTGGACCGGAATGTCGTCGCCGACCTCGCGCAGGATCGCCTTGATCGCCGATTCGTTCTTCGGCTTGCCGGCGAAAGCGCCGTTGAGGTCGACCAGGTGCAGGCGGCGGGCGCCCTGGTCAACCCAGTGGCGGGCCATGGCGGCCGGGCTGTCGGAAAAGACGGTGACCTGATCCATCAGGCCCTGCTTGAGGCGGACGCACTGGCCGTCCTTGAGATCGATGGCGGGAATAATCAGCATGGAAGTGGGGCGGGAAGGAACTCGAAAGATGCGGGTCAGGGACGCCAGGCGACGAAATTCTTGAGGAGTTGCAGGCCGTCGCGAGCGCTTTTCTCGGGGTGGAACTGGCTCGCGAAGATATTATCCCGCGCCACCGCACAGGTAAAGGGGATGCCGTATTCAGCCGTGCCCGTCACCAGGGCGTCGTCGGCCGGCTGCACGCAATAGCTGTGCACGAAGTAGAAACGGGCGCCGTCGGCGATGCCGGCCCACAGCGGGTGCGGCCGCTGGCGGACCTCGTTCCAGCCCATGTGCGGCACCTTGAGGCGCTGGCCGTTGCGGTCGACCATCATTTGAGCGGGAAATCGCCTGACCTCGCCGGCGAACACGCCGAGGCCGGCGACACCGCCCTCCTCGCTGTGGCCGAACAGCATCTGCAGGCCGATGCAGATGCCGAGGAAAGGCTTGTCGCGCGCCGCCGCCAGCACGGCCGGGCGCAGGCCGCGCGCGTCGAGTTCGCGCATGCAGTCGGGCATCGCGCCCTGGCCGGGAAAAACGACCCGCCCGGCGGCGGCGACGGTCGCCGGATCGGCGGTGACGATGACCTCCTCGCCGCCGGCGACGTGTTCGAGCGCCTTCGACACCGAGCGCAGGTTGCCCATGCCGTAGTCGACGACGGCAATGCTCACAGGCTGCCCTTGGTCGACGGCATCACCCCCGCCATGCGCGGATCGGGCGTCACCGCCATGCGCAGCGCGCGGCCGAAGGCCTTGAACACCGTCTCGGCCTGGTGGTGCGCATTGACGCCGCGCAGGTTGTCGATGTGCAGCGTCATGCCGGCATGATTGACCAGCCCCTGGAAGAACTCGTTGACCAGGTCGACATCGAACTGGCCGACCAGCGCCCGCGTGAAATCGACGTTGAACACCAGCCCCGGGCGGCCGGAGAGGTCGATGACGACGCGCGACAGCGCCTCGTCGAGCGGCACGTAGGCGTGGCCGTAGCGGGTCAGCCCCTGCTTGTCGCCCCACGCCCTGGCCAGCGCCTGGCCGATCGTGATGCCGATGTCCTCGACGGTGTGGTGCGCGTCGATGTGCAGGTCGCCCTTCGCCTCGACATCGAGGTCGATCAGCCCGTGCCGGGCGATCTGGTCGAGCATGTGGTCGAGGAAGGCAACGCCGGTGGCGAACCTGCCCCGGCCGCTGCCGTCGAGATCGAGACGCACGGCGATCTGCGTCTCCAGCGTGTTGCGAACGATTTCGGCTTGCCGCATGGTCTTGCCTGCAAAGGCTGGTTAACGGGAGGCCATGATACCATTTCGCCCTACGTTTCCGCTTCGGTGAACACCCGATGAGTCGCTTCTGGAGCCCGGTCGTCCGTGGCCTCACCCCCTACGTGCCGGGCGAGCAGCCCAGGCTTGCCAACCTGGTCAAGCTCAACACCAACGAGAACCCCTACCCGCCCTCGCCCAGGGTCCTGGCGGCGATCCGCGCCGAACTCGGCGACGACGCGGCGCGCCTGCGCCTCTACCCGGACCCGAACGCCGACCTGCTCAAGGCCGCCATCGCCCGCCGGCATGGCGTGACGGCGCCGCAGGTCTTCGTCGGCAACGGCTCCGACGAAGTGCTGGCGCACGTCTTCATGGCGCTGCTCAAGCACGACCAGCCGATCCTCTTCCCGGACATCACCTACAGCTTCTATCCGGTCTATTGCGGGCTGTACGGCGTCGACCACGCGACCGTGCCGCTCGCCGCGGACTTCAGCATCGACGCCGGCCGACTACTGCGGTCGACCCAACGGCGGCATCATTTTCCCCAACCCGAACGCGCCGACCGGCCGCCTGCTCGCGGTCGAGGCCATCGAGCAGATCCTCGACGCCAACCCGGATGTCGTGGTCGTCGTCGATGAGGCCTACGTCGATTTCGGCGGCGACAGCGCCATCCCGCTGGTCGACCGCCACGACAACCTGCTGGTCGTCCACACGCTGTCCAAGTCGCGCTCGCTGGCCGGCCTGCGCGTCGGCTACGCGGTCGGCCAGCGCGACCTGATCGAGGCGCTGGAGCGGGTCAAGAACAGCTTCAATTCGTATCCGCTCGACCGCCTCGCCATCGTCGGCGCCGTCGCCGCCCTGGAGGATCAGGCGCACTTCGAGCAATGCCGGCGCGCCGTCATCGCCACCCGCGAAGCGCTGTCGGCCGAACTCGCCGGCCTCGGCTTCGACGTCCTGCCCTCGGCCGCCAACTTCATCTTCGCCCGCCACCCGCAACACGACGCCGCGGAACTCGCCCAGGCGCTACGCGACCGCAGCATCATCGTCCGCCACTTCAAGCTGCCGCGCATCGACCAGTTCCTGCGCATCACCGTCGGCACCGACGGCGAATGCGCGGCGCTGACGGCTGCCCTGCGAAGCATCCTCGCCTGAATGGTTGTCTCCGTGAAATGACAGGTTGCCGCGGGGTGGCCACCGTGCCGGCCTGGTGTGCGGCATCACCCCGCCGTAGCGGTTGTCAGGTGCGCAGATGAATCGGTTCCATCGCCCCTCCGGCCGGCAGCACGCGGCCGATGCTGGCGGTTCGTGTGTAGCCCAGCCCACGCAGCGCGGCAATGCAGCCCGCGGCATGTGCCGCCGGCACGCTGGCGAGCAGACCGCCGGCAGTCTGCGGGTCGAACAGCAGCGGATAGTTCGGGTGCAGCAGCGCCTCGGGCTGGTTGCGCAGTGCGCGACGCAACCGCACATTGGCCGACTGCAGCGAGCTGAGGATTCCCGCCGCCGCGGTTTCGGCGGCCCCTTCGAGAAGCGGCAGTTCGGAGAGGTAGATTTCGGCATCCACCCCCGACGGGCGCGTCATCTCGAGCAGATGCCCGAGCAGGCCGAAGCCGGTGAGGTCGGTGCACGCGGTCGCGCCGTGCGCGATCAGGCACGGCACAGCCAGCCGGTTCGACTGCTGCATCGATTCCAGCGCGGCGTCGATCCAGCGGCCGCGCGCCTGCAGCCGGGCGTGCGCGGCGAACAAGGTGCCGGTGCCGATCGGCTTGGTCAGGAGCAGGACGTCACCCGGCTGCATGCCGCCCTTGCGCAGGACGCCAAGCAGCCCCTCGTCGATCAGGCCGTTGATCGCGAAACCCAGCGCCAGCTCGCGGCCCTCGCCGGTATGGCCGCCAACCAGCGCGCAGCCGGCTTCGTTGAGCACTTCGACGGCACCGGCCATCATCTGGAAGACGGTGTCCTCGACCTTGCTTTCCAGCCCCGGCGGCACCGTCGCGATGGCGGTCGCCGACTGCGGCGCGCCGCCCATCGCGAAGATGTCGCCGAGCGCGTGATTGGCGGCGACGCGGCCAAACAGCCAGGGATCGTCGATGAAGGCGCGGAAGAAATCGACGCTATGCACCAGCGCACTGCCCGGCGGCACGCGCAGCACTGCCGCGTCGTCGGGGGAATGCAGGCCGATCAGCACGTCGGCGCGTTCGATCGGGTGAATGTTGGCCAGCGCCCGCGACAGCACCGTCGCCCCGACCTTCGCGCCGCAGCCGCCGCAGCGCATGGCAATCGCCGAGATGGCCTGGGTTTGCTCCGCCTCCTCAAGTGGAATCGTCTCGGCCACCGGCGGCGCAGCCCTTTCCGTCATCGGCGCCAGTTCGGTAAAGCGGCGCATGAAGCGGCGGTCGATCCAGTCCTTCCAGCGCCACACCCAGTCACCGCGGGCAAAAAATCTGCCGCGCGAGGCGACCGCGTGGCGATCACCGGTGCTGATCAGCGCCAGCCAGCGCCGCTGCGGGTGGTAGCCGCGCAAGGGCTGGCACAGTAGCGCCCGGCGCAGGTTGTTGGCCAGCGGTTTACCCATGCGCACCGCGAAGACGCCGGCCTTTTCCAGCGGCTGGTCGATCAGCGCTGCACAGTCGCCGGCAGCGAAGATCAGCGGATCACTCTCGCTCTGCAGGGTGTCGCGCACGCGAATGAAGCCCTCGCCATCGAGTGCCAGCCCGCTGTCGCGCAGCCACGGCGCACCGCCCGCCTGCGTCACCCAGATGATCTCGTCCGCTGCCAGCGTCTCGCCATTGCGCGCCTGCAGGCGGCCGGCAGCGACTTCGACGACTTCGGCGTCGCGGTGGATCGCCACCCGGCGCTCGGCCAGTACCCGCTCGAAGGCGCCGCGCACCGCTGCGTTGTGCGTCGGCAGAATGTTCGCAGCGGCGGAAAAGAGGTGGAAGTGCAGCGTCGTCAGGGTCGCGCCCGAGCGCCGCCAGTTCGCCGCGCAGCCGGTACTGCATCGCCAGCGTCAGCTCGACGCCGCCGGCACCGGCACCGACCACGGCGATCGTCGTCGGTCCGGCGTGCGCCCGCACACGCGCGAGCAACGCCAGCCAGCGTTCGTTGAAACGGCGGATCGGCTTGACCGGCAGCGCGTGTTCACTGGCGCCAGTGACGCGCGAGAGCTGCGGCGTCGAGCCGATGTTGATTGACAGCAGGTCATAGGGCAGCGGCGGCCGGGTGCGGCAGAGCACCTTGCGAGCACTGCGATCGATGCCGATCACCTCGTCGCGGAAATAGCGCGCGCCGGCGAACTCGGCCAGCCGCCGCAGGTCGATGTGCACCGCGTCGAAATCATAGTGGCCGGCGATGTAACCGGGCAGCATGCCCGAGTAAGGCGTGTCGGTATCGGTGCAGATCACCGTCAGCCGCACGCCGGACAACGGCTTCATGGCAAACATGCGCAGTACGCCGACGTGGCTGTGGCCGCCGCCGACGAGGACGATGTCGCGGACGATCGGCGTGGTCGCCGCCTGCACTCAGTCACCTCCCCGCAAATCAGCGACCAGCCGGCATAGCTCGGCGCGCTCGCGCGTCGGGGCGAACAGCAACGCCCGTTCCCGGCACTGCGCCGCCAGCCGCGGCAGGAGTTGCTCACCCCGAGCCGCAGCGGCGCCCGACGCGGTCGATTCCCGGCAGCGCAGCAGCAGCGTCACCAGCGCCTCGACGTCGTTCCAGGGGAAGTAGCCGGCGTAATCAGCCCCCAGCATGCCGATGTTGCCGTCGACGGCCGAGGCCAGGACCGGCGTGCCGCTCGCCGCCGCTTCCATGATCACATGCGCGCCGCCCTCGATGCGGCTGGCGTGGATCAGCAGGTGCGCGCGCTGGATTCGCCGGCGCACCGCCTCGTGCGGCAGGCCGCCCAGCCAGCGATAATTCGGCACTGTTGCCATCGTCGCGCGCGCTTCGTCACCGAGCGCCGGATCGAGCGCCTCGCCGATGTGATCAATGAGGATGTCAGGCCGTCCGGCCAGCCGGCGGGCCGCGCCGAACAGTGTCTGCGGAGACTTCTCCTCGCGCAGGTGACCGACCATCAGTGCGCGCAAATGACGCGGCGACTTGGCCAGCGGCTTCCGTGCCGTGGTCGATTGAAAGACAACCCGCGCCTTGCTGCGGACTGACTCCGGCAGCGCCTGCGGCGCGCGCTCCTGCAACACGACCAACACCTGCGCCTGCACCAGCGAGCGCTGCGCCCCGGAATCGGTGATGATGTCACGATAGAGGTCGGTCCCGGTAAGGACCACCGCCAGCCCACGCCGCGGATGGGCGGCACTCCAGGCAGCGATCGACTCCGCCGAGCGACGGGCGTGCAGGGCGATCATCACCGTGTCACCGGCGGCCAGCGCATCCGGCCAGGCCGTGGCGATGCGCACGCGGTACTCGCCGGCAAGGTGCCGCTGCCAGCGGCGGGCCGTCTGCCAGTTGCCGTTGTTGGCGTCGCGCAGCGCCGGGCTGACGATCACCAGTTGCGGCATACTAAAGGCCTTGGTCATCGCTCCTGGTCCGCCGATGAATACTGCCCTTGCCGAAACCGCCCGCCGGGGCGGCCGCCAGTTTCTCGCCGCCGCGCTGCACGACAGCCGGGCGCGCACCTTGGCGCTGCTCGACGCCTATGCCGCTGCGCTCGGCGATGCGCTGCCCGTGGCCTATTCGCCGCAGATCAATCCGCCGCTCTGGGAAGCCGGGCACGTCGGCTGGTTCCAGGACTACTGGATCGCCCGCAACCGCCAACGCGCACAGGCGATCGCCTGCAACCCCGATCACCAACGTCCCGCCGGGCGCCTGCCGCAGGCCGACGCGCGCTATGACTCGGGCCGGGTTGCCCACGCGACGCGCTGGCAACTCGACCTGCCGGACCTTGCCGCGACGCGCGCCTACCTGGCCGCAGGCTTGGCGGAAACGCTGTCGCTGCTCGCCGCTGAACCGGAAACCGACGAGTCGCTGTATTTCTTCCGGCTGGTGCTGTTTCACGAGGACATGCACGGCGAAGCCGGCATCTACATGGCGCAGGCACTCGACATCCCGTTGCCCGAATCGCTGCTCGCACCGCCTGCTGCCCTGGCGGAAGTACGCACGCTCGAATTTGCCGCTCAGCCATGGACGCTCGGCTGGCGCGGCGACGGGTTTGCCTTCGACAACGAACTCGCGCCACATGAAGTGGCGGTAGCCGCGTTCGAAATCGATTCCGAGGTCGTCAGTTGGCGACGCTACCTGCCCTTCGTCGAGCAAGGCGGTGCCGCGCCACCGCGCTACCTGCGCCGGCAGGGCGACCGCTGGCAGCGGCGTGTCTTCGGGCAGTGGCAGGACTTGCCGCTCGACACGCCGGCCACGCACCTGACCTTGAACGAAGCTGAAGCCTGGTGCCGCTGGGCTGGCCGCCGCCTGCCCAGCGAAGCGGAGTGGGAGATGGCCGCGCTGACCCGGCCGCAGTTCCGCTGGGGTCAGGTATGGGAATGGACGGCAAGCCGCTTTCTGCCCTACCCCGGCTTTGCCGCCCACCCCTACCGTGACTATTCGGCGCCCTGGTTCGGCGACCGCCATGTGCTGCGTGGCGCCAGCCGGGCGACAGCGCCGCGCATGGCGCATCCTCGCTACCGCAACTACTTCACGCCCGAGCGCAACGACCTGCACAACGGCTTTCGCAGTTGTGCCGCCTGACGCGATATTGCGCGTCGCCCGCCGCCGCAGCGGATCACGCATGCGCGGCGAACACCGCAAACCAGCCGCGCGCATCGCACCAGTGGCGCAGCGCTGAAAAGCCGGCGGCTTCGAGCAGCGCGGCGAAATCTTCGCGACGCCATTTATACGAGTTCTCGCTGTGCAGGCGCTCGGACGCAGCGAAGCGCCGTTCCCCGCCAGCCCAGTGCACCGTCGTGTCGCGCAACGCTTCCAGATGCATTTCAATGCGCGACTCAGGCCCGTTGAAGAAGGCGACGTGGCGCCAGTCGGCCAGGTCGAAGTCGGTGCCGGCCAGCCGGTTCAGGTGCAGCAGCAAGTTGCGGTTGAACGCCGCGGTGACGCCCAGCGGATCGTCGTAGGCCGCTTCGAGAATGGCGACCGGTTTCACCAGATCGACGCCGATCAGCAGCGAGCCGCCGCGACATTCGGCGTGCGCCTGGCGCAGGAAAGTCAACGCAGCCTGGGGCGTGAAATTGCCGATGCTGGAACCAGGGTAGAACAGTGTGCGCGGCCCCGCGCCGGCCTCGGCCGGCAGTTGCAGCGAGTGCGAGAAATCGAGTCCGAGACCCAGCATCTCGATCGCCGGATACTGCTGCTGCAAGTGCTTCAGCGACTCGCTCAGATAGCGGACCGAGATGTCGACTGCTACATAGCGCTGCACCTGCAGCGCCGCAAACAGGCGTGCAGCCTTCTCGCAGTTGCCGGCACCCAGGTCGACCAGCGTCGCCACCGGGCCGAGCGCCGCGGCCATGCTGCCCAGCTGCTCGGCGAAGATCGCCGCCTCGGTGCGCGTCGGGTAGTACTCGGGCAGTTCGGTGATCGCCGAAAACAGCCGAGCGCCGAGCGCGTCGTAGAGGTACTTGGGCGCAATCGTCGCCGTCGGCGCCATCAGGCCGGCCAGCAGCTCGGCGCGAATCGCCGCCGGCGTCGTCCTCGGCGACCTGCAGCAGGCGCGGCGAGGTCACGGCAAAGCGTCCATCGCGACTTTCCTGTGGCCAATCGCGCTGCAAGCGCCGAGCAGCGATGTCACCAGCACGACATGCGGCAAGCTGCGGGCGCAACGTAGCGATTCAGCGCAAGAACTCAGGGGATACATGATCAGGTTTTATCTGGCGAAAGCTCGGGCAAGGGCTGCGGCAGATTGTAGTTTGTTTCGGCCGGCGGGAGCGCATAGGGGATCGACCAGCCGAGCAAGCGGCTCGCCGCCTCACAGCGGGCACGCAGATCGTGCGCGTCACGCCCGCCCAGATGCAGGATGCCGTAGCGGTAAGAGCCCAGCCACTTGAAATCGCGGGCGATCTGTGCCGGCGTCTTGGCGAAGCGGAACAGCATCGCATCGGGAAACTGCTGCGCCAGTTCGCGCCGCTGCTGACGGCCCGGCATCGCCGGCCGCGCGGCCGGGTCGAAACTGCGATAGACGAAGCTCGCCGCCGCTCCGGCGCTCGGCTCGGCACGCGGCAAGAGGTGCGGGTCGCGCCCGTGGGCAAGCTCCAGGGCGACACGGTGGAGATCGACCCCATCGACGCGCAGATAGAGATCGGAAAACTGCGCGGCCATGCGCGGGTTGAACTCGATGACCGTCAACCGGTCCTGCACAGCGTCGTGGAAAAACTCCATGTTGAACAAGCCGTGCGTGAAACCGACCGCATGCAGAAACCGCCGCGCGACGTCGATCGCCCGCTCGCGCGCGGTCTCCGGCAGCGCGCAGGGATAATCGAAACGCATGAAGGCTTGCGTGCCCGGATACATCACCGATTCGACGAAGCCGAGCGCCCGCAAATTGCCTGCGAAGACGTAGCCGTCGAGGTTGTACTGCTGCCCGGCAGCCGGCGCTTCGAGCATCAGCCGATGCGCGCTGCCGGCTTCCGGCAGACGCTCGGCGGCGATACGCTCGAAGGGTTCGACCAGATGGCGGATCACCCACAGCTCCCAGGCGCCGAAGCGGGTCATCGTCGTCAGCTCGGCGCGATTGCGCACCGTGCGCGCCAGCACCGAAAAGGCCGCCTTCACCGGCTTGATGAATACCGGGTAGGCGATGCCCTCCGGTATCGGCTCGCCGTAGCGCGCCGGCAACAAATCGGCATGCGTGTTCGCCTCCGGCGCCACAACCTGCAGCACCCGCCGGGCGTGCAGCTTGTGCTGGCAAGCGAGCACCGCCTTGACCGGCGTCCCCGGCCAGCCCATGCGCTCGGCAAGCAGCGCGGCGGCCAGCGCACCGAATTGCTCGTGATTGGAAGTCACCGCCTGCCAGCGTTTGCGGCGGGCCTTGCGCACCAGCCGGTCGACGAAGTTCTGCAAATCAAAACCGGCAAGGCGAAGGTTGCTCGGGAAGGTAAACAGGTCGAAGCCGGCGCTGTCGGCCGGAAACGCTTGCTGCCAGCGGGCAAAGCCCAGACGGTCCCAGTCGAAGTTGAACAGCAGCAAGGTACGCGGCGCAGCGTCCACCCGGCGTGGCTCAAGATACCGCGTCAGCAGTTTTGCCGCCCAGGGCAGCAGCGCATGCAACAGGAAAACGAGCAGCGCCACTGCGAGAGGATTAGCCCGCACCAGTTCAAGAAAGCTGTCGTGATGCGTGCGCCATCCCGCCAGCGAGAGTGCGGCAGGGCTGACCACGTCGCCGGCCATCCACAGCAGCGAGCCAGCCGCCAGCGCAGCCAGCGCCAGCCAGGCTCTGCGCGACAGCGACGCAGCGTATTGCGCGCTCTCCGAACGTATCTTCAAAGCCGGTAACCCGCCACGGCAGCCCTCGTACCCGTCATCGGAACGACCCGAATTATAGGCGACAGGGTGCCTTCCCTGGGTTCGGCAGGTTGGGTCCCGACCCAAGCGACGCCAAAGCCTGGCCGAAGCAGCCCGCCAGAAGCATTATCGGTAGCCGTGGCGTTGACCGGCTATCATGGAGTTCTCCGCCGGGATGAATTGCCGCGCAGTGTTTTGCCAGGCGATACCCGGCAAGGAGATCGTTCCAGCCACTTCTTTCCAACAACGTGCCAGAAGAACCCCTCTCCGAAGAAGTCGTACGTGCACGTTCGCTCGCCAGGTATTGCCGACGCGCCGCAACTTATGACAGCACCTGCGGGCCGACCTGGCCGATCCGCGAGCGCGCGGTCGCTTCGCTCCACCTGCAACCCGGGCAAGCGGTCCTCGATGTCGCCTGTGGCACCGGGCTCAGCCTGCCGCTGTTGCGTGCCGCCGTAGGCGATACGGGTCGGGTCTACGGTTTTGACCAGAGCCCCGCGATGCTGGCGCAGGCGTTTGCCCGGTCGGCTGCCGCTGGCTGGCGCAATGTTCACTTGTTCGAGACTGCGGCGCATGCCCTGACGCTACCCGAGGCCATCGACGCGCTGCTCTTTCACTACACCCACGATATCCTGCGCTCGCCGGCCGCCATCGACCGGCTGCTCGCCCTGGCACGTCCGGGGGCGCTGGTGGCGATTGCCGGAATCAAGTATTTTCCGGGCTGGCTGGCGCCGCTCAACCCCTGGGTCTATTTCAAGAACCGTGCCTACAACGGCGGCCCCGGCGAACTGGCCTCGCCCTGGGATCGCATCGCGCCACGTCTGACGCACTGGCAGTGGGCACCCACGCAGTTCGGCATGGGCTATCTCGCATCCGCTCGGGTCGCCGAGCGGTCCGAGTGCGCCGAATGAACGCGCCGGAGCTACCCCCGGCAGCGCTCGTTCAGCGCCCTCCCTGGCGACGCATCGCCGGCGCCATGCTCGCGCTGATCTTCCTCAACGGCATGCTCAGCTTCCGCGACTGGTGGCCGACCCCGGGCGTCCTGCCGGATCACCGCCTGGCACCCGAATTCGTCTGGCTGTGGCTCGCCTTGCTCGCCGCCGTCGCCTGGCGCGGCACACTTTCGCCGCGAGCGCTGACCCTGTTCACGCTCGTCGCCCTGCTGCTGGTCCTCGGGCGTTACGCCGATGTCACCGTGCATAGCCTGTTCGGACGTCCGATCAACCTTTATTGGGATGGCGCGCAGATTCCGCGTTTCCTTTGGGTTTCGGCGCAGGAACTGGCGTGGTGGCAAAGCGCGGCCCTGGTGGCCACCGTCGGTCTGCTGTTCTGGATCCTGTTTTGCCTGCTGCGCTGGGCGATTGCGGTGGCGGTGCGCGAAGCCGTTCCATTTGCCCTGCGGACCCCCTGGGTCTGGGGAGTCAGCGCGGCGGCCGTGCTGCTGGTCACGGCGAATCTGGCGGGCGTGCGCGCGACCTGGCCGCTGGTCTCGAAGCCGGTCATTCCGACCTACTGGCGGCAGGCACAACTGCTGGCGACTGCCTTCTCGCCGCAGCGCCAGGCCAGCCTGCTGCCTGACGCGACGGCGGTCGACGCCGCCCTGGCCGCTGAATCGGGAAGCGCTTTGGCCGCACTGCGCGGGCGCGATGTCTACGTGATCATGCTCGAATCGGTCGGTGCGGTGGTTTACGATGACGCGCGCGCCAACCAGGCTCTGCGCCCGAGCCGTGAGCGCTTCGCCACCGATATCGCCGCCAGTGGCCGGCAGGTGGTGTCGGCCTTCTTCCGTTCGCCGACTTTTGCCGGCGGGTCGGACCTGACGCATCTGGGTATCCTGTCGGGCATCGATCTCAGCGACCCGATGCGCCATGACGTATTGCTGACCACGCAGCGGCCGACGCTGAATTCCCTGTTCCGGGCGTATGGCTACCAGACCTTCGGCCTCTATCCGGCGCTCGATTGGGAGTGGCCGGAACGAGCCTTCTACGGTTTCGACGTCTTCCTGGCACGTCGCGATATGGGCTATGCGGGCCCCGCCCTGGGGTTCTGGGAGATTCCCGATCAGTTCAGCGCAGCGCGCTTCGAGCAGCTTTACCCGCGTGCTGCCAATGCCCCACCGCGCTTCGTGTTTTTCCCCACCATCACCTGCCATCTGCCGTTCAGCCCGGTGCCGCCCTTTCAGCCGGAGTGGTCGCGGGTGCTCGGCCCGCAGCCCTTCGCCGAGGCCGACGTCAGCCGCGCGCTGGCCGAGCGACCGAACTGGCTGAACATGTTTCCCGACTATGTGCGCATGGTGGCTTACACCTACCAGTGGCTGGGCGCTTATCTTCGCCAGCCGGAGCCGCGCGAGGCCATCTATCTGCTGATCGGCGATCATCAGCCGGCGGCCAACATCACTGGCGAGGGCGCCTCCTGGGATGTGCCGGTTCATGTCGTTTCTCGCGATGGCGAACTGCTGGCGCGCTTCATCGAGCAGGGCTTCCAGCCCGGGCTTGAGCCGCCGCGCCAGTCGCTCGGCCCGCTGCACACGCTGACCGGGATGATGTTGCAGGCTTTCTCCGCGCCGGGCTATCGTCCGGGGTCATCGCTCCCGCTTGCCGAGGCCAAACCTTGAGGCCAGCCAACGGCGGCAGCCAGGCCCAGCCAGATCAGCGCGAGACCCAGCGCCTGCGTATTGGCGAGACCTTCCTGCCCGACCAGTACGGCGGCCGCTACGGCGCCAATGGTGGCCAAGGCACGCTCGAGCCACGCCCCGCGGTCAACCCGATCACCCAGCACGGTCAGGACCAGCAGCAATACCGTCGGCGCCGCGAGCAAGGGCCAGACAAGCGGGCGATAGCGGGCGTCGAACACCAGGCCCAGCGCGATCAGCGCGACGCAGCCGAGCAGGGCCACCTGGGCGAGCGCCAGTCCCTGCGTCCCGGGCACACTGGCCTTGCGCAGTGCGGCGACCACACCCGGGCGGGTGCCTGCCGAGCTGCCACCGACGAGTATCCGGGCGAGCCGGCCGGCTGCGGCGAGCGCACACAGACCGGCGGCCACGGCGACGAAGCCGCCAAGCGCCCAGTCGAGCGGGCGGTGACTCCCCTCGACCAGCATCCGCCACTGCAGCAGCGCGAGCGGGACCACAATGGCCCCCGCGAGGCCCGTCGCTGCAGCGGCCATGACGCGGCGGCGCGGCGCAACGCCGCCTGTGTCGGTCGCTCGAAAGCCACGGCGCAGCACCCAGAGCAACCCGGCGACACCCCCGACGACCATTGCCAGCGGCACCTGCCACCAGAGTGGATCGGCAACGACCGCGCCGCGCAGGGTGACCCGCTGCCGGCCATCGGCGTCGAACACCCCCCAGTGGCCGCCCATCGCCCCCTCCTGGCGGCGTTTCCACGGTTGATCGAAGCCCTCGATCAAGTTGATTCCGGGCCAGGCTCCTGCCCGGGAACCGAGCGGCGTGGCGGCTTGGGCGACGAGCAATTCACGCACGAAACGCGTCTGCTCCAGCCGTCCGGGCACCGCCGGTCCACGCTGGCGGCCTGCCGCCGGCCATCCGGTTTCGCCAATGAACACCGGCAGGGGTGCAAAAACGGCCTTGAGCTGGGCGTTGATCGCCGACACATGGCCAATCGCCTGGTTCAAGGCGACCGGGGTGTCCTCCCAGTAGGGCAGCACGTGGGCGGCGACGACATCGACGTGCTCGCGCAGTACGTCGGCATGGCGCAGCCAGAAAGCCCAGACGTCGGCATAGGCGATCGGCACGGCAGAGTCGCGTTTGGCCCGCGCGAGCAGCGCGGCCAGCGCTGCGGGGGTCTGTTCACCGCGCAGCAGCACCTCGTTGCCGATCACCAGCAGGTCGATCACGTCGGCGTAGTCGCGGCCGAGCGCCAGCGCCCGTTCCAACTGCGCCGTGTTGCGCACCGCATCGCCATCGATCCAGGCGCCCAGCACCACCCGCATGCCGAGCGCTCCGGGCGATCGCCGGCACGGCATCGAGTCCGTGGTCTACCCCGTAAGTGCGCACGCAGCCGGTCAACTCGCGCAGCCGGCGCAGATCGGCCTCAATCTGCGCCGGCGCGATGTGCAATCCCGGGTCGGACGGGGGAGTGGCCGGCACGACGGAAGGGGGCATAGGACAGGCATGGTATGCGCAAGTCGGCGGCATCGGGCAAGGGCACCGGCCGGCCCTGCGCAATGGCCCAGGCGAGCAGCGCCAGCACGACCAGCACGAGGCCCGAGAATGCCGTCGCTTGACGCCAGGGCTCAGGGGGTTGTCGTGAAGGCATCGCGGTCATCTCGGCAGGAAGCAACCCGGAGGCCAGGCTTGGGGGTTGGGGAGGATTCCGCCATCGTAGCGCAGAAAGTGGGCGCTGCCGGCGAGCCGGTGCGGCCCATGCAGGCGGCTGCCGTGGCCGGCACGGCGCAGCACGACGCCGACCCCGGGCGTGGCCGCAGCGTGCGCTGGGCCGGCGCACTGCTCATTGCCGCCTGCGTGGCGATCATCAACCTGCTGCTCTGGCGGGCCTTCAATCCGCCGCTGATGGCGCCCGATGTGCCGTCTCGGGTCGCCGGGCTGGCCTACAACGGCTTCCAGCGCTGGGAAAGCCCGCTGACCCAGCAATTTCCGAGCGATGCTGCGCTCGCTGACGACCTGCAGCGGCTGGCCGGCCTGACCACCCGCCTGCGCACCTACAGCGCAAGCGAACTGCCGGCACTGCCAGCGCTCGCCGCACACGCTGGCTTGCGGCTGAGCGCCGGGGTCTGGCTCGACCGCCGGCGCTCGAATAACGAACGCGAAATTGCCGCCATCATCGACGCAGTCCCCCGCCACCCGGGCATCGAGCGGGTGATTGCCGGCAATGAAACCCAGTTGCGCGGCGGGCTCGAGCCGGGCGAACTGTACGGCTATCTGGATCGCCTGCGCGCCGCCCTGGCGGTGCCGGTGTCCACTGCCGAGCCCTGGCATGTGTGGTTGCGCCAGCCGGCGCTGGCCGAACACGTGGATTTCATCACCGTGCATCTGCTGCCCTACTGGGAGGGAGTGCCCGTCGAGATGGCGGTCGATTACGCGCTGCAGCGCTTCACCGAGGTGCGCCTGAGATTTCCCGACAAACCGGTGGTGATCGGCGAAATCGGCTGGCCGAGCAACGGCGACCGCCTGGCGGCGGCGCAAGCCACGCCGGATGCGCAGGCCCGGTTCGTGCGCGCCTTTCTCGAACGTGCCGGCCCACTGGGCCTCGATTATTACCTGATGGAGGCGGTTGATCAGCCCTGGAAGCGCGCCACCGAGGGGGCGGCCGGCGCCCACTGGGGGTTGCTCGACGCCGCGCGGCAGGCGAAATTTGCCTTCACCGGTCCGCTGCAGTCCGACCCTTACTGGCCGGGGAAAGCACTGCTCTCTTCGGCCCTGGGTTTGCTGGCGATGCTGCCCTGGCTGATCGTCTTTTCGCCCATGCGGCTGGCCGGGCGGATATCCTTTGCGCTGAGCCTGCAGGCCGTGGTTTCCTTCGCGGTGCTGCTCGCGGCGGTGCCGCTCGCACACTACCTGCGCCCCATCGATATCGTGCCGCTGGCCTTGCTGCTGCCGTCACTGACGATGATCGCCGCGATTCTGCTGGTCCAGCTCTTCGAATTTGCCGAGCTGTTCTGGCCCGGCAGCCTGCGCCAGCAGGTGGCACTGCGCCCGCTGGTGGCCGATGCCCCGGCACCTTTCGTCAGCATTCATCTGGCCTGCTGCAACGAGCCGCCGGCGATGGTGATGGCGAC
The DNA here is from genome assembly GCA_963736845.1 of uncultured beta proteobacterium. Classification (GTDB taxonomy): domain Bacteria; phylum Pseudomonadota; class Gammaproteobacteria; order Burkholderiales; family Rhodocyclaceae; genus Azonexus. Next base: position 155,770 of record CAVTQL010000013.1, read on the forward strand.
GATCGACGGCCTGCTGGCGCTGGATTGGCCGGCCTTCGAGGTACTCGTCGTGGACAACAACACGGCCGACCCGACGCTGTGGAAGCCGGTAGAAGCGCATGTGAACGCCTCTATCGCGGCGGCGGGGAAGGCCGCCCTGACGCCCTCGTCCGGCCCGCGCCTGCGTTTTTTCCATCTGCCAAGCTGGCCGGGCTACAAGGCCGGTGCCTTGAACTTTGCGCTCGAGCAGAGCGACCCGCGCGCCCAGTGGGTGGCCGTGGTCAACGCCGATTATCGGGTCAATCCTGGCTGGCTGAGCGGGCTCGCCGGCCATTTCGCCGATCCGGAGGTGGCCGTCGTGCAGTCGCCGCAAGCCCATCGCGACTGGGCGGCCACGCGCCTGAGCCGGATGATGAACTGGGAGTACGACGGTTTTTTCCGGATCGGCATGCACCACCGCCAGGAGCGTGATGCCGCGATCCAGCACGGCACCATGACCCTGATCCGCGCGGCGGCCCTGCGCGGCGTCGGTGGCTGGGACACCGGCAGCATCTGTGAAGACACCGAGCTCGGCCTGCGCCTGTTGCGCCAGGGCTTGCGGGTGATCTACGTGGACCAGGTGCTGGGCACCGGCCTGGTACCGAGCGATTTTGCCGCCTATCAGCGCCAGCGCCGACGCTGGGCGCAGGGGGCGATGCAGATCCTGCGGCGCCACCGGGGCGCACTGCTCGGCAGATCCCCCTTGCGGCTGGCGCAGCGCTACCATTTTGTCGCCGGCTGGCTGCCCTGGCTGGGCGACGCCCTGCATCTGGGTTTCAGCGTGGTGGCCATCGGCTGGACACTGGGGGTGCTGACCGCACCGCAGATCTTCGGCTTGCCAACACCACTTTTCGTGACGCCACTGATAGTTTTCATTGCGCTGCGGCTGCTGCTCGGGCCACTCCTTTACAGTCGCCGGGTGCCTTGTTCAGCGGCCGATAGCGCTCGGTGCGGCGCTGGCCGGCATGGGGCTGTCGCACAGTGTCGCCCGCGGCGTCATCGCCGGCCTGAGCGGGCGACGGGCAGTTTTCCACGTGACCCGCAAGGGGCCAGTCGATCGCCCGGGGGAGACTCGGCCCGGCCAGCGGCCAGAGCACCTTCGCCTCGGTGCGCGAGGAGGTCGCCCTGCTGATCGGCTTGCTGGCGTGTATCGCCGCCATCGGCGTACAGGCGGCGAGTTCGGCGCCAGCGGGGTGGCTGCAGGTCGTGTTGGGCATGCAGGCGCTACCCTATGCTGCGGCAATCTTTTGTGCCTGGCTGTCCCGTGCTGAACAACGGAGGTGATGGTGCCCCTCGACACCCGTCCCGTCACCAAGGCCCTTCTCGCCAGGCGGGACGATCGGCACCTGATGAAAAACATGCCTTTTTGCCCGCAATTCGCATCCGCTCGACCGCCTCGCCATCGTCAGCGCTGTCGCCGCCCTGGAGGATCAGGCGCACTTCGAGCAATGTCGGCGCGCCGTCATCGCCACCCGCAAAGCGCTGTCGGCCGAACTCGCCGGCCTCAGCTTCGACGCCCTGCCCGCGGCCGCCAACTTCATTTTCGCCCGCGACCCGCAGCACGACGCGGCCAGACTGGCCCAGGCCCTGCGTGATCGCGGCATCATCGTCCGCCACTTCAGGCTGCCCCGGATCGACCAGTCCCTGCGCATCACCGTCGGCACCGACGGCGAATGCGCGGCGTTGATAGAGCTGCCCTGCGAAGCCTCCTCGAATACCAAGGTGCCGGTCAGGAGATCGTCAAATCAGGCGGGAAATCGGCCGAACCGGCCAAACTGAACAACTGTTAACAGCGGCCGCTCTACACAAGACTCCGGACACACCCGAATCAGGGCCGAGCGGTGTGACTGTCGTGCGCCATGTAGTGCACTGCCAGATCGTCGGTGTTGCGCAGACGACGGCTCAATTCCCTGGCCAGGTTCAGGAGCAGCAGCGAAAATGTCGGCAGGTCGGACTCGTAAATGCGGAACAGGTCGCCGTTGGACAGCGCCAGCGTCGAGACGGGTTCCAGCGCACGGACTGTTGCCGATCGGTTCTGCAGGTCGATCAGTTCCATTTCGCCGAAGACGTCGCCAACCTTGAGTACGGCGATGCGCTCCCCGAAGGGGGTTTCCGTTTCGGAGCTGGATTTCAGGACTTCGACCGAGCCGCTGCAGATCACGAACAGCGAATCACCCTGGTCGCCTTCGCGGACGATCAACTCCCCGCTGGCGAAGTTCGCTTCGTGAAGCAGCGGCATAATCACGCTCATTGCTTGGTTGTCCACCCCGCCGAACAACGGTTGCTGCTGCAGGAATGCGGCTGTCTGCACTTTACCTCCCGGGCCAAAAAAAAGAGACTTCCTGTGCGACATGATGCGCCGCTGCCAGAGGAATGAGAAGAGCGCAAGGAACCGGGGCCGACGAATTCGGTTCGCCAAAACTGAGACGGAAGTTGCTGCTTCGCTTCAGTAGTGCGGCCGTCGGCAACCTATCGCATTGCGAACGCAGCGAGAGATGCGTCCAAACGGCTGCCATGGCCGATTTGCGGTCCAATTGCCATGGGTTCCCCGTGGTTGGTTCCGGACAAGGCAACTGCCGTTCGTCTTGTCGGCGTTCCCGTGCTGCAACGGCCCGTCTTGGCCGACTGCCCCTCTCGACAGGCAATGGGTGCCTGTTGCGGTTGACGCCAGAAAGCGGGCCAAAATCAGGTGAGGCTTCGCAACCCCACGGCGGCACCGATGCCGAATGCCGGACCCTGACCGGCACGCTGCGCCGGATCACCGCCTGAACGGCGCCCGACCCGACGATCAGCGCGCGGTGTCCCGGCCAAAGCGCGTCAGGCGCACGTCCACGGTCAGCGTCAGCGCCGTCAGCGCCGCGGCCTTCGCACGCCCTTCGGCGCTGGCGCGGTAGAGATGCGGTGTCATGGCGAGGAGATCGGCAATCTGTTCGGCGTTGGCGAGATCCAGCGGGTAGCGGACGGCTTCGGAGGACAGCCTGGCGAAGCCTTCCGGTGTCCGGACTTCGGCAGCCCGTTCTGCCTTCAGGGCCGGGTAGATGATTTCGCGCAGTTCGCGCAGGTGATCCGGCCCGGCATCGACCTGCAACAGTTGGCCGCCCGGCTTGAGCACGCGGGCGAACTCGGCATGGACGGGAAAGCCGAACAGGCACAGGACGCGATCGAGCGTGCCCGGCAGCACCGGCAGGTTGGCGTTGCTGCCGACAACCCAGTTGAGCCGCCTGTCCTGCCGGGCGGCCGACAGGACCGCCCATTTCGAGATATCCAGCCCGAGCAGGGAAAGCGTCCGATTCCCGCGCAATGACGCCGCCAGTTCGCGCAGGTAGTAGCCCTCGCCGCACCCGGCATCGAGACAACTGACCATCGCAGCGTCGGGCAGGTCTTCGAGGACTGCGCGGCTGACCGCTGCGGCGATCGCCTGGTAATGACCCGCATTGAGGAAACGTCGCCGGGCGGCGACCATCTCCTTGCTGTCGCCCGGATCGCGCGAGCGCTTCTGCTGCACCGGCAGCAGGTTGGTGTAGCCCTGGCTGGCGATGTCGAAGCCATGACCGGCGGCGCAGCGCCATGCCGAGCCATTGCTGTGCAAGGGAGCGCCGTCGAGGGGGCAGGCCAGTGCCTGGAACGGGGTAATTTTCATGAACGACGCATCGCGACGGGCTGGCTCAAATCACGCCGAGCAGGCCCAGCGCCGCACCCGCGCCAATGAACCACAGCGGATGCAGCTTCGTCCGCAAGTTGGCGACGACCGTTGCCGCCACCAGCAACCAGGCGGCCCACCCCAGACCAGCCGCCTGCGCGATCAGCGTCGCGCCGGAGAAGACCAGCCCCACCGCCAGCGGCGCCACGCCGAGGCTGACCGCCTGCTGCCAGCGCTTGCCGGAAAAGCTCTCCCAGCGGTCGATCAGCAGGTAGATGACGATGCTCATCGGCAGGCACATGGCCAGCGTGGCGGCGAGTGCGCCGGCCAGCCCGGCCACTTTCCAGCCGATCAGCGTGACGACCAGCACGTTCGGCCCCGGCGCCGCCTGGGCGATCGCGTAGAGGTGGGTGAAGGTGGTGTCGTCGAGCCAGTGGTGAGTGTCGACAACGACGCGGTGCATTTCCGGCAGCAGCGCCGTGGCGCCGCCGAAGGCGATGAAGGAGAGCAGCGCGAACTCGACGAACAGGTCGAAAACGATCATTTCCGCCCCAGCTTCCACCAGGCGACACTGCCGGACAGTGCCAGGCCGGCAACCATGACCGCCGGCAGCGGCCAGCGCAGCCAGGCGACGGCCGCCACGGTCAACACCGTGAACGGCAGGAAAATCGGCTTGTCCCTGATCGCCATGCCCATCCGCCAGGCCATCGCCAACAGCAGGCCGCAGCCGGCGGCGGCGATGCCGCGCAGCATCGACTGCGCGAGCGGCAGGCTGCCGTAGCGGTCGTAGAGGAGCGCCAATAGCAGGACGATGGCAAGCGGCCCGGCGAGCAGTCCGAGCGGCGCCACGATGGCGCCGGGTACCCCGTGGTAGCGCTTGCCGACCAGGACCGCGAGGTTGACGACGTTCGGTCCGGGCAGGAACTGGCAGAACCCGAGCTGGGTGTTGAACTCCTCGGCGCTCAGCCACTGCCGTTCCTCGACCAGCATGCGCCGGGCGAAGGGCAGCACACCGCCGAAACCGGAAAGGCCGACCGACGAGAAGCCCAAAAAAAGCGCCCGGATGTCCGGGCGGCTTTGGATTGTTGGGTCTATCGCGGTCAACGTCGTTTCCGGATCAGTTTTCCAGCCGGAACTCGGCCGATTTCGCATGCGCCGGCAGGCCTTCGCCGTGCGCCAGCGTCGATGCGATGCGGCCCAGCGTCTGCGCGCCGGCCCGCGACACCTTGATCAGGCTGGTGCGCTTCTGGAAGTCATAGACGCCGAGCGGCGACGAGAAGCGCGCGCTGCCCGAGGTCGGCAGCACGTGGTTGGGGCCGGCGCAGTAGTCGCCGAGCGATTCCGAGGTGTAGTGGCCGATGAAGATGGCGCCGGCATGGTGGATCTTCTCGACCCACGGATCGGGATCGGCCAGCGCCAGTTCGAGGTGCTCCGGCGCGACACGGTTGGCGATGGCCACCGCCTCTTCGAGGTCGCGCACCAGGATGAAGGCGCCGCGATCGGTCAGCGAGGTTTCGATCACCGCGCGGCGCGGCATGGTCGGCAGCAGCTTGTCGATGCTGGCCTGCACCTGGTCGATGAAAGCGGCGTCGGTACAGATCAGGATCGACTGCGCCAGCTCGTCGTGCTCGGCCTGCGAGAAAAGGTCCATCGCGACCCAGTCCGGGTTGCCGGAACCATCCGAGACGACCAGGATTTCCGACGGGCCGGCGACCATGTCGATGCCGACGATGCCGAACACCCGGCGCTTGGCGGTGGCGACGTAGGCATTGCCGGGGCCGACGATCTTGTCCACCTGCGGCACGGTCTGCGTGCCGTAGGCCAGCGCGCCGACGGCCTGGGCGCCGCCGATGGTGAACACGCGGTCGACGCCGGCCAGACAGGCCGCCGCCAGCACCAGCTGGTTGCTGCTCGCCGCCCGGCGTCGGCACGACCATGATCAGTTCCCTGACGCCGGCGACCTTGGCCGGAATCGCGTTCATCAGCACCGACGACGGGTACGCCGCCTTGCCACCCGGCACGTAGAGGCCGACGCGGTCGAGCGGCGTGATCATCTGGCCGAGCATCGTGCCGTCGGCTTCGGTGTACGACCAGCCTTCCAGCTTCTGGCGCTCGTGGTAGGCGCGGATGCGGCCGGCGGCGGCTTCCAGCGCGGTGCGGCGGTCGGCCGACAGGCCGTCCAGCGCTGCTCTGCAATTCGTCCGTCGACAGTTCCAGGTCGGCCATCGAGCCAGCCGACACGCGGTCGAAGCGGTTGGTGTAGTCGACCACCGCCGCATCGCCGCGCGCCTTGACGTCGGCCAGGATGCCGGCGACGGTGCGTTCGATGTTGTCGTCGGCTGCGGCCTCGAAGGCGAGCAGCGCGTCCATTTTTGCCGTGAAATCGGCGTCGACCGTGGCAAGGCGCTTGATCGCGACAGCCATGTTACTTCTCCACCGCCTGGGCGAAGGCGTCGATGATCGGTTGCAGGGTTTCGCGCTTGACCTTGAGCGAGGCCTGGTTGACCACCAGGCGCGACGAAATCGGCATGATTTCCTCGACCGCGACCAGCTTGTTGGCCTTCAGCGTGCCGCCGGTGCGACACCAGGTCGACGATGGCGTCGGCCAGGCCGGCCAGCGGCGCCAGTTCCATCGAACCGTAGAGCTTGATCAGGTCGACATGGACGCCCTTGGCGGCGAAATGCTCGCGCGCCGTCTTGATGTACTTGGAAGCGACCTTGAGGCGGGCGCCCTGGCGCACCGCGTTCTGGTAGTCGAAGCCTTCCGGCACGGCGACCATCATCCGGCACCTGGCGATCTTCAGGTCGAGCGGCTGCATAGAGGCCCTGCCCGCCATGCTCGATCAGCACGTCCTTGCCGGCCACGCCGAGGTCGGCGGCGCCGTACTGGACATAGGTCGGCACGTCGGTGGCGCGGACGATGACGACGCGCACATCGGGCCGGTTGGTGCCGATGATCAGCTTGCGCGAGGTTTCCGGGTTCTCGTCCGGCACGATCCCTGCGGCCGCCAGCAGCGGCAGGGTTTCGTCGAAGATGCGTCCCTTCGACAGGGCGATGGTGATGGTCGTCACGACGGTGCTTGCAGAAATGGCGAAAGCGGCATTCTAGCAGAGGCACAAGACAGCCCGGGCTGCCGGCGGGACGACCTCGGCGTAGTTACTGGTTGCGGGCGGCGTAGGCGACGGCCGAGCGCTCGTCCTTGTGGCGGAAGCTGATGCGCGCCTTGGTCAGGTCGTAGGGCGACATTTCCAGCGTCACGCGATCCCCGGTCAGTATCCGGATGCGGTGCTTGCGCATCTTGCCCGAAACGTAGGCGACGACCTCGAAGCCGTTTTCCAGCGTGACACGAAACCGGGTATCCGGCAGGACCATGGCGACGACGCCCGGCATTTCGATGATTTCTTCCTTGGACATGCGGCGGCTCTCCTGCACGGGCCGGAGAACCGCCAATGCGATGTGCTGATACTGAGAAAAGAAAAGCCCGGCATCTGCCGGGCCTGGTCAAGCGCCTGAACCTGCCTGCTTAGTCGGCGGGGCAGATGTTGGCGGCTTGCTTGCCCTTCGGGCCGGTGACGATATCGAATGTCACCTTCTGATTCTCGGCCAGGGTCTTGAAACCGTTACCCTGAATTGCCGAGAAATGCGCGAAAAGGTCTTCACCCCCATCGGACGGGGAGATGAAACCGAAACCCTTGGAGTCGTTGAACCACTTGACGGTACCAGTTGCCATGAATAGCTTCCTTGGAAAAGATTGACGGACTTGCGCCCAAAAAATACGAGAATCAAGACCGAGGAGCTGACAAACCGTAGTACGGCGCAGGAACAAAACACTGCCTGGAAATCCCGAGCCTCAAAGTATGGGGCCGCAATTGAATAAAAGATAGTAATTTATTCAGGCATTTTGCGGTCGAGCGCAGAAAGACGGGCAATTCATGGCCAAAACAACACGCTCGCAGCGCCCACGGATCGCGAATCAATGCACCCGTTTCACTTCCGCGCCGAGGCGCGCGAGTTTCTCCTCGATGCGCTCGTAGCCGCGGTCGAGGTGGTAGATGCGGTCGATCAGCGTTTCGCCCTGGGCGACCAGGCCGGCGATGACCAGCGAGGCCGAGGCGCGCAGGTCGGTGGCCATCACCGTCGCGCCTTCGAGACGCTCGACGCCGCGCACGATGGCGTTGTTGCCCTCGATCTGGATGTTGGCGCCGAGGCGCATCAGTTCATTGACGTGCATGAAGCGGTTTTCGAAGATGGTCTCGCGGATGCGTCGCGACGCCCTCGGCGACGCAGTTGATGGCCATGAACTGCGCCTGCATGTCGGTCGGGAAGGCGGGATACGGGGCGGTGCGCAGGCTGACGGCCTGCAGGCGGCGGGGCGCGACGAGGCGGATCGCGTCGCGTTCGACGGTAATCTCGCAACCCGCATCCATCAGCTTGTCGACGACGGTGTCAAGGTAGGCCGCCGAGGTTCGCGTCAGCCGGATGTCGCCGCCGGTCGCCGCGGCGGCGCACAGGTAGGTGCCGGTCTCGATGCGGTCGGGCATGATCGCGTGCGTCGCGCCGTGCAGCCGGTCGACGCCCTGGATGCGGATGACGTCGGTGCCGGCGCCGGACATGCGGGCGCCCATGCTGACCAGGCAGTTGGCCAGGTCGACCACTTCCGGCTCGCGCGCGGCGTTCTCGATGATCGTCTCGCCCTCGGCCAGGCAGGCGGCCATCATCAGGTTCTCGGTGCCGGTCACGGTCACCATGTCGGTACAGATGCGTGCGCCTTGCAGCCGGCTGGCCGTGGCATGCACGTAGCCCTGCTCGACGCGGATGTCGGCGCCCATCGCCTGCAGGCCCCTGATGTGCTGGTCGACCGGCCGCGCGCCGATGGCGCAGCCGCCGGGCAGCGAGACGCGCGCCTCGCCGCAGCGGGCGAGCAGCGGGCCGAGGACGAGGATCGACGCGCGCATCGTCTTGACCATCTCGTAAGAGGCGACCGGGTTGTTGACGCCGCCACCGTCGAGCATCAGGCCGTCGGCGCCGTCCATCGTCACGCCGACGCCCATGTCGCCGAGCAGGCGCAACATGGTCGAGATGTCGTTGAGATGCGGCACGTTGGTCAGGCAGAGCGGCTCCGCCGTCAGCAGCGAAGCGCAGAGGATCGGCAGCGCCGCGTTCTTGGCCCCGGAAATGGCGACTTCGCCGGCCAGCGCCCGGCCGCCCCGGATCAGCAGCTTATCCATGGCGGGCGCTCCATTCTTCCGGGGTCAGGGTCTTGAAGGAAATGGCATGCAGTTCGCCGCTGTCGAGTTTCTCCCTGCAGGGTCTGATAGACGCGCTGCTGGCGCTGCACGCGATTCTTGCCGGCGAATTCGGCACTGACCACGACCGCTTCGAAGTGGTGTCCGTCGCCGTCGAGGGAAAGGTGCTCGCAGTTCATCCCGGCGCGGATGATCTGTTTTATCTGGTCGGGGTGCATCATGTGGTTCAGGCTCTCAGTTTCCAGCCCTGCTTCAGCAGGCGCAGGGTCAGCAGGGACACCGCCGTGAAGCAGGCGAGGACCACCGCCAGGCTGGTTTCCGGCGCCACGTCAGAGACACCGAAGAAGCCGTAGCGGAAGCCGTCGATCATGTAAAAGACGGGATTGTAATGCGATACGCCCTGCCAGAACTCAGGCAGGCTGTGAATCGAGTAGAAGACGCCGGACAGCATGGTCAGCGGCATGATCAGGAAGTTCTGGAACGATGCCAACTGGTCGAACTTCTCCGACCAGATGCCGGCGATCATGCCGAGCGCACCGAAAAGAGCCCCGCCCAGCAGCGAAAAGGCGACTATCCAGAGCGGCGCGACCACCTCCAGCTCGGCGAACCAGACGGTCGCCGCCAGCACCCCGACCCCGACCATCAGCCCGCGCGCCAGCGAAGCCAGCACGTAGGCAGCGAAGAAGGCGCCATAGGAAATCGGCGGCAGCAGCACGAAGACGATGGAGCCGGTGATCTTGGCCTGGATCAGGCTTGACGACGAATTGGCGAAGGCATTCTGCAGCACCTGCATCATGACCAGGCCGGGGACCAGGAAGGCGGTGTAGCGCACACCGTGGACCTGCACGTGATCGTCGAGGACGTGGCCGAAGATCAGCAGGTAGAGGAGCGCGGTCAGCACCGGCGCACCGACCGTCTGGAAAGCCACCTTCCAGAAGCGCAGCAATTCCTTGTAGAACAGCGTCCAGAAGCCGATCATTGCCGCATCGTCCGGACGAAGACGTCGGCCAGCGTGCCGCCGGGAAACGCCGCCATCAGGTTGGCCGTGGTATCGAGCGCGACGATGCGCCCCTGCTTCATCAACGCGATGCGGCCGCACAGCGCCTCGGCCTCCTCGAGGTAATGCGTGGTCAGGATGATGGTATGGCCCTCGCCGTTCAGCCGCCGGACGAAGCTCCACAACCCCTGGCGCAGTTCGACGTTGACGCCCGCGGTCGGCTCGTCGAGGACGATCACCGGCGGCTTGTGCACCAGCGCCTGGGCGACCAGCACGCGGCGCTTCATGCCGCCCGAGAGGCGGCGCATGTTCACGTCCGCCTTGGCGGTCAGGTCGAGGTTGGCGAGAATCTCGTCGATCCAGTCATCGTTCTTGCGGATGCCGAAGTAGCCGGACTGGATGCGCAGCGTCTCGCGCACATTGAAGAAGGGGTCGAAAACCAGTTCCTGCGGCACGACGCCAAGCAGGCGGCGCGCCGCCCGGAAATCACGGATGACATCGTGGCCGAGCACCTTGAGGGTGCCCGAATCGGGGCGCACCAGCCCCGCCAGCGACGAGATCAATGTCGTCTTGCCGGCGCCGTTGGGGCCGAGCAGACCGAAGAATTCGCCCTGGGCGATGTCGAGCGACACCCCGGCCAACGCCTTGAGGACGCCGAAATGCTTGACGACGTCGACGATCGAGACGGCCGGAACCATGCGCAAACCCCTCAGGCGCGGGGCAGCAGTTCGTTGATGCCGTAGAGTTCGGCCAGGGCGAGGACACCGGCCGGAATATTGGCAAAAAGGAGGGTCGACCGCGCCGGCCCGGCGGCACGCAGCCAGCCGAGCATGACTGCAATCGCCGACGAATCGGCCTCGGCGACCCGCGCCAGGTCGAACACCTGCTCGCCCGGCGCGAGCGCAGCGCCCCCGGCGGCAAGCAGGGCCCGCGCATTGGTCATGACCATCGGCGCGGCGACCAGCAGGCGACCGCCCGCGCGTTCGATCATTTGCCTTCCGCCTTGGCGACCTTGGCTTCGAGTGACTTGTTCTTGGCAGCGATCGAATTGATCAGGCCGTCGATGCCGCCGTTGCGCACCTCCTGGGCAAACTGCTCGCGGTAATTGGTGATCAGGCTGATGCCGGCGACCGACACGTCGTAGACCTTCCAGCCGCTGTCGAGCTTCTCCAGGTTGTAGTCGATCTGCACCGGTTTGTGGCCGGCCTGCTGAACTTCGCTGCGCACCAGCGCGTCGGTGTCGCCGGCATTCATCCGGAACGGCTTGTAGACGATCTTCTGGTCCCGGTAGCTGGTCAGGGCGTTCGAATAGGTGCGGACCAGCAGCGTCTTGAACTCGGCAGTCAACTGCTGCTGCTGTTGTGGGCTCGCTTTGCGCCAGTCCTTGCCCACGGCCAGCGCGGTCATGTGCTGGAAGTTGAAGTGCGGGATAACCTTGGCATCGACCAGGGAGATGGCTTTGGCCGTGTTGCCGCTCTGGATATCCTTGTCCTTGCGGACGATCTCGAGCACCTCTTCGGAAACCTGCCTGATCAGGACGTCAGGCGTGTTCTGGGCCAAGGCAGCGGCGGACAGCAGGGTAGCGAAGGCGAGGGCGAACAGTCGTTTCATCGTGGCTGGGTTCCCGGTGGTCAGTCGTCGAGCCGCGGTGCGCGGCCGTCGTGGATCAAATTGCGGCGGCGCTGCAGGTAGCCATCGCGCACGTAGGCGTACTTGTCGAGCGCTGCCTCGTCGACCAGCTTGTCGGTCGGCAACAGGCTGGCGCGGAGGTTGACGAAGCGCAGCGCCACAAGGCTGTTGCGGGCGGCAACCGACTTGTACTGAGCGTATACCACGTGGGATCGGTATAGGCATCGACGACCCAGCCGCCCGTGTCGCGCACCGTGCGCGGCCCGAGGATCGGCCAGAACAGGAAGTCACTCTCCGCCCACCCCCAGACGGCGAGAGTCTGGCCGAAATCCTCCCGGTGGTGCTCGAGACCCAGCTCGCTGGCGACGTCGAAGAGGCCGAAGATGCCGACCGTCGAATTGACCAGCAGGCGACCGAGATCGATGGCAGCGTCGCCGCCCTTGCCCTGCAGCAGGTTGTTGAGGGCGTTCTGGATTTCCAGCAGATTGTCGAAGAAACTGCTGATGCCGGCCTGGGCCGGCAGCGGCAACGCCGCATCGTAGCCCTGCGCGATCGGCTTGAAGAGCACCATGTCGAGCCCCTCGTTGACCGCGAACATGGCGCGATTGAATCCCTCGTAGGGATCATGCGGGTTGTCGCCGGCCGCTGCCGGGCCGGCAACACCAAGTGCGCCAGCGACCATCAAGGCCCCCAGGGCGCGCCGCAGGTATCCTGTCACGTGTTTCGTCATTTCTTCTCCTGTCCTTCCGAAGCCTTGTTGAAGAGGAATTGGCTGATCAGCTTTTCCAGCACCACCGCCGACTGCGTCTTCTTGATCGTATCCCCAGCCGCCAGCATCTTCTCGTCGCCGCCGACCTCCAGCCCGATGTACTGCTCACCGAGCAGGCCCGAGGTATTGATCGACGCAAAGGTGTCCTTCGGGAAGCGGTAGCGCCCATCGACATTGATCGTCACCACCGCCTCGTAGCTGGCGGTGTCGAAGCGGATGTCGGCGATGCGCCCGACGACGACCCCGGCGCTCTTCACCGGACCACGCACCTTCAGGCCGCCGATATTATCGAACCTCGCCTCCAGTACATACAAATCAGACAAATGGGCCGAGGAAAGGTTGCCGACCTTGAGCGCAAGGAAGAGCAACGCGGCGATGCCGATGGCGACGAAGAAGCCGACCCAGAGGTCGAGTACGGTACGATTCATGAAGTTCCCCGGAACATGAACGAGGTCAGGATGAAGTCGAGCGCCAGGATGGTCAGCGCCGAGGTCACAACGGTACGCGTGATCGCACGCGAGACACCCTCGGCGGTCGGCACCGAATCATAACCCTCGAAGACGGCGATCAGCGATACCGCGATGCCGAAGACGAAGCTCTTGATGACACCGTTCACGATGTCATAGCGGAAATCGACGCCCGACTGCATCTGCGACCAGAAGGCGCCGTCGTCGACACCGATGAAGACGACGCCGATCAGCCAGCCGCCGAGCACGCCCATGGCCGAGAACAGCGCCGCGAGCAGCGGCATCGAGATGACGCCGCCCCAGAAGCGCGGCGCAACGACGCGGGCGATCGGGTTGACCGCCATCATGTCCATCGCCTTCAACTGCTCGGTGGCCTTCATCAGGCCGATCTCGGCGGTCACCGACGAACCGGCGCGCGATGCGAAGAGGAGCGCGGCGACGACCGGCCCCAGTTCGCGAGTCAGCGACAGCGCGACGAGGACGCCGAGCGCCTCGGTCGAACCGTAGCGCTGCAGCGTTTCGTAGCCCTGCAGGCCGAGCACCAGGCCGACGAAGAGGCCGGAGACGAGGATGATGATCAGCGACATGACGCCACTGAAGTAGATCTCGCGCAGGGTCAGCGGCAGGCGGCGGAAAGACGCACCGGAATACATCAGCACGGCGAAGAGGAAGCGCGCGGCGAAGCCGAGGCGCCAGATGCGCTCGGTCGTCGCGCGCCCGAGGCGGCGGATGGGCGTCAGCGGATCAGCCACGCGCCGCCCCGGCCAGGAAGGCCTCGCGCGCCGGCGGCGCCGGATAGTCGAAATGGACCGGGCCGTCGGGCTCGGCATGGACGAACTGGTGCACGAAAGGATCGCGCGAGGCGCGGATCTCGTCCGGCGTCCCCTCGGCCACCACGCGCCCGCTGTTAAGGAAATAGATGTAGTCGACGATGAGCAACGATTCCTGGATGTCGTGGGTAACCATGATCGAGGTTGCCCCGAGGGCGTCGTTCAGCTTGCGGATCAGTTGGCCGATGACGCCGAGCGCGATCGGGTCGAGGCCGGTAAACGGCTCGTCGTACATGATCAGCATCGGATCGAGGGCGACGGCGCGGGCCAGCGCCACCCGGCGCGCCATGCCGCCCGACAGTTCGCCCGGCATCAGGGCGTGCGCGCCGCGCAGACCAACCGCCTCGAGCTTCATCAGCACGAGGTCACGGATCATCTCGTCGGAAAGGTCGGTATGCTCGCGCAGCGGAAAGGCGACGTTCTCGAATACCGTCATGTCGGTGAACAGCGCGCCGAACTGGAACAGCATGCCCATGCCGCGGCGCAGCCGGTACAGTTCGGCATGCGACATCCGGCACACCTGATGCTCGCCGAAGCGCACGGATCCGCCGCTCGGCCGCAACTGCCCGCCGATGCAGCGCAGCAGCGTCGTCTTGCCGCAACCGGACCCGCCCATGATGGCGACCACCTTGCCGCGCGGGATCGTCATGTTGATCCCTTCCAGCACGGGCCGGTCGCCATAGGTGAAATGCAGGTTCCGGATATCGACCAGAATGTCGTCGGGCAAGGCGGGTTCCTCGAAAATGACCGGCGATTTTATCAGAAAGGCAAGCCGTCCCCCCTGCATGGCATGGTTATAATTGTGGCGATCTGCTCACCCGACGGCGCCACCGCACCCTTGCCGAACAAACCCCTGCTCCTCATCGTCGATGACGACCCGCTGATCAGCGACGCGTTGAGCTACGCCTTTGCGGATGAATTCGACGTCATCACCAGCCAGTCCCGCGGACACTGCCTGGCGCTGCTGCGCCAGCTCCGCCAGACGCCGCCGGTGGCGCTGGTCGATCTCGGGCTGCCGCCGCAGCCGCACCGCCCGGACGAGGGCTTCGCGCTGATCGGCGAACTGCTGGCGCACGCACCGGAGATGAAGATCATCGTCCTTTCCGGCCAGAACGACGACGACAACGCCCGCCACGCGCGCACGCTGGGGGCCGTCGAGTTCGTCGGCAAGCCGTGCGATCCCGGCCGGCTGCTGGTCCTGCTGCGCCAGGCGCTCGCCTTCGCCGCCAGCGAGCCGGCTGCAACCAGCCGGCAGCCGGGCTGATTGGCGACAGCCTGCCGATGCAGCGCCTGCGCATGCAGCTCGCCCAGTACGCCGGCCTCGGCTTTCCGGTGCTGATCGAGGGCGAATCGGGCAGCGGCAAGGATATCGTCGCCAGCCGCTGCCTGCACCAGATGACCGAGCGGCGCCAGCATCCGTTCCTCGCCATCAACTGCGCGGCGATCTCGCCCAGCCTGCTCGAACCGACCCTCTTCGGCCACGCGCGCGGCGCCTTCACCGGCGCGACGACGGCGCGCGCCGGCTATTTCGAGGAGGCCGGCGAAGGCACGCTGTTCCTCGACGAGATCGGCGAACTGCCGTCCGACCTCCAGCCGAAGCTGCTGCGCGTCCTCGAAAACGGCGAATACCAGCGCGTCGGCGAGACCCAGACGCGCATCTCGCGGGCGCGCATCGTCGCCGCGACCAACCGCGACCTGCGCCAGGAGATCAGGGCCGGCCGCTTCCGCGCCGACCTCTACCACCGGCTGTCGGTGTTCAGCGTCAGCGTGCCGCCGCTGCGCGAGATGGGCCGCGACCGCCTGCTGCTGCTCGACCACTTCCGCCGGCTTTACGCCGGCCAGGCGCAGTGTCAGCCGTTCGCCCTCGCCCCCGAGGCCGAGGCGCTGTGGCTCGACTATGCCTTCCCCGGCAACGTGCGCGAACTGCGCAACATCGTCATCCGCCTGACCGCCCGCTATCCGGGGCAGACTGTCGGCGCGGCGCAACTGCTGCCCGAATTCGACACTTCCGACGAGGTCGACCGCAACCGTCCGACCCAGTCCGCCGACGGCAGCGACAGTCAGCTCCAGCAGGCGGCGCTGAAGCACCTGCAGACTGCCGCCCGGGTTCAACCTCGACGCCACCCTGGCGGCGTGGGAGCGCAGCTACATCGAAGCCGCGCTCGAACTGTGCAGCGGCAACGTCAGCCGTGCCGCGCGCCGCCTCGGCATCAACCGCACCACGCTGTACAACCGCATGGAAGGCTGGCATCGCTCATGAGCCTCTATCTCGAGCACTTCGGCCTGCGCGAACCGCCCTTCCGCATCACCCCGCACACCGATTTCTTCTTCACCGGCGCCAACCGCGGCCCGACGCTCGATGCGCTGATCTACGCGATCACCCAGGACGAGGGCATCGTCAAGGTCACCGGCGAAGTCGGCAGCGGCAAGACGATGCTCTGCCGGATGCTGCTCGAGCGCCTGCCGGAGGACGTCGAATCGCTCTACCTCGCCAATCCGTCGCTGTCGCGCGAGGAAATCCTCGGCGCCATCGCCGACGAACTGGGCATTCCGGCCAACGGCAAGACCACCCATTCGATGATCCGCGCACTGCAGGATGCGCTGGTCGAGCGCTACGCGGCGGGCAAGCGGGTCGTCGTGCTGATCGACGAGGCGCACGCGATGCCGGCCGAGTCGCTGGAGGAAATCCGGCTGCTCTCCAACCTCGAATCGAAGGCCACCAAGCTGCTGCAGATCGCCCTCTTCGCGCAGCCCGAACTCGACGAACGACTGGCCGCCAACGACATGCGCCAGTTGCGCGAGCGCATCACCCAGCACTTCAACCTGGCGCCGCTCAAGGCCGGCGAGGTCGCCAGCTACATCGAGTTCCGTCTGCGTGCCGCCGGCTACCGCGGCCCCAACCCGTTCACCACCCGTGCCATCGATGCCATCGGGCGGATCTCCGAGGGGCTGTCGCGGCGCATCAACATCCTCGCCGACAAGGCACTGCTCGCCGCCTACTCGCAGGGCTCGCACCAGGTCGATGCGGCCGAGGTGCGCACCGCCGCCATAGACGCCCGTTTCACGCCGCTTCAGCACAAAGGACCGAGCCGGCAGGTGCTGCTGCTCAAGGCGGCGCTCGCCGCCGTGCTGACCCTGGCGCTGGCCGGCGTCGGGTTCACCCTGTGGCCGCGGCAGCCGGCGCCCGCCGCGGAAACCGCCAAAGGCGCAGCGGCGGCCACCGGCGGCGAGGCGTTGCCGGCCACGACCGGCGACCGGCCCGAACCAGGCCCATTGACGGTGAAGCATGCCGCCGCCTTCGAGGCGTGGCTGCCAACGGCGTCGCGCGACCACTTCGTCATCCAGTTGATGACGCGGGACATTTCGCGGGCCGGCGAGATCGAGCACTTCCTGGAGGCCGCCAGCCGCTCGCTCGACGCCGACAGCCTGCGCGTCCATCGCTGGGAGCAGTCGGGACGCAACCGGATCGGCGTGCTCTATGGCGAATACCCGTCGCCCAAGGCGGCCTGGGCGGCGCTGCAGCGCCTGCCCGACGAAATCCGCCTGCTGCGGCCCTTTCCGCAGCAGGTGAACAAGTTGCAACAGCGATGACATCGGCACCCGCCTCGGTCGCCGCACGGGACAGCGGCTTGTGCTAGCATCAGCAGAATTGGGACATGGGTCATGACCTGCTCGCCACAAGGCTTCATCGGATGAAACAAGGTTTTCTCGGCGCCACCCTGATGTCGCTTCTGCTGGCCGCCTGCATGGCACCGACGCCGCGCCAGCCCCTCGACGGGCACATCAGCAGCGAAACCAGCCCGCCGCCGGGGAGCGGAGCGATTCCCGCCCCGGTGCAGCAGACGCTGGCGTTGCCCAAGCCGCGCGCGCTGCCCAAGGCGGAAACCTACAGCGTCGTCGTCAACAACGTACAGGTGCGCGACCTGCTCTTCGCCCTCTCGCGCGACGCCAGGGTCAACGTCGATATCCACCCCGGGATCACCGGCACGGTCTCCCTGAACGCCATCGACCAGACCCTGCCGCAATTGCTGACCCGCATCGCCAAGCAGGTCGACATGCGCTTCGAGCTCGACGGCCCGAACCTCGCCGTGATGCCGGATTCGCCCTTCCTGAAGCATTACAAGGTCGACTACGTGAATATGTCGCGCAATGTGACCGGTACGGTTTCGACCAACACCCAGATCAACACGAGCGTCCGCCGGGGGTAACGGCAGCCAGGGCGGCGCACCGGCGACCGGCGGATCCGGCAACGTTTCGAACACCTCGATACAGAACTCCTCGAAGAACCAGTTCTGGGAACAGCTTGAGAAGAATATCAAGGACATCCTCCGCGAAACCGACAAGATCCTCCCCGAGGGTTCCAGCGAGACGATGATCGAGCAGGCCAACAGCGCAATCTTCGACCGGGGCCGCCGCCTTGCCGCAAGGCACCGGCCCGCGTGCCGCCCAGGCGGTGGCCAACGCGCTCCAGGCCAATCCGCAGCCGGGCTCGGCGAGCCAGGCGTCGGGCACATCGCTCGTCCGCCGCAACACCTTCCGCGAGGCCGCGTCAGTCATCATGAACCCGGAAACCGGCGTCATCACGGTGCGCGCCACTTCACGCCAGCACGAAAAGATCCAGGAATTCATCGACCGGGTGATCGCCTCGGCCCGCCGCCAGGTACTGATCGAGGCGACCATCGTCGAAGTCCAGCTCGGCGACGGCTACCAGCAGGGCATCGAATGGGCCAAGCTGCTCAACGGGACGGTCGGCAAGGGCTTCTCGTTGACCTCGGCAGCGGTCAACACCAACGTCGGCAACCTGGTGACGCCATTCACCCTGGCCTTTACCAACCAACGCTCCGACGGCACGGAAATCAATGCCGTGATCAACATCCTGGAAGCCTTCGGCACGGCCAAGGTTCTTTCCAGCCCGCGACTCTCGGTGATGAACAACCAGACCGCGCTACTCAAGGTGGTCGAGAACTTCGTCTACTTCAACGTCAAGGCTGACACCACCTCGACGGTCAACGTCGGCACCACCGTGGCGGTGACGACGACGCCGCAATCGGTCTCGGTCGGCCTGGTGATGACGGTCACGCCGCAGGTCAGCGACAACGACACGGTGATCCTCAACGTCCGCCCGACCATCTCAAGCATCTCCGAGCTCAAGGAAGACCCCAACCCGAGCATCCCGGCCGGCGTCAAGAACTATGTACCGCAGATCCGCACGCGGGAAATCGAGTCGGTCATGCGCGTCAACAGCGGTGAAATCGCCGTGCTCGGCGGCCTGATGGAAGACGGCGTCAACTGGAAGACCGGGCGCGTTCCCCTGATCGGCCAGATCCCCTTGATCGGCGAGTTATTTACCACGCGCAACAACGCGGCGAGCAAGTCCGAGCTGGTGATCTTCCTGCGTCCAGTAGTCATCAAGGATGCCAGCCTGGCCGGGGATTTTGCCGGCTATCGCCAGCAGCTTCCCGCCGACGCGTTCTTCCAGCAAACGAACGAGGCGCAGCCGTTCAATGTGGTTCCCAGCCGTTAAGGGGCCGCGATGAGCCTTCTGATGGACGCCCTCAAGCGGGCCGAGACGAGCAAGCAGGAAGCCGCCCGCGCGGCAGCCGCCGCCCCGCTGCCGACACCCGTCGGCGGCGACACGCTGAGCCTTGGAACCCATCGCCCAGGCACCGGCGGCGATGAAGGCGCTGCCCGATCTGGCCGCCCACATCGACGCCCTCGACGCCGATCTGGCGTCGGGGGCACCGCCATCGACGCCGCCATCGCCACCTCCGGAGGCATCGGTACCGCCGCCATCGCCATCGCTGCCACCGCCAGCGGCCGCGCCAGCCGGGGCCAGGACACCTGCCACCGACGACCTCAGTCGCGCGACGGCACGCAACGCGTTTGCCGCCAAGCAGGCAGCGGCGCCCTCGCGCAGCCCGTTGTGGCTGACGCTTGGCGTGCTCAGCGTGGCGGCCGTCGCCATCGGCGCCTACGTCTGGTACCAGGTGCAGTCGATCGGCGGCGGCTCGCTCAGCCAGCCGGTGCCGGGCATCGCCGCCGCCCCGGCGCCAGCCGCCCGTCCGCTGCCGCCGGCCGCCGTGCCCGCGGTACCACTGCCCCCGCCAGCCACGCCGGCCGTTTTGGCGCCGCTGCCGGCGTCGACCGCAACCGCCCCGGTCAGGACCGCGCCGCTGCCGCAGTACGACACGCCGCAGCCAAGGGCGGCCGGCGAAGCGCCCGGGGCACGGATGCCGATCCGCCTGACGCGCAGCCGGCTTGAGCCGGACGCCAACGCGCAGCGCGGTTACGCCAGCCTGCAGGCGAACCAGGTCGAAGCCGCTCGCCGCGATTACGAACTGGCGCTGAAGGCCGATCCGCACAACGTGGACACGTTGCTGGCGCTGGCGGCGATCGCCCAGAGCGAGGGGCGGCCCGGCGATGCGGAGCGCTACCGGCAGCGGGCGGTCGCAGCCAATCCGGCCGATCCGGCAGCGCAGGCTGCCGTGCTCGGCGCCGGTACCGGCGGCGACCCGCAGGCCGGCGAGAGCCGGCTGAAGCTGCTGCTCGCGGCGCAGCCGGAGTCGGCACCGCTCAATTTCGCGCTGGGCAACCTGTACGCACGCCAGGGGCGCTGGCCCGAGGCACAGCCGGTTTACTTCAACGCCGTCGCCGCCGACGGCGACAATCCGGACTACCTGTTCAACCTGGCCGTCAGCCTCGATCACCTGCGCCAGCCCAAGCTCGCCGCCCAGCACTACCGCCTGGCGCTCGATGCCGCCCAGCGGCGGCCGGCAGCCTTCGACCGCGAGCGCGTCAGGGTTCGCCTCGGCGAGTTGCAGCCCTGAACCCGAGGCGACCATGAGTACCGACGCCCCGCGCCGCCCGCTCGGACAGATCCTGATCACGCGCGGCATCCTCTCCGAGGACCAGCTGCGCATCGCCCTGCTCGAGCAGATGAAGGCCAACCAGCCGATCGGCAAGCTGCTCGTGTCGCTCGGCTTCGTGTCCGAGGCGACGCTGCGGGAGGCCCTGTCGGAGAGCCTCGGCCGGCAGAGCATCGACCTCTCCAACGCGATCGTCGATCCGCAGGCGCTCAAATTCGTGCCGCGCGACGTCGCCAAGCGCCATCACCTGCTGCCGCTCGACTACGACGAGGCCAGCCAGCGCCTGACGCTGGCGGCGTCCGACACCCGTGACATCGTCGGCTTCGACAAGGTCCGTTCGCTGCTGCCCGAGCATGTCGAGATCGAAACGCTGCTGGCCGGCGAATCCGAGATCGACCGCGCCATCGACCAGTATTACGGCTACGAGCTGTCGATCGACGGCATCCTGCACGAGATCGAGACCGGCGAGATCGACTGGAAAAGCCTTTCGGCGTCCGACGACGAATACAGCCAGCCGGTGGTGCGGCTGATCGACTGCGATTCTCACCGACTCGGTGAAGCGTGACGTCTCCGACATCCACTTCGAGCCGGAAGCCGACCTTCCTGCGCATCCGCTACCGCATCGACGGCATGCTGCGGCAGATCCGCGCGCTGCACAAATCGTACTGGCCGGCGATGACCGTCCGCATCAAGGTGCTGTCGGGCATGAACATCGCCGAAATGCGCGCCCCGCAGGACGGCCGCATCGGGCTGACCGTATCGGGCCGCCAGGTCGATTTCCGTGTCGCCTGCCAGCCGACCATCCACGGCGAGAACATCGTGCTGCGCATCCTCGACCGCCAGAAGGGCATCGTGCCGCTGGAGGATCTCGGGCTCGCCGACGATCACCTGCAGCGCCTCAAGCTGATGATCGCCCGCCCGGAGGGCATCATCCTGGTCACCGGCCCGACCGGCAGCGGCAAGACGACGACGCTCTACTCGGTGCTTGAACCACATCAATTCCGAGGGGGTGCAACATCATGACCCTCGAGGATCCGGTCGAGTACCCGATGGCGATGATCCGGCAGACGTCGGTCTCGGACGCGGCCAAGCTCGATTTCGCCAACGGCATCCGCTCGATGATGCGGCAGGACCCCGACATCATCCTGGTCGGCGAGATCCGCGACGCGGATACCGCGGAAATGGCGTTCCGCGCGGCGATGACCGGCCACCAGGTGTATTCGACGCTGCATACCAACTCGGCGATCGGCACCATTCCGCGCCTGCTCGACATCGGCGTGCTGCCCGATGTCATGGCCGGCAACATCATCGGCATCGTCGCGCAGCGGCTGGTCCGCCGCCTGTGCGAGCACTGCAAGTCGCCCTACCATGCCGAGAGCCACGAATTGCAGCTGATCGGCATGGCGGCCGATGGCTCGCACCCGGTCCTGTTCCGCGCGACCGGCTGCGAGCGCTGCGACTTCCAGGGCTACCGCGGGCGCATCGCGATCATGGAACTGCTGCGTATCGACGAGGGCCTCGACGAGTTGATCGCCCGCCGCGCGACGACCCACGAGATCCGCAGCCGGGCGAATGCCCAGGGCTTCGTCACGCTCGCCGACGACGGCATCAGGCGCGTGCTGAACGGCACTACCTCGCTCGAGGAACTCGGGCGCGTCGTCGACCTGACCAGCCGGATGTAGCCATGATCTTCGACTACAAGGCGGTCAGTATGGAAGGGCGCATGGTGTTCGGGCGCATCGACGCGATGAACGTCGTCGACCTCGAAATGCGCCTCAAGCGCATGGACCTCGACCTGGTCACCGGCAACCCGGTCGAACAACACAGGATGTTCGGCAATCGCAAGGTTCCCCGCCGCGAGCTGATCAACTTCTGCTTCCATCTCGACCAGCTGGCACGCTCCGGCGTGCCGATCCTCGAGGGCCTCGCCGACCTGCGCGACTCGTCGAGAACCCGCGCTTCCGCGAGGTCATCGCCGGCCTGATCGAGGGCATCGAGGGCGGCCAGACCCTGTCGCTGGCGATGGCCGACCACCCGACCGTGTTCAATCCGGTGTTCGTCAGCCTGATCCGCGCCGGCGAGGCGAGCGGCCAGTTGCCCGAGGTGCTGCACAGCCTGAACGAGTCGCTCAAGTGGGAGGACGAACTCGCCTCGCAGACCAAGAAGCTGTTGATGTACCCGGCCTTCGTCGGCACCATCGTCCTCGGCGTGACCTTCTTCCTGATGATCTACCTGGTGCCGCAGCTCAAGCAGTTCGTGAAGAACATGGGCCAGACGCTGCCGCCGCAGACGCAACTGCTGTTCTTCGTCTCCGACCTGCTGGTCGGCTACTGGTGGCTGTTCCTGCTGGCGCCGGTGATCGCCGTGCTGGTCATGCAGATGATCGCTGCGCAGCAATCCTCTCGCCCGGCTGCGCCTGGACGGAGTGAAGCTCACCCTGCCGGTGGTCGGACCGATCCTCAAGAAGATCATCCTGTCGCGCTTCGCCAATACCTTCGCGATGCTCTACGCCGCCGGCATCCCGATTCTCGACTCGATCCGCAGCACCCAGGACATCGTCGGCAACCGCGTCGTCAGCGAAGCGCTGCGCAAGGTCGAGCAATCGATCAGCGACGGCCAGAACGTCGCCAGCGCCTTCCACGACGCCGGCCTTTTCCCGCCGCTCGTCGTGCGCATGCTGCGCATCGGCGAGAACACCGGCGGGCTCGACAAGGCCCTGCTCAATGTCAGCTATTTCTACAACCGCGACGTCAAGGAATCGGTCGACAAGGCACAGACGCTGATCGAGCCGATGCTGACCGTCTTCATGGGCGCCCTGCTCGGCTGGATCATGCTGTCGGTGATCGGACCGATCTACGACGTCATCAGCAAGATCAAGACGTGATCACCCGCCGCCTCCTCTACCTCGATACGCAACGCCTGGCCGCCTATGCCTGGCGCCGGGGCAAGCTGCAAGCCGAGGGCGTCTTCGAGAATCGCGCCGACGAACTCGCGCACTTCACCGACTACCTGCGCGCCCACCCCGGCAGCCATTTCCGGCTGCTGGTCAATGTCGGCGATGAAGGGTATGAAGTCGAAACCATCCCCTTCCTGCAGGGTGGCGACCGCCAGGCGCTGATCACCCGCAAGCTCGGCCAGCACTTCCTCGGCACGCCGCTGAGCACCGCCATCTCGCTCGGCTACGAGAAGACCAAGCGCAAGAACGAGAAGCTGCTGCTGTCGGCGCTGACCAACCCGGCAGTATTTCGACCCCTGGCTGAAGTGCCTCAAGGACGCCGAGGCCGCCCTTGCCGGCGTCTACTCGCAGGCGCAACTGGGCAGCCGCCTGCTCGCGAAACTGGGCAAGACGGACAAGCGCGCGCTGCTGCTCACCTGCCAGGACCACTCGATCCGCGAGAGCTACCTGGTCGATGGCAACGCCCTGTTCTCGCGCATGGCGCCGCTCGCCGACCGCAGCATCGCCGGCATCGCGTCGCGCCTGGCGTCCGAGGCGGTCAAGCTGCACCAGTACCTGGTCGGCCGGCGGATGGTGGCCCGCAGCGAATCGCTGCCGGTCTATGTCCTCGCCCATCCGCTGGCGGCTGCGACGATCCGCCAGGCCTGCATCGACACCCCCAGCCTGCGCTTCGAAATCCTCGACAACCACCATGTCGCGCAACGCCTGGGCCTGGCGACGCCGCCGGACGACAGCCGCAGCGAGCCGATCTTCCTGCATCTGCTGGCGACGTCGGCGCCGCGCCAGCAGTTTGCCAAGGCGGTCCACCGCCACGACTACCGCATTTCGCAGATCCGCTACGGACTGCTCGGACTGGGCGCCGTCGCCCTGTACTGCTGCGTGCTGTTCGCGATCAAGCAGTTGTACGACACCTACGACCTGCGCCGGGAAGCGCAGACCCTTGCGATCACCGAGCAGGAACTGGACTGGCGCTACCGCGAAATTGCCGCCACCTTCCCGCAGATCGGCATCGACAACGAAACCCTGCGCCGCGTCACCAACCGCGAGAGCGAACTGCTGCGGCAGCAGCGCACGCCGGACAAGGCCTTCCGGATCCTGAGCGGCGCCCTGAACGACGCGCCCAACATTCAGGTCGATGCCATCGACTGGGTGCTCGGCGGCGAGCCGGGGCAGCCGGCCGGCACGGCCGCTCCGGCCAAGAGCGGTCCGCGCCTCGACAGCCACGTCGAAGCGGTCACGCTGCGCGGCACCGTCCGGCGCGGGCCAGCCAGCACGCCGCGGCAGACCCTCGAGACATTCGAGCATTTCGTGGAACTGCTGCGCGTCGACCGCGACAACGATGTCGGCGTCCTGCAGCAGCCGATCGACATCGAGTCCGGGCGCGCGTTGCGCGGCGGCGACGTCGATGACGAAAACAGCCGGCCGCGCAACTACGCCGTCCAGATCGTGCGGAAGCTGACACCATGAAGATCGAGCCGCGCGACATCGGCAAGCTGCGCTGGCACGCACTGCTCGCCGTCGCACTGGTCGCTGCCGCCACGGCGCTGGCGCTGTGGAGCATGGGCAACGAGCGCAAGGCACGCAGCGAGCGCGATGCCATGGCGGGACGCAAGGCGCAGACCGAGCAACGCCTGCGCCAGGTGCGCACCGAGGAAGAGGAAATCAAGGAGCGCACCCAGCGCTTCCAGCAGATGGAACTGGCCGGCATCATCGGGCCGGAATTGCGACTCGACTGGACCGAATTGCTGCGCGACCTGCAGCGCCAGCTCAGGCTGCCCGGCATGACCTACGAGTTCGGGCCGCAGATGGCGATCGAGACGGTGGATAGCTGCCGGCTACGCTTATCACAGCAGCCAGCTCAAGATCCAGTTGCGCCTGCTGCACGAGGGCGACCTGCTCAACTTCATCGAACGTCTGCAGAAGGAGGCCAAGGCGATGGTTCTCGTCCGCAACTGCAAGGTCTGGCGCCTGCCACCAACCGCCGTCGCCACCGACGCGGCACAGCTTGCTGCCGAGTGCACGATGGAATGGGTCACACTGCGCCGCGCGAGCGGGGCCGGGCGGCCATGAAGGCCCGGCCCGCCGCCCTCCTGCTGCTGTTCGCCGCGCTGCCGGCGTGGCCGCAGGGTGAGCCGCTCGGGCGGCTGTTCTTCACGCCGCAGCAGCGCGCCGTGCTCGACCGCGAGCGTCTGCTCGGCTTCAGCCAGCAGCCGAGCGGACTGGAGGGCGAAGCGAGCTACACTTTCGACGGCGAAGTCCGCCGCAGCAGCGGCAAGCACACGCGCTGGATCAACGGACAGGCCCAGACGACGCCCGCCCGCCCGCCCGATGTCGCCGTCGGCGACACCTACCATCCGGCCACCGGCGAACGCGAGAACCTGCTTGCGCGGCGGCAGCATCGTCATCCAGCGCAAGCCGCCGAAGCCATGAACCAGGGGCCGGTCGGCGCGCGGCGGCAGGCGGGCATCGCCCTGATCCTGCTGCTCGTCGTGCTGATTCTCGGCGCCAGCTACGCCTTCTACCGCAGCGCCAACATCGGCACCGGTCGCGCCCAGCAGGACGGGCGCCTCGCCGCGACGCTGGCGCGCGCCAAGGAGGCGCTGATCGCCCGTGCCGTCACCGACGCCAACCGCCCCGGCAGCCTGCCTTGCCCCGACCTGGTCACCAACAGTGTCGGCCTCGCCAACGTTCCCGGCGACGGCAAGGCCGACATGTTCACGCTGACGCAATGCCCGAGCTACGTCGGCTGGCTACCCTGGGTAACGCTGGACCTGCCTGAACTGACCGACGACAGTGGCACCCGCCTGTGGTACGCGATGTCGCCGACGCTGCGCGACGACGATTCGGCGCAGCCGATCAACAGCGATACCGGCATGCCGCTCCAGTTGGATGGCGCCGCCGACATCGCCGCCCTCGTCGTGGCGCCGCGCGCCGCTCTCGGCAGCCAGGTACGCCCGACTAACAACATGGCCGACTACCTGGACGGCGCGAACGGCAACGGCGACGACCGCATCTACGTCTCCGGCCCGGCAGGAGCGGCCTTCAACGACATGGCCGTCGCCATCACCCGGCGCGAACTGATGGCCGCCGTCGAGAAACGGGTGGCCAACGAACTACGTTCCTGCCTCGAGCAGCATGCGATGAGCGCGGCCAACACCGCGCACACCTATCCGTGGCCGGCGCCGCTATCGAGCAGCAACCTGCGCGGCACGGCCGGCAGCCTGTTCGGTCAGGTGCCGGCGACGCAGCCGGGAGCCGGCCCGGAAAACCTGCTGCAGAAGGCGACTGCCGACCTGTCGGCAGCGAAAACCGGCCTTTCCGGCGCGTCGACCGCAGCCGCCCAACTCGCCGCGCTGCAAACGGTCGGCGACGTCGCTGCCTACGGCGCGGCGCTCTTCGACCGGATCTACTCGATGGCCGCCGGCGTGGCCCAGGTGGCCAGCACGACGCGCACGCTCGTCGCCACCTTGGGCACGGACATAACCGGTGCCGTCGCCAACAACCGGATCAGCCGCACCGAACGCACCGCGCTGAGAGCCGAAGCGATCGATGTCCTGGACGACATAACGGCATTGAAGAATGCGCTGGCCGACAGCGGCATCGACCCCTACCCCGGCGAAGTGCAGGCGCAGATCCTGGTGCTGCAGCAGAGGCTCACGACCGCGACCGCATCGCCGACCGCCGCCACGTTTTCCGCGCTGCAGGCGCAGGCGGCGCTCCTGTCCAGCCTGTTCGCGCGCAGCACGACGGCCAACCCGGACATCGCCGCCACCCTGAACAACGCCCTGACCACCGCCGGCAACGCCCAGACGACGGCCGCCAGTGCCGCCGCCCTGCCCGGCGACGCGACGCGCGAGGCCGTCGCGCTGGCGGGCGCTCAGGCCCTGGTCACCGCCGGCGGCAACCTGCGCAACACGATCATCGCCAGCCGCGTCAATCTCCACGCGAGCGACATCAGCGCGCCGGCCGGCCGCGTCTCCAGCCTGCTCACCCAGTTTGCCGCCGCGCCCGGGTCGGCGACCGCTGCGGTACTCGCCACCGGACTCGGCGACCTGCAACTTGTCGTCAATTCGCTCGCCACGTCCTCGTCGCCGGTGGTCTCTGCCCGCGCCACCACGCTGGCTGCACTGACCAACGCGCTGGCTGTCGCCGGTGCGGCGACCGACTACGCCGGCATCCAGACGACCAGCGCTGCCGTCGTCACCGCGGCCGGCAACCTGGCAACGGCGATCGCCGGCAACGGCGACAACGTCGTCCGCGAGAGCCTGACGGCGGCGGCCAACGCCTTCCTCGGCGCACAAACCGTATTCAACACTGTCGTCACCCCGACGCAGGCGACGATGGTTCCCTACGTGCTGGCCCTGCGGACCCCGGCCGCTGACATCGCCTACTGGGCCGACCTCGTCGCCCGTGATGCCACGGACATCGCCACGCAGGCACGCAAGGCGCCGGGCGCCACCAGCGACAGTACGGGCTCAGCCTATTACGCCGCCAGCGAACTGCTGACCGGCATCGGCGGTTCGGGCGGCGCCCAGGCCGCGCTGCAGGCCTACATCGATGCCCCCACCAGCGCCGCGAAGCAGGCTGCGGCGACAAGCGCGCTGGTAACGACGCTCGGCCAGGTCGACGCCGTCCTCGCCGCGGCGACGGCACTCGACGCGGTGCTCGACAGCGGCAGCGCCGAAGCCATGCCGACCGTCTGGTACGGCAGCGCCTGCGCCTTCCTGCAACCGCCGAGCGGCAGCACTTCCTGGTGGACGGCGAACGGCTGGGCGAACCTGGTCTTCTACCAGATCAGCGACCGCGTGCGCGGCGCCAGCGGCCGACTCACCGTCAATGGCGCCGGCGCCCATCACGTCGTCGCGCTCGCCGCCGGGCGCGCGCTCGGCGCGCAGAACCGCACGGTGCGGACGACCGCCAATTTCCTCGAGGGCGGCAACGCCGACACATCGCGCGACGGCAGCGCGGCGAATCCTGCCACCACCTTCACCAACGCCACGCCGTCGGACACCTTCAACGACCGCCTGGCCTACTGACGATCCCGTGCAGAGCCCACCCGTGCAGCCGACCCCCACCGCCCGCGACGAACAAGGATTCACACTGGTCGAACTGGCCATCGTGCTGATCATCGTCGCGCTGCTCACCGGCGGCCTGCTGCTCGGCGTCAGCGCGCAACGCAACGCGGCCGAAAACATCGACGCCCAGCGCCAGCTCGATAACATCCGCGAGGCGCTGCTCGGTTTTGCGATCAGCCGCGGCCGCCTGCCCTGCCCGGCCCTGCCGAACCTGCCCAACGGCAACGCCGCCGCCGGGATCGAGAATTGCACCCAACCACACGGCGTCCTGCCCTGGGCGACACTCGGCCTGCCGGAAACCGACCCATGGGGAAACCGCTTCACCTATTACGCCAGCAGCGCCTTCACCGCCACCGTGCCGACCGGCGCTCTCGCCAGCTTCACCCTCGACACCCTCGGCAACGCCAACGTCAAGGACAACGGCGCGAGCAGCGCCAATATCGCGTCCGACCTGCCAGCCGTGGTCGTCAGCCACGGCAGCCGCAGCGCCGGCGCCTGGAAACCGGACGGCACGCAGATCGCCGGCGCCAGCGGCGACGAGGCCGAGAATGCCGATGCCGACCTGACCTTCGTTTCCCGCACGCCGGGCAGCACCTTCGACGACCTCGTGACCTGGATCGTCCCAAGCATCCTCAAGGCGAAGATGGTCGCCGCCGGGCGGCTGCCCTGACGGCTCAGGCGGGGTTCAGGCGCTCTCTGCGCGCGGTTCGCGCGCCATCAGCAGCTCGAGTTCCTCGGCGGCGCTGACGCGCCCGTCGAGCAGCGCCGCGACGGCTGCGCAAATCGGCATGTCGACACCGAGCCGGGCAGCCAGCCGGTCGATTTCGCGCGCGGTCGGCACGCCCTCGGCGACATGCCCGAGTTCCGCGAGGATCTCGGGCAGTGTCTTGTTGGCGGCCAGGCCGAGGCCGACGCGGCGGTTGCGCGAGAGGTCGCCGGTGCAGGTCAGGATCAGGTCGCCCATGCCGGCCAGCCCCATGAAGGTCTCGCGCCGGGCCCCGAGCGCCTGGCCGAGCCGGGCGATCTCGGCCAGCCCGCGCGTCATCAGCGCCGCCCGCGAGTTGAGCCCGAGGCCGAGGCCGTCGCAGACGCCGGTGGCGATCGCCATCACGTTCTTCAGCGCGCCGCCGACCTCGACGCCGACGAGGTCGTCGTTGGCATAGATGCGCAGGCGCCGGGTGTGCAGCGCGTCGGCGACGCGGCGCGCGAATTCCATGTCGTTGGCGGCGAGCGAGACGGCGGTCGGCTGCCCGGCCGCCACCTCCTCGGCGAAACTGGGACCGGAGAATGCGCCGCAGACCGCCTGCGCCCCGAGCACGTCGGCCACCACCTGATGCGGCAGCTTGCCGCTGCCGGCCTCGAAACCCTTGCACACCCAGAGCAGCGGCAGCGCGCTGCCCTGTTCCTTCAGGCGCTCGAGGGTCGGCCGCAAACCGGCGATCGGCGTCGCGACGACGAGCAGGTCGGCGCCGGCCAGCGCCGCGGCGAAGTCGCTTTCGACACGCACCGCGTCGGGCAGGCGGTAACCGGGAAAGAAGCGGTGGTTTTCCCGCGTCGCGCGGAGGTTGACCGCGACATCTTCCTCGCGCGACCAGAGGGTGACCTCGTGCTTGCCGGCAAAGGCGATCGCCAGTGCCGTTCCCCAGGCGCCGGCGCCGAGCAGGGTGACTTTCACAGCCCCCAGACCTGATTGTTGCGCACGCAGCCGGTGGCGCCGTCGCGATGGCGGACGCGGGCCCAGCCGGGCGAGGCCGGCTCGACGAAGTCGACGACGACCCACTTGTCGAGTACCGCGACCGCCGCCGCATCGGTCTTGTCGCACGGGCGGATCTCGGCGCCCGGCGCCGTCACGATCAGGGTGCGGCGCTCGCCGAGATTGCGCGCCTCGATCCAGGCCAGGGTCCCTTCGGCATCACGGACCTTGAGCCAGCCCTCGATGCGAACCACCACCTCGACCGGCGTCTGTCCCCGGATCAGGTAGAGCTTCTTCCCCTTCTGCGACGGCGCGTCGTAGAGGATCGCCGCTGGCACCTCGATCGAGCGGAAGTCGAGAGCATGCGCTGCCGGCATGACGCCGAACAGGGCGAACAGCGCGAGAACCCGGCGCTCCATGGCGGCAGCCCTACTGGATCGGCACTTCGGCCGGAGCCGACGCCTGTTCCTGCAGGCGCTGCATGTACATCGCCTCGAAATTGACCGGCTGCAGCACGATCGGCGCGAAGCCGGCGCGCGTCACGGCATCCGACACCGTTTCGCGGGCGTAGGGGAACAGGATGTTCGGGCAGGCGACGGCGAGCAGCGGTTCGACCTGCTCGCCCGGTACGTTCATGATGCGGAAGATGCCGGCCTGGCCGACCTCGACGAGAAACACCGTCTTCTCGTTCAGGGTGGCGGTCACGGTCACCGTCAGCACGACCTCGAAGATGCCTTCGTCGACACTGCGGCCAGTCGTATTGAGCTGAATCTCGACCTGCGGCGCCTCGCGCTCGAGGAAAATCTCGGGGGCATGCGGCACCTCGACGGAGAGGTCGCGGACGTAGAGTTTCTCGATGCCGAAGACCGGCTGTTCGTCTTGTTCCATTTTCTTCTTTCGGTGAGTGAATCGGTTTCAGGCGGTTCCGTCGAGCAGCGGCTTGAGCTCGCCGGCGGCATCGAGGGCAGCAAGATCGTCGAAGCCGCCGACATGGGTGGCGCCGATGTAGATCTGCGGCACGGTGCGGCGCCGCGTCCGCTGCATCATCTCGTCGCGCCGCACCGGGTCGAGGTCGACGCGAACTTCCTCGATCGCGCCGACGCCGCGCGCCGTCAGCAACTGCTTGGCGCGCTGGCAGTAGGGACAGACGGCGGTCGTATACATCAGGACGGGGGCGGTCATCGCTCGCGGGTGCCCTTCTTCACCGGGTAGCCGGCACCGACCCACGCATCGATGCCGCCAGCCAGGTTGTAGATGCGGGTGAAGCCGAGCTTCTTCAGTTCGCTGCCAGCCTTGCCGGACCGCATGCCGGAAGCGCAGCAGACGATCATCGGCTTCTCCTTGAAGCGGTCGATCTCGGCGGCGCGGTCGGCCAGCTTGCCGAGCGGAATGTTGCGGGCTTCCGGCAAGTGGCCGCCGGCAAATTCGGCAGCCTCGCGCACGTCGATCACGTGGGCATCCTCGCGGTTGATCAGCAGCGTCGCCTGGCCGGGACTGACCTCGTTGCCGGCCGGCCGGACGAGCGGCCAGATCAGGCCGATACCGCTGATCACGACAATGGAGAGCAGCAGGAGGTTCTGGGTCTGGGTGAAGAAATCCAGCGGCATGGTTCAGGCCCCGACGCCGCAGAAAACCTCGCGCATCACCTCGATCAACTGCAGGGTACGGTGGTCGCCGACGCGGTAGAAGACGCGGTTGGCGTCCTTCCGGGTCACCAGCACCCCATTGTCGCGAAGGATGGCGAGATGCTGCGAAATATTGCTCTGCGAGGTGCCGACAGCGTCCACGATCTCCTGCACGCAGGCCTCCTGGTCGCCGAGCACGCAAAGAACCTTCAGGCGCAGCGGATGGGCGATGGACTTGAGCGCCCGCGCGGCGGTCTCGATGTGTTCCTGCTTCTCGATCAGGTTGAATGAAGGAGTTTCCATGGCAATACCCCGTTGCTGTTCAATGAAGCATTATAAAATACTGATCCCGCTTTCGCAGACCTTAATCGACATCAATCCGCCCGTGCCTATCGACAGACCCGAACCGTCGCCTCGCCGCCACCCGGCCGGCAACCGGGAACGCCGGTGAAGCGGCCGGCACCCCGTCCAGGCAAGGACGGCTCCGGCATCGCCTGCGGCATACCTGCGGCGTTGCTGCTTGCCGCGCTGCTGGCAGCGGCGCCGGGAATGGCCGGGGCAGAGGCGAAGAAGCCGAAGTCCGCCGGCACCACGCCGGAGATTGCCGAGAAGCAGGCCGACCTCGGCGAACTGCGCACCCGCATCGAGAGCCTGCGCAAGGACCTGACCGCCAGCGAGGGACACAAGGCCGACGCGGCCGACCGCCTGCGCGAGTCGGAACGCCAGATTTCCCGCCTGCAGCGCGAACTTCACGAATTGGGCGAGCAGCGCGGTCAACTGCAGAAGAAGCTGAAAAACCTGGACCAGCAGTCGAAGGAACTGGCCGTCACCCTCGGCCAGCAACAGGCCCAGCTCGAACAGTTGCTCTACCGGCAATACCTGCGCGGCAGCCCGGATTCGCTGCAGTTGCTGCTCAATGGCGACGACCCGAACCAGGTGACGCGCGACCTCCACTACCTGTCCGCCATCGGCATGGCCCGCGCCGAACTGATGGGCGAGATCAGCACCACGCTGGAGAAGAAGAAGGCGCTCGCCGCCGATGCCCGCGAACGCGCCGGCGAACTCACGGAAATCGAGGGCGAGCA
The DNA here is from genome assembly GCA_963736845.1 of uncultured beta proteobacterium. Classification (GTDB taxonomy): domain Bacteria; phylum Pseudomonadota; class Gammaproteobacteria; order Burkholderiales; family Rhodocyclaceae; genus Azonexus. The sequence continues at coordinate 188,667 of CAVTQL010000013.1, forward strand.
ACAGCAGCGCCACGCCGAATTGCAGAAGCAGCGCGAGCAGCACCGCGCCCTCTACGCACAGGTTTCCGGCAAGGTGAAGGCGCAACGCCAGGAAATCGGCAACCTGCAGGAGAACGAGAAACGCCTGACCCAGTTGATCGACCGCCTGTCGAAAATTCTTGCCGCCCAGGCAGCCCAGGCGGCCCAGGCGGCGCGCGCCGCCGAAGCCGCCCGCGCGGCGGAGAGCGCGCGCCTCGCCGAGGCCGCCCGCCAGAAGGACAAGGCAAAGGCACGCCCGCCCGAGGAGCCAAGGGAGGCGCCGCGACCGGTACCGGCCCCGGTCGCCGAACCTCCGCGCGCGAAAGCGGTCGAAGCCGAGAACCGTCTGGAACCGGTGGCCAGCCAGGGCGATTTCGCCCGCCAGAAAGGCAATCTGCGCCTGCCGGTACGCGGCACGGTCGCCGGCCGCTTCGGCGCGCCGCGCGAGGGCGGCGGCACTTGGCGCGGGCTGTTCATCAAGGCCGGTCCGGGTGGCGACGTCAAGGCGGTCGCCAATGGTCGCGTCGTCTTCGCGGAGTGGATGCGCGGTTTCGGCAACCTGCTGATCGTCGACCACGGCGACGCCTACCTGACGATCTACGGCAACAACGATTCGCTGCTCAAGCAGGTTGGGCAGCCGGTCAAAGGCGGGGAAACGGTGGCCACCGTCGGCAACAGCGGGGGCAATCCGGATTCCGGTTTATACTTCGAGCTCCGCCACCAGGGGCAACCGATCGACCCGATGAAATGGGCAAGTCTGAAATGAGCAAAATGAAAACCGTCAGTTTGACCCTGGGTGCCTTCGTCGCCGGCGCACTGATCAGCATGCACATCCCGGCGCTCGCCGACAAGGATGTCAAGCAGGGCCTGCCGATCGAGGACCTGCGCACCTTCGCCGAGGTCTATGGGGCGATCAAGCAGGGCTACGTCGAGCCGGTCGAAGACAAGACGATGATCAACAATGCCATTTCCGGCATGCTGTCCAACCTCGACCCGCACTCCGCCTACCTCGACGCCGACGCCTTCAAGGACCTGCAGGTCGGCACGCAGGGCGAATTCGGCGGCCTCGGCATCGAGGTCGGCATGGAGGACGGCCTGGTCAAGGTCGTTTCGCCGATCGAGGACACCCCGGCCTACCGCGCCGGCGTCAAGTCCGGCGACCTGATCTTCAAGCTCGACGACACCCCGGTCAAGGGCCTGACGTTGAGCGAGGCGGTCAAGAAGATGCGCGGCAAGCCGAAGACCCCGATCAGGATCTCGATCCTGCGCAAGGGCGAGACCAAGCCGATCGAAATCACGCTGGTGCGCGAAGTCATCAAGGTGCAGAGCGTCAAGTCGAAGCTGGTCGAACCCGGTTACGGCTGGATCCGCGTCACCCAGTTCCAGGAGAACACCGTCGCCGACCTCAACAGGCATCTGGCCGGGCTCTACAAGCAGGGCAACCTGCAAGGACTCGTTCTCGACCTGCGCAACGACCCGGGCGGCCTGCTCAACGGCGCGATCGGCGTGTCGGCCGCCTTCCTGGCGCCGGATGTCAAGGTCGTGTTCGACCGACGGGCGCACCGCCGACGCCAAGCAGGAATTTTTCGCCCGGCCGCAGGACTACATGCGCGGAACCCGCGACGACCCGCTGCGCGGGTTGCCGGTCGACGTCAAGAAGGTGCCGATGGTGGTGCTGGTCAATAGCGGCTCGGCGTCCGCTTCCGAAATCGTCGCCGGCGCGCTGCAGGACCACAAGCGCGGCGTCGTCATGGGCACCCAGACATTCGGCAAGGGGTCGGTGCAGACCGTCCTGCCGCTGCCCGGCAACTCGGCGATCAAGCTGACCACCGCTCGCTACTACACGCCGGAAGGCCGCTCGATCCAGGCCAAGGGCATCGTTCCCGACATCATCGTCGAGGAGACGCCGAACGGCAACGGTGGCGCGGCGCGGATCCGCGAAGCCGACCTCGAGCGCCATCTGGTCAACGACCGCGAGAAGGACGCCGGCAAGGAAACGCCGAAAGCGGCCGGCAAGACGCCGGCCAAACCAGCCAAGGACAAGGGCGGCAAGGACGAGTCCGACGAGGAGATGCCGCCCCGCCTGGAATACGCCAGCAAGAGCCGATCACCAGTTCCAGCAGGCGATCAACCTTCTCAAGGGCTTGAAGATCATGCAGAACAAGTCGCAGTAAGGCGCGCCATCGGGAGAGGTGATGACCAGCGCAGATCTCAGAAAAAAGCGGGAGATCCTGTTCTCCAAGTTTCCGCCCGGCCAGGTGCCGGAGGCGGCCGACGACCTCAAGCATCTCGACGAGATCGACGTCCAGCCGAAGTTCGAGAAGCGCTCGCTCGGTGTCGCCTACGATCTCACCCGGCACACCCTTCAGGAGCTCGACGACCATCTGGTCGACAAGGGCTACCACCTCGACAACACGCTGATGAGCAAGCTGACGCGGGCGCTGATCTACTACGTCGAGGACACCCAGCTGCACAACATCGGCGCCCCCGAGAAGCGCCTCAAGCGCTCCGAGCAGGAAGCCTACGTCAAGGCCTGGGAGCACCACCCGCACGGCGACCACGACGACACGCCACCGGAGTGGCGCGAATACAAGTAGTTGCCAGGATCGAGGATCGAGTTGTCGGCGACCGGCTTGATCCTGGCAACTTGCAACCTGATCCGCCATGACTGACGAACAGCTCCTCCGCTACAGCCGCCACATCCTGCTGGACGCCATCGGCATCGAGGGACAGGAACGCATCCTCGCGGCACATGCGCTGGTCGTCGGCGCCGGCGGCCTCGGTTCGCCGGCGGCGCTCTACCTCGCCTCGGCGGGCGTCGGCAGGATCACGCTGGCCGACGACGACAACGTCGATTTCACCAACCTGCAGCGCCAGATCCTGCACACCCAGGCCCGCGTCGGCATGGCCAAGGCCGAATCGGGCAGAGCAGGCGCTGGCACGCGATCAATCCCGGATGTTGAGGTCATTCCGCTGCGCGCAGCGGCTTGTCCGGGACGGCGCTCGACGAACTGGTCGCGACCGCCGACGTCGTGCTCGACTGCACCGACAATTTCGCCACCCGCCACGCGATCAACCGCGCCTGCGTGCATCACGGGAAGCCGCTGGTGTCCGGCGCCGCCATCCGCTTCGACGGCCAGGTCAGCGTTTACGACCTGCGCCGCGACGATTCGCCGTGCTACCACTGCCTGTTTCCGGAAGGCGAGGATGTCGAGGAAGTGCGCTGCGCGGTGATGGGGGTCTTCGCGCCGCTGACCGGCATCATCGGCACCATGCAGGCGGCCGAAGCGCTGAAACTGCTCGCCGGCATCGGCGAGTCGCTGACCGGCAGGCTGCTGCTGCTCGATACGCTGGAGATGGAGTGGCGCAGCGTCCGCTTCCGGAAGGATGCCGGCTGCGCGGTCTGCGCACCTAAATAAACGGCGCCAGAAACGCAAGCCACTACCTGCCGTTCAACCAGAAACAGCCCTGAACGGCAGGCGTGGCCTCACTTCGCCAGACGGCATTGCTCCCCTGCCTTCAGGCCTGTCCTGCCGGGGAACGTGCCGGGATCGAAGCTGGTCGCGCCGATGCTGATGGCGTATTGCCTGAACGCGGTGTAGAAGCGATTGAAGTCCTGCTGCGCATCGGTCTTGCCTTCGGCAGGCCCGGCCAGGGCGGCGAGGTAATCGTCCGTCGCTTCCTTGAGAACCTTTAGCGCCTCGTCCGGCCAGCGCGTCAGTGTCATCGCCGCACTAACCGGCTTGCCGTTCAGAATTCGCCGCGAGCCATCGACTTCGCGCTGATGTACTCCCTTGTTGATCTCCAGTATGTCCCAGAGCTTGGCACACTGGACCGATTCGTTGGCCTTGTACGATTCGACCAGCGCATCCTTCGCTGCGCGTTCGATCGCGGCACGCTGAGCCGGCGTGAGGCTGTTCCAAACGTCCTTGTCGATGTGCATCCAGGAAATCAGGAAGGGTTGGTGCCATGCGGGATGGTGGGCGTAGCGGCTGCCGATCTGGCCGATGTTCTGCGTGCAGTTCGATTTCGTGCCGGCCGGAATGGGGAACGGCAGCGCCGGGCCGCAATCGAGCGGGCCAAGGTCAGGGTTGCCAAGCGGCACCTCGGGCGCGGCGCCCTTGATCGGGAAAAAGTCGACGAAGTCGTCAAAGGGATTGACGTACTCGAAGCCCTGGATGGTGCGCTTCTGCATCGGCAACAGCACCGACTGGCCGCCGACCGGCGGATAGAAGCTCAGCGTCTTTTTCGCAATGACGCCGCGCTTGACGAGGATGTCGCAGGCACGATCGACGATGTCCTGCGGCGGCGCCAGGTAGCGGATCCGCCAGCCCGACTGGCACAGGCCGGCCAGCCCGATGCCCTCGCCCTGGCTCAGGCACTCGGCGTCGCCCGGGTTGCAGTCGGGCTTTCCGATCGGCTGCGGAAAATAGCCCGAGCCCTGCATGGTGCTGCCCACCACCGGCAGCACGACCTGGGTGCCGCCGCGACTGTCGAGCAGCGATTGTGCCAGCGCGAGCCCGTTGCCGCCGAATCCCTCGATCTTCCCGTCATAGAGGAAGCCGAGCATTTGCTCGAAGCGCATGCCGAAGGGCACCGAGTTGTAGGCAAAGCCCCAGCTCGGCTCGGAGAACTTCTTTTCGGCGCCCTTGTTGGCGAACTGGATGCCGGCGCGCAGCGCGCTGATTTCGCGGCCGGTCTTCTGGTCGCGCTGAAAGATCACCAACTGTCCCGGCGGCAGCGCGTCAGGCCCTTTGTCGTCGGTGTAGTCCTTGACCTTCTCGATGAATATCCGCAATGCGCCGAAGCCGGGGTCGCGCGGATTGGTCGAGCTAGCCGCCGCCGCGGCCGATGGTCGGCGACTCGCTGTATTCGTTATAGGGGATGGTCACGTCGGCCATCGCCGCGGTGCCGGGCAAGCACCCGGATATCAGCCCCGACCTGGCGCAGGTCGCGAATCTGCAGGCGGCGCCTGCCTTCCAGATCGGTCAGTTCGGGCAGGCTGAACAGCCCGCGGGCGCCGTCGCCGAGCAGGCAGGGCGCCAGGTAGAGCAGCAGTTCGTCGACCAGCCCCTCGCGCAGCAATGAGCCGTTGAGCTTGCAGCCGGCCTCGGCATGCACCTCGTTGATGCCACGCCGCGCCAAGTCCTCGAGCAGGCCCTTCAGGTCAACCTTGCCGGCGGCGTTGGGCAGGACCAGCACTTCGGCGCCCGCCGCGCGCAGCAAATTCGCCCTTTTTTCGTCGTCAACCGCAGCCGCCACCAGAACCGGCCCGCCACGCAGGATTTTCGCCGACAGCGGCGTTTCCAGCTGGCTGTCGACCACCACGCGCAGCGGCTGGCGGGTGGTTTCCACCGCGCGCACCGTGAGCTGCGGATCGTCGTCGCGAACGGTGCCGATGCCGGTCAGGATGGCGCAGGCGCGCGCCCGCCAGGCATGCCCGTCGCGTCGCGCCTCGGCGCCGGTGATCCACTGGCTGACGCCGTTGTTGAGCGCCGTCCTGCCGTCCAGGCTCGCTGCCGCCTTCAGGCGCAGCCACGGCCGGCCGCGCGTCATGCGCGCGACAAAGCCGATGTTCAATTCGCACGCGTCGTTCTCGAGCAGGCCGCTGGCGGTGTCGATGCCGGCCGCGCGCAGCAAGGCCAGCCCGCTGCCGGCAACCAGCGGGTTCGGGTCGGCCATCGCCGCCACGACCCGCGAAACACCGGCGGCGATCAGCGCCTCGGCGCACGGCGGCGTGCGGCCGTGGTGACTGCACGGCTCCAGCGTCACGTAGGCGGTGGCGCCGCGCGCCCGTTCGCCGGCCGCACGCAGCGCATGGACCTCGGCGTGCGGCTCGCCGGCCCGCTCGTGCCAGCCCTCGCCGACGATGGCGCCATCGCGCACCAGCACGCAGCCGACCCGCGGGTTCGGCGTCGCCGTCCACAGGCCGCGCTCGGCCAGTTGCAGCGCGCGCGCCATCATGCCGTGGTCAACGGCCGAGAAATTCATTTTTTTTCCGCGGCTGGCGAGACTTCGCGGATCGCCCGCGAGAAGGCGTCGACGTCCTCGAAGTTGCGATAGACCGAGGCGAAGCGGATGTAGGCGACCTTGTCGAGCTTCTTCAGCTCGCGCATGACCAGTTCGCCGAGCTGCTGCGTCGTCACCTCGCGTTCGCCGGCCGACAGCAGCTTTTCCTCGATGTCGGCGACGGCGGCATCGACCGACTCGATCGACACCGGCCGCTTGCGCAGCGCGAGTTCCAGGCTGGCGCGCAGCTTGTCGCGGCTGTACTCGGTGCGCAGCCCGTTCTTCTTGATCACCTGCGGCAGGCGGATTTCCGCCCGCTCGTAGGTCGTGAAGCGCTTGTCGCAGGCATTGCACCGGCGCCGGCGGCGGACGACGTCGCCCTCGTCGTTGAGGCGGGTATCGGCGACCGCCGTTTCGTCAGCACCGCAGAAGGGGCATTTCATGGTCAGCTACAGGGGATCGAGCCGTTAGCCATTGGCTCGATCCTGGATCCTCGATCCTGGAATCACGCGCCATACACCGGGAACTTGCGGCACAGCCCGGCGACCAGGGCACGCACGCGGGCGGCGACCGAATCGTCGTTGGGCGCGTCGAGCACGTCGGCGACCAGGTGGGCGACCTTCTCCGCCTCGATCTCGGTGAAGCCGCGCGTCGTCATCGCCGGCGAGCCGATGCGGATGCCGGAGGTGACGAACGGCTTCTGCGGGTCGTTCGGGATGCCGTTCTTGTTGACCGTGATGTGGGCGCGGCCGAGCGCGGCCTCGGCGTCCTTGCCGGTGATGTTCTTGGCGCGCAGGTCGACCAGGAAGACGTGGCTCTCGGTGCGACCGGAGACGACGCGCAGGCCGCGCTCTTCGGAGAGCACGTGGGCCATGACGCGGGCGTTGGCGATGACCTGTTCCTGATAGTTGCGGAATTCGGGCCTGGCGGCCTCCTTGAAGGCCACCGCCTTGGCGGCGATCACATGCATCAGCGGGCCGCCCTGCAGGCCGGGGAAGATGGCGGAGTTGATCGCCTTCTCGTGCTCGGCCTTCATCAGGATGATGCCACCGCGCGGACCGCGCAGCGTCTTGTGCGTGGTCGAGGTGACGACGTCGGCGAAGGGCACCGGGTTCGGGTAGAAACCGGCGGCAATCAGGCCGGCGTAGTGCGCCATGTCGACCATGAAGATGGCGCCGACTTCCTTGGCCACCTTGGCGAAGCGCTCCCAGTCGATGCGCAGGGCATAGGCCGAGGCACCGGCGATGATCAGGCGCGGCTTGTGCTCGCGGGCCAGCGCTTCCATGCGCTCGTAGTCGATCTCTTCCTTTTCGTTCAGGCCGTAGGAGACGACGTTGAACCACTTGCCGGACATGTTCAGCGCCATGCCGTGGGTCAGGTGGCCGCCTTCGGCCAGGCTCATGCCCATGATCGTGTCGCCCGGCTTGCAGAAGGCCATCAGCACGGCCTGGTTGGCCTGCGAGCCGGAGTTCGGCTGGACGTTGGCGGCTTCGGCGCCGAACAGTTTCTTCAGGCGGTCGATGGCCAGCTGCTCGGCGACGTCGACATGCTCGCAACCGCCGTAGTAGCGCTTGCCGGGATAGCCTTCGGCATACTTGTTGGTGAGCTGGGAGCCCTGGGCTTCCATGACGGCCTTGCTGACGTAGTTTTCCGACGCGATCAGTTCGATGTGGTCTTCCTGACGCTGGACTTCGGCCTGGATGGCCTGCCAGAGTTCGGGTCGTCTGTTGCCAGGGTGTCTTTCGCGGAAAACATCGGGATGCCTCAAGCCATTGAAAAGGGGCTGAATTTTATCACGACGGCAACTCGTCGCGGGCGCCGGCTTCGAGATGCCCGGTTTCTCCCCAGGATTCGATGCGCCACGCGCCGTCGACCGCGACAATCCAGTTGAGTCCGGCGTTGGGAATCAGGAAATCGCGCGGCATCTCGAGCGGATTGCCGCGCACGAAACGGTTGATGATGTCGAGAACGCCGCCGTGCACGACGACGACGATGGTTTCGCCGGGATGCCGCGCGGCCAGTTCGGCGAGCTTGCCGGTGACACGGGCGTGCATCGCGCGCAGGCTCTCGCCGTTCTCGAAGTCGTAATCGGCATTGCGCCGGGCGAAAGCGGCATAGCCCTCGGGGTGGCGCGCCTGCGCCTCGGCGAAGGTCAGCCCCTCGAAAATGCCGTAGCGGCGCTCGCGCAACTCGGGCACCGGGTCCGCCGCAAGGTCCAGCGCCGCGCCGATCGCCAGCGCCGTCGACCACGCCCGCTTGAGGTCGCTGCTATAAAGCGCGACAATGCCGGCCACCTTCAGCCAGCGGCCGGCAGCCGCGGCCTGGCGCAGGCCGGTGTCGTTGAGGCCGATATCGATCTGTCCCTGGATGCGGCGCTCGGCGTTCCACTCGGTTTCACCGTGGCGCACCAGGCAGATGCGGGTCGGAAGGGTTGTAGGGATTTCCACTATGTTCGGCCTGCCGCCTTGCCTGTAGATTTCGCAAACTGGTATTTTCGACTACATCCGGCCACTTCGAGAAGCCGGGCATTCCATTAACCGAGGAGGAATTTCGTGACCCTTCTGCTCAAGCTCTCGCAGCTGATCGACTGGCTCACCGAGCGGGTCGGCAAAGGCGCTTTCTGGCTGGTCCTGATCATGACCCTGATCAGTGCCGGCAACGCCAGCTACCGCTTCGTTTTTAATGACAGTTCCAACGGCCTGCTGGAAATCCAGTGGTACCTTTTCGCCGCCGTCTTCCTGCTCTGCGCGCCCTACACGCTGCAAAGGAATGAACACGTGCGCATCGACGTGCTCTCCGGCAAGCTGTCGCCGCGCGGCCTGGCGGTGATCGACATCATCGGCACCCTCTTTTTCCTGCTGCCGATGGTCATCGTCGTACTCTGGCTCTCGCTGCCTCTGGTCGCCGAATCGTACAAGATCAACGAATACTCGGCCAATGCCGGTGGCCTGATCCGCTGGCCGGTCAAGATCCTGCTGCCGATCGGCTTCACGCTGCTGGCATTGCAGGGCGTTTCCGAACTGATCAAGCGCATCGCCTTCCTGGCGGGAATGATCGACGACCCGAACGACAAGAAAAAAGGTCCGACGCCCGAAGAAGAACTGGCCGCCGCGATCGCCGCCGCCAAAGCACTGGAGGCCAAATAATGGAATGGATGATTGCCAACATGGCGCCGCTGATGTTCGGCGCCCTTGTGCTGTTCCTCCTCTTCGGCTACCCGGTCGCCTTCGCACTGGCGGCCAACGGCATCGTCTTCGGCCTGATCGGCATCGAACTCGGCCTGCTCCAGCCGGCGCTGTTCCAGGCGCTGCCCGAACGCATCTTCGGCATCATGGCCAACGACACGCTGCTGGCCATCCCCTTCTTCACCTTCATGGGGCTGGTCCTCGAACGATCGGGCATGGCCGAGGACCTGCTCGATACGATCGGCCAGTTGTTCGGTCCGATGCGCGGCGGCCTCGCTTACGCGGTGATCTTCGTCGGCGCCCTGCTTGCCGCCACGACCGGCGTGGTGGCCGCCTCGGTGATCTCGATGGGCCTGATCTCGCTGCCCATCATGCTGCGCTACGGCTACGACAAGCGCCTCGCCTCCGGCGTCATCGCCGCCTCGGGCACGCTGGCGCAGATCATCCCGCCGTCGCTGGTGCTGATCATCATGGCCGACCAGCTCGGCAAGTCGGTCGGCGACATGTACGAAGGCGCGATCATCCCCGGCCTGATCCTGACCAGCCTGTACGTCGGCTACGTCATTATCCTCACCCTGATCAAGCCCAATGCCGCCCCGGCCCTGCCGCCGGAAGCGCGTACCCTGCGCGGTTTCAAGCTGTTCGTGCGCGTCATCACCACCATGGTGCCGCCGCTGCTGTTGATCTTCCTCGTTCTTGGCACCATTTTCCTCGGCATCGCGACGCCGACCGAGGGCGGCGCCATGGGCGCGACCGGCGCGCTGATCCTGGCCATGTGCCGCAAGCGCCTGACCTTGCACGCTGCTCAAGCAGGCCATGGAAACCACCGGCAAGCTCTCGTCCTTCGTCGTCTTCATCCTGGTCGGCTCCACGGTCTTCGGCCTCGTCTTCCGCGCGGTCAATGGCGACCTCTGGGTCGAGCACCTGCTGCTCGGCCTGCCCGGCGGCCAGGTCGGCTTCCTGATCGTCGTGCAACATCCTGGTCTTTGTCCTCGCCTTCTTCCTCGACTTCTTCGAGCTGTCCTTCATCATCGTGCCGCTGCTGGCCCCGGTGGCGGACAAGCTGGGCATCGACCTGGTCTGGTTCGGCGTGCTGCTCGCGGTCAACATGCAGACTTCGTTCATGCACCCGCCCTTCGGCTTCGCGCTCTTCTACCTGCGCTCGGTCGCCCCGGCCTCGGTCAAGACGACGGACATCTACTGGGGCGCCATTCCCGTTCGTCTGCATCCAGATCATCATGGTCGCGCTGATCATCATCTTCCCGGGCATCGTCAGCTACGGCGACGAGCAGCAGAAGGCACAGCAGCAGATGGAAAAGGATGGCACGGCACCGCCGCCGGTCGACCTGGATTCGCTGATGAAACGTGATGAGGGCAGTTCGGAGGCAAGCAAGCAGGATGACGAGAACGCTGCCTCCAACCTGTTGAAGAACCTGCAGGGCGACAAGTAACCACAGGCGTCATCGAGAAACGAGAAGGCGGAGTTTCGACCCCGCCTTTTTCATTGATAGGCAACGGCTATTTCGGATGTCGGAACAAACGATTGGCCTCTCGTGCGCAATGCCGGCAAAATGAGCACATCAAAGACGCGTTGCCGGCAGGCAAAGCATTCCCAACCAAACTGCCAGAGGAGTCAGACCATGGATATCGGAATCAACAAAAAGGACCGGAAACAGATCGCCGACGGGCTGTCCCGACTGCTTGCCGACTCGTTCACGCTCTATCTGAAGACCCACAATTTCCACTGGAACGTGACCGGGCCGATGTTCAACACGCTGCACGTGATGTTCATGGACCAGTACACCGAACTCTGGAACGCGCTGGACATGATCGCCGAACGCATCCGCGCTCTCGGCGTCGCCGCTCCCGGCACCTATCGCGAGTTCGCCAAGCTGACGGTAATCAAGGAAAGCGAAGGGAAGGTCAGCGCCGACGGACATGATCAGGCAATTGGTTGCCGGTCAGGAAGCGGTCACCAAGACCGCACGCGGCATCTTCCCGATTGTCGACAAGGCGGGCGACGAACCGACCGCCGACCTGCTGACCCAGCGCATGCAGATCCACGAAAAGAATGCCTGGATGCTGCGCAGCCTGCTCGAGGAATGATCCCGCTGGCAGCCTGAAATCAAAAAACCCGCGAAATTCGCGGGTTTTTTGTGGTCGACCGCAGCAGTCTACTTGCGCGACTGCAGGAAGCTGTTCATCCGAGCTTCGGCAAGGCCGAACCATGCAGTTTGCGTCTTCCGGTACTTGTCCCACTCGGTGAAGATCTTCTTGAAGGCCGGATTCTTCGCCGATTCATCGGAGTACAGGTCCTGCGCGGCCTTGTAGGTACCGTCCAGGATCTCGTTGGAAAAAGCCTGCAGCTTGACACCGGCCTGCAGCAGCCTGGCCAACGCGGGCGGGTTCTTGTGGTCGTATTCGGCCATCATCGTCACGTTGGCTTCGTACGCGGCAGCCTGGAAGGCTTCCTGGTACTCCTTGGGCAGCTTGGCCCATTCGGCCTTGTTGACGAAGAAGTGGATGACCGGACCCGGTTCCCACCAGCCCGGGTAGTAGTAGTTCTTGGCGACCTTGTAGAAGCCGAGCTTCTCGTCGTCGTAGGGGCCGACCCACTCGGCTGCGTCGATGGTGCCCTTTTCCAGCGCCGGGTAGATGTCGCCACCGGCGATCTGCTGCGGCACCACGCCCAATGCGGAGAAGACCGTGCCACCGAGACCGGCGATACGCATCTTGATGCCCTTGAGGTCGGCGATGGTCTTGACTTCCTTGCGCCACCAGCCGCCCATCTGGACGCCGGTGTTGCCGCCGGCAAACGACAGCACGTTGTAGTTGCTGTAGAACTCGTCGAGCAGCTTCTGGCCGCCGCCGTAGTAGATCCAGGCGTTCATCTGGCGGGCATCCATGCCGAAGGGCATGGCGGTGCCGAAGCCGAAGGTCTTGTCCTTGCCGACGTAGTAGTACGAACAGGTGTGGCAGCACTCGACAGTCCCTTGCTGCACGGCATCGAGCGCCTGCAGGCCGGGAACGATCTCGCCGCCCGGGAAGACGCGGATGTCGAACTTGCCGCCGGTCATCGCGCGCAGGCGGTTGGCCAGCACGTCGGCGCCGCCGAAAATGGTGTCCAGGCTCTTCGGGAAGCTGGACGTCAGGCGCCACTTGATGGTGGGCTGGGACTGGGCGATCGCCGGGGCGGCCAGCGTGGCGGCGGCGCCGGCTGCCGCGCCGACGGATGCCTTCTTCAGAAAATCACGACGTTGCATCTTGTCTCCTTCGGGTTATTGATGACATCACAGGACAACAGGTTGATTCTAGCCAAAACCGGCCGCTTTGGGCGAGTTGCGGAAAACCCTTACATCCCTACTCGCCGGCGACCGTCATGCGCCCGACCAGGATCGAGCCGGTCTGCTTGGAACCGCGCACCAGCACGTCGTTGCCGACGGCGACGATGCCGGCCAGCATGTCCTTGAGGTTGCCGGCGATGGTGATTTCCTCGACCGGATAGGCGATCCTGCCGTTCTCGACCCAGAAGCCGGCGGCGCCGCGCGAGTAGTCGCCGGTCACGTAGTTGATGCCGTGGCCGAGCAGTTCGGTGACCAGCAGGCCGCGGCCCATCTGCTTCAGCAGCCCGGCAAGGTCGAGCTCGCCCGGCCGGATGATCAGGTTGTGGCTGCCGCCGGCGTTGCCGGTCGTCTGCATGCCCAGCTTGCGCGCCGTGTAGGCGCTGAGGAAATAGCCTTGCAGGATGCCGTCGACTCACGACGTCGCGGTCATGCGTCGCCACGCCGTCGCTGTCGAACGAGCGCGCTGCCGAGACCGCGCGGAATGTGCGGGCGCTCGGCGATGTGCACGAAATCGGGCATCACCCGCTTGCCGAGGTGGTCGATCAGGAACGACGACTTGCGGTACAGCGCCCCGCCGCTCGCCGCATGCACCAGGCTGCCGAGCAGCCCGCCGGCCAGCGGACGCTTCGAACAGCACCGGGTATTCACCGGTCCTGACCTTGCGCCCGCCCAGCCGCGCGACCGCGCGCTCGGCGGCGGTGCGTCCGACCAGCACGGGATCGTCCAGCTCGGCAGCGCAACGCCGGGTGGTGTACCAGTCGTCGCGCTGCATCGCGTCCTGTTCGCCGGCGATCACCGAACACGAGATGTAATGCCGCGACGTCGGGTAGCCGCCCATGAAGCCGAGGCTGTTGGCCGAGACGAACTGCGCTTCCTGGGTCGATACCGAGGCGCCCTCGGAATTGCTGACCAGCGGACTGGCGTCGAACGCCGCCTGCTCGCAGCGCCGCGCCGTCGCGATCGCGTCTTCCACGGTCAACGCCCACGGGTGGTACAAGATCCAGATCGGGGCAGTCCCTCGCCAGCAGCGCCGCATCGGCCAGCCCGGCGCAATCGTCTTCGGCGGTAAAGCGGGCGATGTCGAGCGCCGCCTCGACCGTCTCGCGCAGCGCCTGCGGCGAGAAATCGGAGGTGCTGGCGTAGCCCTTGCGCTGGCCGGCGTAGATGGTGATGCCGATACCCTTGTCGCGGTTGAACTCGATGGTTTCCACCTCGTCGCAACGCACGCCGACCGACTGACCGAAGCCTTCGGAGACATCGACCTCGCAGGCCGTCGCGCCCTTGTCGCGGGCATGCCTGAGGACATCCTCGGCAAGTTGCTGCAGCGTGGCGAAGGAAAAGGAAAAGCTGGCGACTTCGGGCATCGCGGCGGCGTCCGGGCGGGAAAGCCGCTATCATAGCAGCCCGCCCCGACCGCTCCCGCCATGCACGAAGAAGATTTCCCCGCCGCCGACGCCCCGCCTTCCAAGACCCGCCGCAAGCAGGCCATGCTCGCCCTGCAGGATCTCGGCGCCGACCTGGTGGAACTGTCGCCCGCCCAGTTGAAGCGCATCGAACTGCCCGAGGACATCCTCGCCGCCGTGCGCGAGTACCAGCGGATCTCCTCGCACGGCGCCCGCAACCGGCAGTTGCAGTACATCGGCAAGCTGATGCGGAGCGCCGACGAGGCGCCGATCCGCGCCGGGCTGGCGCTGCTGCGCGGCGAATCGGCCAGCGAGGCGGCCCGCCTGCACCGTCTGGAGCGGCTGCGCGAACGGTTGCTGGCCGACGAGGCGACGCTCACCGAGATCGCCGCCACCTGGCCCGGCGCCGACCTCCAGCACCTGCGCCAGTTGCGCCGCAACGCCCTGAAGGAGCAGGAAGCGCAACAAGCCGCCGAAGAATTTCCGCGCCATCTTCCAGGTACTGCAGCAACTCGACAAGCAAGGAGCCATCCGATGCCGAAGAATGAGGAACTGGTGATCGGCCTGGTCTCGATCAGCGACCGCGCCTCGACCGGCGTCTACGCGGACAAGGGCATCCCGGCGCTGCAGGAATGGCTGGCCGGTGCCCTGACGACGCCGTGGCGGGCCGAGACCCGCCTGATCGCCGACGACCGCACCAGCCATCGAAAACACCCTCATCGACCTGGTCGACCGCAGCGGCTGCCATCTCGTGCTGACCACCGGCGGCACCGGCCCGGCGCCGCGCGACGTCACGCCGGAAGCGACGCTCGCCGTCGCCGACAAGGAAATGCCCGGCTTCGGCGAGGAGATGCGGCGGATCAGCCTCAACTTCGTGCCGACCGCGATCCTCTCGCGCCAGGTCGCGGTCATCCGCAAGCAGGCGCTGATCATCAACCTGCCCGGCCAGCCCAAGTCGATCAAGGAAACGCTGGAAGGCGTCCGCGACGCCGAGGGCAAGGTCACGCACGTCGGCATCTTCGCCGCCGTGCCCTACTGCATCGACCTGATCGGCGGCCCCTGGGTCGAAACCGATGCGGCGGTGGTCAAGGCCTTCCGCCCGAAATCGGCGATCCGCCCCACGGATTGACGGCGCGTTTCGTCGCGCCTGCGTCAGCGGAAACCGGGACTCACGCCGGCACCGCCATCCGGAAGCGCGCAAGGTCGTAATCGCTACCGCGTTCGACGAGTTCGACCGGGATCAGCACCTGCAGCCGGCCATCGAGGGTGTACTCCAGTATCTCGCGCAGGTCGAAGGAAGCGACCGGCAGTAGCGCGCGCAATTCGCCGGGGGCATTGCCTTCGTCGATCAGCAGGGCAGCCATGCCGGCCACCGCGGCATAGCCGGAAGCCGCGCGTGCCCTCAGTTCCACCGCGGTCGCCCGCAGCGCCAGCGTCTCGATGCCGACGTGCGCCAGCGCCTCGCCGAGCCGCTGGCAGCGGCGGACGATGCCGAGCTGCCAGCCGCTGCTCCCCTCGGGCTGCAAAGCGATCAGCGCGCCGATCGCCAGCCACTCGCCGGGCAGCGTGTTGAGCGTGGCGCCGAAGCCGCCGCGGCTGATGTTGTCGACCACCCAGCTTTCCATCGGCACGCCGCCGGCGCCGCCCGTCAGGTGGCCGCCGCAGGCCAGGCAGGCGCTCGCCAGCCCGTTGACGACCGCCGCGCGCTGCTTGACGCCGTGCCGCCCGTGCCGCCGCTGCGGCGGAACAGGCGCCAGGTGGGCGGCGAGATGGCGCAGCACCGGCACCAGCGCGCCGGCGGAATAATGGGCGCCGAGATTGATTTCCGGCGGCAGGTCGCCGCCACGTTCGAGGTCGTGCAGCAGCGCGGCGATGCCGGCATGGCCTGCTGCCGGCTTGAAGAAACGCTGCGTCGGCAGCGCCTGCTGCGGCATACGGGCCAGGCGCAGCGGCGGCTGGGCCTGGGCGAGATCGACCCAATACACGCTGTCGTGCTCGGCCGCGGCGGAAAACACGAAACCCGCCTGGAAGTGGGCGGCCAGCCGTTCAGCCAGCTCGATCTCGAGCGGCAGCAGGCTGTCGGTCGACACCGCCTGCACGGCGACGATACCGACGTATTCCTGCTGCGCGCTGGTCATGCCGCGGCCACCGCGCAGCGGCACCGCGCGTGTCGCAACGCCGTCCGCCTCGGCCGCCAGCAGGGCGGCGCCGAGCCGCTGCCAGAGCGCGCCGGCGGACGGGGTGTAGTGGAACTGTTCCCATTTCAGCACGCCGCCGAGCGCCGAAATCAGCCGCGCGCACAGCCCCGGCAATGCCGCCTTGAGCGCCTCGCCGCCCCGGTTCCCGGCACCTACGGCCTGCAGGCAGCGCTCGTAGCCGGCGGCAAGCGCTGTCCAGAAACCATGGATGGTGGTCCATAGGCGCCTCTCTTCGCCGTGCGTCAGGCGTGCGGATTGCAGGTATTCCCGGGCCAGGCGCCGCAGGTGCGGCTGCGCCGCGTCATCGAGTTGGCTGAGTGCCTCGTACAGGCGATTCCCGGGAAACTCCCCGGAATTCAGTGCCGATTCCAGCCAGCCGACGATCTCGTCGAGCGCCCTGAAGGCGTCGCCGGCCGGAAGCTGGTCGACGATCCGGCGCAGTTCGCGCGGAACCGCCAGCGGATGCTCCGCTTTCGCCGCCCCGAATCCGCTCCGGCCCAAGAATCTTTCGAACATGTTCCGCCCCCCCGGCAGTCGAGTTTAGCGCGCCCGGCACGCGATGTCGCGTCGCCAGCATGTAAAATTGGGCTCTCCCCTGGCTACGGCAGTTTTCGTCCATGCAGCAATATCTCGATCTCGTTCGCCACGTGCTCGACAACGGGCACGACAAGGCTGACCGCACCGGTACCGGCACCCGTTCCGTCTTTGGCTGGCAGATGCGCTTCGACCTCGCCCGCGGCTTCCCGATGGCGACGACCAAGAAGCTGCACCTGAAATCCATCATCCACGAACTGCTGTGGTTCCTGCAGGGCGACACCAACATCAGGTACCTGCAGGAGAACGGGGTGCGCATCTGGGACGAATGGGCCGACGCGCACGGCGACCTCGGCCCGGTCTATGGCAAGCAGTGGCGGCGCTGGGAGACGGCGGATGGCCGCGTCGTCGACCAGATCACGCAACTGGTGCACAGCTTGAAGAACAATCCCGATTCGCGCCGCCATATCGTTTCCGCCTGGAACCCCGGCGACGTCGACCGCATGGCGCTGCCGCCCTGCCATTGCCTGTTCCAGTTCTATGTCGCCGGCGGCAAGCTCTCCTGCCAGCTCTACCAGCGCAGCGCCGACATCTTCCTCGGCGTCCCGTTCAACATCGCCTCCTACGCGCTGCTGACGATGATGCTGGCGCAGGTCTGCGGCTACCGGCCGGGCGAGTTCGTGCACACCTTCGGCGACGCCCACCTCTATTCGAACCATTTGGAGCAGGCCCGGCTGCAACTCGCGCGCGCCTCGCGCCCGCTGCCGACCCTGTGGATCAACCCGGACGTGAAGGACATCTTTTCCTTCAGGTTCGAAGACTTCCGCCTCGACGGCTACGACCCGCACCCGCACATCGCCGCGCCGGTCGCCGTCTGACATGATCCTCGGCGGCGACCTCGGCGGCACCAAGACCCTGCTGGCGCTGGCCGAACGCGATGGCGACGGCGTCCGCATCGTCCGCCGCCAGCGCTACGCCAGCAACGACTACGCCAGCTTCGACGATCTGCTCGGCGAATTCCTGGACGGTGCCCCGGCCATCGCCGCCGCCTGCTTCGGCGTCGCCGGCCCGACCGATGGCCGCGACGCCAGGCTCACCTACCTGCCCTGGCGGCTTGCCGGCGCCGATCTCGAACGGCGCTTCGGCATCGGCCGCGTCACGCTGCAGAACGACTTCGCCGCCGCCGCGCACGGCCTGCCGCTGCTCGAAGCGGAGCACATCGTCACGCTGCATCCCGGCCGGCCGGTCAACCATGCGCCGCGCGTCATCCTCGGCGCCGGCACCGGCCTCGGCGTCGCCGGCCTCGTCTGGCAGGACGGCCGCTACCGCGTCATTCCCGGCGAAGGCGGCCATTTCGGCTTCTCGCCGCAGACGCCGCAGCAGGGCGAACTGTGGCGCTGGCTGCTCGACCGCAGCGGCCGCGTGACCACCGAGGACGTCGTCTCCGGCCCCGGCCTGGCGCGGATTCTTGCCTTTCTCGGCGGTCGACCGCAGCAGCCCGAGGAAATCGGCAATGCCGCCCTCGCCGGCAGCGACCCGCTCGCCCAGGACGCGCTGCGCCTGTGGCTGGAATGCTACGGCGCCTTCGCCGGCGACCTCGCGCTGCACTGGCTGGCGCGCGGCGGCGTCTACCTGGCCGGCGGCATCGCCGCAAAGCTGATGCCCCACGCCGACAACGCGCCGTTGATCGACGCCTTCCTCGCCAAGCGCGAGCACGGCGAGCTGGCCCGGAGCATGCCGCTGCGGCTCCTGACCGCGGAAGACCTCGGCCTGCGTGGTACGCTGGCCTGCGCTGCCGGGCATTGACCCCGGCCAGCGCGACCACCCGTCACCCGGAGGCTTCCCGCCCGTGAACAAGAAAACCACGCCCGAAACCGGCTACAGCGATGCGGCCAAGGTCGCCGTTCAGGAAACCAACGCCCGGGTTCGGGAAATCCACCAGGCCATCGCCGCCCAGTCCTTCGACATCCTGACGCGCATTCCGCTCGTCGCCGGCCCCGCTTCCCTCGTGCAGAAGGCGCACGATGCCATCGCCGGCGGTGTCTACGCGGCCATCCACCACGGCAGCGGCGGCGTCCTCGGCGCGGCGGCCATCGTCGAGCGCAATCTTCCCGAGAGTGTCAACGACAAGCCGCCGGGCCGGCTCGCCCGCGGCGTGCGCAGCGCCCTGAATGCCGCCTTCGGCGACCATCTGGAGCAGACCCGCAATGTGCTGGCCATCGTCATGGGCATCTACCGCGACGGGCTGATGCTGGCCCTTGACCGATCAGCGCTGGCGACCGCGTTTCCGGCGCCGGGCAAGCGACTGTGCGTCTTCATCCACGGGCTGGCCTTCGACGAACACAGTTGGCAACCGACCGGCGACGGCGAGGTCGATTTCGCCAGCGGCGTGCAGGCGGACTTCGGCTACACGCCGCTGACCCTGCGCTACAACACCGGCCTGCCCATCGCCGACAACGGCACCCGTCTGGCCAGCCTGCTCGAAGAACTGCTCGCTGCCTGGCCGGAGCCCGTCGAGGAACTGCTGCTGATCGGCCACAGCATGGGCGGGCTGATCGCCCGCGCCGCCTGCGAAACCGGTGCCGCCGGCGACCTGCACTGGCCGCAGGTGACCAGCATGCTGGTCTGCCTCGGCTCGCCGCACCTCGGCTCGCCGGTCGAGCGCCTCGGGCACGCCGTGAATACCGCATTGCATCGGCATGAAATCACCGCCCCGCTGGGCAAGATCGCCGCCACCCGCAGCCAGGGCGTCAAGGACCTGCGCCACGGCCCCGGCGCCAGCCCCGCCACACCGCACCCCATCGCCCTGCGCTTTATCGGCGGCACCCTCACCGACGATGTCGATCACCCGCTCGCCGAATGGTTTGGCGACGGCCTCGTCACCATGGGCAGCGCCACCAGCCACCCGGTCACCGGCGACGTGCGGAGCACGCGCCTCGGCGGCATCCCGCACATGGCGCTGACGACCGAACCACGGGTCTATGCGCAGATCAAGGCCTGGCTGGCGGAAGCCCGCTGATTCGCCGGCCGGGATTCTCGCGACTCTAGACGGCGGCCAGCGCGCGCATGATGCGCGTGTCGGCCTCCCCCGCCAGTTCGGTCAGCTTGTCGTCGCCGAGGACGCGCATCATGCCGGAGGGCGCCGCGAACTCGACCGAGACCTGCCCCGGCGCGATTTCGCGAATCACCGCGTTGCACGGCAGCAGGCTGGCCACATCCGGGTTGGCGGTGTACGCCTCGTACGCCAGGTTCGGATTGCAGGCACCGAGAATCACCGTCGGGACGATGTCCTTGCCGGTCTTCTCCTTGATCTTGCTGTGCATGTCGATGCGGGTCAGGATGCCGAAACCCTCGGCGCCCAGCGCCCGGGTGGCGCGCTCGATGGCGTTGTCGACCGTATCCGCGATTTCGCGCTTGAAGTTGATGCTGTTCATGTCGTTCCCCTGTTAGTGGTGAAGTGCCCGTTGCTGCGACGATTGTCGCATGCGGAATGCAGCGCGTGCACAGCAGGGATGTCCGTAATGAGATTTCGTCTTGGGCGCTTCGCTTGGCGCATCCGGTCGTCGAGTCAGGCAATGCCGTGCTGGCGCGACGGTCTGAAGGCCCGCTTCAGACCGATGCCGGTCCGACTAAAGTGGGGCGTCAGCGACGAGGGCTACGGGGCCTCGGTCACCGACGAGTCCCTGAGTTTGCGCAGCGCCGGCAGCAACGCCGGAATGTCGTCCCGGACGATGCTCCACAAGGTGTCGTTGTCGATTCCCAGATAGCCATGGATCAGCCGGTTGCGCGTAGCGATGACCTGACGCCACGGCACTTCAAGGCTGGCCGAGCGCACGGCATCCGGAACGTGTGTCGCGGCTTCGCCGATCAGTTCCAGGTTGCGCACGGTGGCATCGTAATTCAAGCCGCTGGCGACGAACGCAGCCTGGTCGAGTCCGTCCGTGTAGGCAACGGCTTTCTCGGCAAAGGCGATCATGTCGTCGAGGTAGAAACGCCACTCGCGCTGCACGGCTTCAGACATGAATGGCCTCCTTCTCCACGTGGGGGCGCAACTCCCGCCGCAGGGCCTTGTCGGTCACCAGGTCGACCGGCGCTCCCAGGAGGTCTTCGAGATAGAACTGGACCCCGAAGTAACGTGCCGACGTCGCGGGACCGTCGAAAGCGACCAGAATGTCGATGTCGCTGCCGCCATGCGCGGTACCGCGCGCCGTCGAGCCGAACAGGGCCAGGTCCACGACCCCGAACCGGTCGGTCAACGCAGGTTTGCATTGACCGAGAAGTTCAAGGGCACGCAAGCGGTTCATGAGCACTCCACTGGGACCGGTGGGCAGCCGGGGACTTTGCCGACAATTAGTGTACGCCAAATATCCGATCTCGCTCCACGGACTCGGCGGGCCTGACCCGATCCCGCATTGTCCGGAATTGCCCGTTCCCACGCGGTCGACCGCAACCGCCCGCGAAAACCGGCGCCCTGGCCGACCACGGCCATCGGAATCAGCCGACCAGGCGCTGGTACAGCCTGAACAGGAACGCGACCCGCTCGGCCTCGGTGGCGAACGAGGTCTTGCCGTAGGCGGCAGCGGCCGCCTTGTCGAGCGCCTTGTGCCCCCGCGACAGTTCCAGCGGCATGGTCAGCGGGTCGTTGAGGTCGGCCAGCGTCGACGAAGGATAGAGGGCGCGGGCAGCGAGAACGGCATGCGCGGCGGCCTCGAACTTCAGCTCAGCCAAAGGAATTTACTGAAATGGACAGCAAGCGGCGATCAGCCGGCCGGTTGCGATATTGAACATAAAGCAGTCATCCAAGCGCTGACAAGGCATGCCAATTTCATCTGATAACCGACAACTTGAACCTTGGTCACAGTATTGCGGTCTGAATATTTAACCGGACTTTGAACACTGAAACGCTGCCACGATTTTCCAGTCTTTATCATCGACGCGACATGCGTTTCCTTGGCGATGTAGCCGCAGCAATTGCTGGTGGCTTTTCAAGAACAAGGAGAAAGACATGGCAACTCCAGTTACGGTGACGAAATTCGAAGTCAAGTCCCACAACTCGCCCGACGAGGTTCGCACCCCAAACAAGACCCGCGTCGAAGTGGTCCAATTCGACGGAGTCACGATCGGGCGTTTCAACTTCGAACCCGGGTGGCGCTGGTCGGAATGCGTAAAACCAGTCGTCAAGACCGACCACTGCCAGGTTTCCCATGTCGGCTATGCTGTCTCAGGGCGCCTTACCGTCCGCATGACGGACGGCACCGAAAAGACCATCGCTGCAGGCGAGTCCTACACAATCCCGCCAGGACACGATGCTTGGGTCGAGGGCAACCAGCCCTATGTTGGCATCGAAGTAATGAGCGCCGACGTATTCGCGAAGCCGTAGCCAAGCGGTGGCGACCGGGCAAGCGCAAGATCAAGAGGGGAACGTGCAAAAGTGGCACGCCCCCTTGGTTGCGGACATTAAGCATGTACAGCTGGATACAGCCAAGAAGCCTCAATTGACGCTGCAAAGCCAGCTGAAGCGGTGATTTTGCTGAGACACACGACTCCGCGTTGAGGAGAGGAAGCGGACGCCCGAGTTATCCAGCAAGATCGCTACCGATAGTGAATAAGGGCATTTCATCTCACCACAAGGAGGTGCCATGAATCTCCAACTGTTCCATCTTCCGTTGCTTCTTGCACTCGCGCTCTCCGGGCCCGCCCAGTCGCACGAGACGGATTCCCCTTCCGGCCCGTTGGGCACGGTATCGTTTCCAACCAGTTGCGACCCGAAAGTGCAGCCTGCTTTCGAACGCGCCGTCGCAATGCTGCATTCTTTCTGGTATTCGGCCGGCGAGAAGACCTTCCGCGAGGTGCTCAAAGACGATCCTGGGTGCGCAATCGCCACCTGGGGAATTGCTTCGATCCTCATGTCAAATCCACTGGCCGGACAGGGTGCATCGGCAAAAGGCGCCGAGCAGGCGCAGGTGGCGATAGACGACGGGCGCCGTATTGGCGCGAAGAGCGAGCGCGAGCGCGACTACATTGAAGCCGTCGCAGCCTATTACAAGGACTTCGCGACGCGTCCCGAAAAGGATCGGCAAGTCGCGCGCGCCAAGGCCTACGAGGCACTGGCCCAGCGCTACCCCGCCGATGACGAGGCACAGATATTCTTCGCGCTCTACAACGCCGGGACGCAGACCCAGGCAGATCAGAGCTATGCCGCATACCTCAAGTCAGCCGGCATTCTCGAGACACAGTTCAAGAAGTATCCGGACCATCCAGGTGTCGCGCATTACCTTATCCACAGCTACGACGCGCCACCGCTAGCCAATCAGGGGCTGAATGCTGCTCGCCGCTATGCTGACATCGCACCCGCGGCGCCGCACGCGCTGCACATGCCCTCGCATATTTTCACACGCATAGGCTCCTGGCAGGAGTCCGCCGCCACGAATGTGCGCTCGAGGGATGTCGCCAAGGCTGGCGGTGAAGCGGACGAGGCCTATCACGCGTCCGACTACATGGTGTATGCGTACCTGCAACTTGCCCGTGATGCCGCGGCACGCCAGGCGATCTACGAGGCGTTGCAGGTGGACGCAGTCACCTCGCGCTTCGCCGCACGTTATGCCAAGGCCGCTATGCCGGCGCGCTATGCCTTCGAGCGCGGCGCTTGGCCAGAGGCGGCGAAGCTTCAGCCTCTCGGCAGTCCCTATCCCTTTGTCGAAGCGATCACATATTTCACACGAAGCGTCGGCGCCGCGCGCAGCGGTGATCTCGCCTCGGCGCGGAAGGATGCCGAGCAACTCGAGACCTTGCACAATGCGCTTCTTGCTGCGAAAAACACGTACTGGGCCACCGAGGTCGAGATCCAGCGACTAGCGGCGGCCGGATGGATTGCGCTGGGCGAAGGGAAACCCGAGGAGGGTCTCAAGTTCATGCGCGCAGCGGCGGACCTTGAGGACCGCAACGAGAAGCACATCGTCACGCCGGGCCGCATCGTCCCAGCCCGCGAGTTGCTGGGCGAAATGCTGCTCGAAGTGCAGCAGCCCGGGGCGGCATTGAAGGAGTTCGAAGCCTCGCAGCAGCGCGAACCAAACCGCTTCCGCAATTTCCTGGGCTCCGCGCGTGCTGCGGAAATGGCGGGCGATCGCGGCATGGCCGCCGCCTACTATGAGAAGCTTCTGGTTCTTGCCAAAGATGCCGACGACGCACGGCCCGAACTGGTAAGTGCGAAAAAGATCGTTGCGCAGCGGTGAGATTGACCGCCAGAACCTTTCGCACGGTCCTGTTGTTCGCAGCGATCGCGGCATTCTCCCCGGTTACCGCTGCGGATCCGTACGAAGCGGACCCGGATCTCGCCACGCGCGACGATGATTACGCTGCGGGCAAGAAGGCCGTCGAGAAGAAGGATTGGGCAGAAGCCGCCCGCCTCTTCAGGCTCGCGGAAATGCGCCACCCGGATCACGCGGACCTCCAGAACATCCTCGGCTTTTCCTACAGGAACCTGAAGCAATATGACCTTGCGTTCAAACACTATAGGCACGCGATCGAACTGGACCCTCGCCACCGCGGCGCGCACGAATATATCGGTGAAACTTACCTGATTACGGGAGACTTGGCGGGCGCGGAAAAGCACCTTGCTGCGCTCAAAGAGATTTGCCTGCTGCCCTGCGAGGAACTGAAGGACCTCGAGCGCGCGATTGCTGAGTTCATGAGAAGGAAGTAACCACCGCTCCTCTTTGGCAACAGGTGCCAATAGGCCTTACTCGGTTGGTGGAATTTTCTCCCTGCTCCTGCCACACGTCGCTTGTGGTGGTGACGAAAACGAAACCTGGGTCGGAGCAGCTACTCACTCCCGCCGCAGCACCACCGCCCCGAGTGGCGGGATCGTGATCTCGACGTTCGCCGGGCGGCCCATCCATTCGCCG
The DNA here is from genome assembly GCA_963736845.1 of uncultured beta proteobacterium. Lineage (GTDB taxonomy): Bacteria > Pseudomonadota > Gammaproteobacteria > Burkholderiales > Rhodocyclaceae > Azonexus. The sequence goes on from CAVTQL010000013.1 coordinate 213,262, forward strand.
GCATGCGCGTCAACGCCACCGCCGTTACCGTTGTCGGAACCGCCGTACCAGCCTGAATCGCTGTTGAGAATCTCGACGTAGCGCCCGGCCTCGGGCACGCCGAGGCGGTAGCCGGTTTGCGGCACCGGGGTGAAGTTGACCGCGACGACGACGTGGCTGCCGTCGCGCCCCCAGCGCAGCCAGGCGAGGACGGAATGCTCGCTGTCGTGGCAGTCGATCCAGTCGAAGCCGCGCGGGTGGAAATCCTGCTGGTGCAGCGCCGGGCAGTCGCGGTAGAGGCGGTTGAGGTCGGCCGAGAGGCGCTGCACGCCGGTGTGCGCCGGGTCGCTCAGCAGGCCCCAATCGAGCTCGCGCGCTTCGGACCATTCGCGCGACTGGCCGAATTCACAGCCCATGAACATCAGCTTCTTGCCCGGCGTCAGCGCCTGCCAGGCGAGCAGCAGGCGCAGGTTGGCGAAACGCCGCCAGTCGTCGCCCGGCATCTTGCCGAGCAGCGAGCCCTTGCCGTGCACGACCTCGTCGTGCGAGAAGGGCAGCACGTAGTTCTCGCTGTAGGCGTAGATCTGGCCGAAGGTCAGTTCGTCGTGATGCCAGCGGCGATACACCGAGTCGCGCCGGAAGTAGCGCAGGGTGTCGTTCATCCAGCCCATGTTCCACTTCATCGAGAAGCCCAGCCCGCCGACGTAGGTCGGCCGCGAGACGAGCGGCCAGGCGGTCGATTCCTCGGCGATGGTCAGCGCGCCGGGGAACTCGGCATGCACCATCGCGTTGAGCTCCTTGAGGAAGTCGATGGCGTCGAGGTTCTCGCGGCCGCCGTACTGGTTGGGCAGCCATTCGCCGGGCTGGCGCGAGTAGTCGAGGTAGAGCATCGAGGCGACGGCATCGACGCGCAGTGCCGTCGAAGTGGAATTCGGACAGCCACCAGTGCGCCGACGAGAGCAGGAAGCTCCTGACCTCGTGCCGGCCGTAATTGAAGATGTGCGTGCCCCAGTCGGCGTGCAGGCCGAGACGCGGGTCCTCGTGTTCATAGAGGGCGGTGCCGTCGTACTTGGCGAGCGCCCAGTCGTCCTGCGGGAAGTGGCCGGGCACCCAGTCGAGGATGACCCCCAGCCCGGCCTGGTGGCAGGCATCGACGAAGGCGCGCAACTCGTCCGGCGAGCCGTAGCGCGCGGTCGCGGCGAAGTAGCCGGTGGTCTGGTAGCCCCAGGATTCGTCGAGCGGGTGCTCGGTGACCGGCAGCAGTTCGAGGTGGGTGTAGCCCTGCGCGACGGCGTAGGGAATCAGGCGTTCGGCGAGCTCGCGCCAGAGGTAGGGCGTGCCGTCGGGGTGACGCATCCACGAACCGGCGTGAACCTCGTAGATATTGACCGGGGCATGCAGCCAGTCCCAGCCGGCGCGTTTCGCCAGCCAGGCGGCATCGTCCCAGCAATGCGCGGACGGCGCCACGACCCAGGCGGCCGAGCCGGGGCGCAACTCGAAGCCGCGCGCGTAGGGGTCGGCCTTGATGACGCGGGCGCCGCTGTCACGGTCGACGATCTCGAAGCGGTACAAACTGCCCGGGCCGGCGGCGGCGACTTCGCCCTGCCAGACGCCGGAGGCACCGAGCGGCTGCATCGGGTCGGCGCCGCCCTGCCAGCCGTTGAAATCGCCGACCACCGAGACGCCGGCGGCATTCGGCGCCCAGACGCGGAAAACCGTGCCGGCGGCGCCGGGATGGGCGCCGAGAAAGCGCCATGCCTGGAAATTGCGCCCCTCGTTAAACAGGTACAACGCGTCGGACAACTGCATTTTGACCCCCTATCGCAGTATCATAAGCGAAAACTGTAGCCTCGGAGATCAGCGTGCCCCACAACACCCCCTGCCCGCATCAGCCATATTGCGAGATGCGGGAGCAGTCGGACTGGCGTTTCATCAGCCACCTGACGCGCAACACCTTCGCCATCATCCTCGCCGGCGGTCGCGGCAGCCGCCTGAAGCAGCTCACCGACTTCCGCTCCAAGCCGGCGGTGCCGTTCGCCGGCAAGTTCCGCATCCTCGACTTCACGCTGTCCAACTGCGTCAATTCCGGCATCCGCAAGATCGGCGTCGCCACCCAGTACAAGGCGCACAGCCTGATCCGCCACATCCAGCGCGGCTGGAGCTTCCTCGACGGCCGTTTCGACGAGTTCATCCAGCTCCTGCCGGCGCAGCAGCAGATCGACGAGACGCAGTGGTACCAGGGCACCGCCGACGCGGTGTTCCAGAACATGCACTTTCTGCGCCGCTCCAACCCGGAGCACGTGCTGATCGTCGCCGGCGACCATATCTACAAGATGGACTACGGCCGCATGCTGGCCTTCCACGCCAAGCAGCACGCCGACATGACCGTCGCCTGTATCGACGTGCCGCTCGACGAGGCACGCGAATTCGGCGTCATCGGCGTCGACGAGAACGAACGCGTCGTCGATTTCGTCGAGAAGCCGCAAAACCCGCCGCCGATCCCCGGCCAGCCAGACCGCGCGCTGGTGTCGATGGGCGTCTACATCTTCAACGCCAAATTCCTCTTCGAACAACTCGAGCGCGATGCGCTGACCAAGGGTTCCAGCCGCGACTTCGGCAAGGACATCATCCCCCACATCGTCCCGCGCTACCGCGTGTTCGCCCATCGCTTCGCCGACTCCTGCGTCGGCAGTGACGAGCACAAGCCCTACTGGCGCGACGTCGGCACCCTCGATGCCTACTGGGAGGCGAACATGGAGATGACCAAGGTGACGCCGGAACTCAATCTCTACGACATGGACTGGCCGATCTGGACCTACCAGGAGCAGTTGCCGCCGGCCAAGTTCGTCTTCGACGACGACGACCGCCGCGGGACGGCCGTTGATTCGCTGATTTCCGGCGGCTGCATCATCTCCGGGGCGTCGGTGCGACGCTCGCTGCTGTTCAGCAACGTTTATGTGCATAGCTGGGCGACGGTCGAGGATTCGGTCGTCCTGCCCGGTGTCGATGTCGGCCGCCATGCGCGGCTCCGGCGCTGTGTCATCGACAAGCGCTGCCGGATCCCGGAAGGCATGGTGATCGGCGAGGACGCCGAAGAAGACCGCCGGCGCTTCTTCGTGACGCCGCGCGGCATCACGCTGGTCACGCCGGAAATGCTCGGCCAGGGCGCCACGCCATTGCACGATGGCTGATCTCGCCTTCCTCTGGCACATGCACCAGCCGGACTACCGGCACCCGGAAAGCGGCGATTTCGTGCTGCCCTGGGTGCTGCTGCACGCGCTCAAGGACTACACCGACATGGCCAGCCACCTCGAGCGCCATCCCGGGGTACGGTGCACGGTCAATTTCGTGCCGGTGCTGCTCGACCAGATCGAGGACTACTGCGACCAGCTCGGCGGCGGGCAGTGGCGCGATCCGCTGCTGCGCATCATCGCCCACCCCGATCCCGACCTGCTGACGGCGGAAGAGAAGGACTGGCTGCTCGACATGGCCTTCCGCTGCCATGCGCCGACCATGCTCGAACCGTTCGCCCCGTATCGTCGCCTGCGCGACCTGCTCGCCTTCGTCCGGGCGCAGGACGCCAACGCCATGCGCTATCTGTACGGTAGCTTTTATGTTGATCTCGCGGTCTGGTTTATGCTCGCGTGGCAGCGGTGAAAGCCTGCGCCGCGACGGGAAGTGTACCGCGACTGATGGCCAAGGGCGACGCTTTCGCTCGAGGACCGGCCCAACCTGTTCGGCCGAGACTGCTCGGCGAGCGTGCCCGGGCTCGTTCCCGCTACCGTCGCCCTGGCCGAACGCGGCCAGATTGAGCTTTCCTGCACCCCGGCGTCCCATCCGTTGGCGCCGTTGCTGCTCGACTTCAGGTCAGCGCGCGAGGCGTGGCCGGATAGTCCACTGCCCTCGTCGCCCGAATATCCGGGTGGGCGGTCACGGGTCGCCGCTCACATTGACAGCGCCCGGACAGCCACGCCGCGCGCTTCGGCACGCCGCCGGCCGGCATGTGGCCGGCCGAGGGCGCGCTGTCGGCGGCCTTCCTTAACCAGATCGGCGAGGCCGGCGCGCGCCTACCGCCAGCAGCCATGGCGTGCTGCGCCACTCGGCGGGCAACGCGGCGAGCACGAGCGTGGCCTGGCAGGCACCGGCGGGAACGCCGGGCGACATCACGCTCTTCTGGCAACGAACGCCTTTCCGACCTGCTCGGTTTCGAGTACGCCAACTGGCACGGCCGCGACGCCGCCCAGGCCTTCATGACCGAGCTGCAGGCGGTCCATGCCGGGGACGGCAGCAGCCTGATCCCTGTCTTCTCTGGACGGCGAGAACGCCTGGGAATACTACCCGTACAACGCCTGGTACTTCTTTTCCGACCTTTACGACGCGCTCGAGCAGAACCCGGTGATCCGCACCGTGACGCTCGCCGAGGCGGCCGCGAGCTACTACGACCGTCGCCAGCGGCTGCCGCGGCTGACGGCCGGCAGCTGGGTGTGGCACGCCGTTCCACCTGGCGGCCGACAACGACAAGAACCGGGCCTGGGACCTCCTTGCGAGGCCAAGCAGAGCGTCGACTGCGCGCTGGAGAGCGGTCGCCTGACGCCCGCCGAGCGGGCCGCGCGCTACACCGGCTGGCTGTCCGCGAAAGCTCCGACGGGTTCTGGTGGCCGGGCGATCAACTGCCGCAATCGGTGGCCAGGTCGACAGCCTCTTCCGCGCCAACGTCAGGTCGCCTACCGCCTGCGGCAACTACCGGCTCCCGCCAGTCTCGACCACCCCATCAGCCACGGTGCCGGTTCGCCGGAGAGCGGCGGCACGATGCGCCCGCGACTTCAACCAGGACTCCTCCGCGCACACCGCGGCGAAAGAAAGTTTGACAATGAACCAAGCGGTTACCCTGCTCCTCGGCGTCCATGCCCACCAGCCGGGAGGGAATTCTCGGAGTCATCGAAGATGCGCACCAGCGCTGCTACAAGCCCTTTTCGAAACCCTGCACGCCTACCCCGACTTCCACTTCGCCGCGCACTTCTGGGCTGGCTGCTCGACTGGCTCCGCGAACGCCATCCGGCGGACATGGCACTGCTGGCGGCGATGGTCGCCGCGGCCAGGTCGAACTGTTCAGTTCCGGCGACACCGAGCCGGCTCTCGCCGCGATTCCGCACCGCGACCGTGTCGGCCAGTGCGACGCTGAAGCCAGAGCTCACCGCGTCCGACCGGCGTCGTCGCAGGGCGCCTGGCTGACCGAGCGCGTCTGGGAATCGTCGTCGTGGCCGGCGCTGGCCGCGACCGGCATCGGCTACGTGACGGTGACGACTATCATTTCTTCTGCACCGGCAAGGCGGCAGGCGAACTGGACGGTTCTTCAGCACCGAGGAAGGCGGCACCCGCCTCGATCTCTTCCTGATTTCCGAGGCGCTGCGCTCACCGTCTGCCGTTCTCGCGGCGCACGAGGTGATCGGCTACTGGAGGGCCTCGCCGACGAAGGCCACGCCGCCGCCGTCTATTTCGACGACATCGAGAAGTTCGGTATCTGGCCGGAAACTTACGACTGGGTGTACCATCGGCGGCTGGCTCAAGGCGCTGATCGAGGGCGTGCGGCCAGCCTGAAAGGTATCCGCACCGCGACCTACGCCGACTTTCACGCCGCCAACGCGACGCGCGGCATCGTCTACCTGCCGACCACGTCGTACAGCGAGATGAACGAATGGACGCTGCCGATGCCGGCGGCGGGCATCTACGGACCTGCTCGCCGGCGAAAAGGCCGCCGGTCGCGTTGCGACCTGCGACCGGCCGTTCCATCCGCGGCGGCATCTGGCGCAACTTCTTGACCCGCTATGCCGAAGCCGAACTGGATGCACAAGCGCATGCTGGCCTGTCGGAACGCCTCGCCGCGCTGCCGAGGCATCGCCCGACCTGACCGCCGACCTCTACCGCGCGCAGGCCAACGACGCCTACTGGCACGGCCTGTTCGGCGGCCTCTACCTGCCCCACCTGCGCCGCGCCGTCTGGACAACATCGTCGCGCTGGAGGCCAGAGCTCGACGCCCGCCAGCCGCGGCCGGCGCTGGCCGCGGTTGACCTCGATCTCGATGGCAAAACCGAACTGCTCGCGCACAACGCCGCGCTCCAGGTCGCCTTGCGCGACGACGGCCTCGCCGCCGCGCACGAACTCGAGCAGCTTCCCGCTCGCCCACAATTTCGGCGACACGCTGCGCCGCTACACGAGGCCTACCACGACAAGCTCGCCGGCGGGCCGCGCGAGCACGCCGGCGAAGGTATCGCCTCGGCGCACGACATCGTCCGCTTCAAGCATCCGGTGACGGCGGCGGACATCGTCCCCGACGTGCTGCCGCGCGCGCTGTGGCTGGACGCGATC
>CAVTQL010000014.1:0-107026 GCA_963736845.1 uncultured beta proteobacterium
CCGGCGATGCCCGAATTGCCTATAAAGGACACGATCTACGATGAACAACGAACAAACCGCTGCGCTCATGCAGCCGATCCCCCAGTATGCCATCGCCAGCGAGAAGCTCAGCCTCTGGTACGGCACCTTCCAGGCGCTCTACGACGTCGATCTGAGCATCCGCGAAGGACTGATCACGTCGATGATCGGTCCCTCGGGCTGTGGCAAGAGCACCTTCCTGCGCAGCGTCAACCGTATCAACGAGCGTCTCGGTTACGTCCGCATCGAGGGCAGCGTGCACGTCATGAACGAGAACATCTACGACCCGCAGGTCGAACTGATACAGGTGCGCAAGCAGGTCGGAATGGTTTTCCAGCGGCCGAACCCACTGCCGATCTCGATCCGCGACAACATCCTCTTCAGCCACCGGCTGCACGCCAAAGGGGGCGGCGAGGTGGCGCAGGGAACGCCGGACGAGATCGTCGAACAGTCTCTGCGCCAGGTCCTGCTCTGGGACAAGGTGAAGGACCGCCTGCAACGCAAGGCGACCGAGCTGTCGCTGGAAGAACAGCAGAAGCTGTGCATCGCCCGCTTGTTGCCCGTAAAGCCGAAGGTCCTGCTGATGGACGAACCGTGCTCGGCGCTCGACCCGAAGGGCACCGAGGCGGTGGAAGAGTTGCTCTGGGAACTGCGCGGCCAGTACACCATTCTCATCGTCACGCACAACATGGCGCAGGCCCGGCGCGCCAGTGAGGAATGCATCTTCATGCTGATGGGCAAGGTGGTCGAGCACGCGCGGACCGAGGAGATGTTCGTTACGCCCACCCACAGGGAAACCGCCGACTATATCGAAGGCCGTTACGGCTGACCACCCCGAACTGTTCCGCAACGGCTACGCCATGCGGCGCCCAACGCGACGTCGAACCGATGTGGCTGGCGCGCGCCTGACCTGAGGCCAAGACCATCGCCGGCCTACGCCGCGGCCGATGGATTTCGCCCATTATCGCCGGTCAACCGCGACAACCGATTATCGCGTCGCTATGTCACGCGGCCGCGTTTCTGGCATGATGCGCGGCATTACAAAAATGTTGCGAGGGGATGAAGCATGGAAACCATGACGATGTGGCTCAATCTGGGCCTGATCCTGCTGTTCGTCGCCGGCAACGCGTTCTTCGTCGGTTCGGAAATTGCCATTTCGTCGGCGCGGCGCAGCCGCATCAAGCAGATGGCCGAAATGGGCGACAAGAACGCGAAGATCGTCGAGAAACTGCACAACGAGCCGGAGCGTTTCTATTCGGTCACCCAGGTCGGCATCACGCTGGTTTCGCTCGGCCTCGGCGCGGTCGGCATGGAAACGATCAGCACGATGATGGATTCCAGCTTCGTCGCGGTGTTCTCCCTGTTCGGCGACAGCGAGGCGCTGACCAAGGCGGCGCACACCTCTTCCTACGTCTTCGCCTTCATCGTCATTTCCTTCCTGCATGTGGTGGCCGGCGAACTGGCGCCGAAGGTGCTCGCCTTCCACAAGGCGGAGAAGATCAGCATGATGGTCGGCTGGATGATCGACCTGATGTACGTCATCATGAAGCCGCTGATCTATGTCATGAAGGCATCCTCGAGCGGCCTGCTCTGGATTTTCGGCCAGCGCGACCTGGCGCATGGCGGCGAGGGGCACTTCACGATGACGGTCGAGGAAATCCGCATGATCCTCTCGGCCAGCGAGAAGGACGGCATGCTGGAACCCGAGGAGACGCAGATGATCCGCGGCGTCTTCGACCTCGACGAACGCACGGTGCGCGACGCGATGGTGCCGCGCACGCAGATCAGCGGGCTGGAGAGCAAGGACACGCTGGCCGACGCGCTGCGCATGTTCCGCGACGTGCCGCATGCCCGTTTCCCGGTCTACGACGATTCGATCGACCACGTCGTCGGCATTGTCGCCATCAAGGAACTGCTCAGCGTGATGGCCGAAAGCAGCGGCGAGACGCTCGAGGATGTCAGCCAGCGGCCGGTCATCGAGTTCGCCAAGGATCCGTACATCGTGCCGAACAGCAAGACGCTGTCGGAACTGCTCAAGGAATTCAAGCGCACGCGCCAGCAGATGGCGATCGTCATCGACGAGTACGGCGGCACCGAGGGTGTCATCACGCTCGAGGACATCCTCGAGGAGATCGTCGGCGAATACGAGGACGAATTCACCGCGCACCAGCGCCGCCGCGTGCGCAAGCTGGAGGGCAGCCAGTACGACATCGACGCCGCGATGCGCGTCTGCGACCTCACCCCGCTGGTCGGCTACCCGTTCCCCGAGGACGCCGAATACGTGACGCTGGCGGGAATGATCTACAAGCAGCTCGGCCGCGTGCCGAAGATCGGCGAGGTCATCGAGATCCCGTCGGCCCGGCTGGTGGTGCTGGAGATGGACAGGCACCGCATCACGCGGGTGCGTTTCGAGGACATCGCCCTCCACGAGGATGGCAGCATCAGGCTGGTCGAGGGCGATTCGCCGGCCGACAAGGGGGCATAGCGCACCGTGTCCGCTGGCCCTCGCGGGCGCGACGACCGCGCCTGCAACCCCGTACCACCCACACGATGGCCTGCCGGTCCCGGCGGGCCATTGCCTTTTGCGCTCGGCGATCCGTCCAGAATATTATCTGGACGCGCCTCCGCCGCACCTGCGCGAGTGACGGCTGTCACATCTCTTGCAATGATTCCCTTAACATTGGAGCACCACGTCAAGGTATAGCAAATGGAAATTGTCCTCTGGATAGAACTGATCGTCTTTGTCGTCCTGCTCGGTTTCTCGGGCTTTCTTCTCGAGCACCGAGACCTCGCTGTTCTCGCTGAGCTCGTTCCAGCTCGACCAGATGCGCGCGGCCAAGAACCCGCGCCTCGAACTGATCGAGCGCCTGCGCAGCGAGCCGCGGCGCCTCATCGTCACCATCCTGATCGGCAACGAGTTCGTCAATGTGTCGGCGTCGGTGATCTCGGCGGCGATGGTCATCCACCTGTTCGGCGCCGAGAACGAGATGATCAACCTGCTGGTGATGGTGCCGATCCTGCTGCTGTTCGGCGAGATCACCCCGAAGGTGCTGGCGATCCGCAACAACGTCGCCTTCGCCAATGCCGAGTGCCGGCCGATCGACCTCTTCGCCCGCCTGATCACGCCGCTGCGCGAGGTGATCCGCCATGTCGCCGATTTCTTCATCACGCTGATCGTCGGCAAGCAGCGTTCCGCAGGGCAACCTGGTCACCGAGGACATGATCCGCACGCTGGTGCACGATGCCGTCGGCGAAGGCGCGCTCGACAGCCAGGAAGCGAAGTACATCGAGAATATCTTCGACTTCGGCAACAAGTCGCTGCGCGACATCATGCGGCCGCGCTCGGACATCCAGTTCCTCTGCGGCCGACCTGCCGGTGAGCCGAACTGCTCGCGCAGATCAAGGCCACGCGCCAGTCGCGCTACCCGGTCTTCAAGGGGCATCGCGACACCATCCTCGGCATTCTGCTACACGCGCGACCTGCTCGGCGTCGATCTCGGCCAGGCTCGAGCGCGACCCGCAGGGATTCCGCAAGCTGCTGCGCCAGCCGAACTTCTTCCCGGAATCGAAGCCGGCCGTCGAGCTGTTCCATACCTTCCGCCAGCGCAAGCTGTCGTTCGCGCTGATCGTCAACGAGTACGGGGGCGTCACCGGCCTGGTGACGATGGAAGACCTGCTCGAATGCGTCTTCGGCGAGATCGCCAGTCCTTCCGACAACGAAGTCGTGCCGGCGAGCAACTGGTCGGCGAACTGGCCGACGGCCGCCGCCTGATCGACACCGGCATGCTGCTCGACGACTTCAACCGGGAGTTCGGCGTGCCGGATCGAGAGCGAGGAAGTCGAGACCGTGGCCGGCGTGCTGCTGCGAGGCCTTCGGCGAACTGCCGGCGGTGGGCGCGACGATTGAACTCTGCGGTCTGCAGGTTCACCGTCGAAGACGTCGAACACAACCGCATCACCCGCGTCTTCGTCGAACGCCTGCCGGAACCGGTCGCGTTGGTCGAGGGCGAAGCCGCCAGCGCCGGAATCCGCCGCTTGCCGCCGGCGGGGGACGGCAGCGACCAGCCGCCCGTGGATCAGTCGAATCGAAAGGAGGGCCTGTAAATGTCTGACATCTGGATTACTGTCCTGTTGATGATCGTTTGCCTGATCGCCGAGGGTTTCTTCTCGGGATCGGAACTCGGCGTCGTCAGCGCCGATCGCATGAAGCTGCGTCATGACGCGGCCAAGGGTTCGCGTGGCGCGCGCATGGCGCTCGAGATGCTGGAGAAAGCGGCCGGAGTGGCTGTTGTCGACGACGCTGGTCGGGACCAATATCGCGGTCGTCGCCAACTCGACCATCGCCACCGCGCTGATGATCTCGCTCTTCGGCGAGGTCGGGCAGCTGGCTGGCGGTCGTGCTCGTCGCGCCGCTGATCTGGGTGTTCGGCGAGATCGTCCCGAAGAGCGTCTTCCAGCAGCGCGCCGACACGATCACGCCCTACGTGATCTACGTCCTGCGCTTTTTCTCGATCGTCTTCTGGCCGATCCTGATCTTCTTCGTCACGCTGTCGAAGTTCCTCTCGCGGATCGCCGGCAGCCGCGCCGAGCACAACCCGTTCACGCTGCGCGAGCAGATCCAGAGCATGGTGCAGATGCCGCCGCAGGAGGGCGGCGACATCCAGCCGATCGAGAAGACGATGATCCGGCGCATGTTCAATTTCTCGGAAACCACCGTCTACAAGGTCATGGTGCCGCTGATCGACGTCACCGCGCGTCGAGCGGAAATGCACGGTCGGCGAAGCGGTGCGCCTCGCCGTGCGAATGCTCGCACGTGCGCCTGCCGGTCTTCGACGGGCGGATCGACCGCGTGATCGGCGTGCTCAACACGATGGACCTGCTCGGCGTGGACGAGTCGGCGCCGATCGAGCCCTTCATCGGCCCGACGCGCTACGTTCCGGCCAGCAAGAGCGCCGAGTCGATGCTCGTCGAACTGCGCAAGGACGGCGACGCGATGGCGGTGGTGATGGACGAGTTCGGCGGTGCCGAGGGCATCGTCACGATCGAGGACATCATCGAGGAAGTGGTCGAGGACATCCAGGACGAGTACGACCGCCAGGAGAAGCCGGCCGAATGGTTCAAGAAGCTCGGCCACCACGACTACCTGGTCAGTGCCCGCGCCGACCCGGCGATGCTGGCTCGAGAAGCTCGGACTCAAACTCCCCGGCGAAGGCCGACTACGACACGCTGTCCGGCTTCCTGCTCGAGTTCGCGCACGAGATTCCCGAAGCGCGGGCACGACCATCGAAGTGGAGGGCATCAAGTTCACCATCCAGCGCGCGACCCCGCAGGTCGTCCAGGAGGTGCAGATCCGCTGGTAGGCCGCCGCCGGCGTAGCCTTCGCCCCGGGGTTTCGCGACCGGGGCGACGGGCGGACCATGTATATAATTCCGGACTCGGTGCGCGCCGTAGCGGACTTTCATCACGCATCGGGTTGCCGACCTGTCGACAAATGGGAGAAACGATGGCCAAGCAGATAGTGGTTTGCATGGATGGCACCTGGAACGACCCGGTGGCGCAGACCAACGTGTACCGCCTGTTCCAGATGCTGCCCGGCGAGGAGCGGCAGGTCGACGAGGACGGACCGATCCGCTCGCATCTCGCCAAGCGCGGCGAGGAACTCGCTGCCTTCTACCTCGAGAGCATCGGCAGCGGCGGACGGACACAGGGGTTGCTCGGCGGCACGCAGGGAATCGGCCTGCACGACTGCATGATCGACGCCTATCTGCTGGTCTCGCAGGTCTATAAGCGCGGCGACAAGATCTGGCTTTTCGGCTTCTCGCGCGGCGCCTGGGCCGCCCGCTGCCTGGGGGCATTCATTGCCCGCTCGGGCCTGATCCCGGCGGCCAATGCCGATGACGACGACGCGGCCGACCAGGCCGAGAAGATCTGGCTGAACTACAAGGAAGGCCGCGGCATGAAGCGCGGCGGACGCTTCTGGCGGCACAACGACGAAACGCCGATCCGCATGATCGGCGTCTGGGACACGGTCGGCGAACTGGGCGTGCCGGAATTCAACGGCCTGCACGTGGTCGACCGCGACGAACTTCGCTACCTCAAGTTCACCGACCGCGAACTCAGTCCGCGCGTCGAGCACGGTCGCCAGGCACTGGCCATCGACGAGGAGCGCGCCGACTTCACGCCGACGCTGTGGGACGAGCGCGAGGGCGTCAAGCAGGTCTGGTTCCCGGGCGCGCATGGCGATGTCGGGGGCGGCTACGAAAACCACGGGCTCGCGGACGTCGCGCTCGAATGGATGGTGCAGGAGGTCAACGACCTCGCTGCCGGCCTGCAACTCGCGCCCGGCCAACTCAGCGAGGCGCTGGCGCCCGACTGCCTGCAGGACCGGCACGACGAAACCCGCGGACCGGTCTGGCGGACGCGCCCGAGCAAGGCGCGCAAGATTCCCGACGATGCCGAACTCCATCCCGGCGTGCTGCAGCGGTTGCGCGAGCGGGCCGACTATCGGCCGAAGGCGCTCGAGGATATTCCGGCCTGCGCCGAGTTCTACCAGGACGACCAGCCGCGCCCCGAAGAGGCACTGCAGCAGGAGCGGGAAGCCCTGCCGTTCCGCAAGCTGCCGGTCGATGGCTCGACGCGCTTCCCGGCTTATGCCCACAAGTGGTGGAACGCTTCCGGCGTCGAGGTGGACGTCGGCGAAAGATATCGCATCGAGGCCAGCGGCGACATGGGTCGATCAGGGCACCCCGGCGGGGCCGACGGCTATGAATCGAAGGCTTGGCTGCGTCACCTTGCGAAAGGCAGCCGCCGCCTGCAGGACCGCCCGTGGTTTTCACTGGTCGCCGCCATCCATCCCCGGCCCGAACTCGAAGCGAACAACCCTGATTCCGAGAACATGCTCACCGGGCTCATCGAAAGCGCGATCAGCGGGGTCGCGCGCATCGACGACGAGAGCAGCCTCGTCGCGACGCCGAATGGCTGCGAGATCGAGATCATCGAACCGGGTTTCCTGTACTTCTTCGCCAACGACTCGGCGTTTTCCTACGGCAACAACACCGGCTTCCTGATGGTCGAGGTAACCCGGCTCCCCTGGTCGGACGAGGACGACGAGAAGCGCAGCGCCAACGCCCCAGTCGGTCCCCGGCAGCCTGGACGTGAAGCTCTACTTCTCTCCCGGAACCAGTTCGCTGGCAGCGCACATCGCCCTGCGCGAGGCCGGTCTGGACTTCGACCTCGTCCGCGTCGACATCCGCGAGCACACGCTGGCCGACGGCAGCGACTTTACCGCCATCAACCCCAAGGGCTACGTGCCGGTGCTCGAACTTGGCGATGACGTCTGCCTCACCGAAGTCGCCGCCATCGTGCAGTACATCGCCGACCGCATGCCCGAGAGTGGCCTGGCGCCGCGACCCTTTACGCTCGAACGCTACCAGTTGCAGGAGTGGCTCGGTTTTGTCGGCGCCGAGCTGCACAAGGCCTTCGTCCCGCTGTTCAGGCCGGACACGCCGGAGGATTACAAGCGCTCCGTCAGGGAGAACCTCGCCGCCCGCCTGGGCTACGTTGCCGCGCATCTGGGCGGCAGGAACTACCTGCTGGGCGAGCAGTTCACCGTCGCCGACGGCTACCTGTTCACCGTCCTCGGCTGGTGCGGCGCGGTGGGGATCGATATCGGCCGGTGGCCGGCGCTGGTCGCCTTCCAGGAGCGCGTCGGCCAACGCCAAAGCGTTCGCGACGCCCTGGCGGCGGAAGGCTGACGGAATCCCTGCCAATCGGCAGCGGTTTAAAATCAGTAGCTTGCCGTGCTCGCCAACTTGCACCAAAGCCTCGAACAGTCCTGCCGAGCATGGATTGCGCGGCGGGTAGCTACGAACTGGCTACATAGGCAGCAGCGGCGCGTAGCTACGAACTGGCTACATGGCAGCAGCCGGCCATCAGCCGAAACTGACGTCCATGCCCTTGATACTTGCGACGCTGACCTCGCGAGCAACGCGCTTGGCGATCTGGTCAACGTCACGATGCTTCGGGGCAGGCCCGGCACGCAGTCTGTCGAGTTCTGCTTCAGCCTTCTTCAGACGCCGAGCCGTTGCCTGGTTCTTGCGCCAACCGGGATCGTATTGCGGGGTGGGGCCAGTGCCGACCAGACACGCGATGATTTCCTTCAGAAGCAGGATTTCTTGTTCGATGTCCATGATCACTTTTCCTCACCGGGAGTTGCCTACCGACACTGTTGGCGGCTGACGGCGGGCACCGTCATGAAAGCGAAAGTATCAAGAAAAAGCTTTAAATACTATCGCTATCTTGTTAATTATGCGTGAATTTGTTAGATGTTGCATATTAACCAATTGCCCGATGGCGGGGAGTTTCGCGAACGCGCGCGTGGCACAAGGCGCTTGTTCGGGCACGTGGCGAACCGGGGTACTGGTGGAGCGTCATGCGCACCTGGCACCGGATCATCTGGCGGTTGCGGCTTCGCGGCTGGATCCGCCGTTGGTTGGCTACGATCCGGCGACGTAGCACCGGAAAAAACGGCTCCCATCGCTGGAAGCGGCATGGTTCGAAGTGAGGAGCATGGCCGGAGGTGGGTGTTTTTTTTTATGCCGATTGTTACAATGCCCAGGATAGCCTTCCGCCAGCGTCGGCCAGGAATCCACGGGATGATTGGCCGTTTTCATTTCCCCTACATTCGAGATCAAGATGCAACCTACGCTCAAACCCACGAATCCCAATTTCTCCTCCGGTCCATGCAGCAAGCGCCCGGGCTACAACGTCGCGAGCCTGCAACTCGATACTTTGGGGCGTTCGCATCGCTCGGCACTGGGCAAGAAGGCGCTGGGCCTGGCCTGTACCGAGACCGCGCGTATTCTGGGCTTGCCAGAAGGCTACCGGGTGGCGGTCGTGCCGGCCTCGGACACCGGCGCGGTGGAGATGGCGCTGTGGTCTCTCCTTGGCTCCCGCGGCGTTGATGTGCTGGCTTGGGAATCCTTCGGTTCGGGCTGGGTCACGGACATCGTCAAGCAACTCAAGTTGCCGAATGTGAACAAGCTCGAAGCCGGTTACGGCGAGATCGTTAACCTCTCGCGCGTCGACTTCAACAACGACGTGGTGTTTACCTGGAACGGCACGACATCGGGCGTCAAGGTTCCCAATGGCGACTGGATTGCCGACGATCGCGCCGGCCTGACCATTTGCGATGCGACCTCTGCCGTGTTTGCCATGGAACTGCCCTGGGACAAGCTCGACGTGACGACTTACTCGTGGCAAAAGGTGCTGGGCGGCGAAGGCGCCCACGGCATGCTGATCCTGAGCCCGCGCGCCGTCGCGCGGCTGGAGAGCTATTCGCCGCCGTGGCCTATGCCCAAGATTTTCCGCATGACCTCGGGGGGCAAACTGACCGAGGGGCTGTTCAAGGGCGAAACCATCAACACGCCCTCCATGTTGTGCGTGGCCGACTATCTCGACGCCCTGGCATGGGTCGACAGCATCGGCGGCGTGCCGGCCACCATGGCGCGCAGCGAAGCCAACCTGAAGGTCATCGCCGACTTTGTCGCCGCCAACGAGTGGATTTCCTTCCTCGCCAAGGATCCGGCCACCCGCTCCAACACCAGTGTCTGCCTGACCCTCGATGCCAGCGCGGATGAGGTCAAGCAAGTGGTGAAGTTGCTCGAGACGCACGGCGCAGCTTATGACATCGGCGCATACAAGGACGCCCCCGCCGGCATCCGCATCTGGTGCGGCGCTACCGTGCAGTCCGAGGACCTGCAGGCATTGCTGCCTTGGTTGAGTTGGGCCTACACCCAAGTCAAATCCGCCTGAGCCAAGACAGACCTGTCCGCTCCACCACTCACACTATCCAGGAAGACCCATACCATGTTCAAAGTCCGTACCTACAACAAGATTTCAATCAAGGGACTGGAGCGGTTTTCACGCCAGAGCTATGAAGTGGGCAGCGACATCGGCCACCCCGATGCCTTCCTGCTGCGCAGCCAGAAGCTGCAGGGCGTCGAAATCCCCGAGACACTGTTGGCGGTGGCTCGCGCCGGCGCCGGGGTGAACAACGTCCCGGTTGCCGAGTACAGCAAGCATGGCATTGTCGTGTTCAATACGCCGGGAGCCAACGCCAATGCGGTCAAGGAACTGGTGATGGCCGGCATGCTGCTGGCCACGCGCGGCATTCTTCCCGGCATGGCTTATGTGCAGTCACTGACCAGCATGACCGATGCGGCCGAAATGGCACAGTTGCTGGAGAAGGAAAAAGCCCGTTTCGCGGGTGGCGAGATCAAGGGCAAGACGCTGGGTATTGTCGGCCTGGGGGCGATTGGCTCGATGGTTGCCGAGATGGGGCTGGCCATGGGCATGAACGTGGTGGGATTCGATCCGGCGCTGTCGATCGATGCCGCCTGGCGCCTTTCCAATGCGGTCACCCGCATGGAAAACCTGTCAGCCTTGCTGGCACGCTCCGACTACGTCTCGCTGCATGTGCCGGCCCTTGATGCGACGCACCACTTGATCAACGAGGACGCGCTGGCCTCGATCAAGAAAGACGCCGTCCTTCTGAACTTTGCCCGCGAGACCATCGTTGATCCGGCGGCCGTCCTGCGCAGTCTGGATCAGGACAAGCTGGGTACCTATGTATGTGATTTTCCCGAGCCGGCGATGATCGGCCGGGCGGATGTGATCGCCATGCCGCACATTGGCGCCAGCACCGAAGAGTCCGAGGAAAACTGCGCCGTGATGGCGGCCAATCAGATCATGGATTACCTGGAGAACGGCAACATCGCCAATTCGGTCAACTTCCCCGCGGTGAACATGCCGCGCGCGGCGGGTACCGCGCGCATCACCTTCGCCAACGACAACGTCTCGGGTGTGCTCGGCCATGTGCTTTCGATCCTGGCCGAGCACAACGTCAATGTTATCGACATGGTGAACAAGAGCCGGGCCGAATTGGCCTTCAACATCATTGACGTGGAGCGCTGCCCTGATGCCGGGGTAATCTCGGCCATTCAGGCAACGCCGCACGTGATACGTGTGCGGGTTCTTGGTCAATGACAACGCAGGCGAAATAGCAGGGGAATTTCAGGTGGCGAACCGGGGCCCTGGTGGAGCGTCATGCACACCTGGCCCCGGATCACCTGGCGGTTGCGGCTTCGCGGCTGGATTCGCCGTTGGTTGGCTACGATCTGGCCGGCATCGCTCTCCCCAGCGGGGGTTCGCCCGAGTTCAGCGACTATCTTTATTTCGCGTTCATTACCCTGACTACCGTGGGTTTTGGCGACGTGACGGCCGTTTCCCACCTGACCCGATCCGTGACCATTCTCATCGGCCTTGCCGGCCAACTGTACATGACCATTCTCATTGCCATGCTGGTAGGAAAATTTCTCGCCGGCCACGAAGGAAAGTAGGCGTGCCGACGTCTGCAACTGCGTGGTTATCATGCGGATCGGCTGTCCCGGCGTAGCGACGTGGAGCGTTACAAGAAGCAGCGTGGCAGCGAGTTGGTCATGCGTCCCAACGGACCGGGAGGCAAAGCGTCTTGACGGTTTACGTGGCGCGGTTACACCGGAATTACAAAAACGCAAAAAGGCCAGTTCAGAGAACCGGCCTCAGTGTTTGAATATCCTGGTGGGGCGCCAGAGATTCGAACTCTGGACCTACGGATTAAGAGTCCGCTGCTCTACCAGCTGAGCTAGCGCCCCAGGTTCCCAAAATGACTGGTGGGTCGGCCGAGACTCGAACTCGGGACCAACGGATTAAAAGTCCGATGCTCTACCAACTGAGCTACCGACCCGCTCTGGGAGGGCGGATTATAGGGAATCGCCCGACGGGCTGTCAACGAACGTCACCCTGAAACGCTGCCTCCTGGCGGCATCCGCATCGCCGCGATGCCTTTCTGGCACTTGTCTGGCCTTCCGGATGGGTTCTAGAATGCGCCTTCCTCGACGATTCCTCATCAGGACTCGGCGTGTTCCCCATCCTGACGGAGAAAACAAATGAACAAGGAAGATATCTCGCACTGGCAGGACCTCATCATGACAACCGCTACCGAGGTCGGCATCAAGGTGCTGGCTGCGGTCGCATTCTGGGTGATCGGCCGCTGGCTGATCGGTGTCGCGGTGAGCATGGTGCGCGCGTCGCTGGAGCGCCAGAAGGTCGACCCGACCGTGCTGCGTTACGTCGGCTCGATCGTCACGGTGACCTTGAATGTTCTGCTGGTGATCGGCATTCTCGGCTACTTCGGCATCCAGACGACGACCTTCGCTGCCCTGATCGCGGCGGCCGGCGTCGCCATCGGCATGGCCTGGTCGGGCCTGCTGGCCCACTTCGCGGCGGGCGCCTTCCTGGTGGTGCTGCGGCCGATGAAGGTCGGCGATTTCGTGACGGTTGCCGGTGTTACGGGAACGGTCACCGAACTCGGCTTGTTCACGACCGTGATCAACACGCCGGACAACGTGCAGACGATCATCGGCAACAACAAGGTGTTCAGCGACACCATCCAGAACTACACGCACAATCCGTTCCGCCGCGTCGAGCTCGAAGTGCCAGCTTTCCGGCGCGGCGGATCATCAGTCCGCCATGGCCGTGCTGCGCGAGAAGATTGCCACCATTCCGAACGTGCTGGCCGAGCCGAAGGTCGATGTCGAGATTCTCGATTTCACGCTGGTCGGCCCGGTGCTGGCGGTACGCCCGTACTGCCACAACGACAACTACTGGCAGGTGTATTTCGACACCAACCGGATGATCCGCGAAGCGCTCGCCGAGGCTGGCTTCCCGGCGCCGATGCCGGCGCAGAACGTGATCGTTACCCAGGCCGCTTGAACCCTGCCCGGTGCCCCACGAAAAAGCCCGCGAAAGCGGGCTTTTTTGCTGGTTGACCGTGACAGGCTGCTGTCAGCCGGGGCGGCGAAAGATTCCGGTCTTTCGCCGCCCGGTCACGACGATGTCTTGGGGGCGACTCCCGGCTTTCTGCCGGGTGCTGGGCGCGGGAGATACCCGGCAATCCTGCATTGAAATCCTTCCACCGATTTGCCATCGACGTAGCTGGTGACACTGCATCTGGAGATGTCGCCTTGAGCCGACAATTTGGACAGCGACACCCTGACCTCGTCAAGCGAAATCCCGGTTGCCGAGGCAATCTCCGAGTCGAGCAATTGGCCGTGTTTTTTAAGGTACTCGAAAACTTCGGTGGTACGCATTCGAAATCCTTTTCTGAATTGCCGCTGAGTTGAGAGTGCTGCCTGTGGCACGGGGCGCTTTGCCAGAAATCGCTTCAGAGAGCAGAAGGCCGTTGCAAAGGCCGGCCTGATGCAATCAACGACAGTGACGATGCGGGAAGTGAACCCGGAACCGAGACATTATCACCCTCTTGCGGGTTTCTATCCAGTGAAGTTTGCACAATCGCGGAGCATGGCCCGCGCTGCAAGACTTCAATGCCGTCGCTTGACGCTGAATCGTGAGGGTGCATTCAGCCAAGGCGGCGGCATATTTCGGTGGTCAGCGCGGCCTGGTTCATGCAATAGAAGTGCAGCCCGGGGGCGCCGCCCTTGAGCAGGTGTTCGCACAGCCCGGTGACCACGTCGAGGCCGAAGGCGCGGATCGAGTCGACGTCGTCACCGTAGCTCTCGAATTTCTTGCGCATCCAGCGCGGGATGTCGGTACCGCAGGCATCGGAGAAGCGGGCCAGCTTGGTGAAGCCGGCGATCGGCATGATGCCCGGGACGATGGGGACGTCGACGCCCAGCGCGCGCGCTTCATCGACGAAATTGAAGTAGGCGTCGGCGTTGTAGAAATACTGGGTGATCGCCGAATTGGCGCCGGCCTTGACCTTGCGCGCGAAGGCCTTGAGGTCGTCGCGCGGGCTGCGCGCCTGCGGGTGCCATTCCGGATAGGCGGCGACCTCGATGCTGAACCAGTCGCCGGTCTCGGCGCGGATGAATTCGACCAGTTCGTTGGCGTAGCGGAACTCGCCGGCTTCGGCCATGCCCGAGGGCAGGTCGCCGCGCAGGGCGACGGTGCGGCGGATGCCGGCGGCCTTGTACTCGCCGAGGATTTCGCGGATGCCAGCGCGCGTCGAGCCGATGCACGACAGGTGCGGCGCGGCGTCGAAGCCTTCGGCGGCGATTTCCTTGACGACGGCAATGGTGCGCTCGCGAGTGCCGCCGCCGGCACCGTAGGTGACCGAGAAGAAGGTCGGCTTGAGTTCCGCCAGGCGGGCGCGTGTGGCGCGCAGCTTGTCGATGCCTTCCGGCGTCTGTGGCGGAAAAAATTCGATGGAGATTTCGGTTTTCATTTGTTCAGCCAGATGAAGAATTCGCGGTTGCCGTCGCCGCCGGCGAGCGGGCTTTCGAGCCAGGCGCGGACGGTCAGTCCGAGTTGGCCGGCGCAATCGCGCAGCCTGGTCTCGACCGTGCGGAAGAGCGCTGGGTCGCTGACGATGCCCCGTTTGCCGAGCTTGCCGGCGCCGACCTCGAACTGCGGCTTGACCAGCAGCAGCAGGTCGCCGCCGGCGGCGAGCAGCGGCGGGAGTTGCGGCAGCACCAGCGTCAGCGAGATGAAGGAGAGGTCGGCGACGATCAGCCCGAAGCCGCCGGCGGGCAAGGCATCGCCGAGATCAGCGGCGGTCAGGGCGCGGGCGTTGATCCCTTCGCTGGCCGTCACGCGCGGGTCGGGGCGCAGGCGCGGATGCAACTGGCCGTGCCCGACATCGACGCCGACCACGTGCGTGGCGCCGGCCTGCAGCAGGCAGTCGGTGAAGCCGCCGGTTGACTGGCCGACGTCGAGGCAGGTCTTCCCGGCGACAAGGATGCCGGCCTGCGCCAGCGCCCCGGCCAACTTGAGGCCGCCGCGCGAGACGTAGCGGTCGCCGTCGTCGTCGGTCACGGTCAACACCGCCTCAGGCGGCAATTCCAGCGACGCGCGGGCGACGACGCCACCGTCGCAGGCCACACGGCCGGACTCGATCAGCCGTTGCGCCATGGTTCGCGACGCCGCCAGGCCGCGCTGGACGAGCAGGACATCCACGCGCGCCACCCCGGCCGGCCGCTTATGGGCCGGCGGCGGTGACAGACGCGGCTTCGTCTGCCGCGCGTGGAAGGAATTCATGCTCATCGCCAGGGCGTTGCTTAGTAGCGGTAGTGGTCGGCCTTGTACGGGCCGTCCATCGACACGCCGATGTAGGCGGCCTGCTGCTCGGTCAGCTTGCTCAGCTGGGCGTTGAGCTTCTTGAGCTGCAGGCGGGCGACCTTTTCGTCGAGATGCTTGGGCAGCGTGTAGACGCCCACCGGATAGTCGGCGGTGCGCGTGAACAGTTCGATCTGGGCGATGGTCTGGTTGGCGAACGACGACGACATCACGTAGGACGGATGGCCCGTGCCGCAGCCGAGGTTCACCAGGCGGCCCTTGGCGAGCAGGATGATGCGCTTGCCGTCGGGGAAGATGACGTGGTTGACCTGCGGCTTGATCTCTTCCCACTGGTATTTCTCGATCGAGGCGACGTCGATTTCGTTGTCGAAGTGGCCGATGTTGCAGACGATGGCCTGGTCCTTCATCGCCGCCATGTGGTCATGGGTGATGACGTGGTAGTTGCCGGTAGCGGTGACGAAGATGTCGGCCTTGTCGGCAGCGTATTCCATGGTGACCACGCGGTAGCCTTCCATCGCCGCCTGCAGGGCGCAGATCGGATCGATCTCGGTGACCCAGACCTGGGCCGATAGGGCGCGCAGGGCCTGGGCCGAACCCTTGCCGACATCGCCGTAGCCGGCGACGACGGCGACCTTGCCGGCGACCATCACGTCGGTGGCGCGCTTGACGCTATCGACGAGCGATTCGCGGCAGCCGTAGAGGTTGTCGAACTTCGACTTGGTGACCGAGTCGTTGACGTTGATCGCCGGGAACTTGAGCTCGCCGCGCTGGTGCATCTGGTACAGGCGATGCACGCCGGTGGTGGTTTCCTCGGTGACGCCCTTGACCTGCGCGAGGCGCACGGAGTACCAGGCCGGATCGACGGCGAGCTTGGCCTTGATCGCGGCGAAGAGGATGGTCTCTTCTTCCGAACCCGGATTGGCCAGCACCGAGATGTCCTTCTCGGCGCGGGCGCCGAGGTGCAGCAGCAGGGTGGCGTCGCCGCCATCGTCGAGGATCATGTTCGAAAAGCCGCCGTCGGCCCATTCGAAGATGCGGTGCGTGTAGTCCCAGTAATCGACCAGGGTTTCGCCCTTGACGGCGAAGACCGGGATGCCGTGCGGCGGCGATGGCGGCGGCGGCGTGGTCCTGGGTCGAAAAGATGTTGCACGAGGCCCAGCGAACCTCGAGCACCGAGCGCGGTCAGCGTCTCGATCAGCACGGCGGTCTGGATGGTCATGTGCAGCGAACCGGTGATGCGCGCGCCCTTGAGCGGCTGCGCCTTCGCGAATTCCTCGCGGATCGCCATCAGGCCGGGCATTTCGGTTTCGGCAATGCGGATTTCCTTGCGACCCCAGTCGGCAAGGTTCAGATCGGCGACAACGTAATCTGGTTGAAATAGTCAGCCACAGTAAGCTCCTGATGAACTGTGGCCGGGAGGGATGCTCACCCGGCATCCCGTGCCCGGCACGGGGTTGATTGGGTGAGCGCGGTTCAAGACCGAGCCTGTGGGAAACTTCCCCTGCAGCGCTCCTCGGTAGGGTGCGGATTATAAACCGTTTTTTCGCCCCGCAACGGGGCTGTTGCGGTTGACCGGCGAGAAAGCCCTTTTTCGCCGGTCGACCGCGAGGGTGCTTACAGGCCCGCGTCGGACTTGAGCAGGATGGCGCGATCCGTGGCTTCCCACGTGAATTCCGGCTCGTCGCGACCGAAATGGCCATAGGCGGCGGTCTTCTGGTAGATCGGGCGAAGCAGGTCGAGCATGTTGACGATGCCCTTCGGGCGCAGGTCGAAGTGCTTCCTGATCAGTTCGGTCAGGGTTTCGTTGCTGACCTTGCCGGTGCCGTAGGTGTCTACCATGACCGAGGTCGGTTCGGCGACGCCGATGGCGTAGGAGATCTGCACCAGACAGCGCGAGGCGAGGCCGGCGGCGACGATGTTCTTGGCGACGTAGCGGGCGGCGTAGGCCGCCGAGCGGTCGACCTTGGACGGGTCCTTGCCGGAGAAGGCGCCGCCGCCGTGCGGCGCGGCACCGCCATAGGTGTCGACGATGATCTTGCGCCCGGTCAGGCCGCAGTCGCCCTGCGGGCCGCCGACGACGAAGCGGCCGGTCGGATTGACCAGATACTTGATGTCGCCCTTGATCAGATCCTTGGGCAGCACCGGCTTGATGATCTGCTCGATGGTCGCTTCGCGCAGGTCTTCGAGGCTGATATCCGGCGAGTGCTGGGTGGACAGCACGACGGTGTCGATGGAATGGGGCTTGCCGTCGACATACCTGATGGTGACCTGCGACTTGGCGTCCGGGCGCGCCCACGGCAGGCGGCCGTCCTTGCGCAGCATGGCCTGGCGCTCGACCAGACGGTGCGACAGGTAGATCGGCAGCGGCATCAGCGACGGGGTTTCGTCGCAGGCGTAACCGAACATCAGGCCCTGGTCGCCGGCGCCCTGGCCGAGGTTGTCGTCATAGGCGGCGTTGACGCCCTGGGCGATGTCCGGGCTCTGCTTGTCGTAGGCGACGAGCACGGCGCAGCCTTTGTAGTCGATGCCGTACTCGGTGTTGTCGTAGCCGATGCGCTTGATCGTATCGCGGGCGACGTGGATGTAATCGACATTGGCGCTGGTGGTGATCTCACCGGCCAGCACGACGAGGCCGGTGTTGCACAGGGTCTCGGCGGCAACGCGGGAGTGCTTGTCCTGCGCCAGGATGGCGTCGAGGATGGCATCGGAAATCTGGTCGGAAACCTTGTCGGGGTGGCCTTCGCCAACCGATTCCGAGGTGAAGAGAAACTCGCTCATGAAATGCTCCAGTGGTCCAATTATCCGGCGTTACCGGCTGCGGACCACGAGCAGGTGACGCTTTAGCAGAATTTGTGAATCGCCCCGCAAGTTGTCTGTTTAACTCGGCGATCCGATAATGATACCTTTTCCACGGCAAGTTTCAACCACCGGAGCTGCATGGTTTTCGTCTTCCGTGTCCTTTCCCTGTTCCCCTTGAGGGTGCTGCACGCGCTGGGTGCCGTCCTTGGGCGCCTGGTTCTACTGGCTGTCGCCGACCTATCGCCGCCATCTGCGGGCCAACCTTGCGCAGGCGGGCCTTGACCCGTCGCTGCGTGGTCGGGCGGCCGCCGAGACCGGCAAGCAGATGCTGGAGCTGGCACGCATCTGGATGCGCCCGCTCGAAGAAGCGATTCCGCTCGTCGCCGAGGTGGTCGGCTGGGAGCATGTCGAGGCCGCGCAGCAAGCGGGCAAGGGCATCGTTTTCCTGACGCCGCACCTTGGCTGCTTCGAGATAACGGCCCAGTATCTTGTCCTGCTTTGGCGACATCACGGTGCTTTATCGGCCGCCGAGGCTTGCTGCAGCGCAGGAACTGATTCTCGCCGGCCGCCAGCGCGAGCATCTGCATCTGGCGCCCGCCGACCTGTCCGGCGTGCGTTCACTGATCAAAGCGTTGAAGAAGGGGGCGATGGTCGGCATGTTGCCGGACCAGGCGCCGAAGACTGGCGAGGGCGTCTGGCTGAAGTTCTTCGGGCGTTACGCCTATACCATGACGCTGGCGGCGCGCCTGACCGAAACGGGCGCGGCGTCGCTGCTGACCTGGGGCGAGCGTTTGCCCGGCGGCCGCGGCTACCGCGTTCATTTCCTGCCGCCGCGCCAGCCGCTGGCGGGTTCCACGGTTGACCGCGCGCAGCAGATCAATGTCGAGATCGAGGCGCTGATTCGCGAATGTCCGGCCCAGTACCTGTGGGGCTACAACCGCTACAAGCGAGTCGGCGGGGTCGAGCCGCCGCCGGAATGAAATCCGCGCCGTGCAATTCCCCTGCATTGCCGCCGTTGCGGCGTTCCTGGCCATGAAGTTCACCCCGCGCGCCTCGTTCGCGCGGGACTCAAGTTCAACAGCCTGCTAGGCGCGGCGCCTGCGGGAGAAGTATCATTCGGTGCGCAAGCGCTTCAAGACCCGGCCACCCGGAAAACAGAGGTATTACAAATGACCAGCCTGAGCATCGAAATCCGTTCCGTCACCCCGCCCGATGTGCCCGCGATCGCGGCGCTGGCCCGCGAGATCTGGCAAGCAACCTACCCGGGCATCATCACCCAGGACCAGATCGATTTCATGCTCGAGCAGCGTTACGGGCACGAGCGGCTCTACGACGATCTCGAGGACGCGGACAAGTGGCTGGACCAGGCCTTCAGCGACGGACGCCGGATCGGCTTCGCCTTTAGCGAGATCTACAAGGGTGAGTTCAAGCTGGACAAGCTCTACGTCCATCCGGATGTGCAACGGCTGGGCGCCGGTGGCGCACTGATCGCGCATGTCGCCGAACGGGCCGCGAAGCTCGGCTACCCCTGCCTGATCCTGGCGGTCAACAAGCGCAATGCGAACGCGATCGCCTCGTACCGCAAACACGGCTTCGAGGTGCGCGAGGCGATTGTCGACGACATCGGCCGGGGCTACGTCATGGACGATTTCGTGATGGAGAAGAAACTTTAGGAATTTGAGACAAACTGCTGTCTCTGCTATTCTTTTCCAGTCAATTTGCGGAGCAGGCTGTGAAGCTCGAATTCTCGAAGATGCAGGGCCTGGGCAACGATTTCATCGTCCTCGACGGCGTGCGCCAGCGCGTCGAACTCTCGCCGGCGCAGATACGCTTCCTCGCCGACCGCCATTTCGGCATCGGTTGCGACCAGATCCTGTTGGTCGAGGCGCCGACGCAGCCCGGCATCGATTTCCGCTACCGCATCTTCAACGCCGATGGCAGCGAGGTCGAGCAGTGCGGCAACGGC
This sequence comes from uncultured beta proteobacterium, assembly GCA_963736845.1. Classification (GTDB taxonomy): domain Bacteria; phylum Pseudomonadota; class Gammaproteobacteria; order Burkholderiales; family Rhodocyclaceae; genus Azonexus. The sequence continues at coordinate 19,919 of CAVTQL010000014.1, forward strand.
GCGCGCTGCTTCGTCCGCTTCGTGCATGAGGCGGGCTTGACCGACAAGCGCGAGATCCGCGTCGAGACCCGCGGTGGCATCATCGCGCCGCGCCTCGAAGGCGACGGCAAGGTCACCGTCGACATGGGCGTTCCCCGCTTTCTGCCGGCCGAGATTCCGTTCGTTCATGACGAGGATGTCGTCATCTATTCGCTCGACGTGGCCGACGAGACGCTGGAGATCAGCGTCGTGTCGATGGGCAACCCGCACGCGGTGCAGGTGGTCGATCAGGTCGACCGTGCGCCGGTCGGCGAGCACGGGCCGCTGATCGAACGCCACGAGCGCTTCCCGCAGCGGGTGAATGCCGGCTTCATGCAGGTGCTCGACCGCCATGCGATCCGGCTGCGTGTTTACGAGCGCGGCTCCGGCGAGACGCTGGCGTGCGGCACCGGTGCCTGTGCGGCGACGGTGACCGGCATCCGTCGCGGCCTGCTCGATTCGCCGGTGCGCGTCACGACGCGTGGCGGCGACCTGGATATCGCCTGGGCCGGGCCGGGCCAGCCGGTGCTGATGACCGGTCCGGCTGTGACCGTATTTACTGGAGAGATAGAGCTATGAGTGCCCCCTTTGCCGAAGACGTCGCCGAGTACCTGAAGAGCAATCCCGGTTTTTTCGAGGAGTACGCCGACCTCGTGGCCCAGATATTCGTGCCCCATCCGCACGGCGGGCGTGCGGTTTCTCTGGCTGAAAGGCAGATGCTGGCGCTGCGCGACAAGAACCGGCAGACCGAGACCAAGCTGGCGGAACTGATCGCCTTCGGGGAGGAGAACGATGCGATCAGCGAGAAGGTCCATCGCCTGGCGATCGGCCTGATCTCGGTGGAGTCCTTCCCGGCACTGGTCCATCTGCTCAGGTTCCACCTGCGCGACGATTTCGCGGTACCGCACGTCGCCCTGCGCCTGTGGGTCAAGCCCGAGGGGGTCGGCGATCTGCCCGAGTATGCCGTCGTCAGCGAGGAACTGCGGGTCTTCGCGGAAACCCTGACCCACCCCTACTGCGGGTCCACCTCGGGGTTCGGGACCACCGCCTGGTTCGGCGAACAGGCGGCGCATATCCGCTCGCAGGCCTTGATCGCCCTCTGCGACAGTGGCCAGACGGTGGGCATGCTGGCACTTGGCAGCGAGGACGCGCAGCGCTTCTATGCCGACATGGGCATTCTCTACCTCGAACGGATGGGCGAAATGGTATCGGCTGCTCTCGTCCGCGTCGCCAAGCCGACGCTGTGAACGCGGCGGCCGCCGTCGATGACTACCTGGCCGAACTCGGCGGGCAGCGCCGGCAGTCGCCGCACACGATCAGCAACTACCGCCGCGACCTGCTGCGCCTGCTGACTCTGGCCGGCGAGGACGGGCCAGAGCGCCTGCAGGTGCCGCACGTCCGGCGCTTCATCGCACAGTTGCACGCGCAGGGACTGTCCGGCCGCTCGCTCGGGCGCATGCTGTCGGCCTGGCGCGGCTTTTTCGGCTGGCTCGGCCAGCACGGCCTGGTCGTGGCCAATCCGTGCGAGGGCATACGCCCGCCCAAGTCGCCGAAGACCTTGCCCAAGGCGCTTGCGGTGGACGAAGCGGCAGCCCTGCTGGCACCGGTCGAGGAGAGTGATCCCCTGTTGGCCGCGCGCGATGCGGCGATGTTCGAGCTGTTCTACTCGTCGGGCCTGCGCCTCGCCGAACTGGCCGCACTCGACCTCGGCGCCCTCGACAGCATCCTGCACGAAGGGGAGGTGCGCGTACTCGGCAAGCGCAGCAAGGCGCGCATCGTTCCGGTCGGCGCCACGGCGCGCGCGGCGCTGGCGGCGTGGGCGGACGCCCGCGGGGAAATCGCGGCAGCCGGCGAGATGGCGCTTTTCGTCAGCCGGCGCGGGTCGCGCCTTGGCCACCGCGCCATCCAGCAGCGTCTCGACCGCCATGCGATGCAGGCCGGGCTGGCGCGCCATGTCCATCCGCACATGCTGCGCCATTCGTTCGCGTCGCACGTGCTGCAATCATCGGGCGATCTGCGCGCGGTGCAGGAGATGCTCGGCCATGCCAGCATCGCCTCGACGCAGGTTTACACGCATCTGGATTTCCAGCACCTGGCGCGGGTTTACGACGCGGCCCATCCGCGCGCCAAGCGCTGACGGGCAAGCGCGGTTGACCCCGCAAACCCCCCGGAAATCAACCCGGGTTTGACGTTTTCGCTGCCGCCCTCTATGATTCGCGGTTCTCAAAGCCGCCGGATTCAAGGAGTCAGCCATGGCCATCAACCGTACCCGCCGTTCTTCCCTGGAGCGCCGTTGCGTATCCAAGTCCAGCAAGCGCCTGTTCCGGTGCTCTGGCAAGACCCTGTTCAAGGTCATCTACGCCGCCGAATGCCACGCCCGCAACCGCAAGGCGCTGGGTTAAGCGTCCGCCGGTCCACGAAGCCCCGGTTGCCGCAAGGCAGCCGGGGCTTCGTGTTTCTGCCGCCGCAAACGACATGGCCCAACTGATTCTCCTGCCGGGCAAGGAGCGCTCCGCCATCAAGCACCACCCCTGGGTGTTCGCCGGGGCGGTCGGCCGCCTGGAAGGGCGCGCGCGGCCGGGGGACACCGTCGAGGTGCTGGCGGACAACCTGCGACCGCTCGGGCGGGCGGCCTACAGCCCGCATTCGCAGATCCGCGCCCGCTTCTGGACATTCGCGCCCGACGAATCGGTCGATGATGCCTTTATCAAGCGCCGCATCGCCACCGCCGTCGCGCGCCGCGAGGCGCTGCCCGAACTGCGCGGGCAGCAGGGACTGCGCCTGATCCATGCCGAGTCCGACGGGCTGCCGGGCATCGTCGCCGACCGCTATGGCGACACCGTGGTCATCCAGTTCGACCTCGGCTGGCGCCGACAAGTGGCGGCAGGCGATCGTCAATGCACTGGTCAAGGCGACGGGCTGCGCCCGCATCTACGAGCGCTCCGATTCGGACGTGCGCGGCCTCGAAGGGCTGGCCCCGACCACCGGCTGGCGGCACGGCGAAGAAGGCCTGGCGCCGGTGATCGAGGAGAACGGCGTTCGCTTCGCGGTCGATATCGTCCGCGGCCACAAGACCGGCTTCTACCTCGACCAGCGCGACAACCGCTTGCTGCTGAGCAGGCTGGCGGCCGGCAAGGAAGTGCTCAACTGCTTCTGCTACAGCGGCGGGTTTTCGCTGCAGGCGCTGGCCGGCGGGGCGGCGCATGTGCTGTCGATCGACTCGTCCGGCCCGGCGCTGGTGCAGGCTCATGCCAACCTGGCGCTCAACCCGGACTTGCCGGCTGATCGCGCCGAGTGGCTGGAAGCCGACGTCTTCGCGGCGCTGCGCGAGTTCCGCAAGGCGGGCCGGCAGTTCGACCTGATCGTCCTCGACCCGCCCAAGTTCGCACCCTCGGCAGCCCACGCCGACCGTGCTGCGCGCGCCTACAAGGACATCAACATGCTCGGCTTCCGGCTGCTCAAGCCGGGCGGGATGCTGATGACCTATTCCTGCTCGGGCGGCGTCGGGCTGGACCTGTTCCAGAAGATCGTCGCCGGGGCGGCACTCGATGCCGGGCGCGACGCACGTATCGTGTCGCGGCTGTCCGGAGCGGCGCGACCATCCGGTGGCCCTGAATTTCCCCGAAGGCGAGTACCTCAAGGGCTTGCTGGTCCACGTGGACTGACAGTCGGTCGCCACCACCTCGGATAACGTTGCTAGTCGCGGGTTCAGTCGTTGCCCGACGCTGGCGGCCCTGATCATTGCATGACGCCGGTGACCGTGCTAAAAGTGCGGTTCTCAAAGCAGGAAGATCATGGTCTTTTCGTTTTTCAAGAAGAAGGCTGACAAGGCGACCTCGGGCGAGGTAGTGCAACCGAAGCCGGCCTTCGTCCCGACCGGCCAGAAGCCCGCTGCCCAGCCGGAAGGCGGCGAGGAGGCGTCGCGGATCCGGGAACCGCTGCCCGATCTCGAATATGTGCAGGGTGGGTCGACTGCGGCCAGCAAGAACACTGCCACCAAGCCGGCCAGGACCGATCACGAAACCCTCATGTCGGAGTTCGACCGCGAATTCACCGAGTCGAACGTGATGGCGATCGACGTGGAACACGGCACCGACTCGCTGCAGGCCGATATCGAACAGGTCGCCGTGCTCTACGCCAACAGCCAGGATGCGGTGGTCAAGCCCCTGTTGGAGTCGCTGCTCGGCGCCTATCCGGGGGACGAGGGCGTGCGCCTGTGGTGGATGCTGTTCGATTTCCTGCAACTGAAGGGTGATCGCGGGGGGTTCGAGAAACTCGGCGTCGAGTTCGCGCAGGCGTGCGAGACATCGCCGCCGACCTGGCGTGAGCAGGCACACGCGGTGGCTGCCGCGGGGGCGACTGTCGCGTCCGCTGCACTCAAAGGTGTGCTGACGGCTGATAACGCGACCGCGCTCGAGCCGCTGGCCGGTGCGATCAGGGACAAGCGGCCCTTGCGGGTCGACTGCAGCGGGCTGGCGGGTTGCGATGACGAGATTTCGGGCCGACTCGTCGACCTGCTGACCAGCGCGCGGCGGCAGGGGGTGGCGATCGTGCTCGAGCAGGTTGACGGCATGATCCGGCGCCTGCGCGCCCGCCTGACCGTCGGGGAGGCCGAGGGCGCGCGATCCTGGCTGCTGCTGCTTGAACTGTTGCAGCGCCACGGTACCCAGGAAGAGTTCGAACAGTGCGCGATAGACTTCGCGGTCACCTTCGAGCGCTCGCCGCCTTCCTGGGAGGCTGTCCCCGTCCCGCGCCTGCCGCAGGGGCAGGTTTCCGCGCCGGCCGACGATGCCCACTACCTGAGTGGCGAAATCAAGAACAGCCGCTTCGACGACCTGACGGCGGTGCTGCACCTGAAGGACAACATCGTTCTTGATTTCTCGGCGGTCCGCCGCGTCGATTTCTTCTCGGTCGGCCAGCTGGTCAATCGCCTGGCGCCGCTCAAGGGCAGCGGCCGCGAAGTTGTCATTCGCAGCCCGAACCATCTGGTAGCCGAGCTGATGGCCGTTGTCGGCATCAACAAGCTGGCCCGCATCATCGTTCCCAGGTCCTAACTTTCAGGAAACAGCATGGAGCAATATCACGGCACGACTATCCTGTCGGTGCGCCGCGGCGCTTCCGTCGCCATGGGCGGCGACGGCCAGGTGACGCTCGGCAACATCGTCATCAAGGCGACGGCGAGGAAGGTGCGCCGGCTATACCAGGGTCGCATCCTGGCCGGCTTCGCCGGCGGCACGGCGGACGCGTTCACGCTGTTCGAGCGTTTCGAGGCCAAGCTGGAGAAGCACCAGGGCAACCTGCTGCGTTCGGCAGTCGAACTGGCCAAGGACTGGCGCACCGACCGCATGCTGCGCCGGCTGGAAGCCATGCTGTCGGTGGCCGACAAGGAGGTGTCGCTGATCATCACCGGCAACGGCGACGTGCTGGAGCCGGAGCAGGGCATCGTCGCCATCGGTTCGGGCGGTTCGTACGCGCAGAGCGCGGCGCGGGCGCTGCTCGAGAACACCGAGCTGGGCCCGCGCGACATCGTCACCCGCTCGCTGGAAATCGCCGGCGACATCTGCATCTATACCAACCGCAATTTCACGATCGAGGTGCTGGAATGAGCGCGGGAGGATCAATGACGCCGAAGGAGATCGTCTCCGAGCTGGACAAGCACATCGTCGGCCAGCAGAACGCCAAGAAATCGGTCGCCATCGCGCTGCGCAACCGCTGGCGGCGCGCCCAGGTGGCCGAACCGTTGCGCTCGGAGATCACGCCGAAGAACATCCTGATGATCGGCCCGACGGGCGTCGGCAAGACCGAGATCGCGCGTCGCCTGGCGCGTCTGGCCAATGCGCCCTTCATCAAGATCGAGGCGACGAAGTTTACCGAGGTCGGCTACGTCGGGCGTGATGTCGAGACGATCATCCGCGATCTCGTCGAAATGGCCATCAAGTCGCAGCGTGAACGGGCGATGAAGCAGATGCGCGCCCGCGCCGAGGACGCCGCCGAGGACCGCATCCTCGATGCGCTGCTGCCGCCGGCGCGCAACGGCGCCTTTTTGCCCGAAGGCCAGGAGTCGACCGCAACCGAAAGTTCCACCCGGCAGAAATTCAGGAAGAAGCTGCGCGAGGGCGAACTCGACGACAAGGAAATCGACATCGAGGTCGCCGCGCCCTCGATGCAGGCGGAGATCTTCGCGCCGCCCGGGATGGAGGAACTGACCCAGCAGATCCAGGGGATGTTCCAGAACCTCGGCGGTGGCAGGAAGAAGTCGCGCAAGCTGAAGATCAGCGAGGCGATGAAACTGCTGACGGACGAGGAGGCGGCGAGGCTGGTCAATGACGAGGAAGTGAAGCTGGCGGCGGTCAGGGCGGTCGAACAGGACGGCATCGTCTTCCTCGACGAACTCGACAAGATCGCCAGCCGTTCGGAGATGCAGGGCGCCGACGTCTCCCGCCAGGGGGTCCAGCGCGACCTGCTGCCGCTCGTCGAGGGCACCACCGTATCGACCAAGTACGGCATGATCCGGACCGACCATATCCTGTTCATCGCCTCCGGCGCCTTCCACCTGGCGAAGCCGTCCGACCTGATCCCGGAACTGCAGGGCCGCTTCCCGATCCGCGTCGAGCTCGATTCGCTGTCGGTCGCCGATTTCGAGCGCATCCTGACCCAGACCGACGCCTGCCTGACCCGGCAGTACCAGGCATTGCTGGAGACCGAAGGGGTGAGCATCGAATTCACCGACGACGGCATCCGGCGGCTGGCGGAGATCGCCTTCCAGGTGAACGAGAAGACCGAGAACATCGGCGCCCGCCGCCTGCACACGGTGATGGAAAAGTTGCTCGAGGAAGTCTCGTTCGAGGCCGGCAAGGCCGGGCTGGAGAAGGTGCTTGTCGATACCGCCTACGTCAACGACAAACTGGGCGAAGTCGCCGCCGACGAGGACCTGTCGCGCTACGTGCTTTGAACGACGGCAACCTGGCGCTGCGCCTCGTCGCCATCCTCTTCCCGATCTTTGGCATCGTCGCCGCCGGCTACTTCTACGGTCGTCGCGTCAAGCCGGAGATGGCGGTCGCCAACCGGCTGAACATGGATGTCTTCGTGCCGGCGCTGGTTTTCGCGGCGATGGCCGGCAAATCGTTCGACCTGGCGGCCTTCGCGCCGCTCGCGCTCGGGGGCTTTCTCGTCCTCGCCACCTGTGGCCTGCTCGCCTGGCCGGTTTCCCGGCTCGCGGGCGTGCAGCCGAAGACGCTGGTGCCGCCGATGATGTTCAACAACTCCGGCAACATCGGCCTGCCGCTTGCCGTGCTGGCGTGGGGCGAGGATGCCCTGCCGGCGGCGGTGATCCTGTTCATGGTCGAGAACACGCTGCACTTCTCCTTCGGCGCCCGGCTGCTCGACCCGCATGCCCGCATCCTGACGCTGTGGCGGGTGCCGGTGGTTTTTGCCGCCCTCGCCGGGTTGACCGTGGCGATGCTGAAAATCCCGGTCTGGCAGCCGCTCGTCGTCGCCATCAGGATGCTTGGCGAAGTTTCGGTGCCGCTGCTGCTCTTTTCGCTCGGCGTGCGCCTGACCGACGTCTCTTTCCGTGAGTGGAAGGTACCTGTCGTCAGCGCCGTGGTGCGGCCGCTGGCCGGCATGCTGATCGCCGCCGGGCTCGTTCCGCTGCTCGGCCTGCACGGCCGCGACGCGGCGATGCTGCTGGTGTTCGGCGCGTTGCCGCCGGCGGTGCTGAACTTCCTGTTCGCCGAACGTTACCGGCAAGAGCCCGGGCGTGTCGCTTCGATCGTGCTGATCGGCAACCTGGCGGCGCTGATCTTCCTGCCCGTGGTGCTGGCGCTGGTGTTGGCCTAGCCGGGGCCGGCGAACGGCTCCTACTGCTCGAAGAGGTAGTAGTGCTTGTTCAGCCAGGCGGCCACGCTGGCCTCGTCCTCCGGGAACCAGCCGGCGCTGACCTGGGCGTTGCAGGCGCTGACCCGTTGCAGCAGTTCCAGCCGGTTCGACAGCATGCGCCCGTCACGCGAGTACATCTTGCTGCCGTCGCCGCCATACATCCGGATGTGGCAGCCTGTGCAGTTCTTCTCATGCAGCGCCGGGGCGGCTTCCAGGTCGACCTTGCCCCAGGGTTCCTCGGCTGTGGCGGCAACCGGCAGCAGCAGGATCAGGGCGGCGAGGAACAGGCGCATGGCAATCTCCAGTCGGTCAGTGCAGGTTCGGGGCGGTCCGCACTCCAGCCGGATCGCATCCGCTGGTGGGCCAGAGTGAATCTTCGCCCGATCCACGCATCGCGTCCACCGTTTCGTGCGCGGCGTGCCGCAGCGAATGCAGCGATTGAAAGGCCGCCGTCAGCGATTTAATATATAACCATTTGTGGATATTGCCTGGTTCAAAAAGGGGGGAATCAAATGGGCTACAAGCATACCGTTCGGTTGGCTGCAGGGCTGCTGGCGGCGGTGGCGGCGCTACCGGCGCTGGCCGATGCCAAGGCCGACATGGCGCGGGCCGAAGAGATCGTTGCCGGGCGCTGCTTCCTGTGCCACGGCATGGAGGGCGAGTCGGCCAGCGCGGTCTTTCCACGCCTGGCCGGGCAGCATTCGGAATACGTTGCCAGGCAGTTGGGCGATTTCAAGAGCGGCAAGCGCAAGAGCGAAACCATGAAGCCGCAGGCGGAGGAACTGACGCCGGCGGAGATGAAGGCGTTGGGAGCTTTCTTCGAGAAGAAGAAGGCCGCCGCCAAAGCGGCGACCGACCAGGATATCCTTGGCGTAGGCCGCTACATCTTCGCCAAGGGCAACCGGTTCTCCGGTCTGCCGAGTTGCGCCAGCTGCCATGGGGCCAAGGGCCACGGCACGCCGCAGCTACCGCGCCTGGCTGGGCAGCATCCGCGCTACATCGAGGATCAGCTCAAGCAGTTCAACAGGCGCGAGCGGACCAACGACAACGCCATCATGCACACCGTCGCTTCCAAGCTGACTGAACTCGAGGCGCATGCGGTGGCCGAGTACGTCGCGACGATGGAATAGGGCCCGGCGCCCGCACAAGGAAAGGGTCGCAGATGCGGCCTTTCTGTTGGGTGAAGCGCGGCTCAGGTCAGCATGTCGGCCCAGATGTTTTTCGCCCAGCCGAGCGCCAACCTGCCTTCGATCTCGTTGCGCGCCGCCGAGACGCCGCCGGCACCCTTGACCGGCTGCATCGTCCTGGTCGCCCGATCGTAGGTGTGCACCGAGGCGACGTGGACCGCCTGCCTGGCGTCGACAAAGCTGTAACAGGTGTTCATGACCAGCGGCGTCTGGCTCGGCTCGCTGCCGGACAGCAGGTTGAGGATGGCGGCCGCCGCCAGCTTGGCTTGCTGGTTTGCCATGTGGCCAGACTTGGGCATGGCCGGCGCCGGGAAGACGGCGTCGCCGATGACATGCACGCCCGGCGTACCGTTGACTTCCATCGACAGCCAGTCGATGTCCACCCAGCGCTTGTTGATCAGCTTGAACCCCGACCTGGACGCGATGTCACCGGCGCGTTGCGGCGGGATCACGTTCAGCACGTCGGCCTTGAACTTGTCGAACTCGAGCAGCTGCGGTGTTGGTGGCGACATCGACTTCCTTGACCTCGCTGTTGTTGCGGTACTCGATGGTGTCCTTGTAGAGGTCGGCCCACGCCTTGGTGAATAGCGCCTTCTTGGACTGCACGTCCTCGTTGGCATCGAGAATGACGACCCTGGACTTCGGCTTGGCCTTCTTGAAGTAGTCGGCGACCAGGCAGGCGCGCTCGTAGGGTCCGGGCGGGCAGCGATAGGGCGCCCTGGGGATGGAAATGGCGAAGACGCCGCCGTCCTTCATCGATTCCAGCTGCTTGCGCAGGGCGATGGTCTGCGGACCGGCCTTCCAGGCATGCAGGATCCTGCCCTGCGCCTCGGCGCTGGCGAGGCCGCCGATCTGGTCGAACATGAAGTCGACGCCTGGCGACAGCACGAGGCGGTCGTAGCTCATGCTGCCGCCGGCCTTCAGGGAAATCGTCTTTTTGACGGCGTCGACCGCGACGACGTCGTCCTGGATCACGCGCACGCCCCACCTGTTCTTCAGGCCGTCGTAGCTGACGGTGATGTCTTCCATGGTCTTGGTGCCGCCGATGACCAGGTTGGAAATCGGACAGGAGATGAAGGTCGGGTTGCGCTCGATCAGCGTCACCTGGACACTGCCCTCGCTCCACATGCGCAGGTACTTGGCCATCGTCGCGCCGCCGTAGCCGCCGCCGACCACGACCACGTGGCCGCTCGGCCTGCCGCCGCCGGCACAGCCGTGGAGGGAAGCCATCGCACCGGCTGCCGCGCCGACCTTCAGGAAGTCACGTCTTTTCATGAGCATCATGGTGCCGTCCCCTTGCTCTGCGCGGCGAAATGGGTGGCAATCAGCTCCAGTTGCTCGTCCGTGTAGCCCTTCGCGATCTGGTGCATGACCGAGGCTGGTTTGGCGCCACTCTTGAAGTCGGCCAGCTTCTGCAGAGCCTTGGCCTTGTCCATGCCGGCCAGGTCGTCGAGTCCGGAACCCGGCAGCGCCCTGCCGTGGGTGCCGTGGCAGTTCGCGCAGGTGGCGGCCAGATTGCGGCCGAGGTTGGGGTCGGCGGCCTGGGAGGTGCCGGCAAAGGCCAGCAGACAGAGCGCTGCTGCAGGGACAAGCGGCTTCATCGAGTCATCTCCTCCGGTGAGCAAGGGCGGATTCAAGCGGTAATGCACCCGGATTCAGCCGCACTTTGTGACTGTACTCCTCGTTGACCGTCACCAGGCAGACGAGACCCCGTGCCCGCCGGAGGCAGGCGAGATTTGTCCTCCAGGCCCGAGTTTTGACCAACTTGAAGGGGTTCGATACCCGTTCTATACTGAGCCTTGCGAGAGGTATATCAGTCTGCAATAATGTATCCAAAAAAGCTGTCTAGTAGATAAGAAACGGGAGGAGATCTTTTGAGAATGAATGTCGTGCTGTCTGGCAGCATGTTGCATGTTCATTCTGCCTTTTCCTTGCCCGGTTCGTTTGTTGGTGTCTTCGACTTGCGCCATATTTGCGTGCGCCAACTGCAAGAATAAGGAAAAGCAAACGATGGCTGATACACAAAACGATTCCAGCGCCCCTGGCCCGGAAAATGCCGAAACCGGTTTGCTCGCTCGCCTGAAAAGGCCGCCGAGATGTTCGATGCTGCGCATGATCGTCATCGGCGTGTTGGGCGGCATCGCCATCTGGGGCGCCCTCAACATGGGTATGGAGTACACGAACCGCTCGGAGTTCTGTTTGTCCTGCCACGAGATGACGATTCCCTTCGAGGAGTTGAAGACGACGGTTCATTACAAGAACCGCAGCGGCACTACCGTGCAATGTGCCGACTGTCATGTCGCCAGCAGCAAGACACCGACCGACTACCTCTTCAAGTCTTTCCAGAAGCTCGTAGCCGCCCGCGACATCATCGGCCATATCAAGGGCACCGTGGATACGCCCGAGAAATTCGAAGCGTATCGCCTGACCATGGCCAAGCGTGTCTGGGAGCGCATGGAGGAAAGGGACTCCAAGGAATGTCGCAACTGCCACGACTTCAAGACCATGGATCCGGAAAAGCAGAAGGATCGCTCGGTCGTCAAGCACGAAGGTGCGATCGAGGACGGCAAGACTTGCATCGACTGTCATAAGGGTCTCGCCCACAAGCCTGTTCATCAACAACTCGAACAGGAACAGAGCGCCGCCAGAACGGCAGGCTAATAGAATTGCGTCTATTATTTGAAAATAATCAATTCAATGTCAGGAGTTGGTCAATGAAGAAGATCGTTTTGGCTGTAATGGGGGTCATGGTTGGCGCTGGCGCGAATGCCGGCGCGCCCGACTGGAGCAAGGTTCCCGAGCGCAAGGTCAAGCTGTTTTACCCTGGCCAGTCGAGCCTCGAATGGGTCATGAACAAGGCCGACCATTCGGCCGTGCCCGACATCGTCGACAAGAAGCGTTCCTGCGCGAAGTGCCACGAAGGCGATGCCAACGAGATCGGCGACAAGATCGTCGCCGGCAAGCCGGTCGGCAGTTCCAAAGGCCTCGCTGGAGCCGAAACCGCCTGCCGGCAAGGCGGGCTGGATTCCCGTCAGCTTCAAGGCCGCGCACGATGGCGAGAAGATCTACTTCCGCTTCGAGTGGGTACCGCCGAAGAACAGCGACGTCAAGATGGACAAGAAGAATGAAGTCAAGCTGGCGATGATGTTCGACGGCGGCGGCACGGTCGAGGGCGCCGATCTGAACGGTTGCTGGGGTACCTGCCACAGCGACCTGCGCGGCATGAAGGATGCCAAGGACGACAAGAAGACGAAGTACATCAAGGGCGCCGACCTCGCCGGCGGCAAGTTCATGGACCTGATGCAGTATCGCAGCGGCAAGGGCGAGAAGCCGGTCGATGGCCACGTCGCCGACAAGCGCGTCATGGAAGGCGGCAAGGCGCTGGTCAAGGCCGATGGCGCCAAGGAAGGCAACAAATGGGTCGTCACCTTCGAGCGCAGCCTCGCCGGCAGCGCCCCGGGTGACCACACCATCAAGGCCGACAAGGTCTACAACTTCGGCTTCGCGATTCACGAAGACTACTCCGAAGCACGCTACCACTACGTCTCGCTCGGCTACCAGTTCGGCCTCGACAAGACCGTTGACGGCGTGAAGAACTATTACAACATCACCAAGCAATAACAGCGAAAGCAAGATCCGGTAGTTCAAATCATCATCAGGAGGAGACAACGATGAAACAGCGATGGAGCATGGGGGTTCTGGCGGCAGGCGCCCTGTCACTGTCGGCGACGGCTTTTGCCGCCGCGCCGACGCCCGAAATGATTTCGTTTTCCTGTGCCGGCTGTCACGGCACCAGCGGCGGCAGCGCCGGCCTGACCATGCCGAGCCTGGCCAGCCAGTCGAAGACGGCAATCATCGACGCCATGAAGAAATTCAAGAGCGGCGAACGCCCCTCCACCGTCATGGGGCGCCTGGCCAAGGGTTATTCCGACGCTGACATTGAAAAGATGGCCGAATACTTCTCGAAGCAGAAGTTTCATCCCACGCAGCAGGTCGTCGATGCCGCCAAGGTCAAGAAGGGCGCCGACCTCCAGGAAGCCAACTGTTCGCGCTGCCACCTGGAAGACGGCAAGGAAGGCAAGGATGACACGCCGGTAATGGCCAGCCAGTGGCTGACCTACCTGCAGATGCAGATGGCGCTCTATCAGTCCGGCGCCCGCAAGATGCCGGAAAAGATGGCCGAGAAGGTCAAGCCGCTGTCCAAGGAAGATATCGAAGCGCTGCTCCATTTCTACGCCAGCGTCAAATAAGGGAGAAAACAACATGACATTGGATCGCAGAAGCTTTATCAAGGTACTGGGCAGCGCTTCCGGCCTGGCTCTCGCTGGCTGCGCCTCTCAGGGCCCCGTCGGATCGAGCACCGAAATCATGCCCAAGGGTGCTGCCCGTCGCGTCGTCGTCGTCGGCGGCGGTTTCGGTGGTGCGATTGCCGCCAAATATGTGCGCATGCTCGACAAGTCGATCGAAGTGGTGCTGATCGAACAAAACCGGCAGTTCATTTCCTGCCCGTTCAGCAACTTCTATATTGCCGGCCTGATGAACGACATGTCGGCGCTGACCATCGGCTACGACAAGCTGGCCGCCAATCACGGCATCAAGATGGTCTATGGCGTAGCCACCGCCATCGACCCGGCCGCCAAGAAGGTGGTGACCACCGAAGGCACGCTGACCTATGACCGCCTGATCGTTTCTCCGGGGATCGATTTCCGCAACGAGGAGGTCGAGGGTTACACCGCCGATTCCGCGAATACCATTCCGCACGCCTGGAAGGCCGGTGCGCAATCCACGCTTTTGCGCAATCAGTTGCAGGCCATGCCCGATGGCGGCAAGGTCATCATCAGCATGCCGCTGGTCCCGTATCGCTGTCCGCCCGGCCCCTACGAGCGCGCCAGCCTGATCGCCAACTACCTGAAGAAGCACAAGCCCAAGTCGAAGGTCATCCTGCTCGACGCCAACCCGGACGTGGTCGCCAAGAAGCCGCTGTTCATGAAGGCCTGGAACACCTATTACAAGGGCATCTTCGAGTACGTTCCCGGCAAGAAGGTGACCGGCGTCAACGTCGCCAACCGGACCCTGCTCGTCGAAGGCATCGAGGAATTCAAGGGCGACGTGGTCAACTTCATCCCGCCCCAGCGGGCCGCCGCCATCGCCGCCAAGGCGGGCCTGGTGGGCGAGGACAAGAAGTGGTGCCCGGTCAATGTCACTACCTTCGAATCGACACTGCAGAAGAACATCCATGTCATCGGCGACTCCTCGATCGCCGGCGCGATGCCGAAATCAGGTTACTCCGCCAACTCCCAGGCCAAGGTCTGCGCCATCAACGTTGTCGCACTGATGAACGGCAAGGAGTTGACGGAACTGTCGGGCATCAACGTCTGCTACAGCGCGATTTCCGATCACGAGTCGATCAGCGTCGCCGGCGTCTATACCGTGAAGGACGGCAAGATCATCGGGGTGCCCGACTCGGGCGGCATTTCCCCGGTAAACTTCTCGATGACCAAGGCGGAGCACGCCTACGGCGAAAGCTGGTTGAAAAACATTCTCACCGAAATGTCAACCTGACCGTCGTCAGCACTAGAGACGAACCCCGCTACGGCGGGGATCGTCTTTTCTGCGCAGGAAAAGCCGTTGCTTCTGGCGTTGTCGCCGCCGTCTCGGTGTGCAGTAATCGAATTTTTAGAGGAGAAGTCATGAACAATCAACGTCGTAATGTACTGAAAACCGGCTCGGGGGCAGCACTCCTGAGCGTTCTCGCCGCTGCCGGCATCATCAAGCCGGAAATCGCGCTGGCTGACCGGAACAAGGGGGCCTTCGAGGCCAAGAATATGGCGGACACGCTGAAGGCACTGGGTGCCACCACGCCTGCCGACAGCAAGGACGTTCAGTTCGACGGCGCCCGATATCGCCGAAAACGGTGCCGTGGTACCGATCGGTGTCGCCTCGACGCTGCCGAATGTGACGATGGTTGCCATCATGGTCGAAAAGAACCCGACTACGCTGGCCGCCAGCTTCACGCTGCCGGCAGGTACAGAGCCCAACATCCAGACCCGCGTCAAGATGGGCCAGACCTCCAACGTTTTCGCGGTCGTCAAGTCGGATGGCAAGTTCTTCATGACGAGCAAGGAAATCAAGGTCACGCTGGGCGGCTGCGGCGGCTGATCAGTCAGAACATTTCGAGAATTCAAGGAGATATCTTTCCATGGCAACAAATCCGATGAAAATCCGCGCCGCCAACAAGGATGGCGTTACCGAAGTCAAGGTCCTGATCAGCCACGAAATGGAGACCGGCCAGCGCAAGGATGCGGCAGGCGCGGTCATTCCGGCCTGGTTCATTACCGACCTTAGCGCCAAGCACAACGACAAGCTCGTTCTGACCAGCGAGTTCGGCACCTCCATTTCCAAGAATCCGTTCCTGGCGTTCAGGTTCAAGGGCGGCGCCAAGGGCGACAAGGTTACGGTGTCGTGGAAGGACAACAAGGGCGAGACCCGCACCGACGAAGCCGTCATCGGCTGATTGCAGGATCTTGGGCAGCAAGGCGGCACAAGACCGCCGCGGCCGACGCAGGAATAACTTCCTCCAGGAGGAGACATGACGGAAAGTAATGTTATTCGCTTGTTAGTGGCCGGCATGCTGGCCCTGACTGGCTTGGGGGCGACATCAGCCTGGGCGGACAAGACCAGCGACGAAATCGCCAAGTACCGTGAAATGATCGCCGACGGCAACCCGGCCGAACTGCTGGAAGCGAAGGGCGAGGCGCTGTGGACCGAGAAGCGCGGCCCGAAAAATACCTCGCTCGAACAGTGCGACTTCGGCCTCGGCCCCGGTAAGCTCGAAGGCGCCTACGCCCAGTTGCCGCGGTATTTCAAGGACACCGGCAAGGTGATGGATGTCGAAGCCCGCCTCGTCCATTGCATGGTCGCGCTGCAGGGCTTCAACCAGGAAGAAGTGACCAAACAGTGGTTCTCGCGTCCGGGCAACGAATCCGAAATCGAGGCGCTGGTCACCTTCATCGGCGCCAAGTCGAACGGCATGCCGATCAATGTGCCGGCCACCCACCCGGAAGAGCAGAAGATGTACCAGATCGGCGAGTATGTCTTCTACCGCCGCTCCGGCCCGCAGGATTTTTCCTGCTCCATCTGCCACGGCCAGGATGGCAAGCGCATCCGGCTGCAGGAACTCGGCAATCTGACAACCAAGGAAGGCGCCGGGACGGCGATGAAGAACTGGCCGTCCTATCGCGTGTCGCAGGGCGCGGTATGGACCATGGAGCGCCGCCTGATCGACTGCATGCGGCAGGCACGCTTCCCCGAACCGAAATATCTCTCCGACTCCATCATCGCCCTGCAGGTCTACCTGCAGAAGAAAGCGACAGGTACCGTGATGGAAACGCCGGGCATCAAGCGCTGAGGGGATGACAATGAAGAAATTTGTGTTTGCAGCCTTGTGTGCTGCGCTGGCCCACACTGCGCTGGCCCAGGAAAAGACGCCGTCAGGCAAGGCGGTTGCCAAGAACCCCGTATCCGCCGAGGCGGAACAGGTCTTCCGCAATTCCTTCCGCACGGACAACCCGAAATACTGGATGAGCCGCATCGAGCAGGATGATGCGATGAGGCTGTGCGGCCAGTACAAGGACAACCCGCCGGCGGCCGTGCGCCAGAAAATCGAACTGGCGCAAAAGGCGACGATTCGCTATCCGGTCGACGGCAAACTGATGGGCAAATGGCAGGAAGGCGAAAAGATCGCCGCTCACGGCCGCGGCGGCCACATCGGCTTCATCCAGCCGGATGCGCCGATGACGCCGCGCGGCGGCAACTGCTATGCCTGCCATCAACTGGCGCCAAAGGAAGTCGCCTACGGCACCATTGGCCCCAGCCTGCACCATTTCGGCAAGCTGCGCGGTAATTCCGACGATATCGTCAAGTATGCCTACGACAAGATCTACAACTCCAACGCATTCAACGCATGCACCAACATGCCGCGCTTCGGCCTGCACAACTGGCTGACGCCGGAGGAGATCACCCACGTCGTGGCCTTCCTGATGGATCCGGAATCGCCGGTCAACAAGGACTGAGTTTGCGTGATTGGCCCGGCCGGGGAACTGGCCGGGCATTTTTTTGGCTTTACCAAAGCCGAGTTGTGGCTTTGCCAAAATTTCGTTTTCAAGGGATAAACATGAGCATGAATCGTCGGGAGTTTCTCCAGGTCCTGGCAGTGGCTGCCGCCGGCGGCATGTCGCTGCACAGCGAACTGGCGCTGGCCGAAAAGGGTGCTGCCAAGATGTACGACCTGCCGAAATTTGGCAACGTCAGCCTGCTGCACATCACCGACTGCCATGCCCAGTTGCTGCCGATCTATTTCCGCGAGCCTAGCGTCAATCTCGGTTTCGGCGACCAGTTCGGCAAGGTGCCGCATCTGGTCGGCGAGCACTTCCTCAAGCATTTTGGTCTCAAGCCGAACACCATCGACGCGCATGCCTTCACCTTCCTGAATTTCGAGAAGGCAGCGGAAACCTATGGCAAGGTCGGCGGTTTCGCCCACCTGGCGACGCTGGTCAAGCGCATGAAGGCCAATCGCCCCGGCGCGCTGCTGCTCGACGGCGGCGACACGTGGCAGGGTTCCGGTACGGCGCTGTGGAGCAACGCGCAGGACATGGTCGACGCCTGCAAGGCGCTCGGGGTCAATGTCATGACCCTGCACTGGGAATCGACCTATGGCGAGGCCCGCGTCAAGGAAATCGAGGAAAAGGATTTCGCCGGCCAGATCGACATCGTCGCCCAGAACGTCAAGACCACCGATTTCGGCGATGCCGTCTTCAAGCCCTTCGTGATGAAGAAGATGAACGGCGTGCCGGTGGCCATCATCGGCCAGGCCTTCCCCTACACGCCGATCGCCAACCCGCGCTGGCAAACGCCCGAACTGGAGCTTCGGCATCCAGGAAGAGAACATGCAGAAGACGGTCGACGAAGCCCGCGCCGCCGGTGCGCAGGTCGTCGTCGTGCTTTCGCACAACGGCATGGATGTCAACCTCAAGATGGCCAGCCGGGTCAAGGGCATCGACGCCATCATGGGTGGCCACACCCACGACGGCGTGCCGGTTCCGGTCGTCGTCAAGAATGCCGGCGGCCAGACGCTGGTGACCAATGCAGGCTCCAATGGCAAGTTCCTCGGCGTGCTCGATTTCGATGTCAAGAACGGCAAGGTTGCCGATTTCCGCTACAAGCTGCTGCCGGTCTTCGCCAACCTGCTGCCGGCGGACAAGGACATGCAGGCGCTGATCGACAAGGCGCGCGCGCCGTATCTTTCCAAACTCAACGAAAAGCTGGCGGTCACCGAAGGCACGCTCTACCGCCGCGGCAACTTCAACGGCACCTTCGACCAGGTCATCGTCGATGCACTGATGAAGGTCAAGGATGCAGAAATCGCCTTCTCTCCCGGCTTCCGCTGGGGCACCTCGCTGCTACCGGGGCAGCCGATCCTGATGGAGCACGTTCTCGACCAGACGGCGATCACCTATCCGTGGACGACGGTGAGCAATCTGAGCGGCGAGATGATCAAGACCATCCTCGAGGACGTCTGCGACAACCTGTTCAATCCTGATCCCTACTACCAGCAGGGCGGCGACATGGTGCGTGTCGGCGGCTTGCAGTACACCTGCGACCCGACGGCGAAAATGGGGCAGCGCATCCAGAACATGATGCTGCGCGGTCAACCGATCGAGCCGGCCAAGAACTACAAGGTGGCTGGCTGGGCGCCGGTTTCGGAAGAGGCGAAGAATGCCGGCGAGCCGATCTGGGACGTCGTCGCCACCTACCTGCGCGACATCAAGACGGTCAAGCCGGTCAGCCTCAACCTGCCGAAGCTCAAGGGCGTCGAAAACAATCCCGGGATAGCCTGACGAACAAGCACGCAGCTTGCAGGTGACCGGCTTCACCCGCATCTACAGCATCGCCGAAGCCTTCGAAGGCGACACAGTCAAAGACGGCCCCAAGACCGCCCGGCGTGCGGTCAACGGCTGGAAGAACGCCAATTTTGACGCAGATTTCGCAGATAAACGCAGATAAAATTCAGTAACTTGGCGACAGGCTGTCGCTCACCGACCGGGTAATTGCCCGGGGTCCCTACAAAAGCATTTGATCTGCGGCAATCCGCCTTATCAGCGTCTGAACTGCTTTTTTCAGGATGAATGCTCGGTTTCTGGAGCAAGTCTCACAGGTCAAGTTGCAGTGCAGCCAGCCGGGCGTAAAGCCCGCCTTGCCCACGCAGGTCCTCCGGGGTCCCGGTTTCGACGATCCGCCCCCGCTCCATCACCACGATGCGGTCGGCCTTCTGCACCGTCGCCAGGCGATGGGCAATGATCAGCGTCGTCCGCCCCTGCATGGCCGCGCTGAGGCCTTGCTGGACAAGGATTTCGGATTCGGCATCGAGGGCGCTGGTCGCTTCGTCGAGCAGCAGCAGGCGCGCACCTTTCAGGATGGCGCGGGCAATCGCGATACGCTGGCGCTGGCCGCCCGACAAGCGGGTGCCGCGCTCGCCGAGGAAAGTCTGGTAGCCCTCGGGCAAACGGTCGATGAACTCATCGACCAGCGCTGCCCTGGCCGCCTGCATGACTTCCTCGTCGCTCGCCGCGGCGCGGCCGTAACGGATGTTATCCAGCGCGTTGGCCGAAAAAATCACCGGGTCCTGCGAAACGATGGCGATGTCCTTGCGCAGGTCTTGCAGCCGCAGCTGGCGGATGTCCTGGCCGTTGATCCGGATGCAGCCACCGGATACGTCGTAATAGCGCAGCAGTAACTGGAACAGGCTGGTCTTGCCGGCACCCGAGGGGCCGACCAACGCGACGCTCTCGCCCGGCGCGATGGTCAGGCAGATGTCGTCGAGGGCGTGGATCTGCGGGCGTGCCGGATAGGCGAACGTGACGTGCTCGAAACTGATTTCCGCCTGCGCCGATGCGAAGGGTGTCTGTGGTGACGGCGTTTCATGGATGGCCGATTCGGCATGCAGCAGTTCCAGCAGCCGCTCTGTTGCGCCGGCGGCGCGCATGATGTCGCCCCAGACTTCCGCCATGGTGCCGACCGCGCCGGCGACCAGTGCGGCGTAGAGAACGAAGGAGGCAAGCTCGCCGCCAGTCAGGACACCGGCGTTGACCTGGCGGGCGCCGATCCACAGCACGAAGATGATCGTTCCCATCACCGCCGTGATGATCAGCGCCGTCAGCGCGGCGCGCACGCGCGTGCGCCTGATCGCCGTGACAAAACTGGTTTCCGTGCGTTCGGCGAAACGCCTGGCCTCATGCGGCTCCTGCGTATAGGCCTGGACCGTCGGCATGGCATTGAGGATCTCGCCGGCCAGGGCCGAGGCATCGGCGATCTTGTCCTGCGATTCGCGCGAGAGTTTCTTGACCTTGCGCCCGATGACAAGGATGGGCAGGATCAGCAGGGCCATCAGGCCGAGGTTGAGGGAGAACAGGTAGAGGCTGGTGACGGCCAGCATGACCATGCCGCCGATGAACTGGAACAGGCTGCGCAGCCCCATCGAGATGGAACTGCCGACGACGGTCTGGATCAGGGTCGTGTCGCCGGTCAGCCGGGAGAGGACCTCCCCGGTCTGCAGCGTCTCGAAAAACTGGGGCGACTGGGCCAATACCCGCGCATACACGGCACTGCGCAGATCGGCCGTCGCCCGTTCGCCGACCCACGAGACGGTGTAGTAACGCCCCGCCACGGCCAGCGCCCAGAAGCTCGCCAGACCGAACAGGGCGATGAAGTGCCCGTTCAGGCTGAGGGCACCGAGGAAACTGCCCGTCGGCTGCTGCCGTTCGCCGAAGCCGAAATCGATGAGGTCGCGAAACGCCAGCGGCACCAGCAGTATGGTGGCCGACCCCAGGCAGAGCAGGACGAAAGCCAGGGCGATCCGGCCCCGATAGGGGCGCAGGAAGGGCCACAGGCCCTCTCAAGGCCGACAGACGGCGCGGCGGGGTCGATGGGTTCGGGGTCGCGATGGGCATCCGCAATTATCGTCGCCTTGGTGCCGGGTGGGCTACGACAACCTTCGGGGATGAAGTGATCTCTGGCCCACCGTGAGCGGGCTGGGCTTCCCTCAATTTCCGGCGGCCGCCTGGCGCCGGGCGAGCGCGTTCTCGACCAGCGAATACACCGCGGGAACGACGACCAGCGTCAGCAGTGTCAACGAGATCATGCCGCCGATGACGGCGATCGACAGCGGCTGGTTGGTTTCGGAGCCGGCACCGAAGCCCAGTGCGGCCGGGAGCAGGGCGAGAACGACGGTGGCCGAGGTCATGAGCACCGGGCGCATGCGGATCGGGCAGGCATCGCGCAACGCGTCGTCGATGGGCATGCCGCCGGCGCGGCGCTGGTTGGTCAGGTCGACGAGCAGGATCGAGTTCTTGGCGACGAGGCCGATCAGCAGCACGAGGCCGATCATCGAATAGATGTTGAGTGTCTGCCCGGTCGCCCACAGGGCGGCGACGCCGCCGATGATGGCCAGCGGCTGCGCGAGCATGACGATGAAGGGCTGCAGAAAGGAGTCGAACTGGCTGGCCAGCACCATGTAGAGCAGCACCATCGCCAGCACGAAGGCGAAGGTCATGTACTTGGTGGTCTTGGCGAACTCCTCGGCCTGGCCGATCAGCTTGATCTGGTAGCCGGGCGGCAGGTCGTCGGCGAACGACCGCACTTTCTGCACCGCTTCGCCGAGCGGGATGGTCGGCGTGGCGAAGAAGGTTGCGGCGTATTGCAGGTCGAAGCGGCCGATGACGGCCGGGCCCAGCGTTTCCTTGAAGCTGGCGACCGAATCGAGGCGCACCAGCTTGCCTTCCTTGTTGCGCAGGTAAATTTTCGCGAGATCGGCCGGCTGGGTGAATTCGCCTTCGCGGCCCTTGACGCGGATATCGTAGCGCTGGCCGTCGCCCGGCTCGTCGTTGTACTTGGCGATGTCGATGCCGCCGGTCAGCATGTTGATGGCAGCCGCGACGTCGCCGGTGGTCAGCCCGGACGAGGCGATGCGCAGGCGGTCGGGCTGGAAGACGAGCTGCGGCAGGTCGAGCTGGAGGTCGGTGTCGATGCGTCCGCCGAGGCCGGGTTCAGCAGCCAGCTTGCCCTGCAGTTGGCGGCCGAGGCGGCCCACCTCGGTGAGATTCTCGCCGGCCAGCACGAATTGCAGCGGCTCGCCGCGCTGGCCCTGGACCATCGGGTAGGGGGCAGCGAAGACGCGGGCGCCGGGGATCTGGGCCAGCTTTTCGCGCAGGATGGGTAGCAGTTCCTGCTGGCTGATGCGCCGTTCGTTGCGCGGCGCCATGCGGGCGACGACGGTGCCCTGGTTGACCTGGCCGGCGCTGCCGAGGCCGATCAGGGCGAATTCGGTGACGATCTCTTCATGCTCGTTGAGCACGGCCTCGACCATCCGCAGCCGCGAATCGGTGTAGTCGATCGACGAACCGAGCGGCGCGCGCAGATAGACGAGGAAACGACCTTCGTCCTGTTCCGGCACGAAGGTCTTGCCGACATTGGCGAAGAAGAAAGCACTCGATGCCACGGTCAACAGCGTCAGCAGCACCACTTTCCAGCGATGCACCAGGGCGCGGGTGAGCAGACGGCGGTAGAAGGCGTCGAGCCGCTTGAAGCCGCGTTCGATGGCGGCGAGAAAGCGGCCGTGCTGGTGGCCTTTTTCGCGCACGGTCAGGAAGCGCGAACAGAGCATCGGTGTCAGCGTCAGCGAGACGAAAAGCGAGACCAGCACGCCGAAGGTGACGACGACGGCGAAGGAACGGAAGAATTGGCCGATGATGCCGCTCATGAAGATGACCGGCGCGAAAATCGAGACCAGCGCCAGAGTCGCGGCGATCACCGCGAAAATGACCTCGTTGGCGCCGTTGACCGCAGCCGTCACCGGATCGGCATCGAGTTCCTCGCGGTGGCGGAAAATGTTTTCGAGGACGACGATCGCATCATCGACGACGACGCCGATCAGCAGCAGCAGGCCGAGCAGGGTCAGCGAATTGAGCGTGTAGCCAAAAAAGTAGATGACGGCGATGGCGCCCATCAGCGAAACCGGGATGGCCAGCGCGACGATGACGGTCGCCCGCACCGATTGCAGGAAGAGCCAGACGACCAGCGCGGCGAGCAGGGTGCCTTCGACCAGGTGCTGCTTCAGCGCATTGACGATTTCGAGGATGAACACCGCGTCGTTGGAGACGACGTGCAGTTGCATGCCGGGCGGCAGTTGCGGCCGCAACTCGTTTTCCAGCTTTTCCTTGACCTTGTCGGCGATGGCTACGGTATTGGTGTTGGTGACCTTGACGATGCCGAGGCCGATCGTTGTTTCGCCGTTGAAGCGGGCGAGCTGGCGATTGTCGGTGAGGCCGTCGATGACCTCGGCGACGTCCTGCAGGCGGATCGGCGCGCCTGCCTTCCAGCCGATAACCATCTGCTGCAGGGCGTCGATGGAGTGGAATTCGAGATCGAGCTTGACCAGGCTTTCGGTCTTCTCGCCGACCACGAAGCCGCCCGCCATTTGCACGTGCTCGCGGGCGAAGGCGTCGTTGATGTCCTGCGCGGTGACCCCGAGTGCCGCCATCCGGGCCGGCAGCAGTTCGACGCGGATGGTCCGGTCGCGGCGGCCGCCGAGGCGCACTTCGCCGACGCCATCAATGGTTTCCAGACGCTTTTTCAGCACGTTGATCGCGTACTGGTTCAATTGCTGCTGCGTGCGGTCGCCCTGTAAGGCCAGCCACATGATTGGCTGGGCGTTGGTTTCCACCTTGGCGACGACCGGCGGGTCAGCGTCCCTGGGCAAGCGGCGCAACACCTGGTTGACCTTGGCCTGGACCTCGTTGAAGGCGACGTCGATCCTCTTTTCGAGGTTGAAGGTGATGGCGATCACCGAGACGCCGGGCGAGGACGTGGACTGGATGTGCTCGATGCCCGGTGTCGAATTCACCGAACTCTCGATGATGTTGGTCACAGAGGCATCGACGATGTCCGGGTTGGCGCCCTTGAGCGTCGTCGTGATCGAGATGACCGGAAATTCGATGTACGGATAGCGGTCCATGCCGATCCGGCCGAAGCTGATGACGCCGAAGAGGACGAGAACCGCGCTCAACATCCACGCCAGCACGTGGCGCTTGATCGACAGCTCGGGCAGGGTCATTGCGGTTTCTTCTCGCCTGGCGGGCCGACCGCGGTTTTCGGTGTTTCCTTGACGTTGACCACAGTACCGTTGCTCAGGAAGCCGGCGCCGTCGAGGGCGATCGTTTCACCGCCCTGCAGGCCGCCGGTGATCTCGATCAGGCCGCGCTGCTTGTTGCCGACCTCGACGACCTGCTGCCTTGCCTTGCCGTCGGCGATCAGATAGACGACCTTGCCGGCCGGCCGCAGCACGACCGATTGCTCGGGTACCACGACGGCGTGCTCCTTCTGGCCGGTGACGACGGCGGCGTCGACCGAACCGCCCGCTTTCAGCGCACCGGGATTGTCCAGCCGGGCGATGACGTCGATGGCGCGATTGCCCTCGCCGACCGTCGGGCGGATGTCCTCGACCACGCCCTCGATACTGCCGCCCGGCACCAGCGGGCTGGTGATATGTACCGGCATGCCGACCTTGAGGCGCGGCGCGGCGGATTCCGGGAAGGGGAGGTGGGCGCGCAGGCGGGTGTTGGAAACGAGACGGAACAGCGGGTCGCCGAGCTTGACGTAGTCGCCGACGGCGGCCAGTTGTTCCTCGATGATGCCGGCGAAGGGGGCGACGACGCGGGTCTTGTCGACGTTGTTGCGCGACAGGCCGGCGCGGGCCTGGGCGGCGGCAAGCTGGCTTTTCAGCGCATCACGCTGGGCGGTGACGTCGTCCAGCGCATTTTTCGAGATGAAGTTCTTCTGCACCAGCTCGGTCTGGCGGGCGACCAGGCGTTCCTGCTGGGCGAGCAGGGCTTGCAGGCGGGCGATCTCGGCGTTGTCGGCGCTGGCCTGATGGGCGGCGTCGGTCGGGTCGATCCGTGCCAGCAACTGCCCCCTGACGACTGCTTCGCCCGCGCGCACGGCAATCTTGACGATCTTGCCGGCAATTTCGGCACCGATTTTCGGGTCATCGACCGCTTCCAGCGAACCGAGTGTGCGCTCGCTGACCTCCAGTGCGACTGCTTTTGCCTCGGTGATGGTGATCAGGGTCGGCGGCGCGCCTTTCTTCTCGGCTGGCTTCTCGCCGCAGGCGGCGAGAAGCAGCGCCGATGCGAGAAGCAGGGCGCCGATCTTCATTCCGGCAATACCTGCTCGCCGGCATAGAGTTCGGCCACGGTTTCGCGGCGGCGAATCTGGTAGGCCTTGTCGCCGTCGACCATGACCTCGACCGCGCGCGGGCGGCTATTGTAGTTGGAAGCCATCGCCATGCCGTAGGCGCCGGCGGACATCACCGCCAGCAGGTCACCGGCCTCTATGCACAGCGGCCGCGCCAGCCCGAGAAAGTCGCCGGTTTCGCAGACCGGGCCGACCACGTCGTAGGCGTGGGGCTCGCCGGCGCGCGGCGTCACCGGCAGAATGTCGTGCCAGGCTTCGTAGAGCGCCGGGCGCATCAGGTCGTTCATTGCTGCATCGATGATGGCGAAGTTCTTGCCCTCGCCCGGCTTCAGGAACTCGACGCGGGTCAGCAGCAGCCCGGCGTTGCCGACCAGGCGGCGGCCGGGTTCGAGCACTACCTTGAGGCCGCGCCCGGCCAACTGGTCGAGCAGCGGGTTCAGGTAGGAAGCCACCGTCGGCTGCACCTGGCCGTCCTTGTACTTGATACCGAGGCCGCCGCCGAGGTCGAGGTGGTGAATGCTGATGCCTTCTGCGGTCAACTGGTCTACAAGGGCCAAAATGCGCTCAAGCGCCTCGACAAAGGGCGAAGGATCGAGCAGTTGCGAGCCGATGTGGCAGTCGATGCCGGCCACCGCGATATGCGGGAGCGCGGCGGCGCGGCGGTAGAGCGCCAGCGCGTCGTCGTAGGCGACGCCGAACTTGGCTTCCTTGAGACCGGTGGAAATGTAGGGGTGCGTCTTCGCGTCAACATTCGGATTGACGCGCAGGCTGACTGGCGCCCGCTTGCCGCACTGGCTGGCGACTTCGTTCAGGCGCTCCAGTTCGGCAGGCGATTCGACGTTGAAGCAGAAGATGTCGGCGTCGAGCGCCAGTTTCATCTCGGCGGCCGTTTTGCCGACACCGGAGAAAACTATCTTCTGTGGGTCGGCACCGGCCGCCAGCACCCGCTGCAGTTCGCCGCCGGAAACGATGTCGAAGCCGGCGCCCAGGCGGGCGAACAGGTTGAGGACGGCCAGGTTGGAGTTGGCCTTGACCGCGTAGCAGACCAAGGCCCCGGCGCCGGCCGAATGCGCGGTCAGGACGTCGAGGAATTCCTGCAACGCGCCTTCGAGCGCGGCACGGGAATAGACGTAGGCAGGCGTGCCGAAGCGTTCGGCGATTGAGGGCAGGGGCACGGCTTCGGCGTGCAGCACGCCTTTGTTCACGGTGAAATGGTTCATTGCGGGCTGGATTCCCGGTCCATGCTAACATCGGTTTCGCCGACGGGTGCTGCCGGGGCGGGCGCCGGCTGCGAAGTCCGGCCGATGCTGTCGAGCAGCGGTGGCGGCGCCGGCGGTGGCGGCAGGACGAGCGCGCCGCGCATGCCGCAGCCGGCGAGGCAGCCAATCAGGAGCAGGGCAGGGAGTATTCTGGACATGGATAAACGGGCCGGTCGGCAGAGGGCGGGATGGTAGCACACGATGGATGACAGGGAATTCAACGCACTGGCGGATGATGCGCTGGCCCGCATCGAGGCGGCGCTGGAAGCGACCGGCGCCGAGGTTAACTTCGAACTTGCGCCGGGCGGCGTCCTGGAAATCGAGTTCGCCGACCGCAGCAAGATCATCGTCAATCGCCACGGGGTCGCGCGCGAAATCTGGGTCGCGGCGCGTGCCGGCGGCTTCCACTTCCGCTGGGACGGCGCGGCCTGGCGCGATACCCGGGACAGCGCGGAGCTGATGGAAAAGCTGTCCGCCCTCGCCAGCCAGCAGGCCGGCGAGCAGGTGCGACTGGCCTGAACCTCAGTCGGTCGGCGGCTGGCTGAGGTCGGGGCGGGGCGGTGCTTCGTCCGGCTCGTCGTCGTGGGACTCCTCGCGGCCCGCGTACTCGGCATAGATGTACGTGCGGTCGCGGCCGCTGCCGAACGCGACCAGGCCTTCCGGCGCCTGCTGGAGTTGTGACGGAACGTCCTTCAGGGCGCGGCCCATGTAGCCGATCCAGATCGGCAACGCCGCCGCGCCGCCGGTTTCCTTGTCGCCGAGTTTCCTGGGCTGGTCGAAGCCTACCCAGGCACAGGCGGAAACCGTGATCTGGTAGCCGCAGAACCAGGCATCGACGTATTCGTTGGTGGTGCCGGTCTTGCCCGCCAGATCCTGGCGCTTGAGCGCGACCGATGCCTTGGCGGCGGTGCCGAAGATCGTGACGTCGCGCAGCATGCCGTCCATCAGGAAGGCGTTGCGCGGGTCGATGACGCGCTGGGCATCGCCGCCGGAAACTGCCTGCGGCGACAGGGCGAGCACCTGGTTCCGTTCGTCGCGGATGTCCCTGATGACATAGGGGCTGATGCGCAAGCCACCGTTGGCAAATACCGAGTAAGCGGTCACCATCTGCCAGGGAGTCACCGAGCCGGCACCGAGCGCCATGGTCAGGTAGGGCGGGTGCTTGGCGGCATCGAAGCCGAAGCGGCTGGCGAAGTCCTGCGCGTAATGCGTGCCGATGCTCTGCAGGATGCGGATCGACACCATGTTCTTCGACTTGGCCAGCGCCGTCCGCATCTTCATCGGACCTTCGTACTTGCCATCGTAGTTGTGCGGTGCCCAAACCTGCGAGCCGGTCTGGCTCGCCGAAATCACGATCGGTTCGTCGTTGATCACGCTGCTGGGGCTGAAGCCCTTCTCCAGCGCCGCCGAGTAGATGAACGGCTTGAAGCTTGACCCCGGCTGCCGCCAGGCCTGCGTCACATGGTTGAACTTGTTGCGGTTGAAATCGAAGCCGCCGACCAGGGCGCGGATAGCGCCATCCGTTGGATTGAGTGCGACGAACGCCGACTCGACCTCGGGCAACTGGGAAATCTGCCAGGCACCCCGCTCGTCCTTCTGCAGCCGGACAATAGCGCCCCGCTTGACGCGCTTGTTGGGAGGCGCCTTGTCGTCGAGCATGCGGGCAGCGAATTTCATCGCGTCGCCGGTCAGCGTGACGACTTCGCCACCCTTGCGGTATACCTTGATCTGCTTGGCGTCGGCCGCCAGGACCAGGGCCGGAACCAGGTCGCCGGCGTCGGCAATGTCCTGCAGCGCCTCGTCGATCGCCTCGTCCTGGTCTGACGTGATTTCCTTCATGTCCAGATACGACTCGGCACCGCGGTAGCCGTGGCGCCGATCGTAATCCATCACGCCCTTGCGCAGACTGACGTAGGCGGCTTCCTGCTCGGCCTTGACCAGCGTCGTGTATATCTTGAGTCCGCGCGAGTAGGCGTCATCGGGGAAACGCTCGACGGCGATCTGCCGTGCCATCTCGGCGGCATGCTCGGCATGGACGGGGTAATCGGCCAGCTCGCGCTTGACCACCAGTGCCTCCTTCTGCGCTACCTCGTACTGCTGGGTGTTGATGTACCCGAGATCGTGCATCCGGCGCAATACATATAGCTGGCGTATCCTCGCCCGCTTCGGGTTGACGATCGGATTGTAGGCGGAAGGCGCCTTCGGCAAGCCGGCGAGCATCGCGGCCTCGGCGATCGAAATGTCCTTGAGCGGCTTGCCATAATAGATTTGGGCTGCCGCGGCGAATCCGTAGGCACGCTGACCGAGAAATATCTGGTTGATATAGAGTTCGAGGATCTGATCCTTGCTCAGGTTGCTTTCGATCTTGAACGACAGCAGCGCCTCGTAGAACTTTCGCGTGTAGGTCTTTTCGGCGGAGAGGAAGAAGTTGCGTGCAACCTGCTGCGTGATCGTCGAAGCGCCCTGGCGCCTGCCGCCGCCGGCCAGGTTGGCGAAGGCGGCGCGGGCGATGCCAAGGTAGTCAACGCCGCCATGCTGGTAGAAGCGGTCGTCCTCGGCGGCGAGGATCGCCTGCTTCATGACCGGGGGTACATCCTGAATACCGATCACCGCCCGGCGCTCTTCACCGAACTCGCCGATCAGGTATCCATCGGATGTGTACACCCGAAGCGGGATTTTGGGGCGATAATCAGTCAGAATCTCGAGCGAGGGCAGATTCGGGTAGGCAAGGACCAGCGCGATCAAGGCCAGTCCGACCCCGATGGCGACAGCACCGCACAGCACGAGCAGTGGGTAGAGTAGGATGCGGGCTACGAGAGGGACGGAAGACAAGGCGACAAGGGGGGCAAATGAACGTTGCGCGGATTATACGCTTTCGCCCGGGCTGCCCGTAAAATCGCTTTACATGCCGTGTGGTTGTTGCTAGCATCTGAAGTGAATTATTGGTTGTTTGTCTAACTTCGCATTTTGTAAGGACTTTTTGGGGGTCTGGTGCGCTTCGATATCTCAGCGTTGATAAATCCCAAGGCCCGTCCCTTGCTGGGGCTGGACATCAGTTCGTCGGCTGTCAAGCTGGTTGAACTGACTGCCAACGGGAAAGAGGGTTACCGCGTCGAGCGCTACACCATTGAGGTGTTGCCGAAAGATGCGGTGTCTGATGGCAACATTGCCAACATGGACGGTGTCGTCAACGCTGTCAAACGGGCATGGAAGCGGTTGGGAACGTCCACCCGCGATGTTGCGATGGCCTTGCCGGGGTCGGCGGTGATCACCAAGAAGATCAACGTTCCGGCCGGGATGCGTGACGATCTGCTTGAGGCACAGGTCGAGTCGGAAGCGAATCAGTACATTCCGTTCGCGATCGACGAGGTCAATCTGGATTTCCAGGTGATTGGCCCCTCGCCTTCATTGCCCGACGAACTGGAAGTGTTCATCGCCGCTTCCAAGAAGGAGCGGGTCGAGGATCGCATCGCGGTGGCGGATGCCGCTGGACTCCATGCCGCCGTCGTCGATGTCGAGCCGCTGGCGGCACTGGCTGCTTTCGAGTTGATCGAAAAGCAGTTGCCGGAAAGCGGCAAGAACCAGACGATAGCCCTCGTCGATGCCGGCTCGAGTGTGCTCGGCCTGACGGTGCTGCGCAACGGCCAGCAGGTCTATGCTCGCGAACAAGCCTTTGGCGGCGGGCAGCTGACGCAGGACATCGCCCGTCATTACGGCATGACCTACGAGGAGGCGGAGGCCGCCAAGCGTGCCGGCAACCTTCCGGAGGGTTACGAGAGCGAGTTGCTGGCACCGTTCATGGAAAGCCTCGCGCTCGAAATTTCCCGCGCCCTGCAGTTCTTCTTTACGTCAACCCAGTACAACCAGGTGGACCACATCGTCATCGCCGGCGGTTGTGCCGTGATTCCAGGGGTCGATGAGGTCATCGCGACACGGACACAGGTCAGCACGCTGATCGCCAACCCGTTTGCGAACATGGTTCTGTCGGACCGCGTCCGGGCGAAAAGCCTGATCGCCGACGCCTCGTCGCTGATGGTGGCGTGCGGGCTGGCTCTGCGGAGGTTTGATCCATCATGATTCGCATTAACCTCCTCCCCCACCGCGAGGTGGCACGCAAGGCGAGACGCCAGCAATTCTACGCAATGGCCGGTGCGGCGGTTGCCGTCGGCGCGCTGGTCGTGTTTCTCGTCTATGCCGTGATCGACGCCCGCATCAGCAATCAGAACGACGCCAACGCCTTCCTGAAAAAGGAAATTGCGGTTCTCGACAAGCAACTTGCCGAGATCAAGCGACTGAAGGAACAGACCCAAGCGCTGCTGGCTCGCAAGCAGATCATCGAGGATCTCCAGCGCGACCGCGGCGAAACCGTCTTTATGCTGACGGAACTGGTCAAGCAGGTACCCGACGGTGTCTACCTCAAGTCGCTGAAGCAGGAAGGGCTCAAGGTCAATATCACCGGCTACGCACAGTCCAATGCCCGCGTCTCCGCCTTGATGCGCAATCTCGAGGCATCGCCCTGGCTCGAGCGGCCGCAACTGATCGAGGTCAAGGCAGTGGTACTGAACGGCCGCCGCAGCAATGAATTCGCCATGAATTTCTGGTTAACGCGGGCGCAGGCAGGCGAAGCGAAGGACAAGAAATGAACGCCAAGTCCACAGCCACGACCAAGTCGCTGCCCAAGCTCGATTTCAAGGCGATCGCCGACGATTTCCGCTTCCTCAATCCGAACGAACCGGGCGCATGGCCGCTGATCCCCAAGGCGACGGTCCTGTTTGCGCTCTTCGTTGCCCTGCTGATCGCGGGCTGGTGGTTCCTGTGGAGCGATCAGCTGGCGGAACTGGAAAGCAAGCAGAAGGAGGAACAGGTGCTGAAGCAGCAGTTCCTCGACAAGAAACGGCAGGCCGTCAATCTCGATCTCTATATCCAGCAGTTGGCCGAGATCGACCGCTCTTTCGGGGCTCTGCTCAAGCAGTTGCCGAACAAGTCGGAAATCGAGGCACTGCTGATCGAGGTGAACCAGGCTGGATTGGGACGCGGCTTGCAGTTCGAGCTTTTCCGTCCCGGCCAGGAGCAGATCAAGGACTTCTACGCCGAGTTGCCGATCACCGTGAAAATCAACGGCAACTACCACGATATTGGTGCCTTCGCTGCGGACATCGCCAAGCTGCCGCGTATCGTGACCTTGAACAATATCCAGATGGTTCCTGGCAAAGAGGGACTGCTGGTTCTGGACGCAACAACGAAAACCTTCCGCTATCTTGACGAAGAGGAACTCGCCAAGCACCGGAAGGCGACACAAGGAGCGAAGAAGTGAAGCGAATCCTGCTCGTCGCCCTGTGTGCCGCGCTGGGGGCCTGCTCGGGTGATCATGAAGACCTGAAGCAGTGGATGGCGGACAGCACCAAGGACATGCGCGGCAACATCCCCAAGTTGCCCGAGGTAAAACCCTACGAACCAGTGCCCTACGACGTCGAGTCCCTCGTTGACCCGTTCAAGGCCAGCAAGCTCGAACCCGAAAAGGGGCGTCAGGGCGCCGGCAAGGGCGGGGCATTCCAGCCCGATTTCGATGCCCGGGAACTACGTAACAGCCTGCTCGAAAAGTATCCGGTCGAGTCGTTGAAGATGATCGGCTACCTTAATGTCAACCGGCAACCGATTGCAGTCATCGAGGTTGACAAAAAGGTCAAGCAGGTCAAGGTCGGTGAATATCTCGGGCTTGATTTCGGCATGGTGACGCGGATCACTGACAACGAAGTGGTGTTGCGCGAATTGATTCAGGATTCTGCGGGTGACTGGAGCGAACGGACCAGCTCCCTGTACCTGCAGAGCAAGGAGGGAAGCAAGAAATGAAAGTCATCAACTACGCGCTGGCCGTTGCGGCCGCGGCCTGCCTTACCCTGGTCGGGCCGGCTGCCGCCCAGACTGCGTCGGAGAACGTGATCGAGGCGATCAATGCCGCTCCGCAGGGTGCGGACGTTGCGGTCAGGATCGATCTCAAGGAACCTCTCGCCAGCCCGCCTGCCGGATTCAGCGTTGCCAACCCGGCGAAAATCGCTTTCGACTTTCCCTCCACCGCCAACGGCCTGGGCAAGACCAGCCTGACGCTGAACGAGGGTGACCTGCGTAGCGCCAATGTCGTTCAGGTTGGCGGACGTACCCGCCTGGTGCTGAACCTGGCGCGTAACATGAACTATTCGACCCGGCTCGACGGGAAGTCCCTTTATGTACTTCTAAAGCCGATCGACGCTGGTGGTGCCACGCTCGCGCAACGCGTAACCCAGTTCACTGAAGCGAGCGCCATCGGCAAGCGCTTCGCGCTGCAGGACGTCGCCTTCCGGCGTGGCAAGGATGGTGAGGGGCGCGTCGTCGTCAACCTCAACGAACCGGGCGCAGGGATCGACATTCGCCAGCAGGGCAAGAGCCTGATTGTCGATTTCGGCAAAACCTCGGTTCCCGAGCACTTGCGTCGCAAGCTCGACGTGACCGACTTCGGCACGCCGGTGACGTCCATCGAGACGAAGGCCCTGGCCGACAGCGCGCGCATGACCATCACCCCGCACGGGCTTTGGGAGCACAACGCGTACCAGAGCGACAACCAGTTCGTCGTCGAGGTCAAGAAAATTGTCGAGGATCCCAACAAGCTGGTGCAGGGCACGAAGACCGGCTACAAGGGTCCGCGCGTCAGCATCAACTATCAGAATGGCGACGTCCGCGCACTCCTGCGTTTGATGGCCGAGGAACTCGGGCTGAACGCGGTGATCAGCGAAACCGTCACCGGCACCACCACGCTGGTGCTGAAGGACGTGCCGGCCGACCAGGTCATCGACATCATCTTCCAGCAAAAAGGGCTGGACATGCGCAAGAAGGGCAACATCCTCCTGATTGCCCCGCGCGAAGAACTCGCCACTCGCGAAAAGCTGGAATTCGAATCGCGGCAGCAGATTACCGACATCGAACCGCTGAAAGTCGAACAGTTCACCCTGAACTATCAGAAGGCAGGCGATATCGCGCGACTGCTGGCGGGCCAGGCCATCGCTGGTGTCGGCGGTTCCACGCAGCGCATCATGAGCAAGCGCGGCAGCGCCGTTGCGGATGCGCAATCCAACCTGCTCTTTGTAAATGACGTCCCGAGCAAGCTGGAAGAGATTGCCACCTTCATCAAGGCGGTCGATATCGGTTCGCGCCAAGTGCTGATCGAGGCACGCGTCGTCGAGGCCGGTGACGAGTTCAAGCGCGATCTCGGCATGAAGATGAACTTCCTCGGGTCCAAGCCGGTGCAGGTGGGCGGAGGTGGCGTCTTCGCCGGCGGCGGTGTCTATAACAACAGCAACCTCGCTACTCCGAGCAGTCCACCAGGATCATTTAACGCTGGCCCCGGCGGCCAGACCAGCCCCAGCGTCATCGGCGTGAATCTCCCGTCCTTTACTTCGACCGGTGGAACCTTGGCGCTGTCGCTGTTCAACGCTTCCGTCACGCGCATCCTCAATCTGGAACTGGCCGCCCTCGAAACCGACGGTCTCGGCAAGATCATCTCGAGCCCGCGCGTCGTCACGGCGAACAATATGAAGGCCAAGATTTCCGACGGCACGGAAATTCCCTACACCACCACCGCGACCGGTGGCGGGGTCGCCACGCAGAACGTGAGTTTCAAGACGGCCGCACTGGTGCTTGAGGTGACGCCGCAGATCACCCCCGAGGGCACCGTCCGCATGAAGCTCAACATCAAGAAGGAAGAGCCGGACTGGACCCGTTCGATTCTCGGCAACCCGCCGATCAAGAGCTCGACCGTCGAAACCGACGTGGTTGTAGAGAACGGCGGTACCGTGGTCATCGGCGGGGTCTTCAAGCTCGATGATCAGGGTTCGACGGAAAAGGTTCCGTTTCTTGGTGACATTCCCTTCTTTGGCTGGGCGTTCAAGTACGAGAAGAAGCTGGCCCAGCGCCGTGAATTGCTCTTCTTCATCACGCCGAGGGTGATCTCGGACAAGATGAACCTCAACTGAGCGCTCAGCCGAAATCGCGACGGGGGCCGGCCATGCCGGCCCCCGTTTTTTGTGGCGCTCACTCCCGGTCGGATAGAATTGCGTCGATGAACAGCCGCAGCAATATCTACCTCGTCGGCCTGATGGGGGCCGGCAAGACCACCGTCGGTCGCCAGCTCGCCCGCCGGCTGGGCAGGCGCTTCGTCGATGTCGACCACGAGATCGTCGAGCGCACCGGCGTCTCCATTCCGACCATCTTCGAGATCGAGGGGGAGGAGGGCTTCCGCCGCCGCGAGGCGCAGGCCATCGCCGAACTCACCTCGGGAACCGACGTCGTCCTCGCCACCGGTGGCGGCGTTGTCCTGAATCCGGACAATCGCAGCCGCCTGCACGACACCGGCTGGGTCGTTTACCTGAATGTCCCGCCGGCGCTCCTTTACGAGCGCACGCGCCACGACCGCAATCGCCCGCTGCTGCGGGTTCCCGACCCGAAGGCGAAACTGGAGGAATTGCACGCGGTCCGCGACCCGCTGTACCGGGAGATCGCGCACCTCGTCGTCGATGGCTCGCATCTTGTCGCCGCCGGCGTGGTCCACTATCTGTTGCGCGAGTTCAACCAGCTATGCCAGAACTGACTAAAACCCTGCATGTCTCGCTCGCCGAGCGCTCGTATCCGATTCATATCGGTTGCGGCCTGCTCTCCCGCGTCGACCTCCTGTCGCCTCACCTGAAGGCGAAGAAGGCGGTGATCGTCAGCAACACGACGGTCGCGCCGCTCTATCTCGACTGTTTGCGGTCGACTATCGAAAGCCTCGGAATTTCGGTGCTTCCCGTCATCCTTCCCGACGGCGAGCGCTACAAGAACTGGGAAACCCTCAACCTCGTCTTCGATGCGCTGCTTGCCGCCCACTGCGAGCGCAGCACGACGCTGATCGCTCTTGGCGGCGGCGTCATCGGCGACATGGGCGGGTTTGCCGCCGCCTGTTACCAGCGGGGCATGCCGTTCATCCAGGTGCCGACGACGCTGCTGGCGCAGGTCGATTCGTC
Source organism: uncultured beta proteobacterium (assembly GCA_963736845.1). GTDB lineage: Bacteria > Pseudomonadota > Gammaproteobacteria > Burkholderiales > Rhodocyclaceae > Azonexus. The sequence goes on from CAVTQL010000014.1 coordinate 55,595, forward strand.
GGTCGGCGGCAAGACGGCGATCAACCACCCGCTCGGCAAGAACATGATCGGCGCCTTCTATCAACCGAAGCTGGTGCTGGCCGACATCACGACCCTGAGCACGCTGCCGGAGCGGGAATTGAGGGCCGGACTGGCCGAAATCATCAAGGTCGGCCTCATTCGAGATCCCGACTTTTTCGCCTGGCTCGAAGCGAGCATCGATGACCTGCTGGCGAGGAGGACCGAAGCGCTGGCCGAGGCAGTACGGCGATCGTGCGCCAACAAGGCCGAGGTCGTCGCCGCCGATGAAAGGGAGAGCGGCGAGCGTGCGCTGCTCAATCTCGGGCATACCTTCGGCCACGCCATCGAAACCGGTCTCGGCTATGGCGAGTGGCTGCATGGCGAAGCGGTCGCCGCCGGCACGCTAATTGCTGCGGAACTCTCGCACCGGCTGGGCTGGCTGACCGCGGAGGAACTGGCGCGCGTCGAGCGGCTTTTTGTCCGCGCTGGCTTGCCGGTTCGCGGCGCACCGCTCGGGGCGGTGCGCTACCTCGAGTTGATGCGCCATGACAAGAAGGTCGAGGATGGCAGAATGCGTCTCGTGCTGTTGCGCAAGATCGGTCGGGCAGTGGTTTCTGACGCAGCCGGCGAAGCCGACATCGCGGCGGCGATCGACGCGCGATGCACCTGAAAGAGGAGCGCCGGACCCGGCTCGAACCACATTGGTGCATCGCAGCATCTTGAGTTGGGGGGGCTTTGACGGTATATTCCAAAGTTGCCTCGATATTTCGTGCAAGCCGGCCAGCGCTGCGGGAAGCCGGCTTTCTCCACCCTTGGTCCATGCCTCGCTGGCCGAGTTATTGAAGGAACGATCGTGATGGAACCGGCAATACCTGAGCGGCAGGGTCTCTATGATCCCGCCAACGAGCACGACGCATGTGGCGTGGGCTTCGTTGCCCATGTCAAGGGCCAGAAGAGTCATGGCATCGTCGAGCAGGGCTTGTTGATCCTGAAAAATCTGGATCACCGCGGTGCCGTCGGCGCCGACCCGTTGCAGGGCGACGGCGCCGGCATCCTGATCCAGATTCCCGACCGGTTCTATCGCGAAGAGATGGCCAGCCTTGGCGTCGAACTTCCGCCGGCCGGGGAATACGGCGTCGGCATGGTCTTCCTGCCACAAGAGGCGGCCTCGCGCCACGCCTGCGTCGAGGAGATCGAACGCTCCGTCAAGGCCGAGGGGCAGGTGATCCTCGGCTGGCGGGAGGTGCCGGTCAATCACGAGATGCCGATGTCGCCGACGGTCAAGGCCAAGGAGCCGGTGATCCGCCAGGTCTTCGTCGGCCGCGGCCCGGATGTGTTCGTGACCGATGCGCTCGAGCGCAAGCTCTTCATCATCCGGCGCCGCGCGGCAAACGCCATCAAGTCACTGAAGCTGAAGCATGGCCAGGAGTTCTACGTTCCATCGTTCTCCGCCCGTACGGTCAACTACAAGGGCCTGCTGCTCGCCAGCCAGGTTGGGGTGTATTACCTGGATCTCCAGGACAAGCGCACGGTTTCGGCCCTCGCCCTGGTCCACCAGCGCTTCTCGACCAATACCTTCCCGACCTGGGACCTTGCCCATCCGTTCCGCATGATTGCCCACAACGGGGAGATCAACACGCTGCGCGGCAACGTCAACTGGTTCAAGGCCCGCGAGCAGTCGATTTCCTCGCCGATTCTCGGCGATGATCTGGCCAAGGTCTGGCCGCTGCACTATCCCGGACAGTCCGACTCGGCTTCCTTCGACAATGCCCTCGAACTGCTGGTGATGGGCGGCTATACGCTGGCCCACGCGATGATGCTGATGATCCCGGAGGCCTGGGAAAAGCACACCCTGATGGACGAGAACCGGCGCGCCTTCTACGAGTACCACGCGGCAATGATGGAACCGTGGGACGGTCCGGCTGCGGTGGCGTTCACCGATGGCCGCCAGATTGGCGCGACGCTCGACCGCAACGGCCTGCGGCCGGCCCGCTACCTGGTGACCGACGACGATTTCGTGGTCATGGCCTCGGAATCGGGCGTACTGCCCATTCCGGAGAAGAAGATCGTCAAGAAGTGGCGCCTGCAGCCGGGCAAGATGTTCCTGATCGACATGGAGCAGGGGCGCATCATCGACGACAAGGAACTCAAGGACTCGTTGGCCAACGCCAAGCCTTATCGGGAATGGATCGAGAAGATCCGCATCAGGCTCGACGCCGTGTCCGCCTCCCGGGAGAAGACCGAGGCGGCCCCGGCCGCGCTGCTCGACCGCCAGCAGGCGTTCGGCTACACGCAGGAAGACATCAAGGTCATCCTTGAGCCGATGGTGCAAAACGGCGAGGAGCCGACCGGCTCGATGGGTTCCGACTCGGCGCTGCCGGTCCTGTCGAACAGGAACAAGACGCTCTACGCGTACTTCAAGCAACTGTTCGCGCAGGTGACCAATCCGCCGATCGACCCGATCCGCGAGGAACTGGTCATGTCGCTGGTTTCCTTCGTCGGGCCGAAGCCGAACCTGCTCAATACCATCGACATCAATCCGCCGATCCGTCTGGAAGTCTCGCAGCCCGTGCTGACGAGAACCGATATGGAGAAGTTTCGCCACATCCAGAAATACACGTCGGGCAAGTTCAATTCGCTCGAACTGGACATCTGCTATCCGGTAGCCTGGGGGCAGGCCGGTGTCGAGGCACGCCTCGCCTCGCTCGCCGCCGACGCCGAGGATGCCGTGCGCTCGGGTGCCAACATCCTGATCGTCTCCGACCGCAAGCTGGATGCCGGCCATGTCGCCATCCCGGCGCTGCTGGCGACCTCCGCCATCCACCAGCATCTGGTCAAGAAGGGATTGCGCACCAGTGCCGGCCTCGTCGTCGAGACCGGTTCCGCGCGCGAAACCCACCACTTTGCGCTGCTCGGTGGCTATGGCGCCGAGGCGGTCCACCCCTACCTGGCTCTCGAAACCATCGAGGCGCTGGCCAAGGGCGACGCCGAGAAGGCCGAAAAGTACGTCAAGAACTACGTCAAGGCCATCGGCAAGGGGTTGATGAAGGTCATGTCCAAGATGGGCATCTCGACCTACATGTCCTATACCGGCGCCCAGATTTTCGAAGCGATCGGCCTGCAGAAGGATTTCGTCGAGAAGTACTTCACCGGCACCCCCTCCAACATCCAGGGCATCGGCGTCTTCGAGGTTGCCGAGGAGGCGATTCGCCTGCATCGCGAGGCCTTCTCGGCCGACCCGGTGCTCGCCGGCATGCTCGATGCCGGCGGCGAATACGCTTTCCGCATCCGCGGCGAAGAGCACCTGTGGACGCCCGATTCGATCGCCAAGTTGCAGCATGCGACGCGCTCGGGAAGGTTCGACACCTACAAGGAGTACGCCGGCCTGATCAACGACCAGACCAAGCGCCACCTGACGCTGCGCGGCCTGTTCGAGTTCAGGCCGCAGGGCGCGCCGGTTCCGCTGGAAGAGGTCGAGCCGGCGAGCGAGATCGTCAAGCGCTTCGCCACCGGCGCCATGTCGCTCGGCTCGATTTCGACCGAGGCGCACACGACGCTGGCGATTGCCATGAACCGGATCGGCGGCAAGTCGAACACCGGCGAGGGCGGCGAGGACGCGCGGCGTTTCGCGCCGGTCAAGGGCGGCACCATGCTCTCCGACATCATCGGCAAGAACCGTATCGAGCGCGACATCGAAATGAAGGATGGCGACTCGTTGCGCTCGGCGATCAAGCAGGTCGCTTCCGGCCGTTTCGGCGTCACCACCGAGTACCTGGTCAATGCCGACCAGATCCAGATCAAGATGGCGCAAGGCGCCAAGCCGGGCGAAGGTGGCCAGTTGCCGGGGCACAAGGTGTCCGAGTACATCGGCTTCCTGCGCCACTCGGTGCCGGGCGTCGGCCTGATCTCGCCGCCGCCGCACCACGACATCTACTCGATCGAGGATCTGGCGCAACTGATCCATGACCTGAAGAACGCCAACCCGCGCGCCTCGATTTCGGTCAAGCTGGTTTCCGAGGTAGGCGTCGGCACGGTGGCTGCCGGTGTTGCCAAGGCCAAGGCCGACCACGTCGTGATCGCCGGCTTCGATGGCGGCACCGGCGCCTCGCCGCAGTCGTCGATCAAGCATGCCGGCACGCCATGGGAGCTCGGCCTCGCCGAGACCCAGCAGACGCTGGTGCTTAACCGCCTGCGCAGCCGCATCCGGGTACAGGTCGACGGCCAGATGAAGACCGGCCGCGACGTCGTCGTCGGGGCGCTTCTCGGGGCCGACGAGTTCGGCTTCGCCACCGCGCCGCTCGTCGTCGAGGGCTGCATCATGATGCGCAAGTGCCACCTGAACACCTGCCCGGTCGGCGTTGCCACCCAGGATCCGGTACTGCGCAAGCGCTTCTCCGGCCAGCCCGAGCACGTCGTGAACTACTTCTTCTTCGTTGCCGAGGAAGTGCGCGAGATCATGGCTCAGCTCGGCATCCGCCGCTTCGACGACCTGATCGGCCGCGCCGACCTGCTCGACATGCGCGCCGGTATCGATCACTGGAAGGCCAGGGGTCTCGACTTCGCGAAGATCTTCTACCAGCCGCCTGTTCCCGCCAGCGAGCCGCGCCGCCAGTGCGAGGGCCAGGATCACGGCCTCGCCCGGGCGCTCGACCACAAGTTGATCGAGCTGGCCAAACCAGCCATCGAAAGAGGCGAGAAGGTTCGCATCGAAATGCCGATCATCAACGTCAACCGCACCTGCGGCACGATGCTGTCGGGCGAGGTCGCCAAACGCTACGGCCATGCCGGGCTGCCCGACGACACCATCCACATCGATCTCACCGGCACCGCCGGCCAAAGCTTCGGCGCCTTCCTGGCCCGCGGCCTGACGCTCGAGTTGACCGGCGAGGGCAACGACTACGTCGGCAAGGGGCTTTCGGGCGGGCGCATCGTCATCAAGCCGAGCGCCGATTTCCGCGGCAACCCGCCGGAGAACATCATCGTCGGCAATACCGTCATGTACGGCGCCATCGCCGGCGAAGCTTTCTTCTCCGGGGTCGGCGGCGAGCGCTTCTGCGTCCGCAATTCGGGCGCGACGGCCGTGGTCGAGGGGGTCGGCGACCATGGCTGCGAATACATGACGGGCGGCACGGTGGTCGTCCTCGGCCAGACCGGTCGCAACTTCGCCGCCGGCATGTCGGGCGGCATCGCCTACGTGCTCGACGAGGACGGCGGCTTCAAGGAACGCTGCAACCTGGCGCAGGTGGCGCTCGAGAAGGTGCTCCCGGCCAACCGCCACGCCGCCGGCGAACCGCTGCATCGCGGCGAGGCCGACGAGACCCAACTCAAGGATCTCGTTGCCCGCCACGCTGACTACACCGGCAGCGCGATCGCCAGGCAAATCCTGGCCAACTGGGATGTCTACCGCGACAAGTTCGTCAAAGTCTATCCGAACGAGTACAAGCGGGCGCTCACCGAGCTGGCCGCTGCCACGCAGAAGGAGGCCGCATAATGGGCAAGCCGACTGGATTCCTGGAGTTCGAGCGCCTTTCCGAGGCCTACGAACCGGTAGAAAAGCGCCTGAAGCATTACAAGGAGTTCGTGCATACCCTGTCCGACGAGGAAGCCAAGGTCCAGGGCGCACGCTGCATGGATTGCGGCATTCCCTTCTGCAACAGCGGCTGCCCGGTGAACAACATCATTCCCGACTGGAACGATCTGGTTTACAAGGGCAACTGGAAGCAGGCGCTCGACGTGCTGCACTCGACCAACAACTTCCCCGACTTCACCGGCCGCATCTGTCCGGCCCCGTGCGAAGCCGCCTGCACGCTCGGCATCAATGCCGCGCCGGTGGGCATCAAGTCGATCGAGCACTTCATCATCGACAAGGGCTGGGAAATGGGCTGGGTCGTGCCGCAGCCAGCCGCCGTCAAGACCGGCAAGAGGGTGGCCATCGTCGGCTCCGGCCCGGCCGGTCTGGCCGCCGCCCAGCAACTGGCGCGCGTCGGCCATGACGTGACGGTGTTCGAGAAGAACGACCGCATCGGCGGCCTGCTCGCCTACGGCATCCCCGACTTCAAGATGGAGAAGACCCTGGTCAACCGCCGCGTTGCCCAGATGGAAGCCGAAGGCGTCAAGTTCCGCACCAAGGTCATCGTCGGCAGCCAGGACGTGCCGGCCGGCATCATCAGCGATGCGACGGAGTTTGTCCCGGCCGGCCAACTGCTCGAGGATTTCGATGCGGTGATCCTCGCCGCCGGTGCCGAAGTTCCGCGTGACCTGCCGGTGCCGGGCCGCGAGCTGACGGGCATCTACGCGGCGCTCGAGTTCCTGATCCCGCAGAACAAGGAAATCCAGCAGGGCAAGGCCAATCCGATCAATGTCAAGGGCAAGCACGTCATCGTCATCGGCGGCGGCGATACCGGCTCCGATTGCGTCGGCACCTCGAACCGTCACGGCGCTGCCTCGGTGACCCAGTTCGAGTTGATGCCGATGCCGCCGGCAGAGGAAGACAAGGCGATGACCTGGCCGTACTGGCCATACAAGCTGCGCACCTCGTCGTCGCACGACGAGGGTTGTGAGCGCGACTTCGCGGTGGCCACCAAGGGCTTCGTCGACGACGGCAAGGGCAACGTCAAGGCCCTGAAGGCCATTCGCCTCGACTGGAAGGATGGCAGGATGTGCGAAGTCGCCGGTTCGGAATTCGAACTCCCGTGCGACAACGCCTTCCTGGCCATGGGCTTCACCAACCCGGTCGGCGGCCTGCTCGACGCTTTCGGTGTCGACAAGGATGCGCGCCAGAACGCACGGGCGACGACCGACGGCGAAGGCTGCTATGCGACCAACGTCGACAAGGTCTACGCTGCCGGCGATGTCCGCCGTGGCCAGTCGCTGGTCGTCTGGGCAATCCGCGAGGGCCGCCAGGCCGCCCGCGAGGTCGATGCCTTCCTGATGGGAAGTACGACGTTGCCGCGCTAAATCGTCACGCAAAGCCAGCCAAACCCCCGCCCGCAGCGCTGCCGGCGGGGGTTTTTCGATGATGAGTCACTCTGTGATCTGCTAATCCTTGTAAATTGATCGGTGATCGTTCAAAACTTGAGCTTCCCCCGAAATTTCGTCTGCCAAGGGTGACATAGAATTGACGTCAAACGGCTGCGTTGTCGGGCCAGACCATTCGGTAGCAGAAACGACATGCCTTCCTCGAACCTTGTCAGCGCCCCGATGCGGCCGACCACGCGCCGGACGAGGATTGCCGGCACCGAGGCGCCGGCGGTGACGTTCAGCGCGAAATCACCGGTCACGATGCCGCGAAATACGCAGTGATTCGCTGCAGACGGTCGCCTTCGACCTGCGCCTCGGCCAGCAGTTGATTCCAGTCGTCCGGAGGATGGCCACTTTCCAGCATCTTGCGGAACACCCGGTAGGCATCGTCGCTGTTCTCGTAAGCGCGCTTGGTGTCCTCGTCATTCACCCACGCGTACACGATCACTTTGCTGGGCGCGTGGTAGCGGAAGAACAGCCGGTACTGCTGGAAGAATTTGGCGCGAAACCAGTGCTTGTGATCTTCGCCGAGCGTGTTGCCTTGCCGGTATTCGGCCCGCGACGGATCTTGTGGAATTACCTCAAAGGCCAGCTTGGCAATCGCTGCCAGTCGCTTGGAGGCGTTCTTCCTGGTGAATCCGACCGGGTCTTTCTGCTTGAGCCCTTCGACCTGGCGAGCGATTGCTTCAACCTGGGCGAGGAACAGCGGGTGGGCGAATACCGTCCAGCCATTGATGACCCATGGCGCAGGCTTGCTTGCGCTCATTCATCGTCTGCCGACAGGGCGGCATCGAGATCGACTTCGAGATCATCGACCAGCGACTGGATGCGCTGCACCAAGCTGGCATCGACGGCCTGGAGTCGTTCCGGATGGTTGGCAATGTCGCGGGACAGAAAGCCCAGGAACCGCCCGAGTACCGGATCGTCTTCCTCGGTGATTTCCACGCGGGAGAGTACGACCTCACCGCCGGGACGGATCGTGTAGTGAATCTTGTCCCGCTTACCCAGCATCAGGGCACGGCGAACCATTTCCGGTACCGTGGTCTGGTAGCGGTCGGTCAGGGTGGATTCGACTTCAAGGGTGGCAGCCATAGCGCGCTCCGATCAAAGGGATAGACAGCGCTTATGGTAATGCAATCGCCTTGCCCAGTCAATGCAAGCGCATTACGTTTGGATGCTCTTATTGATCAGACCTATGTCCGCGACGATCGACCGGCGGGCGATGCCAGCGCACCGGCGGTCTGGTTTGCCTACTCACCGAATCGCCAGGGCGAACATCCCCAAGGCCACCTGAAATCCTTTCAGGGGAGTTCAACCGCTGGCGATCTGGCGGGTGGGGAAAAAGCACCCATTGACACCATATACCAGTTCATGTATATCTGTGTTCATGCCCAGTAACGAAAAACCGCTTGAATGGATAGTTCGCCGAGGCAGTGTTTGTCCTTCACTGCTTCCAGAAAAAAAGCAAGCGCGGCATCGCCACACCGAAGGAAGAAATGGACATCATCCACGCAAGGCTCAAAATAGCCGAAGCGTTTGCAAAGGAGTTGCGGAAATGAAAACTCGACTGATTGATGGCATTGAAGTGCAACGGGGTTCCGGCAACGTGTTCGCCGACCTTGGCCTGCCTGACGCTGATAAGCTCAAGATCAAAACAGGCTTGGTGATAGAGATCAGGAAAGCCATGCGCAGCGGCGACCTTACACAACAAGAAGCTGCCAAACGCATGGGCATCACCCAGCCCAAAGTATCCGACATGATGCGTGGCAACTTCACCAACCTGTCTGAACGCAAGTTGATGGACTGTTTAACACGACTTGGTTACGACATTGAGATCAAAGTCCGACCAGCAAAGGCCGAAGTCGGGCATTTGATACTTGCTGCTGCTTAGGTCAAACGCCCTGAGCGTCGTGACCGACACGCCCAACGCTTCGGAGGCTTCGCCTATCGCTACATTCCCCCGCGCAGGACGTCGCCCAAGCATCCCGCCGAGGCTTTTCCAAAACCAAAGGCAGCTCAACAAAAAGGCACCCGAAGGTGCCTTTTTATATGGCGATCAAGAATCAGGCAGCGGCCAGCGCCTTGATCTGCGCCGACAGGCGGCTCTTGGTGCGCGAGGCCTTGTTCTTGTGGATGATCTTCTTGTCCGCGATGCGGTCGAGAACCGCGACGGATTGCTGATAGACGCCCTGGGCGGCGGCCTTGTCGCCGGCTTCGATCGCCTGGCGCACGCGCTTGATCGCGGTGCGCAGGAAGTGCCCGAATCAGTGGCGTTTTACTTCTCGCAATGATCGCTTGAAGGATTTCAGGTCTTGCGCAGCAAAGAACTGGTTCCGGCCCACAACCTGGATTGGCGTGATCTTTTTCCCTTGCACGTAACGGCGGAAGGTCGGCACAGATACCTCAAGGTACTCTGACGCCTCGCTAACGGTAAATTGCGCATTCGAGACATCGCCAAACACTTCGTCATGAGAAAAATTCTCTTTTTCGAAGACGTTTTCACCGAGCAACGTAAAAAAACGCACGCGCTCGCTGGATGGCATACCCTTCATGGCGCCAAAGAGGTCCTCAGCGGTAAGAATAGTGTGGCTCATGGCTACTCCTCCTTGATGTAGTGTTTGAGTTCGTTGTAGAAGTTCTCATGCACGCCAACCTTGTAAAAATCGATCACCAGAAACTCGATTTCAACATCTTCAGTCGCTTCTTCCTCTGGAGGTGGGCGGTAGGCAATCAGGTAAAGCTGCCGGTTGAACGAGAACTTTCTGACGTAAAACCCCCGCAAGTCACCGACCTTTGCTTCCCCCGCGTACGGGTGATCACAAACGTAATCAACCTCATCATCAATGGCCAGTTGCAGCGGCTTGTGGGCTTTCTTGACGAAGTTCCTGAAGGGGCGCTTGAAGTTCGGCTTCATGCGTTTATATTAACTCATGACTGATCTAATATCAACTCATGCCTTGACAATAGCCTCCACGCCACGATCCGATACGGTCCACACAAACGGGCGACGCTCAAAAAAGCACCGGCGGTTGGCAACCGTGACAACCAGGATGCACAGTGAGTAAAACCGGATTCTGATGTTGCGTTCGCTGCGGTGTTCGGCCATCATTAGACTGGGTTTTGTTGTGGGAGAAGCGCTTGAAACCTTCAGAAGCATTGCACTCGAACCGAGCCGCAATTCGCCGCGTGGTCGAGTCTCACCGTGCCCGAAATGCGCGGGTGTTCGGCTCCGTGTTACGCGGCCAAGACACGGACAGCAGCGACCTTGACCTGTTGATCGACCCAACGCCGGAGACGACGCTGATGGACGTGGCGGCTATCCAGGTTGAGCTGCAACGCCTTCTGGGTGTGTCGGTTGATGTGCTGACGCCCAGGGCCTTGCCCGAGAAGTTCCGCAGCGTAGTACTTTCCGAGGCGGTGCCGGTATGACCAAGGCACTGCGCGTCCCCGATACGACGATATTCCGTGGCTGGTCATGTACACGATGCGCAACCGCGTCTCGCACGGCTACGACAAGGTGGACTTGGAAATCATCTGGAAGACGATTCACAGCGACCTTCCCGTCCTGCATGTTCAGGTCACTGAGGCACTGACCAGTGTTTCAGGCAACCTCGACCATGAAGGGATGGGACCATGAAGAAGGAGCACACCGCCGATGAGGTGGCTTCGTTTTTGCTCCGTGACAGCGGCCTATCCGATTGGCAAATCGGCTTTCTGGCCGTGGCTCGCGTACGAGATCGAGGAAGGCTTCTACGGCATCCATGAGGGGCGCGGGTAGCCCGCAGGCTGCTGTCAGTCATATTCGCACTCCAGCAAGAACAAAAGGCGCCCGCAGGCGCCTTTCGGGGGAAGCATCGACAGGAATCAGGCAGCAGCCAGCGCCTTGATCTGCGCGGACAGGCGGCTCTTGGTGCGGGAGGCCTTGTTCTTGTGGATGATCTTCTTGTCCGCGATGCGGTCGAGGACCGCGACGGATTGCTGATAGACGCCCTGGGCGGCGGCTTTGTCGCCGGCTTCGATCGCCTGGCGCACGCGCTTGATCGCGGTACGCATGGTCGAACGCAGGCTGGCGTTGTGGGAGCGCTGCCCGTCAGCTTGACGGGCGCGCTTGCGGGCTTGTGCGCTGTTGGCCATATAAGTTATCCGGTGTGAAAAATGTAGCCGAGCATTATAACAAAATCACAGGAAATTACGAATCCATGATGATGGCCCAAATTCCGCGATTGAAATTCTCACGGTATGTCGACAGGTACATTTTGGGTATCCGGGACACGGAAACTGGCTGCATGAGCGCCGATCAATCGGTCGAGCGAGCGTCGGCGCGACGCATGCCATGCTAAATGCTATAAATGCGCGAATTTTGGTCAAGACTATCCAAGCGCATTGATGTGCGCCGAGCCTATTCCAGGATGGATCGTGCCTTGTCTACGGAGACATCGCTTGTGCCAGCACAAAGCTTCTGGCGCGGATCGACCGGAAGAGATCAACCGCCTCGGTGGCAACTTTCAACACCCACGTTCCGGCATGACGCACCACCTTGCCCGGCAAATGGAACAGGCGCCAGCGCACGGTGGTCACTTGGTGGCGCAGCCAGCCGGCGTCCAAGGCGGAATGCTTGAACAGGACGAACAGATTTGCGGCATAAACCCAACCCTGTTTACTCAGATTTCGGAACGTCTGCATCGGGACCGCAGTGCGGTGAAGCGCGATGTCGATGAACTGGAGCGGGCAGGACTGGTGACGATTGCCGATAAAGTGCTGCCTGGCCACGGGCGCATGAAGGAAGTCCGAGCGACCGCCAATCGATTCAGCTTGCAGGCCGAGGTAACTTGACCGTCGCCGGGCCGGTTCGATTTCTTCCGGCCCGCCGACCGGGTAACCGTCGCGGGGATTCACACTGCCTGGCCGGCGAACCATAATGACCATTATGATCACTACAATGGCAAGATGATGATTACCCAGACCAGCGCCGTCGTGTTCAGGCAGAACCTTGGCGAGATGTTGAACCAGGTTCAGTATCGGCATGACAGCATTGTCATCAACAGGGATGGGAAGCCGGTGGCGGCCCTGGTCGATGTCCGCTTGTTCGAGCGTATCCGCCGCATGCAGGAACGTTTCGAGGCGCTTTGCCAGCGAATCGAAGCGGGCTTTGCCGCAGTGCCCGAGGCAGACGGTCTACAGGAAATCGATGCCGCGGTCGCCATCGAGCGCTCCATGCAGCGCGCATCAGCGCAGGCTCGTTGAGCCGGGAATGGCGGCACTGCGTCGGCTCGATACCAATGTGCTGCTTTCGGGTATCGCCTACCCGGCCAGGATTCCGGGGAAAATCATGGCGGCCTGGCGGCACGGGTCGGTCGAGGTGATCCTGTCGGCGTTCATCCTTGACGAACTGCGGCGCGTGCTTCCGCGCCTGGTCAGCCGGCACGGCCTGACCGCCGCCGAGATCGACGACCTTGTGGACATTCTGTCAATTCAGGCCGAGGTCATGGAGCCGCCGGCCGTTCGCGAGACCGACTTGCGGGATACCGATGACCAGCCAGTACTGGGTACGCTGATGGCCGCCCGGCAGTCGGTCGGCGCCGATTATTTGATCACCGGCGACAAGGACTTGCTGGCACTGGCCGGACGTTTTCCAATCGTCACACCGGCAATGTTCTGGGCTGCACACGGCGGGTCATAACCGCTAAACCATCCCCTTCGGCAACGGGAACGACACCCCCTCCTCCACCCCGGCCAATTGCCCCGCTGCAAGCCACCTCCGGCTTGGTTACCCTGTTCTCTGCTCGGCGTCTTCAAGCACCCGATCCAGCCCGGTATACAGCGCGTTGGTCACTTCGTGCGCCTGATAGAGGCGGTTGCGGCGCCGCTCGTTGGTCCGACGGATGATCTCCAGCCGCTCCAGCTCCTCGACAGCGGTATTGGCTGCCTGAAAGGAGACACCGAGTTGCCTGGCAAGCGTCGGCACCGAGACGATGGGCTGCCCGACCAGCAGGTCGATGATCCGCCAGGCTGACCGCGTCCTTGCGTCTATTTTGACTGGCCAGCAGGGCATGCCAGCGATTCCGGATCGCGGCCAGCACGTCGAACAGTTGGGTTGTGTGACGCGCCGAAGCAATGACGCATTCAAGAAAAAGCCTGATCCATGGCTCCCACTCGAGGCGCGTCTGGGCGACGAACAACGCATCGTAATACGCTTGTTGCCGCACCTTGAGGAAGGTTGCCATGTGGATCGGAGGCTGCCCGTCAGCAGCGAACATGAGCGGAAGCAGGAGACGCCCAATGCGGCCGTTGCCATCGCGAAAGGGGTGGATCGCTTCGAACTGGACGTGCGCGATCGCTGCCCGCATGAGTACCGAAACCGACATCACCCCTTCCGGCTCGTAGCGCAGGAGCGATGTCAGGTCATCCATCAGCCTGGGGACTTCGGCGGGCGGCGGCGGAACGTAGCGCGCAGTTTCCAGGCGCAACCCGATATGGTTCTGGACGTCACGAAACTGCCCCGGCATGGATTTCGGATGGCCCTGCATCAACACCTGATGCAGCGAACAAATCAGGGGCCGATCCAGGGCCATGACGCCATGCTTTTCCACCTCTGCGGCGCCCGCCATGTAGGCGCGCAGGTAGGCCAAGCGTCTCCGCGGCATCGGGGTTTTCGGTCGCGCCAGCCGAGCCGGCCTCGAGTTCGTGGATCAACAAGCCGTCGAATCCGGTGCGTGTCCCTTCGATCTGGCTGCTGTCAACGGCTTCCCGCCGGTTGAGCATGGCCATCAGCAATTCTGCGTGTTCGCGGTTCCTGATGATGGCTGCTGCTAGCCGATCAAGTTCCTGTCGCGCTGCGACGAAGAGTTTCCAGCAGGCCGGGACATCAACGCTTACCGGGGCCGGTAGCGGAACGACGGCGTAGCAGCCTCCACGACCGGGAACGGCAACGCAACTGGCTTGCAACGAGGGATGAAGGTCGGTCTTGTGCACGGAAGCCTTGAATAACACGCCCGTAATTCAAGGATAGAGTATAAACCTTGAACACGAATGAAAAATCAGGAACTCAGCGTGCGGATTGTCGCCGGTAGCTACCAGGCCGGCCAGCGCCTTGGCAAGCAGCGGGCAGGTGGCGTCGAGGATCTTGAGGGCGCAGGGTTCGAAGATTTTCATTGCAATCATGGAATAAATTTCCATAATTGCAATGATGATTACTCGCTCACTGACCTCGCTCCTCCTCGAAACCATCGCCTATTCACCCGCGACAGCCTTGCTCGGCCCCCGGCAGGCCGGCAAGACCACATTGGCGCTGGAGGCCGCCGCAGCCAGCGGGCTGCCTTTTGTTTATCTCGATCTTGAGTCCGAACAGGACCGTGCGAAGCTTGAAAACGCAGAACTGTATCTGGCCGATCACCTTGAGAAGCTGGTGATTCTGGACGAAGTGCATCGCACGCCGGGTTTGTTTCCGACACTGCGTGGCTTGATCGATCGGAACCGGCGGGCAGGACGAAAATCAGGGCAGTATCTGCTGCTGGGTTCGGCGTCGCTGGACCTGCTCAAGCAATCGGGCGAGAGCCTGGCGGGACGAATCGCTTATCTCGAACTCACGCCCTTCAACCTGAACGAGACCGTCGGCCAGGATCCCGACGAACTTTGGGTTCGCGGTGGCTTTCCGGAGAGTTTGCTCGCGCCGAACACAGCCCGGAGTCTGCGCTGGCGGCAGGATTTCATCCGAACCTATCTGGAACGGGAAATTCCGCAGTTCGGGCCACGCATCGCCGCTGAAACACTGCGGCGCTTCTGGGTCATGCTGGCGCACCATCAGGGCGGCATCCTGAATGCGGCCCAGTTGGCGCGCAATCTTGGCGTGGACGGCAAGACTGTCGCCGCGTACCTGGATCTGCTGGTGGATCTGCTGCTCGTTCGCCGGCTTCCCCCCTGGCACGCCAACCTGGGCAAGCGACTGATCAAGTCGCCGAAGGTCTATGTGCGGGATTCCGGACTCGTTCACTCGCTGCTCGCCATTCCCGACAAGGAAGCGCTGCTCGCACACCCCGTGATAGGGCCGAGCTGGGAAGGATTCGTCGTGGAAAACCTGCTCGGCTGTTCGCCGCCGGGCGTCCATGGCCACTTCTACCGGAGCAGCGGCGGCGCGGAAATCGACCTGCTGCTGGAATGGCCGGATGGTGCCCTGTGGGCTGTCGAAATCAAGCGCAGCCTGTCGCCCAAGCTCGAGCGCGGTTTCCACAGCGCCTGCGCCGACTTGAAGCCGGCCCGGAAGATCGTGATCTATCCCGGCCAGGGAAGCTACCGCATCGCCGAGGACATCGAAGCCATGCCGCCGTCTGCAATGACAGCGCTGCTCGCCAATGCAGCTTCTTCGGGAAATGCAGCTTAGGAAATGAGATCACCAAGAAGATCACTCGCTACAACCTGGCCTACATCAATCACGACATCCATCCAGGCGACAATGGACGCGTGCTTGGTTACGATAATGCTCACGATGGTCACCATCGCCACTATTTCGGTGTCGTGGAACCTGTCGAGTTTGTCAGTTTCGAAGACACTGAAGCGCGTTTCGAACAAGACTGGATTGCCCTGAAGGACAGCACATGACCAAGCTCACCATCAAGACCGGAACGGAAGAAGGCTTCTTCAAGCGTGGCCGCCAGTTGGCCAAGGCGGCGGATCGCGGCGAACAGCTACCCGACGAGCGCATTGTCAGCTTCGAAGACCCTGCCGACGTAATGAAGCTCGTCACGGCGGCGCGGTTGGCGCTGTTCCGTGCAGTGAAAGAAAGGCCGGGTTCGATTACCCAGATTTCGGAACGTCTGCATCGGGACCGCAGTGCGGTGAAGCGCGATGTCGATGAACTGGAGCGGGCAGGACTGGTGACGATTGCCGATAAAGTGCTGCCTGGCCACGGACGCATGAAGGAAGTCCGAGCGACCGCCAATCGATTCAGCTTGCAGGCCGAGGTGGCTTGATTGCCGGTGCCGACTATTTGATAACGGGAGACAAGGATTTGCTGGCGCCGGCCAGACGTTTTCGAATCGTGCCCCCGGGCAGCATGCGATAATGCGAAGGCGGCCCTGGGGGTCGCCTTCGTTTTTTCCGGAATCCGAAAACATGGCTGAAATGCCCCTGCAAGTGGTCATCCTCGCTGCCGGTCAAGGCAAGCGCATGCACTCCAACCTGCCCAAGGTCCTGCACCCGGTGGCCGGCAAACCCCTCGTCCAGCACGTCATCGACACCGCGCGTTCGCTGCAGCCGCAAAAGCTGGTCGTGGTCTACGGCCATGGCGGCGAAGTGGTGCGGTCAACCCTCGATTCCGGCGATATTTCATGGGCACTGCAGGAACCGCAACTGGGCACCGGCCACGCCGTGGCGCAGGCGCTGCCTGCCCTTTCCGGCGCCGGGCAGACGCTGGTGCTCTACGGCGACGTGCCGCTGACCCGGGCGTCCACACTGAAGCGGCTGCTCCATGCCGGCCGCGACGGCCTCGCGATCCTCACCGTCGAACTGGCCGACCCGGCCGGCTACGGGCGCATCGTTCGCGATTCCGCCGGCAAGGTGCAGCGCATTGTCGAGGAAAGGGACGCCAGCACCAGCGACAAGGCGATCCGCGAGATCAATACCGGCATCATGGCGATTCCCTCGGCGCGGCTCGCCGACTGGCTGGGCCGGCTGTCGAACGCCAACGCGCAGGGCGAGTACTACCTGACCGACATCGTCGCGCTGGCAGTGGCCGAGGGCCTGCCGGTGCGCACGGCGCAACCCGATGACGCCTGGGAAGTGCTCGGCGTCAACAGCAAGGTGCAACTGGCCGAACTCGAGCGCGTGCATCAGCGCAACCTGGCCGACGCCATGCTGGTCGGCGGCGTCCGCCTCGCCGATCCGGCGCGCATCGATATCCGCGGCGAACTGACCTGTGGGCGCGATGTCTTCATCGACGTCGGCTGCGTCTTCGAAGGCCGGGTCGAACTCGGCGATGCTGTCGAGGTCGGGCCTTACTGCGTGCTGAAGGACGTCAAGGTGGGCGCCGGCACCCGGATTGCTGCCTTCTGTCACTTCACCGATGCGGTTATCGGCCCGGATTGCGACCTCGGTCCGTATGCGCGCTTGCGGCCGGGTGCCGAACTCGGGCCGGAAGTCCACATCGGCAATTTCGTCGAGGTAAAGAAGAGCCGGATCGCCGCCCGATCCAAGGCCAACCACCTGGCCTATATCGGCGATGCCGAAATCGGCGAGCGCGTGAACGTTGGCGCCGGCACCATCATCTGCAATTACGATGGTGCCAACAAGCACAAGACGATCATCGAGGACGATGTCTTCATCGGTTCCGACACGCAACTGGTCGCGCCCGTCACCGTCGGTCGCGGCGCGACGCTTGGCGCCGGGACGACGCTGACCAGGGACGCGCCGCCCGATGCGCTGACTGTCTCGCGCGCCAGGCAGGTGACGCTCGAGGGCTGGCGGCGGCCACAGAAACCACAGAAGTGATGGCCGCACTGCCCGCTCCGCGGCTGGTTGATCGCCCGGCAGCAGGCGTAGAATTTCGGTTTGCCAATTTGCAACAAGTTCAGGGAGAACAGGATGTCCAGATACACCACTGAAGCCATTCGTTCGGTCGCGCTGGTCGGCCACGCGTCGGTCGGCAAGACGACGCTGGCCGAGGCGCTGCTGTACGCGACCGGCGCCATCGCCGCCAAGGGGAGCATCGAGCGGGGCAGCACGGTCTGCGATTTCGACGCGCAGGAGCGCGAGGCCGGCCATTCCCTGAATTCGGCGATCGTCAATTTCGGCTACGAGAATGCCCGCATCAACATGATCGACACGCCCGGCCTGCCGGATTTCGCGGGCCATTCGATCGCCGCGCTGGCCGGCGTCGATACCGCGCTGGTCGTCATCAACGCGCAGACCGGGATCGAACTGATGACCGAGCGCATGATGGGTCATGCCGCCGAGCGCAAGCTGTGCCGGATGATCGTCGTCAACAAGATCGACGCCGACAACGTCAACCTGCCTGGCCTGGTCGCCGACATCCGCGAACGCTTCGGCAAGCAGTGCATGCTGCTCGACCTGCCGGCGCACGGGGCAGCCGACGTCGTCGAGGTGCTCGAGCACGAGAGCGGCGACGCCGATTTCGAATCGGTGGCTGCGGCCCACCGCGCGCTGATCGACCAGATCGTCGAGGAAGACGAGGACCTGTTGGCTCGCTACCTGGAGGACGGGGCCGATCCCAGCGTGGCCGAGTTGCATGCGCCGTTCGAGAAGGCGCTGCGCGAGGGGCACCTGATCCCGATCCTGTTCGTCTCGGCGCGCACCGGCGCCGGCATCAGGGAACTGCTGCACGTGCTGGCGACGCTGGCGCCGAATCCCGCCGAGGGCAACCCGCCGCCTTTCTACAAGGGCGAGCCGGGCGGTCCGACCGATGGCTTCCATGCCGAGCCGGATCCCTCAAAGCACGTGCTGGCGCACGTCTTCAAGGTGGTCGCCGACCCCTACATGGGCAAGATCGGCGTCTTCCGGGTGCATCAGGGCACGCTGAAGAAGGACATGCAGCTCTACGTCGGCGACGGCAAGCGTCCGTTCAAGGTCGCCCACGTCTACCAGTTGCAGGGCAAGGACACCGTCGAGGTCGACGAACTGCTGCCGGGCGACATCGGCGCCATCGCCAAGGTCGAGGAGATCGAGTTCGACTGCGTGCTGCATGATTCGCATGAAGAGGATCACATCCACCTGGTGCCGCTCGAGTTCCCCAAGCCGATGGCCGGGCTGGCTGTCGAGACGAAGAAGAAGGGTGACGAGCAACGCCTGTTCGACATTCTCGGCAAGCTCGCCGTCGAGGATCCGACCTTCATCATCGAGCGCCATCCGAGCAGCAACGAAACGGTCATCCGGGGCCTCGGCGAAATTCACCTGAAGGCCAAGCTGGCACGCATGGCCGCCCAGTACAAGCTCGAGGTCGACACCCGTCCGCCGCGCATTCCCTATCGCGAGACCATTACCGCCGCGGCCGAGGCGATGCACCGCCACAAGAAGCAGTCGGGCGGCGCCGGCCAGTTCGGCGAGGTGCATCTGCGCGTCGAGCCGAAGGGCCGCGGCGAGGGCTTCGAGTTCGTCGACGCGGTCAGGGGCGGCGTGATCCCCGGCGTCTTCATGCCGGCGGTCGAGAAGGGAGTGCGCCAGGCGCTCGAGGATGGCGTTGTCGCCGGCTACGAGGTCGAGGACCTCAAGGTCACTGTCTTCGACGGCAAGACGCACGCGGTCAACGGCAAGGAAGTGGCGTTTACCACGGCCGGGCGCAAGGCGGTGATCGAGGCGATCCGCAACGCGAAGCCGATCGTGCTGGAACCCATCGTGACGATCGAAATCATCGTGCCCGAAGGCGCGATCGGCGATTTGACCGGCGACCTTTCCAGCCGGCGCGGCCAGATTACCGGTACCGACGCCCGTGGCCGCGGCATGGCGGCGATCATCGGCGAAGCGCCGCTGGCCGAATTGAACGACTACCAGTCACGCCTGAAGTCGCTGACCGGCGGCCAGGGCAGCTACACCATCGAGTTCGCGCGCTATTCGGCGGTGCCGGCGAACGTGCAGCAGCAGTTGGCGAGCAAGTTCCAGTTGCACGAGGACGACGACTGAGCTGCGGCGCGGCGGGCAATGAGCAAAGGGCCGGGATTTCCCGGCCTTTTGCTTGGGCGACGTCGGGGCTGACTCGGACTTTTCGGGCTTGCGTCTTCGTCGGGCTCGCCAGCGGTCGTCGTGCCGTTGGCGCCGTTGCTGCCGTTGCCGAAGTAGCGTGGACCATTCGTCGTCGGAAACCTCGATTTCCTTGGTTTCCGGGATTCGCCGCTCGACGTGCCGGCGCCGGTCACGCCAGCCGCTGGGCGGGCCGATGTCCTCCTCGCGCCGGTCGATCTTGGTTCCGCGCTGGTTCTTCGACTTTTCCATGTCCTTCGGTTTGCTGCAGGGTGATACGGGAACCGCATATTATCGCACGCTTCACCCGCAGTGAAGACAGCGCTGCGGCTCAGAACGGCGAGAGGATGGCGACGACCCGGCCGGGGTCGATCCTGACCGAACGCAGCAGCCAGCGCGCGGCGATTTCCTGCGGGTTGCCATCCTCGCGCAGGACGTAGACGGGCTTGCTGCGGAAATAGCTGGCGATCAACTGCCCGATCGCCTGGCGCGTCGCGGGTTGTGCCTCGCGGGATAGCGCCGCCGATTCGATCGAATCGACGACCGGGGATTCGAGGAAGAAGGCCTTGGCGGCATCGTCGTAGCGTATGCCGGCGTGGCCGGCGACGTCGACCGGGACCGGCGGGCTGCCGAGCAGCGCGACATGGATGCGCGCGGTAATGCCGACCCGGGCTTCGGGTGTGCCCAGCCTGATCCTCGGCGCTTGGCGCAGTTCGACGACGAGCAGGTCGCCGTAGCGCCTCGCCAGGGAGCCCTGGCGGTCCAGGGTGGCCTGAACCTCCCTCTCCGAAAAGGCGACTTCATGTTCCCCGAGACCGGCGCCGCATGCCGTGCCGACGAAGCCGGTGGCGATCACCAGGGCGGCGAGCATGCGTTTGATCATCGTTGTCTGCCTTCCTTGTTGTCGGCTGGCGTCGTCCCGAGCGTCCAGCGCCGCCGATAGTGTAGCGGGGCCATGCCGGTCCAGTCGACGAAGGCGCGGTAAAAGGCCGAGGTGTCGGCATAGCCGAGGTCGGCGGCAACCTGGGCGATCGGATCGCGCGTTGTGGCCAGCCGGGCCAGGGCCATGTCGCGGCGGAGCGCCTCCTTGATCGCGCGGAAGCTGGCGCCTTCCTCGTGCAGTCGGCGGTGAATGGTGCGCGGCGACAGGTGCAGGCGGACGGCGATGTCGTCGAGGCCGGGCATGGCCGGCAGCGCGGCGCGCAACAGGTCGCGCACGCGGGTCACCATTTCGCGGTCGCGCCGGTAAAGCGTTGTGATCTTGCCGGGAGCGCCGTCGAGGAAGGCGGTCAGCGCGGCCTCGTCGCGGCGGAGCGGCAGGTCGAGCAGGTTGGCGTTGAAGCTGGCGACCAGCGTGCCGGTGCCGCTCGGCACGGTCGGCGCAAAGCGGGAGTCGGCGGTGAAGATCAGCGCGTAGTCGGTGGCGTGCGGCGGGCGGCGGTAGGGAAAGATGACGCTGTCGAGCGCCAGTCCGCGCCCGGCCAGCCAGCAGGCCAGCCCGTGCAGCAGGCGCAGCAGCCACTCGAAAGCGAAGACGCGGCCGGGGTCGTCGGGGTTGTCGGCCAGCCTGCGTGTTTCGGTGATGACCAGTTCGGCGCGGCCCTGCGTCCGCCGCACGCTGACGGCGAGATCGGGCAGCACGAGCCGCAGAAAGCGGCTGGCGCGGGTGAGCGCCTCGGCCAATGTCGGCGCGCCGAGGCAGCCGCGACAGAGGAACTCGAAGCTGCCGATGCGCATCGGCTGGGTGAACAGGCCGAAGGCCTCGTCGTCCAGCCGGCGGTTCAGCAGGTTGTAGAGCGCCGCGTAGCGATCGACGGGAATCCGGCTGGCGCCATCTGCAATGTCGATGTCGACGGCGGCGAGCAACGGCGCCGGGTCGATCCGCCGCCGCGTGAGCCCGGCCAGCATGCCGGTCAAAAATCCAGCCGCAACAGTCGCTTGCGTGCGGGTTGACGGGTTGGGTTTGGTTCGTTGCGGCATTCTTGCCCTTTCCGGGCGGTCGACCGCGACAGCGTATCATCTTGGCGGAATTTGCACGAAGAGTGTCGTTGCCGACAATGGGATTGTCTTCGAAGCAGCCTAAGATTCACTTCCCTCCACTCTCTTCCTGACCACTGCCATGACCGATCTGTCCGTTGCCAAGAAGTTGTCCCCCTACAAGCCGAAGAACAAGGTCCGCTTCGTTACCGCCGCTTCGCTGTTCGACGGCCACGATGCATCGATCAACATCATGCGCCGCATCCTGCAGTCAACCGGCTCGGAGGTCATCCACCTCGGCCACAACCGCTCGGTGCAGGAGATCGTCAACGCGGCGCTGCAGGAAGACGTCCAGGGCATCGCCATCACCAGTTACCAGGGCGGCCACGTCGAGTTCTTCAAGTACATGATCGACCTGCTGAAGGCGAACGGCGGCGCGAACATCAAGGTCTTCGGCGGCGGCGGCGGCGTCATCGTGCCGTCCGAGATCCGGGAACTGCACGCGTACGGCGTCACCCGCATCTACGCGCCGGAAGACGGCGTGCACATGGGCCTGCAGGGGATGATCAACGAGGTCGTGCAGCAGTCCGACTTCGACGTCGCCGACGAGGGCACGCCGGGCGTCGAACAGGCGCTGGCCGGTCTGCAGGCGGGCGACAAGCGGTTGCTGGCGCGCCTGATCACGCTGCTCGAAAACGGCGAAGCGCCGGCCCTCAAGGAGCCGATTCTCAAGGCGGCCGCGGGGTTGACCGTTCCCGTGCTCGGCATCACCGGCACTGGCGGTGCCGGCAAGTCGTCGCTGACCGATGAAATCGTCCGCCGCTTTCGTCTCGACCAGGGTGATACCGTCAAGATCGGCCTCATCTCGATCGACCCCTCGCGCAAGCGCACCGGCGGCGCGCTGCTCGGCGACCGCATCCGCATGAACGCCATCGAGCATCCGAACATCTTCATGCGCTCGCTGGCCACCCGCGACACCGGCAGCGAAATCTCGGTGGCGCTGCCCGAGGTCATCGCCGCCTGCAAGCTGGCCGGCTTCGACCTGGTCATCGTCGAAACCTCCGGCATCGGCCAGGGCAACGCCGCCATCGTGCCCTTCGTCGATGTCTCGATGTACGTGATGACGCCGGAGTTCGGCGCCGCCTCGCAACTGGAGAAGATCGACATGCTCGACTTCGCCGATTTTGTCGCGATCAACAAGTTCGACCGCAAGGGCGCCGAGGATGCGCTGCGCGACGTCAGGAAGCAGTACCAGCGCAACCGCGAGCTGTTCACGACGCCGACCGACGAGATGCCGGTGTTCGGCACCCAGGCCGCCCGCTTCAACGACGACGGCGTCACCGCGCTGTACCAGGCGCTGGTTCCGGTGCTCGCGGAAAAAGGGCTCAAGCTGCAAGCCGGGCAAGCTGCCGGCGGTCGCCGTCAAGCAGTCGTGAACCCAGCGCGCCATCGTGCCGGCCCAGCGCGTCCGTTATCTGGCCGAGATCGCCGACAGCGTGCGCGGCTATCACGCGCATACGGACGAGCAGGTCAGGATTGCGCGCGAGCGCCAGTCGCTGCGCATCGCCAAGGGCATTTTTGCCGGTTGCGACAAGTCAACCGCGGATTTCGGCGAAGTCGCCGCCTGGAAGGATGGGCAACAGGATGCCAAGGCCAGGAAACTGCTCGACATGTGGCCGGACACGGTCAAGGCGTATTCCGGCGACGAATACGTGGTTCGCATCCGCGACAAGGAGATTCGCACCCGTCTCGTTTCCGAATCGCTGTCCGGCACCAAGATCCGCAAGGTGATCCTGCCGAGATTCACGGACGACGGCGAGACGCTGCGCTT
Source organism: uncultured beta proteobacterium (assembly GCA_963736845.1). GTDB lineage: Bacteria > Pseudomonadota > Gammaproteobacteria > Burkholderiales > Rhodocyclaceae > Azonexus. Next base: position 79,107 of record CAVTQL010000014.1, read on the forward strand.
CCTGATGAAGGAGAACGTCCCCGGTTCCTTCCCCTTCACTGCCGGCGTCTTCGCCTTCAAGCGCGAGGGCGAGGATCCGACGCGGATGTTCGCCGGCGAGGGTGACGCGTTCCGCACCAACCGCCGCTTCAAGAAGGTCTCCGAAGGCATGCCGGCCATCCGCCTGTCGACGGCCTTCGACTCGGTGACGCTGTACGGCTGCGACCCCGACGAGCGGCCGGACATCTACGGCAAGATCGGCAACTCCGGCGTCTCGATCGCCACGCTCGACGACCTCAAGGTCCTCTACGGCGGCTTCGACCTGCTGGCGCCGACGACCTCCGTGTCGATGACCATCAACGGCCCGGCGCCGATCATCCTCGCCTGCTTCTTCAACACCGCCATCGACCAGCAGATGGCCAAGTTCGAACACGACAACGGCCGCCAGCCGACCGAGGACGAAGCCGAGAAGATCCGCGAGTGGACGCCTGAAGACCGTGCGCGGCACCGTGCAGGCCGACATCCTCAAGGAGGACCAGGGCCAGAACACCTGCATCTTCTCCACCGAGTTCGCGCTCAAGATGATGGGCGACATCCAGGAATTCTTCGTTCATCACCAGGTGCAGAACTTCTACTCGGTGTCGATCTCCGGCTACCACATCGCCGAAGCCGGCGCCAACCCGATCAGCCAGCTCGCCTTCACGCTGTCGAACGGCTTCACCTACGTCGAGTCGTACCTCGCGCGCGGCATGCAGATCGACGACTTTGCGCCCAACCTCAGCTTCTTCTTCAGCAACGGCATGGACCCGGAATACTCGGTGATCGGCCGCGTCGCCCGCCGCATCTGGGCGGTGGCGATGAAGAACAAGTACGGCGCCAACGAGCGCAGCCAGAAGCTGAAGTACCACATCCAGACCTCCGGCCGCTCGCTGCACGCCCAGGAGATGGATTTCAACGACATCCGCACCACGCTGCAGGCGCTGATCGCCATCTACGACAACTGCAACTCGCTGCACACCAACGCCTACGACGAGGCGATCACGACGCCGACCGAGGAAAGCGTGCGGCGGGCGATGGCCATCCAGTTGATCATCAACCGCGAGTGGGGCGTCGCCAAGAACGAGAACCCCAACCAGGGCGCTTTCGTCATCGACGAACTGACCGATCTGGTCGAAGAGGCCGTGCTCAAGGAATTCGAAGCCATCGCTTCGCGCGGCGGCGTGCTCGGCGCCATGGAAACCGGCTACCAGCGCGGCAAGATCCAGGAAGAGTCGCTCTACTACGAGCACAAGAAGCACGACGGCTCCTACCCGATCATCGGCGTCAACACCTTCCTCAATCCCAAGGGCATGGCCCAGCAGGAGATCGAACTGGCCCGTTCGACCGACGAGGAAAAGCAGTCGCAGATCAAGCGCCTGCGCGACTTCCACGCCCGCAATGCCGACCAGGCGCCGGCCATGCTGGAAAAGCTGAAGCAGACGGTGATCGAGGACGGCAACGTCTTCGCGGTGCTGGTCGATGCGGTGAAGTACTGCTCGCTCGGCCAGATCAGCAGCGCGCTCTACGAAGTGGGCGGTCAGTACCGGCGCAGCATGTAGGCGCTTTGGCCGAAAGGGCTACAGCGGCGGCGGGGCGATTTGCCCCGCTGTTTCATCGAGTTGGGCGTCGCCGGCGCCGGCCAGCAGGAGGCGCTTCATGCGGGCAGCAGGCCGGCGAGGAGTTCGGGATGCGTGGCGGCGAGGCGGGCGAGGTCGGCGGGCCGGTCGACATCCGGGAGCGGCGCCAGCTCGTTCCAGCGGTAGCCGCAATCGCGCAGGCGCTGCCGTGTTTCATCGAGCACCAGCGGGCCGCCCCAGGCGATATCGGCGAACAGCCGCGCGTCCGGTCGGCGCAGGCCGATCAACACGTAACCGTCGTCCTCGGCCGGGATCAGCACCGCGTCGACTTCGCCCAGCGCCACCGCCGCTTGGTGCAGCAGTGCCGGGGTCCGATCCGGACAATCGGTGCCGACGACCAGCGTCGGCAATTCACGGTCAAAGGCCGCCAGCATGCGCGCGCCGAGGTCGCCGGTTGGCTGCGCGTGCAGGGAGAGCGGGCCGAGTTCAAGGCAGGCGGCGAAATCGGGGTGCGCCGTGTCCGGCGCGCACCACAGGCGGACCGGGCCGAGGGCGGCGGCGAGCGCGCTGCGGACGGTCGCCCGCATCATCCGGCGCTGCAGTTCGGCGGCGCCGTCGCTGCCGAGCGCCGGGATCAGGCGCGTCTTGCTCTGGCCGGGCAGTGGCGCGCGCGACAGGATCGCGACCGCAACCTGTGAGTGCTCACTGCGCTTCTGGGGCATAACCGTATTCGCGGGCAAGTTTGGCGGGGTCGGTGCCGAAGAAGAAACGCAGGCGCAGCCACCACATCGTGAAGACGGTGCGCAGGACGCCTTGCTTCTCCCAGCGCCGGCCGGACGTCGTGACTTTCTGGCGCAGGCAGGCCGGGCGGCCGAGTTGGCGCAGGCGGCGCGAGAGCACGATGTCTTCCATCAGCGGAATGTCGGCAAAGCCGCCGATCTGCGCGAAGGCGGTGCGCTTGACGAAGATGGCCTGGTCGCCGGTGGCGATGCCGGTGAGGCGCGAGCGCAGGTTCATCAGGGTGGCGATGACGTGGAAACCACGCCGAGTCGCCGGCGATGCGCACGTCGAAACGGCCCCAGTGGGCGCCGCCGGCGATGGCTTCGCCAACCAGCCGGTCGGCCTGCGGCGGCAGCACGGTATCGGCGTGCAGGAAGAGCAGGATGTCGCCGTGGGCTGCTGCTGCCCCGGCATTCATCTGGCGCGCCCGGCCGCGCGGCGAGCGCAGCAACTGGTCGCAAAGCGGCGCGGCCAGGGCGAGCGTCTGGTCGCCGCTGCCGCCGTCGACCGCGACGATCTCGGCATCCAGCGGGCGCAGCGCGCCCAGTGCCGCGGCGATGCCGGCCTCTTCGTTGAGCATCGGGACGATGATGGTCAGCGGCGGCGGACTCATGGCGTGGCGCAGGCTTCCTTGTCGGCGACGAAGTGGAAATCGGCGAAGCCGGCATGCGCGGATTCGCCGGTGTTGTCGGTATCGCTGGCGATCGCCAAGCCGGTGAGGCGACCAGGAACCCCGGCGAAGGCGCGCTTGAAATCGTCGGCGACATTGCGCCGTTCGCTGACCCAGCGCCCGGCTTTCGCCGCGCCGGTTTCGACCACCAGCATCTGCGTGCGGTCGGTGTAGGCGTTGGGCTTCAGGGTGCCGGCCGGGTGCTTGTTGTCCCAGACGTAATTGATCGCCGCATCCGGCACCTGCGGCCCCCAGATCGAGCGCGCCAGCGCCAGCCTGGTGCGGGTGGCGAAGCCGAGCGCATCCGGCGGCACGGCGAAGCTCAGGTAAACGCGCGCCGCGTAGTCGTCGCCGGCCTTGGTGTTCATGTCGGCACTCGCCAGCGGGGCGTCGATGCGCCAGCGCCAGCAGAGGACGGGCGTCTTGTCGAGATCGACATCCAGCGGGCGACCGAGCAGCGCCATGCTCTTGATTGCCGTCGCCTCGATGGCGGCGACGCCGTCCCAGTCGCGCAGCCGGTATTCGGTGGGCGGAAACTTGGCGTTCAGGTGCTCGATCTTCCAGCCAGCCGGCAGGCCGGTCCGGCCTTGGCGTCGAATTTGCCGACCCAGAGCGGTTCGGCTTGGACTGTTGCGGTCAACGCCCAAAACAGGGCAAAAATCAGGATTCGTTTCATCGTCAACCCCGACGCCAGGCGTGGAAACGTTCGACCCAGGCCAGCAGCCCGTGCGGCGCATGCGCTTTCTTCCAGACGCCGGCGACGTACTTGTTGGCTTCGGCCATCGTCGGGTAGATGTGGATGGTGCCGAGGATCTTGTTGAGGCCGATGCCGTGCTTCATGGCCAGCACGTATTCGGCGATCAGGTCGCCGGCGTGTTCGCCGACGATGGTGACGCCGAGGATGCGGTCGCGCCCCGGTTCGGTCAGCACCTTGACGAAGCCGTGCGCCTCGCCATCGGCAATGGCACGGTCGAGATCGTCGATGCCATAGACGCTGGTTTCATGGGGGATGCCCTTTTCCCTGGCCTCCAGTTCATTCAGGCCGACGCGGGCGACTTCCGGCTCGGTGAAGGTCGCCCACGGGATCACCGAGTAATCGGCCTTGAATTTCCTGAACGGATCGAACAGCGCATTGACCGCCGCGTACCAGGCCTGATGCGCGGCGGTGTGGGTGAACTGGTAAGGCCCGGCGACATCGCCGGCGGCGTAGATGTTGGGGTAGCGCGTCTGCAGGAATTCGTTGGTGTCCACCGTCTTGCCGACCGGAATGCCCAGTTCTTCCAGCCCGTAGCCTTTGAGATTGGCGGCGCGGCCGACGGCGACCAGCACTTCGTCGCAGGGGATGCGCACTTCCTGGCCGGCGTGTTCGGCGATCAGGATCTTCTCGCCGTTCTCGACAAGAAAGCGCTGCGCGGCGTGGTTGACCGCAAGCTTCACGCCGTCGGCGATGAAACGCTGCATGACCAGTTCGGAAACCTCGGGATCTTCGCGCAGCAAGAGGCGCGGCGCCATTTCGACCTGCGTCACCTGGCTGCCGAGGCGGGCGAAGGTCTGCGCCAGTTCGCAACCGATCGGCCCGCCGCCGAGGACGACCAGGCGCTTGCGGCAAGTTCGCGCAGATTCCAGACGGTATCGGAAGTCAGGCAGCCGACCTCGGCCAGCCCGGGAATCGGCGGCACGAAGGGCCGGGCGCCGGTGGCGATGACGATGCTGCGGGTGGATAGCCGCTGCATCGAACCATCGGCGCGGGCGATGTCAACCTCCCACGGCGAAACGATCTTCGCCGTCCCTTCGATGACCTCGACGCCCAGCCCGGTGTAGCGCTCGATCGAGTCGTGCGGCGCGATGTCCTGAATCACCCGCTGCACGCGCGCCATCGCCTCGGCAAAGCTGAACTCGGCCCTGGCGCTGGCGATGCCGTAATGCTGGCTGCGCGCCATCTGCGACAGCAGCTTGGCCGAGCGGATCAGCGCCTTCGACGGCACGCAGCCGGTATTCAGGCAATCGCCACCCATCTTGTGTTTCTCGACCAGCGTCACCTTGGCCTTGACCGCAGCCGCGATGTAGGAAGTCACCAGCCCGGCCGCGCCGGCGCCGATGACGACGAGGTTGCGGTCGAATCTGGCCGGCTTTTGCCACCCGGCATAGACGCGACGGGCCTGCACGAGGTCGACAATCTTTTTGGCGATCAGCGGAAAGATGCCGAGCAGGACAAAGGAGGCGAGCAGGCCGGGCGAGACGATGCCGGACAGCGATTCGAGCTGCGCCAACTGGGTGCCGGCATTCACATAGACCACCGTGCCGGCGAGCATGCCGACCTGACTGACCCAGTAGAAGGTGCGCGCCTTCATCGCCGTCAGGCCCATCAGCAGGTTGATCAGGAAGAAGGGAAAGGCCGGCACCAGGCGCAGCGTGAACAGGTAGAACGCCCCGTCGCGCCGTATGCCTTCGTCGATGGTCTTCAGGCGCTGGCCGAAGCGCTTCACCACCCAGTCGCGGAGCAGGAAGCGCGCGCTCAGGAAGGCCAGCGTGGCGCCGATGGTCGACGCGAAGGAGACGATCAGCAGCCCCCAGAGCAGCCCGAACACCGCGCCGCCGGCCAGCGTCAGCAGCGCCGCGCCGGGCAGCGACAAGGCGGTGGCCAGCACGTAGATGACGAAATAGGCGCCTGTCGCCAGCACCGGGCTGGCGTCGCGGAAGGCGGCGATGTCGGCCTGGCGCGCCTTGAGTGTCGCCAGGTTCAGGTACTGGCCGAGGTCGAGGGCGAAGAAGGCGGCGATCAGCGCGAGCAGGGCGGCGATCAGCGCCAGTTTTTTCAGGCGCATGCCGTACTCGGTTCCGCCGCTTCGATGGCGCCGCCACAACTGCTGCCTTGCCCGGCGGTGCAACCGTAGCAATGGTCGGCGATGGAAATCGGCCGCTTTTCGAGGTCGACCGCAACCAGGTCGCGCAGATGCGTGGCTTGCCGGCCTCCGCCGAGCGGCAGGCCGAGCATCTGGTTGAAATCGCAATCGAAGACCTCGCCCTGCCAGCCGACGGAAATCAGCGAGCGGCACATCACGCCGTCCAGGTTTTCCGGGCGATGCGCGCCCTTCAGCAAAGCCATGTAGGGTTCGTACTGGCCGGAGGACAGCAACTGGCTGCCGAAGCGCTGGATCGGCATGTTGGCCAGCGCCAGCAACTGGTTGAAGACGACCCCGTGGCGCGTTGCCAGTTCCGCCTTGTAAGCCGGCTTCGAGCCCGGCCTGGTCGGGTGGCAGGCTGGGGCCGCCGGGGTTGTAGACCAGGTTGAGGATGCGTCCGCTGCCCGGCACGCCGTAGCCCAGCGCGTTCAGCTTCCGGAGGCCGGCGATGCTGCCCGCAAAGACGCCGTCGCCGCGCTGGCGGTTGACGTTTTCTTCCAGGTAGCAGGGCAGCGAGGCGACGACGTCGACGTTGTTCTCGGCGAGGAAATCGGCCAGATCTTCCTGTCCGGGTTCGCTGAGGATGGTCAGGTTGCAGCGATCGATCACGGCGATGTCGCAGGCGCGTGCCGCGCGTACCAGCCGGCGGAAATTCGGGTTGAGCTCCGGCGCGCCGCCGGTCAGGTCGAACTGCCGGATGCCCTGCTTGGTGGCGAATTCGAGCAGGACTTCCATCGTCTCCCAGGACATCTCTTCGGTCCGCTTCGGGCTGGCGGCGACATGACAGTGCAGGCAGGCCTGGTTGCAGCGGTAGCCGAGGTTGGCCTGCACGGTCGTCAGCCGGCCGCGGCGCAGCGGTGGAAAGTCGGTCTTGAGCAGCAGGGGCAGGGTGTCGCGCATCGTTTTCTCCGGAGGTGTTGCCGATTGGTCGGCCGAAACCGGCTTTTCCTTACAGATTCTCAGCGAATGGTGAGCCAGGCACCCTGGCGGGCGCCGACCTCGCCGATTTCCGCCGCCGCCGCGAAGCCATGGCGGCCGAAGACCTCCAGCACCTCGGCCACGCTCTCCGCCGCGCACGAAACCAGCAGGCCGCCGCTGGTCTGCGGGTCGCTCAGCAGGGCCTTGTCGGCATCGGCGAAGCCGGCGGGCAGGGCGATGTCATGGCCGTAGGCGGCGAAGTTGCGGCCCGAGGCGCCGGTGACAAAGCCTTGCGCCGCCAGTTCGCGCACACCCTCGATCAGCGGCACGCGCTGCCAGTCGATGGCGATGCCGCATTGCGCGCCGCGCGCGATTTCCAGCACGTGGCCGGCGAGGCCGAAGCCGGTGACGTCGGTCATCGCATGCACGCCGGGCAGGGCCGCGAGATCCGGGCCGGGGGTGTTCAGCCTGGTCGTCGTTTCGATCATCCGGGCATAGCCGGAAGCGTCGACCGCATCCTTCTTCAGTGCCGCCGAGAGGATCCCGACGCCCAGCGGCTTGCCGAGTACCAGCCGGTCACCGGCGCGCGCGTCGGCATTGCGCCTGACCTTGCCGGGATGGACGATGCCGAGCGCGACCAGGCCGTAGATCGGCTCGACCGAGTCGATGGTATGGCCGCCGGCAATCGGGATGCCGACCGCCCGGCAGACGTCCTCGCCGCCTTCCAGAATGCGGCGGATGGTATCGGCGGGCAGCACGCTGATCGGCATGCCGACCAGCGCCAGCGCCATGATCGGCTTGCCGCCCATGGCATAGACGTCGGAGATCGCATTGGTCGCGGCGATGCGCCCGAAATCGTAGGGGTCGTCGACGATGGGCATGAAGAAATCGGTGGTGGCGATCAGCGCCAGGTCGTCGGTCAGCTTGTACACCGCCGCGTCGTCCGATGTCTCGATGCCGACCAGCAGTTCCGGCGGCACCGGCAGGCGGCTGGTGTTCCTGAGGATGTCGGCGAGCACGCCGGGGGCGATCTTGCAGCCGCAGCCGCCGCCGTGGGAGAGGGAAGTGAGGCGCGGGGCAGTCGTATGAGCAGTCATTGTTATTGTCCGGGCAGTTCGGTGGTGATACGGATCAGAGTGTCGCATTCGCGCCTTGGTTCAGGACCTCCGGGTTCATCGGCGGCTGCGCGACGCCGCCGATGATGCCACGGAGGGTGCAGGAATTCTTGTGTAAACGGTCATCAGGCAGGAAACTGCCGCATCAGGGATATATTGGCAGCATGCGGGGGCCTTGGCAGAAGCTCCGCGCAACTTTCCAGGAACATGCCACCCCGGAGGAGAACAAGACGATGGCCGATTCACCCGACTCCGCTCCAGACTCGCTGGCCCATGCCGCCTCCACATTTTCCGCGATCTCGGCGGTGAGGGTCGGCGATCCGTTTATCTGGCTCGCCAAGGGGTTTTCCGACCTGCGCGCGGCACCGCTGGCCAGCCTGTTCTACGGCGTGGCGTTCGCCTTGATGGGCTGGGCCATCGTTTTCTTCTACGGCAACGCGTACTCGCTGACTGTCGCGCTGATGGGCGGCTTCATGCTGCTTGGCCCTGGCCTGGCGATGGGTCTCTATTCCCTGTCGCGGCAAAGGGAACTGGGCGAGACGCCGCAACTGCGGTCGTCACTGACCATCTGGCAGGCGAATATCTCCAATCTTTCGATCTACGCGCTGGTCACCGGGGTCGTCTTCCTGATCTGGGCGCGCGCCTCGCTGGTGGTCTTTGCGGTTTTCTACTCCAGCGGCTTGCCCGACGCCGCGGATTTCTTCCGCGAGCTCCTGGCATTTCAGAATGTCGAGTTCGTGATCGCCTACGTGGTCATCGGCAGTGGTTTCGCCACCCTCGTCTTCTCGATCAGCGTGGTGGCCGTGCCGCTGATGCTGGACCGGAAGGAGGACGCCGTGACCGCCATGTTGCTCAGTCTGGTCACCGTCACCAGGAACCCCTTGCCGATGCTGGTCTGGGCGGCCTTGATCGTTGTCCTGGCCGGCATCGGTTTCGCCACGGCTTTCCTTGGCCTGATCGTTGCCATACCGATTCTCGGGCATGCAACGTGGCACGCCTACCGGGCGATGATTCCGCCGCAGAAAGCCTGAGCCGGGCCGGCCGATGCTGGAAATCGCCGGCCTGACCCGCCAGTTCAACGGTCGCAGCGTCCTGCGTGACATCTCGCTGCGCCTGCAGGCCGGCGAGTACGTGGCGATCGTCGGCGAGTCCGGGGTCGGCAAATCGACCCTGCTCAACCTGATTGCCGGACTGGACCGCCCCGATGGCGGTCGCCTCGTCCTCGATGGCGTCGATTACAGCCAGCTGGACGACGATGCGCTGACGCGCCTGCGGCGCGACAAGCTGGGTTTCGTCTTCCAGGCGTTCCACATCCTGCCGCATCTGACCATCCGCCAGAACGTGGCGCTGCCGCTCTGGCTGCAGGGCAGGGAGCGCAAGGAGGCCGACGAGCCGGCGCAGCAGTTGCTCGACGCGGTGGGCCTCGGCGAGCGCCATGCGAGTTGGCCGCGCGAGCTTTCCGGCGGGGAAATGCAGCGCGTGGCCATCGCCCGGGCGCTGGTGCACCGCCCGCGCCTGGTGCTGGCCGACGAGCCGACTGGCAACCTGGACCCGGCCAATGGCGCCAGGGTGCTGGCGCTGCTTGCCGAGCGCATCCGTTCGGCCGCTGCCATCGGCATTCTGGTGACTCATTCGCGGGAAGCCGCGGCGACCGCGGATCGCGTGCTGCACCTGACGCCCGACGGGCTGAACGGGTGAGGCTGGCGCCGGTCTTCCTCGGTTCGCTGGCGCGGCGGCGGCTGGCGACGCTGTTCTCGCTGGTCGCCATTGTCCTCGGCGTGGCCTTGGGCATGGCGGTGCAGGCCGTGCATGAAGCGGCGCTGAGCGAGTTCGGCCGCGGCCTGCGTTCGCTGGTCGGCGAAGCGGACCTGCAGGTGGTCGGGCCACGCGGTGGCTTCGACGAAGGCGTCTATGCCGTCCTCGCCGGCCGTCCCGAGGTGGCCCAGGCCAGCCCGTTGCTGGAACTCGAGGTCAGGCTGGCGGGGCGCGATGAAACCTTGCAACTGCTGGGGGTGGATGTATTCGCGCTGGCCCGGGTGACACCGGCCCTGCTGCCCAGACCCGCCGATCCGGCCGACCGCTTCGCCGCGCTCGCCGACGACACGGTTTTCCTCGCTGCCGCCACGCAGGCCGCGCTCGGGGTCAAGGCTGGCGAGCGCATTGCTGTTCAGGCCGGAACGCGGAGCGAGCGTTTCCGGGTCGCCGGCGATCTGCCGGGGACGCGTGACAACCGCCGCCTGGCGCTGATGGATATTGCCGCCGTGCAGTCCGCTTTCGGCAAGCTCGGCAAGATCACGCGCGTCGATCTGCGCCTGGCCGAGGGCGTAGCGCCCGACGCAGTGCGTTTGCTGCTGCAACCGCTGATGCCCGCCGGGGTGCTGGTCGAGGCACCGGCCGCGGCGGTCGACCAGGCGGCCAACCTGTCACGCGCCTACCGGGTCAATCTGACCATGCTGGCCGCCATCGCGCTGCTGACTGGCGGCTTCCTGGTCTTTTCGGCGCAAGCCCTGTCCGTGGTCCGGCGGCGCACCGAATTCGCCTTCCTGCGTGCGCTCGGCCTGGCGCGCCGCAGCCTGTTTGCCTGGCTGCTGGCCGAAGGTGCTGCGGTCGGGCTGGTCGGCGGCGTGCTCGGTGTCATCGTCGGGCACGGGCTGGCCTGGGGGGCGCTGAAACTTCTCGGCGGCGATCTCGGGGCAGGCTACTTCTCCGGCCTGACGCCTTCCCTGCAATTCCAGCCCGAGGCGGCGGCAATCTACGTCGTGCTCGGGCTGCTGGCCGGCATCGCCGGCGCCTGGCTACCGGCGCGCGAGGCAGCCACCGTTTCACCAGCCCAGGCCTTGAAGGCCGGCGACGAGGCGGCACTGGTCGGCGGGCGGGGACATCCGTGGCTGGGCTTCGGCCTGCTGGTGGCGAGCGTCGCCGCCTGCGCCATTCCTCCGCAACGCGGGCTGCCGGTCGGCGGCTATCTGGCCGTCGCCTGCCTGCTGGCCGGCAGCGTCCTGTTGCTGCCGTTGCTGGCCGCCGGGATGGCGCGCCTGCTGCCGACCCGCGGCCCGGTGCCGGCCCGGCTCGCGGCGGCCCGCCTCGGCGCCGCACCCGGGCATGCCGTGGTGGCGGCGGCCGGCGTGCTGACCAGCGTCGCACTGGCGGCGGCGATGGCGATCATGGTCGCGTCGTTCAGGGAGTCGGTCGATCAGTGGCTGAACCAGATTCTGCCTGCCGACCTCTACCTGCGCGCGGGTCGTGCCCAGACCGGCGCCTATCTCGACGAGGCGCTGCAAGCCCGGATTGCCGCCGTTGCACGGGGTCAACCGCAGCCGGTTCACCCGCCACGACAGCCTGCGCCTTGCCGGCGGCGACATGCCGGTCGCCTTGATCGCCCGTCCGCTGGCGGCGGACGGCAGCGACCTGCCGCTGGTCGGCGCGGTGCGGCCGGGCATGGACCCGGCGATCTGGATATCGGAAGCGATGCACGATCTCCATGGCTGGCGAGCGGGGCAGACCGTCGCGCTGCCCCTGGCCGGGCGCCTGGTGAATGTGCATGTGGCCGGCGTCTGGCGCGACTATTCGCGGCAGACCGGCGCCATCATGATCGATCTCGCCGACTACCGGCGGCTGACCGGCGACCGCCTGGTCAACGATGCGGCCATCGACCTTGCGCCGGATGCGGTCACCGACCAGGTGGCGGCGGCGCTGACCGGCCTGGCTGGCCCCGGCGTGCTGGAAATCGCGCGGCCGGGCGAGATACGGGCGATCAGCCTGCGCATCTTCGACCGCACCTTCGCCGTCACTTACCTGTTGGAAGCGGTTGCTGTCGCCATCGGCCTGGCCGGCGTCGCTGCCAGTTTCGCCGCGCTGGCCGCGGCGCGGCGGCGCGAATTCGGCATGCTCCGCCATCTCGGCCTGACCCGCCGCCAGGTCGGCTGGATGCTGGCGCAGGAAGGGGCGCTGGCCGCCGGTGTCGGCGTGCTCGCCGGTCTGCTTGCCGGTGGCGCGATCGGTCTGGTGCTGATCGAGGTGGTCAACCGCCAGAGCTTCCATTGGAGCATGGACCTGCACGTGCCGTGGGGTTCGCTGGCGCTGTTCGCCGTCAGCCTGGTGGCACTCGCCGCGCTCGCGGCGGTGCTCGCCGGACGCCAGGCGATGCGTCAGGATGCCGTGCTTGCCGTGCGCGAGGACTGGTGATGCAGCGGCGCGACTTCCTGCTCGCCCTGGCCAGCCTGGGTGCCGGTCGTGCCTGGGGCGCGCAGGCGGTCACCTTCGCCCGCGTGCTGCCCGGCCGCCAGATGGCCTTTCCCGCCGATCATGGCGCGCATCCGGATTTTCGCAGCGAATGGTGGTATGCGACGGGTTGGCTCAACCTGCCGGACGGCAGTCCGTTGGGCTTCCAGACGACGTTTTTCCGCGTGCGGACCGGGGTCGGCGAAGGAAATGCCAGCGCCTTCGCCCCGCGCCAGTTGATCCTCGCCCACGCGGCGATCGCCGATCCTGGATTCGGACGTTTGCGCCATGACGAGCGCGCCGCGCGGGCAGGCTTCGGGCGCGCCGGTTTTGCCATCGACAAGACGCAGGTCTGGGTCGGCGACTGGCGCTTCGAGGAGGCGCAGGGCGGCTATCGGGCGGTGGTGCGCGCCGAGGATTTTGCCTATGAATTGCACCTTGTTCCGGCCGGCCCGCCGATGCTCAACGGCCGCGCCGGGTTCAGCGCGAAAGCCCCTGATCCCCGTCATGCCAGTTACTACTACAGCCGCCCCCAGCTCAAGGTGGACGGCAGCGTGACGCTCGCCGGGCGGACCAGCGCGGTGGCGGGGCTGGCCTGGCTCGATCACGAATGGTCGAGCGAACTGCTGCCGGACGGCGCGCAGGGCTGGGACTGGATCGGCGTCAACCTGGACGATGGCAGCGCGCTGATGGCCTTCCGCCTGCGCGGCCAAGCCGACCCGGCGCTGTGGTCCGCCGCCAGCTACCGGCCGGCGGACGGCGAGCACGCGAACCTTCCCGCGCGACGAAGTGGTCTTCGAACCGCTGCGCCACTGGCGCTCGCCGCGCACGGCGATCAGCTACCCGGTGGCATGGCGTCTGCGTGTTGGCCAGCGGATCTTCGTGGTGGAGGTGTTGCTGGATGACCAGGAACTCGACAGCCGGCGGTCGACCGGGGCCATCTACTGGGAAGGCGCGATCCGCCTGCGTGAGGACGGCCGCGAGGTCGGCCGCGGCTATCTGGAAATGACCGGCTACGGCGAAAGGATCCGGGTCGGTTGATGGGCTTGCGCGGCGGCCGCGGCGTCGGCGCGGAACGGCAGGTGCGTCGCCGCCTCTTCGGCATAGGCGATGATCCCGTCCCGTTGCCGGGCGAGGTGCTGGCCGATCAGGTGGCGCATCCGCTCATCGGCGATCCAGTGGCAGGAGCGGACGATGGTCGGCGCGAAGCCGCGCGCCACCTTGTGCTCGCCGCCGGCGCCCGGCTCGAAGGTGGCGAGGCCTTCCCGCAGGCAGTAGGCGATGCCCTGGTAGAAGCAGAGCTCGAAATGCAGGCTGTGGTACTCGCCGATGCAGCCCCAGTAACGCCCGTAGAGGGTATCTTCGCTGCGGAAGCAGATCGACAGCGCGACCGGGGCGGTGCCGTCGCGGGCGATGAAAACCACCATGCGGCGGCCGAGGGTGGCGCCGAGTTCGGCGAAGCAGGCGGGCGAAAAGGCCGCATAGTTGCCGAATTTCTCGAAGGTCGCGGCATACAGGCGATGCAGCGCGGGCCATTCTTCGGGGGCGATCTCGTCGCCGTGGCGGACCTCGATGGCAAGGCCACTCTCGCTGACCCGGCGTCTTTCGGCCCTGACCTTGCGCCGCCGCTCCGATGCGAAGGCAGCGAGGAAGCCGTCGAAATCACCGTAGCCGTGATCGCGCCAGTGGAACTGCACGTCATGGCTGACCAGCAGTCCACTGGCGCGACACAGTTCGACTTCGCCAGCGGCGGGCAGGGCGATATGCCATGACGAAAAATTGTTCGCCGCGACCATCTCCTTGCCGGCTGCGATGAGACTCTGCCGGATCGATTCCGCGGCCTCTCCCTCACCGGCCAGCAGGCGCGGACCCCGGGCCGGGGTGTGGGGCACGGCGGTCAGCAGCTTCGGGTAGTAGGTCTTGCCGAGTTGCTGATAGGCCGCGGCCCACGACCAGTCACGCACGAAGTCGCCGTGTGAATTGGTCTTGACGTAGCTGGGGGCAATGCCGAGCACGGCGCCGTCGGCGTCGCGTGCGAGCAGATGGCAGGCGTGCCAGCCGCTGGCCGGGCCGGCCGCTTGATGCCGCTCGAGGATGCCCAGGAAATCGGCATTGAGAAACGGGTGTTGCCTCGGGCTCAGGCGTTCCCAGTCGGCGCGTTCGATCTGGCTGGCGGCGCTCATGCGGCACTGATCGAACGAATGGCCAGCGCGAATGGACCTGCCTGGCGATCGGCGATCATCAGGCCGATCTGCCGCACGCGTGCCGGGTCGAGGGGTGGCGCATCAGGAACGGGGCGACCGCGAAAACCGGGACGGAACTCGCCGAGCGGCAGGCTGATCCGTGTCCACGCGAGCGCCGGCGCGACAAAAGCGGCCTGATAGTTCACACCGTCGAAGGCATCGTCGCTGCGAAGATTGATCTTGTAGCGCCGGCCGTCGCCACGGACCTCGAGCACATAAGCTGTCGCGCCCGGGGCGCCGAGATCGAGCACGGGCGAGCGCACGGAGGCGAAGCCGCCGTTGCGTTCGAGCGAGACGACGCCGGCAAATACGCCATGGCCGGCCGGGTCATGGTCAAGCCGGCTGTGCGAGATGCCGCCCATGACGACATCGTCGATCGCGGACCACCGGGCGACGGAAGCGGGCGACGCGAAATCGATCAGGCGGAGAGGCATGGACACATTGTCCGGTTTCGGCTCGGTGCCGGCAATGGCGGCAGGCTCGTCCGCCAAACTGCCGGCCGCCGAGGGGCGTGCGGCGCCTAGTGTTTTCCCTGGCGGCAAAACCGTCATTTCCCGCGCAGCAGATGACTGCGACGCCGGATTGCATTTTTGCCCTGTTCAGGAGGTCAACCGCAGCGGTTTGCGCGCTGTCAGTGTTGGCGAGGCAACCGCAGGACTTGTTGCCGCCGCGCCGGCACGAGCAGAGCGCGTGCCGATCGTCTCAGGATGCTGGATCAGGACCGGTCCGCGTCATTCGGGGGCAGCCGGGCTTGGTGACCCGGACTCCGGCGCTGCGGGGGTGTCGGCGCCCGGTTCGTCGCTCTGGCCATCGGTGCTGGCCTTGTCGGCGAGCTTCTGGCGACGCTTTTCTTCCTGCTTGTTTTTCTTTGCCAGATCCCGCTGGCGCTTTTCGAACTGGTAGTTTGGCTTGGCCAAGATGCCTCCTGTGATTTCCGCAAAACCTAAGCGTATCTGAATTTCGCCATGGATTACACCGGGAAACGGTGTATCCGGTCAAGCAATCGAACATGGAGCGGCTCGATGCATGCCCCGTCGCCCATGGGGTGTGGCGCAGGAACTCGACGTGCGAGGCGGCAATTATGTGCCCGTCGCGTCACCAGACTGCGGTGCAGGCTGGATCGTCATGGTGCACTGCAAGGTTTACCCGGGGCGCAACAGTGGCACAATGCTGCGACGAATAGATCAGACCGCGTACCAGTGAAGCGCGGCAGAGAGGAGACAAGAATGTCTGGAGAGGCGGATTCCCTGTCGGTTGACGGCATGGACACTTTCCCGCGCCTGCTGTTCAGCCATGCCAGGAACCGTCCGGCTGCGCCGGCCATGCGCGAGAAGAATCTCGGCATCTGGCAGACTTGGTCGTGGGGAGATGTCGGCGAGCAGGTGCGGGCCCTGGCCTGCGGCCTGGCGGTACTCGGCTTCCGGCGCGGTGACAACCTGGCGATCATCGGTGACAACCGGCCGCATCTCTACATGATGATGACCGTCGCCCAGTGCCTCGGCGGGGTGCCGGTGCCGCTCTACCAGGATGCGGTCTCTGCCGAGATGCTGTTCGTCATGCAGGATGCCGGCATCCGCTTCGCCGTCGTCGAGGACCAGGAGCAGGTTGACAAGCTGCTCGAGATAATGGATCAGGTCGACACCCTCGAACACATCGTCTATGCCGATCCGCGCGGCATGCGCCACTACACGCAGACGTTCCTGCACGACATCAGGGAACTGATGGAGATGGGGCGGGTTCACGACCGCAACCATCCGGACTTCCTGGACATCGAGGTCGACCAGGGGCGTCACGACGATGTCTCGGTGATGCTCTACACGTCGGGGACGACCGGCAAGCCGAAGGGCGTCTGCCAGACGCACGGCGCCTTCATCGCCGCGGCGCGGGGTGGCATGCAGGTGGACAAGCTGACTGGCGATGGCGACATCCTGTCCTACCTGCCGATGGCGTGGGTCGGCGACCACCTCTTTTCCTTCGCCCAGTCGCTGGTGGCCGGGTTCACGATCAACTGTCCCGAGTCGGCCGAAACCGTGATGACCGACCTGCGCGAAATCGGCCCGACCTACTATTTCGCCCCGCCGCGCAACTTCGAAGGACTGCTCACCCAGGTCATGATCCGCATGGAGGATGCCGGCGCGATCAAGCAGAAACTCTTCCACCATTTCATGGCGGTGGCCAAGCGCTGCGGCGGCGACATTCTCGACGGCAAGGCGGTCGGCGCCGCGGATCGCCTGCAGTACTGGCTGGGCAACATCCTGATCTACGCGCCGCTGCGCAACGTGCTCGGCATGAGCCGCATCAAGGTGGCCTACACGGCGGGGGCGGCGATCGGTCCGGACCTCTTCCGTTTCTACCGCTCGATCGGCATCAACCTGAAGCAGCTTTATGGCCAGACCGAAACCTGCGCTTACGTCTGTCTGCAGCCCGACGGCCAGGTCAAGTCCGATACCGTCGGCGCCCCGGCCCCCGGCGTCGAGATCAGGATCGCCGACAACGGCGAGGTGCTGGTCAAGGGGGCGATGCTGCTCAAGGAGTACTACAAGCGCCCGGATGCCACCGCCGAATCGATCAATGCCGACGGCTATTTCATGACCGGCGACGCCGGCTTCCTCGATGCGGATGGCCACCTGAAGATCATCGACCGCGCCAAGGATGTCGGCAAGCTGTCGAACGGTTCGGTGTTCGCGCCGAACTACATCGAGAACAAGCTGAAATTCTTCCAGCACATCAAGGAAGTCGTCTGCTTCGGCCATGACCGCGACATGGTCTGCGCCTTCATCAACATCGACGTCGGTGCCGTCGGCAACTGGGCCGAGCGGCGCGGCATCGCCTATTCGGGCTACACCGACCTGGCCGGCAAGGCCGAGGTGCTGGAACTGATCCGCGAATGCATCGAGCAGGTCAATGCCGATCTGGTCCATGACACGATGGTCGCCGATTCGCAGATCCACCGCTTCCTCGTGCTGCACAAGGAACTCGATCCCGACGACGACGAGCTGACCCGGACGCGCAAGGTACGGCGCAACTTCGTTGCCGAGAAATACGGCGTGCTGATCGACGCCCTCTACGGCGGCAAGGACTCGCAGTTCATCGAGACCGAGGTCAAGTTCGAGGACGGCCGGCGCGGCAAGGTGTCGGCCGACCTGAAGATCGTCGGTGCGAAAACCTTCCCGGTCGTGAAGAAGGCAGCCTGAACATGAGCAAGAAGATAGGCGACGTCATTCTCGACCTGCAGAACATTTCGCTGCGCTTCGGCGGTGTCAAGGCGTTGATCGATATCTCCTTCGACGTCCGCGAACACGAAATCCGCGCCATCATCGGCCCGAATGGCGCTGGCAAGAGTTCCATGCTCAACGTCATCAACGGCGTCTACCACCCGCAGGAAGGCAAGATCCTGTTCCGCGGCGAGGAGCGCAAGCGAATGCATCCGCACATGGCAGCCGCCCAGGGGATTTCGCGAACCTTCCAGAACATCGCGCTGTTCAAGGGCATGAGCGTGCTCGACAACATCATGACCGGGCGCAACCTCAAGATGAAGAGCAACCTGCTGCTGCAGGCGATCTGGTGGGGACCGGCGCGCAACGAGGAACTGGAGCACCGGGCCAAGGTCGAGGAGATCATCGACTTCCTCGAAATCCAGCACATCCGCAAGACGCCGGTCGGGCGCCTGCCCTACGGTCTGCAGAAGCGCGTCGACCTCGGCCGGGCGCTGGCCATGGAGCCGCAGATCCTGCTCCTCGACGAGCCGATGGCCGGCATGAACGTCGAGGAGAAACAGGACATGTGCAGGTTCATCCTTGACGTCAATGACCAGTTCGGCACGACCATCGTTCTGATCGAGCATGACATGAGCGTCGTGATGGATCTCTCCGACCGCGTCGTCGTCCTCGACTATGGCCAGAAGATCGGTGACGGTGATCCGGACGAAGTTCGATCCAGCCCCGAGGTCATCAAGGCCTATCTGGGCGTTGGCCATTAAGCGGAGCATGTGATGGCATTCTTTCTCGAAACCCTGATCGGCGGCCTCATGGCCGGCATGCTGTATTCGCTGGTGGCGCTCGGCTTTGTGCTGATCTACAAGGCTTCCGGCGTCTTCAACTTTGCGCAGGGGGCCATGGTGCTGTTTGCCGCCCTCGCCATGGCGCGCTTTTCCGAATGGACCAATGCCGCGCTGGGCGGCGACAGCCTGATTCTGGCCAACGTGATTGCTTTTGTCGGGGCCGGGGTGGTGATGTTCATCGTGGCCTGGCTCATCGAACGCCTGGCGCTGCGCAATCTGGTCAATCAGGAAGGGGCGACCCTGCTGATGGCGACCCTGGGAATCGCCTACGTCCTCGAAGGCGTCGGCCAGACCCTGTTCGGCAGCGAGATCTACAAGATCGATGTCGGCATGCCGAAGGATCCGGTGATGATGCTGGAGAATGTCTTCGAAGGGGGCATCCTGATCAACAAGGAGGATTTCTACGCGGCGCTGATTGCCGCTGTGCTGGTTGCCCTTCTTTGGGTCTTCTTCCAGAAAACATCCACCGGGCGTGCCTTGCGTGCGGTGGCGGATGATCACCAGGCGGCGCTGTCGGTCGGTATCCCTCTCAACCGGATCTGGGTCATCGTCTGGTGTGTCGCCGGGGTGGCGGCACTGGTGGCGGGCATTATCTGGGGATCCAAGCTGGGGGTCCAGTTTTCGCTGGCGACGGTGGCTCTGCGCGCCCTGCCAGTGGTCATTCTCGGTGGCCTGACCTCGGTGCCCGGCGCCATCCTCGGCGGCCTGATCATCGGCGTCGGCGAAAAGCTCTCCGAGGTCTATATCGGCCCCTATGTCGGCGGCGGTATCGAGATCTGGTTTGCCTACATGCTGGCCCTCATCTTCCTGCTGTTCCGGCCGCAGGGCCTGTTCGGAGAGAAAATCATTGACCGCGTGTAACCCGGGAGAACCTCAGTGATCTACCGCGAAAACGGCCAGTTCAAGACTTCCTACGGGGCTGACCAGCAGATATTCCCGATTGCCCAGGATCGCTATCTGGTTCTGGCGATCATCGCCTTCGCCTTCGTCGGCGTTCCCTTCATGGCCGACGAGTATTACTTCCGCGCCATCCTGATCCCGTTCCTGATCCTGTCGCTGGCCGCGCTCGGGGTGAATCTGCTGGTCGGCTACTGTGGGCAGATCACGCTGGGTGCCGGCGCCTTCATGGCGATCGGCGCCTATGCCGCCTACAATTTCCTGATCCGCGTCCCGCACATGCCGTTGCTCGGTGCGCTGGTCCTCGGCGGGTTGACGTCCGCCGGCATGGGCATCCTGTTCGGCATTCCCAGCCTGCGGGTGCGCGGCCTCTATCTGGCGGTAGCCACGCTGGCCGCACAGTTCGTTGCCGACTGGGCCTTCCTGCGCGTCAAGTGGTTCACCAATGACTCCTCTTCCGGGTCGGTATCGGTGTCCAATCTTCAGGTCTTCGGCCTGCCAGTCGAATCGCCGGTGGAGAAATACCTCTTCTGCCTGATCCTGCTGGTTGTGTTTGCGCCTGGTGGCGAAGAACCTGACGCGCGCCTCGATCGGGCGGCAGTGGATGGCGATCCGCGACATGGACGTGGCGGCCGAAGTCATCGGCATCCGGCCGATGTGGGCCAAGCTCTCGGCCTTCGCCGTCAGTTCGTTTTTCGTCGGCGTGGCGGGCGCCCTGTGGGGCTTCGTCCATCTCGGCTCATGGGAACCGGCGGCGTTCTCGGTCGACCGTTCGTTCCAGCTGCTTTTCATGGTCATCATCGGTGGCATGGGATCGATCGTCGGCAGTTTCTTCGGCGCCGCCTTCATCGTCGTCCTGCCGATCTTCCTCAGCCAGTTCCTGCCTGCTGTCGGGGCGCTCTTCGGGGTGACACGTTTCCACCACCGCGGCGTCGCACGCCGAATTGATAATCTTCGGGGCGCTGATTGTCTTCTTCCTGATCGTCGAGCCCCATGGTCTCGCCCGGCTCTGGGTGACGGCGAAGGAGAAGTTGCGCCTGTGGCCGTTCCCGCACTAGTGCCGGTCTTTGAACTCGTGGTACCGACCGTACTGGCTTCTTAACCAACCGCAAGTGCTTTACCAATCCACATTCTGGAGGAGACATAGATGAAAATCCGCTCGCTTGCCCTGGCCGTTTCCCTGGCCGCCATCGGCATCACCTCGGCCGTCACCGCGCCTGCCGCTTTCGCGCAGGCCAAGGAGCAGTTCTTCCCCGTCCTGGTTTACCGCACCGGCGCCTATGCGCCGAACGGCAACCCCTGGGCCAACGGCTATGTCGACTATCTCAAGCTGGTCAATGCCCAGGGCGGGATCAACGGTGTCAAGATTTCCTTCGAGGAATGCGAGTTCGGTTACGCCACCGACCGCGGCGTGGAATGCTACGAGCGCCTGAAGGGCAAGAATGGTGGGGCGACCGTCATCCAGCCGCTCTCCACTGGCGTGACCTTTGCCCTGACCGACAAGGCGCCGGTTGACAAGATCCCGCTGATTACCGCAGGCTACGGTCGCAGCGAGTCGCAGGACGGCTCCGTTTTCATGTGGAACTATCCGCTGCTCGGCACCTACTGGGTGGCGGCCGACGTGGCGATTCAGCATATCGGCAAGCAGGCCGGCGGTCTCGACAAGCTCAAGGGCAAGAAGATCGCGCTGGTCTACCATGACAGCCCGTTCGGCAAGGAGCCGATCCCGATGCTGCAGGAGCGCGCGAAGATGCATGGCTTCGAGCTGATCCTGTTGCCGGTCGCCCATCCGGGTGTCGAACAGAAGGCGACCTGGCTGCAGATTCGCCAGGGCCGCCCGGACAACGTCCTGCTCTGGGGCTGGGGCGTCATGAACTCGACGGCGCTCAAGGAGGCGCAGGCCACCGGTTATCCGCGCGAGAAGATGCTCGGCGTCTGGTGGGCGGGTGCCGAGCCCGACGTCAAGGACGTTGGCGCCGGGGCCAAGGGCTACAACGCGCTCGCCCTGCAGCACAGCGCCGAGCCGAACAGCAAGGTAGTCAAGGACGTGCTGGCGCAGCTGCATGCCAAGGGCCAGGGCACGGGGCCGAAGGAGGAAGTCGGCCAGGTGCTCTACATGCGCGGCCTGATTTCCGCGATGCTCGGCGTCGAAGGCGTGCGCAAGGCCCAGGAGCGCTTCGGCAAGGGCAAGGTCATGACCGGCGAGCAGGTCCGCTGGGGCCTCGAGAACCTCAACCTCGACCAGAAGACGCTCGATGCCATGGGCTTCGCCGGCGTGATGCGCCCGGTTCAGACCTCGTGCCTCGATCACATGGGTGCGTCGTATACGCGCATTCAGACCTGGGATGGCAGCAAGTGGGTTCCTGGCAACGACTGGTATCAGGCCGACGACAAGGTGCTGCGCCCCATGGTCCTCGGCGCCTCGCGCAAGTACGCGGAGGAAAAGAAGATCACGCCGCGCACGCCCGAGCAGTGCAAGATGTAGTATCGACCGCCCCGTGCCGCGAGGCGCGGGGCACCGCTTTCAGGAATCGATATGACGGCCACCAGTCTTTTCCTCGACGTCAATAGCGTCGAGGTCATCTACAACCATGTGATCCTGGTGTTGAAGGGGGTCTCCTTCAATGTCCCGGAAGGCAAGATTGTCGCGCTGCTGGGTGGTAACGGTGCCGGCAAGACCACCACGTTGCGCGCCGTCAGCAATCTGCTGCACGGCGAACGCGGCGAGGTAACCAAGGGTTCGATCGAACTCAAGGGTGAGCGCGTCGAGGCGCTGACGCCCGGCGATCTGGTCAAGCGCGGTGTGATCCAGGTCATGGAAGGGCGCCATTGTTTTGGCCACCTGACCATCGAGGAAAACCTGATGACTGGCGCCTATACGCGGTCTGACGGCAAGGGTGCCGTCGCAGCGACGCTTGAGAAGGTCTATGACTATTTTCCGCGCCTGAAGACGCGCCGGACCAGTCAGGCCGCCTATACCTCCGGTGGCGAGCAGCAGATGTGCGCGATCGGCCGGGCGCTGATGGCCGATCCGAAGATGGTCCTGCTTGACGAACCGTCGATGGGCCTTGCCCCGCAGATCGTCGAAGAGGTGTTCACCATTGTGAAGGATCTCAACCAGCGCGAGAAAGTAACCTTTCTGCTGGCTGAGCAGAACACCAGTGTTGCGCTGCGTTTCGCCGACTTCGGTTACATCCTCGAAAATGGCCGTGTCGTCATGGAGGGATCGGCGGAGGAATTGCGCACCAACGAGGACGTCAAGGAGTTCTATCTCGGCCTCTCTTCCGCCGGGCGCAAGTCGTTCAAGGACGTCAAGCATTACCGTCGCCGCAAGCGCTGGCTCTCCTGAGGTCGCAGTGCGCCGGCCATGGCGGCGTTGTCGCGAGGCTTGTTTGCAGCCAGCAAACGGCGCCGCGCTCCGCCTTGCCCTGACCGGCTACTTTGCGACCTCTTGGGGGTGATTTGGCCACTGTTGCGGTCGACTGCAAAAAAACGGAGAAAACGAATGAGCTACTACGATCCGCTCGAAACACGCGACCCCGACGAGCGCGAGGACGACCTGATGGACAAGCTGGCGCGCCAGGTGGCGCATGCCAAGGAAAAGACGTCCTACTATTTCTCGACGCTGGCCGGCGTCAATCCTTTCGAGTGTGCCAGTCGCGCGGCGCTGGCGAGACTGCCGTTGACCCGCAAGCGTGACCTGATCGAACTGCAGAAACGGCACCCGCCGTTCGGTGGGCTCAGTTCGCTGACGCGCCACCAGGCCAGGCGCGTGTTTGCCTCGCCCGGCCCGATCTACGAATTGCAGGGGCGCGATCCCGATCCCTGGCGGATGGCGCGCGTACTCTACGCCGCCGGCTTCCGCCACGGCGACCTGATCCATAACTGCTTTTCCTACCATTTCACGCCCGGCGCCTTCATTTTCGAGGGCGGCGCGCGCAAGCTCGGCTGCGCGGTCTTTCCCGGCGGCACCGGGCAGACCGAGCAGCAGGTGCAGGCAATCGCCGACCTGCGACCGGAGGGCTATGTCGGCACACCCTCCTTCCTGCGCATCATCATCGAGAAGGCCGAGGAAATGGGGGCCGACGTCTCGTCGCTGAGCAAGGCCTGCGTTTCCGGCGAGGCGCTTCCCGGCGTCACCCGTGACTGGCTGCGCGAGCGCGGCATCACCGTCCGCCAGTGCTACGCGACCGCCGACATCGGCGCGATCGCCTACGAGACCGAGGCCGAGGAAGGCATGGTCGTCGAGGAGGAACTGCTGGTCGAGATCGTCCGCCCCGGCACCGGCGATCCGGTGGCGCCGGGCGAGGTCGGCGAGGTGGTGGTGACCACCTTCAACCCGGATTACCCGCTGATCCGCTTCGCCACCGGCGACCTTTCCGCGCTGCTGCCCGGCCGTTCGCCCTGCGGGCGGAGCAACGTCCGGCTCAGGGGCTGGATGGGCCGCGCCGACCAGACGACCAAGGTCAAGGGCATGTTCGTCCATCCCGAACAGGTTGCCGAGATCGCCCGCCGCCATCCGGAGATCCACCGCATGCGGCTCCTGGTCGACAACCCGGACGGCCAGGATCGCATGGTGCTGCAATGCGAGATCGAGGCCGGCAGCGCGGCGCTCGACCAGGCGGTGGTCACCAGCCTGCGCGAGGTCACCAAGCTGCGCGGCGAGGCCGCCTTCTGCGCGCCAGGTGTCCTGCCCAACGACGGCAAGGTGATCGAGGATCGCCGGGTCTACTGAGGAGGCCGTATCCCCGATGCGAGTCCTTGCCGCCGTGCTGGCGCTGCTGACGTCATCCGCGCTGGCCGGCGAACCCGCCCAGCGGCCGTCGGCGCGGCTGGTGCTGGCCGGCCCGGAGGTGTTGCAGCCTGGCCGCTGCGTGGTCTACCGTGAAGGCGGCGACGGGCTGCTGATCACCGAACCGTCGTATTACCTGCAGGGACGGGTGGTCGCGGCCACGGTGCAGTCCCGCCGGCTGGGCGCCTGCCCGGAAGTGCCGGGCAAGGGCATCGAGCAGTACAGCCGCGCCGAGTTCAACCGGCTGCTGCGCGCCCAGCCTTGCCTGGCCGGCGACCCGGGTGACCGCGCGGTGCTGGTCGGTGTCGTCGGCCTGCGCGTTGACGCGTGGGACACCCCACACGCCCGCCGCGCCGCCAATGCCGGCCGCCTCTATCGCGGCATGTACATCGACAAGGAATTGCAAAAGGGTATGGAAATCGAACTCGAAGCCGACCTGCTCGGCGCCTGCGCGCCATGAGCCGGCCGCTGCCGCTCGCCGGCATCCGCGTCCTCGACCTGACCCGCCTGCTGCCCGGCCCGGTGGCGACGCTGCATCTCGCCGACCTGGGGGCGGATGTCGCCAAGATCGAGGATCCCGAAGTCGGCGACTACGCGCGCACGCTGGGTACCGGCACAGGAGAGGACAGCGCCTACTTCCGGATGATCAACCGCAACAAGCGCGGGCTGCGGCTCGACCTCAAGCAACCGGCCGGAGTCGAGGTCTTCCTGCGACTGGCGGAGCGGGCGGACGTGGTCGTCGAGAGCTTCCGCCCAGGCGTCATGGACAAGCTCGGCGTCGGCTACGCGGCGGTGGCGGCGGTCAACCCGCGCATCGCTTACTGCTCGATCAGCGGCTACGGGCAGGATGGTCCCTACCGCGATCTCGCCGGGCACGACATCAATTACCTCGGCTATGCCGGCGTGCTCGATCAGGTCGGCCGCGAAGGCGGCGAGCCGGCCATCCCGAATTTCCAGATCGCCGACCTGCTCGGCGGCGCGCTGACTGCCGCCATGGGCATCCTGGCCGCAGTCGTCGAAGCGCAGCGCAGCGGGCAGGGGCGCTATATCGACGTGGCGATGACCGACAGCGTGCTGGCCCACACCTACTTCACGATGCTGCGCCTGAACGACGCCGGGCATTCGGCGCCGCGCGGGGGCGACCTGCTTTCCGGCGGCCTGCCGTGCTATGCCGTCTATCGCTGCACCGACGGCCGCCACATGGCGGTCGGCGCCCTCGAAGGCAAGTTCTGGAAGACCTGCTGCCAGGTCCTGGGCCGTCCGGAGTGGGTCGTCCGCCAGTGGGATCCCGCCCTGCGCGGCGACATGGCCACGCTGTTCCTGGCCCGGTCGCGCGACGAATGGGCGACCCTGTTCGCTGCGGTCGACTGCTGCGTGACGCCGGTTTTGTCGCCCGAAGAGGCGCTCGTGAACGAGCAGATCATGGCGCGCGGCATGGTGTTCGAGGAAAATGGCCTGCGCCAGTTCGCACCGCCGCTCAAGATTTCCGACGGCACCTTCGCGACCCGGCGCCCGGCGCCTGCCGCCGGCGAGCACAACGATGAATTGCTGCTTGCGGCCGGCTATTCACGGGAAGATTTGGCGCGCCTCACCGCACTCGGCGCCTTCGGCTGACTCCCCGCGCCGGAGCGATGTCCGCTTGCGCGCGGACGAGAGCCATCGCGCGCCAAGCCTCGCGCAGGTGCCACTCGACGTAGTACGCCAACATGCGCAAGCCACGCAAATCAGAAAATCATGAGGCGCGACGCACACTTGCGGTCATCGCAGTGACTACAAACGGCAGGAACTTCCGTCCAGGCGCTGCTCGGGGCATCCGCGCGGGCCCGCCCGCCGTCGTGGCAGGCCTGCCGCACGCGGAATTCAGTCGGCCAGCTCGACCTTGCCGCTGATCGTCGTCGTGACCAGGCTTTCGCCGGCCTCGAGCGGCGGTGGCGGGGGGGCGGCCGCCGCCTCCATCGCCATGCGCGGGGCGCGCATCACCGGCATCGGCATCTGGCCGCCCTGCATCACGTTCAGCTGGCGGATGGTGTAGGGCTTGCCCAGGGTGTCGGCGACCACCGCCGCGCGGGCGCGGAAGTTGGCGATCGCGTCGCGCGTCGCTTCGTCCTCGGCCTTGCGCCGCGTCTCCGGCGCCGGGAACTGGGTGACGCTGGCCACCAGCAAGCGCATCTGCTGCAACTGGCCGAGCGTTTCCGATACGGCCGCAGCGTCGCGCGACTCGAGGACGAACTCGGAACTCATGCGCCAGCCCTCGATGCGGCGATCCTTGGCGTAGACCGGCATGGTGCTCTGGCGCCCGCTCTTGACCGAGATGCCGCTGCGCGCCTTGGCGACACGGATGCCCTCGGCGACCTCCTGGTTGATGCGGCGGGCGAGTTCCGCCGGGTTGCTGCCGGTCGCCTCGGCATAGACCGTCGCCTGAACCACGTCGTTGGCGGCCGGCCGGCTCGCCTCGGCGCTCAGCTCGACGGTCGGGCCAGCGGGTGCCGGCGCCGCGCAGGCCAGGGCAAGCAGGCCGCCGACCAGGGGGATGCGGCGCGCCTTCATTTCCCGCGCACCTTGCCGTAGACCCACAGGAGCAAGATGGCTGCAACCACCGAGGCGATGAAGCCGGCACCTTCGCCTGCCTGATACCAGCCCAGGTACTGGCCGGCCGCGCCGGCGACGAACGAGCCGCCGATTCCGAGCAGCACGGTGGCGATCAAGCCCATGTTCTCGTTGCCCGGATGCAGCAGCTTGGCGAGAACGCCGATGACGAAGCCGAGAACGATGGTCCAGATGAATCCCATGGCGTGATCTCCAGGTTGGGGACGGATGACGGGGAGCGAATAATAGCGCGATCCGCCGCGACGGCCCGAGGTGTTGTCAGGCGCCGCCAACGCCGAGCTGTCCGCCGCGCCGCTGCGCATGGCGAAACTCAAGGCCATCGCCAGGCACGGGTCAAGCCGGGATCCGTCGCCTCATCGCACTTGGCGATCAGGACGGTTGCTCGGCTGGGCCGCCGCTGCTCTCGATCTCGGCGACCAGGCGCTCGCAGCGGGCAATGTGGCGCATCGCCACGGTGTTGACCGACCAGTAGCCGATGCCGGCGGCGACGATCTGGCCGGCGACCGGTACGAAGCGCGCCGCCTCCATCGCCGTCAGGCGGACGCCGACGATGCGCACGATGCGCGCCAGCAGCGCCGGCGTTGCCAGCCGCGTCGCCAGGGTGCCGCCGGCAGCCGAAAGCAGCCGGTAGACCAGGGCCTGCCGCGCGGGCGACAGTTGCGCGACCTGCTCGTCACTCAGGCCGAAGCTCTCGTTGATGCGTCCGATCAGGCGCAGCATCACGGCGACATCGGTGGCAAGGTCGATGCCGGGGATCGGGATCAGCGACGTCGCGGCGGCAAGCAGGGCACGCCGCCGGGCGGCGGCACGGCATTCCTCGCGCAGCAGGCGCCCGCGGTCGGACGGCGGCGCGTCGGACCGCATGGTCGCGGCGATAGTGGTCATGACGGCTTGCTTCGCTTCAGGAATTGCCGCTACGTATCTTGCCGTAAGCCCACAGCAGGAGGATGGCGACGATGACCGAGGCGATGAAGCCTGCCCCTTCGCCGGCCTGGTACCAGCCGAGGAACTGGCCGATGACGCCAGCCAGGAACGAGCCGGCGATGCCGAGCACGACGGTCATGATGAAGCCCATGTTGTCCCGGCCCGGATGCAGCAGCTTGGCGATGACGCCGATGA
>CAVTQL010000015.1:0-61956 GCA_963736845.1 uncultured beta proteobacterium
TTTCGGAGCGTGGTCCGGGTTCCCTGGGGATAGGGAAATCAAATCGGACGGCGGCTGTAGTCGGGGGAACCTAGCCCAAGTTTAACACCTAAGATTATTTCTCTCTTAAGATCATTTGCTTACAGCGGAATAAATCGGTCAGTGGCACTACATTCGTGAAATTTTGTGAAACCGGACGATTCAGACCAGCATTTTCTGTATCCCGCCCGGGCTGGGATCGCTGCCCAGCGCCTGGATGATCGCCAGTGGCGCCGGCTCGGCGCGGGTCGCCTTGCGCACATGCAGGGTGCGCCCGTCCGCCCGGCGGAAGGTAGCGGTCACCCGGCTCTGGCCGGCGAGGCGGTCGCGCACGGTCGACCAGCGGTCGCTGATGCCGTGCGCGCGCAAGCGGCGACGGATCAGTTGCACGAATTGATAGGCCAGCACCGAGATGAACCGGTGGCCGTCGACCCGCGCCTCGGTGCGGTGATAGATCGGGCGCAAGCCCGATTCGGATTTCAGGGACCGGAACACGGCCTACACGTCGGTGAGCATGGTATAGGTCCGCCACAGGCGCTCGGCGTCCCAGGTCAATTCATGGGTGCGCAGGCAGTAGACCCCGGGGTGGGTCAGCAGGGTCCCAGCGACCGGCTGGCGTTGCGCGGATCGCCGTAGCGAGCTTACCCGTGGCATCCGGAACAATCTCAATGACATAGTGTTGACCCACCCCATGGCCCTTGGCTTTCAGGCGCCCGATCCGTTCCCAGAGCTTGTCGATCTGCTTGGTGGTGCGTGGCCGCGCCAAGCCGTCATGCAGGGCTTGCCAGTCGGTTTCGAAGCGCTGGGTGAAACGCTCTGAGATCCCCTGCTCCTTGCCGGCCCGGCATTCGGAACAGCAATACAGCCGCACTTCCTCAGCGTCGGGGTCGACCACCCGCTGGATGGCCAACGCCTCACCACTGGCCGTCGCCAGCGACGTGGCCGCGGTGGCATCGAACTGGCGCTGGCGCTCGCGGCTGACCACCAGATAGCGGTAACCCTGAGTGCGCAGCCAGCGGAGGTTGTCGGCGGTCGCGATACCGGCGTCCATCACTACGAGGGCGCCGCGCGGCGCCCCCAAGCCCTGCAGCATGCCGTCCAGGGTGGTGCCCTCGCTCACCGCGCCGTCGAAGGTCTGGGAGCGGCGCACCAAGCCACTGCCATCGAGCACCAGCCCCAGGGTCACCAGCGGGCAGTCGCTGCGCTGCTCCTTGGTGTGTCCGCGCTGCGCCTTGGGGTTACCCACCGCCGCCCCCTCACAGAAGGTGTTGGTCAGATCATAGAGGGTGACCGTCCAGTCCAGCCCGAACAGGTCACTGACGCGCGTAAAGACCGTCTGCTCGATCACCGCCCGGTGCCGCATCAGCAGGTCCGCCGCGCGATAGAACGGTGCCGGGGGAGGGTCGCGAAGTCGACCTCCAGCAATTCCCCCAACGCACTGCGCTCACTCAGCCAGTGGTGGGTCGCCCGTTCCGAACCCGGCGCCGCCATGCGCCCGACCACCGCCCCGACAATCAGCGCCCGTTGCGGGCCGCTCAGCCCCAAGCTCTGGAGCAGTGCGACAAAATTCACCTCCGCCATCGCCCACAGCGCCACCGACTCCACCCCGACGCTGCGCGGGCGACTCAGCTCCAGCGCGTCGACCGCCTGCATATCGCCGCCCGCGGGGCCGCCCGCGGGGCCGCCAGTCTGGGGGGCCTCGCCCTGACGCGCCAGCAACCGGGCGAACAGCCGCTGCGCCTCCCGTTCGACGGGCCCGGCGCCGGCCAACAAGGCGCCCTGGCCGCTACGCAATTCCTCCAGCCGCGCGCAGCGTGCCGGCCACGCCTCCGGCGGCAACGCGAACTGGCGGCCCAGGTTGAGCAGGGTGACCTGCCGCACCCGGCCGCCCAGGCGCGCGGACGGCACCCGACGGTGGGTGGTGTAGCGCTCCCCGGTGGCGCTGTTACTGGTATGGGTGCGACGGTTGTACATCCCGGTACGTTACGACACCCGGCACTCGCTTTACTCTGACCCTATTGAATAACTTGGCACTACATTGCGGTTTTCGGCAGGCGTGTATATACGGATCAAAGGGTTAGGTCCCATCTGGGGGTGATTATCAAGGGGGTCATGTTAAAGATGGGCTAGCAATGCGAGCTTGCCGTAGGTTCGTCAGGAATTGGCCGACTGATCGAACATCGAGGCCGGGGCATCTACTTCTCCCCCAAGCCCCCGCCCGTGCGCAACTGCTCGGTGAGCTTTTCGAATTCGCGCTGCATTTCCAGGTTGCGGAAGGGGCGCGGCTTGGGGACCTGGCGGCTGATGAGGCCGTCCAGGAGCTTGCGGCTGGCCTTGACGATGCCGACCAGCTCGCCGGAGACGCGCACCGTCTCGTAGGTATTCCAGGCGGTGGCGATGTCGGTCTCCAGGGCGACCCGGGCGGCGGTGATCTGGCGGCCCTGTTCGTCGAGATATTGGCGGTAGACCCCCGCTGCCTCGATGGTGAGACGCTGGGCATCGAGATTGGCGACGAGGATCTCCCGCTTCTCGGGCGCTTGCCTGAGGAGGGCCTGGGTCTGGGTGGAGAGGTCCCGGGCGCGCTCGGCGATGGCGTCGATACGGGGGATGTAGTGGTTGGCGATGGCCTGTTCCACCTGGAGATGCATCTGACGCAGGCTCTTGAGCAGGACGACGTAGAGGCCGTAATAACGCCGCGCGCTCTGCAGGTCCTCGCCGCTTTCCTCCACCAGTCGTTCGAGCTGGGCCGTGATGGCCTTGACGTTGTCGAAGAGGATGCCCAGGTCGATGAGGTTATCGCCGACCACGGTGGAGAGCATGAAATCCAGTTGGTCGTCGCTCAGTTCCAGGCCCATGGCCCGGAGTTCGGCGGCGAATTCGCGCTTGACGGTCGCCAGGTTCGCCTCGTAGCGGGCGATGTCGGCCTGGCGGTCGGCGATGGCCTCGTCATAGTCCCCGACCGTTTTCTTGACCAGGGAGTCCGAGGGCGCGGAGACGCGCTGGCGGCGATATTCGGCCAGGTCCAGGCGGGCGCTGGCGATCTCCTGCTGCAGGACGCGGATGCGCTGCCGATGGTCCTGGGTGTTGGAGCTGGAGAGGATGGCGACGGCCTGGTCGAGGAGTTGGTCGATCTCCGCCTGGTTGCTGGCCTGGTCGTCGCCAAACCAGCGGTTCTCCGGCAGGTTGGCCTGACGTTCCTGGAGGGCGAGCGTCTCTTCCAGGGTCGGCAGGACGCCATCCCAGAGGCGGGCGAAATTGGCCTGGGGGTCCGGCCCCAGGTAGCGTCGGGTGGTGTCCCAGGCGGAGCCAGCGGTCTGCTTGGAGCCTTGCCAGAGAGTCTCGGCGCCGTGCTGGGAGCCTTCGAACCAGCGCCCGGCGCTCTCCTTGGTCCCCCGCCAGAGGTCCCCGGCCGTGCCCAGGGACTTGTCCCAGAGGGAGGGCTCCGTCATCCCCGGCATCTGGTCGCGTGCGGGGGGGGGTGTCGCGGGGACGGCGGCCGGGCCTGGGGCTTGGGCTGGATTTTGGATGGGGGTTTGCGGCTGGGCGAAGGTGAGGAGGGTCTGAACCCCAAGGACGAGGGCCAGGAGCAAGCGCGAAAGCGGTGGGTGCATGGTGGAACTCCATGACCCCGCCGGCTAGATTAGGGCGGGGGAGGGCGGATGTTCGAGATTCGACCATAATCTACATCAAGAAACCTGCCGCGGCGCGAGAGATGGGACCACATGTGGGAAAAATTGGGCTTGTTGCTTTTACTCATCGCCGCCAACGGGGCTCCGATTCTGCTGGCCTGGGCCTTGGGCCCGCTCTGGGATTGGCCCCTTGATGGCGGCCGGATGCACCCCGATGGCCGCCCCCTGCTGGGTGGGCACATCACCCTGCGGGGCCTGGCGGGAGCGGTACTGGCGACGATGGTATTGGCCTGCCTGCTTGGCCTAGGCGCAGGCCTGGGAGCCCTGATCGGCCTGCTGGCGATGGTGGGCGATGCCTTGTCTAGCTTCATCAAACGCCGCCTGGGGCTCAAACCAGGTGACAAGGCCACCGGCCTGGATCAGGTCCCCGAATCCCTTCTGCCCCTGCTGGCGGTGGCCGGGCCTTTCGGCCTGGGGTGGCTGGACATAGCCCCGATGGTGGCCGCCTTCACCCTCTTCGACATAGCGATCTCCGGGCCCCTCTACCGGTTGCATTTACGGCGGCGGCCATATTAAGACAAGAAAACCCTCGGCTCTGCCGTGGGTTTTGGCATGAGTATTTTGGTTCTTAATTTACAAGGCGCCGATCTTCGCCTCCTGCTCGCGCAGCTTGGCCAGGGCTGCCTCTTGCTCGACGATCTTGTCGCGTTCCTTCTGGACTACGGCGGGCGGGGCCTTGTCGACGAAACTGGGGTTGGCAAGCTTGCCCCGGGCCGTTCCACATCGGCCTCGATACGGGCGATCTCCTTGGCCAGCCGCTGGAGTTCGGCCTCCTTGTCGATGAGGCCGGCCATGGGGATGAGGACCTTCATCTCCCCGACCAGGGAGATGGCGGACTCGGGGGCAGTCTCGCCTTCGCTTAGGATGCTGATGGACGCTGTGCGGGCCAGAAAGTCCAGGTAGGGCCGGCTGGCCTCCAGCCAGGCCAGGTCCTGGGGGCCGGCGTGTTCGATGAACACCGGCAGGGGCTTGCCCGGTGGGATATTCATCTCGCCCTTGATGCGGCGGACGCCGAGGATGAACTGCATGACCCAGTCCATCTCCGCCACGGCAGCGGGGTCCGCCAGGCTGGGATCGGCGACGGGGTAGGGGGCCAGCATGATGGTATCGCCCTGGGTGCCCGCCAGGGGGGCGACCTTCTGCCAGATCTCCTCCGTGATGAAGGGCATGATGGGGTGGGCCAGGCGCAACAAGGTCTCCAGGGTCCGGACCAGGGTGCGGCGGGTGCCGCGCTTGGCGGCGTCGGAACTGGCCTCGCTGGTGAGGGTGGGCTTGGTCAACTCCAAGTACCAGTCGCAGAAATGGTTCCAGGTGAATTCGTGCAGGGCCTGGGCGGCCTGGTCGAAGCGGTAGCCGCGGATGGCCTCGTCCACGCTGGCGATGGTGGTCTGGAGGCGGTCGCGAATCCAGCGGTCGGCGGCGGAGAACTCGAGGGGGCCGGACAGACCGCAGTCCTGGCCCTCGGAATTCATGAGGACGTAACGCGAGGCGTTCCACAGCTTGTTGCAGAAGTTGCGGTAGCCCTCGGTGCGGTTCAGATCGAACTTGATGTCGCGGCCGGTGCTGGCCAGGGCGGCGAAGGTGAAGCGCAGGGCATCGGTGCCGAAGCTGGGGATACCGTTGGGGAAGTCGGCGCGGGTGGCCTTGGCGATCTTGTCCGCCAGGTGGGGCTGCATCATGCCGCCGGTGCGCTTGGCCACCAGGGGCTCCAGCTCGATGCCGTCGATGAGATCGATGGGGTCGAGGACATTGCCCTTGGACTTGGACATCTTGTCGCCGTGGGCGTCGCGCACCAGGCCGTGGATGTAAACCTCGCGGAAGGGCACCTCCCCCATGAACTTGAGGCCCATCATGATCATGCGGGCCACCCAGAAGAAGATGATGTCAAAGCCCGTGACCAGCACCGAGGTGGGGTAGAAGGCCTTCAGGCGTTCGGTGTCCTCTGGCCAGCCCAGGGTGGAGAAGGGCCAGAGGGCGGAACTGAACCAGGTGTCCAGCACGTCCGGGTCCTGAGCCAGGGGGAAGTCGGCGGCCAGGCCGTGGCGCTCGCGAGAACCCCTCCCTCTTCCTATCACGAAAACCACCTTCATTTCCTCCCGATAGGCCGATTTTAGGCCGATTTCGGCGTCCCGTTCACCCTTCAGAGGTCAGAAAGGTTTGAACCGAGCCTTGACTGCGCCCCCGGACGGGGAGGATACTTCAGCGTAAGAGATTGGATTTACTATCATTCTTTCTAAATAAAAGGCTCCCTATGACCACCCCGACTACCCCCGTCACCGACCGACTCCCGCTCACCTGCGAAGCCACCATCACCGATGCCCGCGCCGACATCCTCAAGGAACTGGCCAACAGCGAGAGTAAGACCTCCGCGATCACGGTCGCCCTGGTCGATGACCAGCGCATTCTTTGGGCTGAGGCTTTTGGGTCGATCGACCAGACCCGAGGCCTGGCGCCGACCACGGAAACCCTCTTTTGCATCGCCTCCTGCAGCAAGGTTATCGCAGCAGTCGCTGCGATGATCCTGGTCGATCGCGGGCTGATCGAACTCGATGCCCCGCTGGTGCGCTATGTAACCGACTTCCGCATGGCCGACGGCGAAGCGTATCGCGACATCACCGTGCGCATGCTGCTCAACCATTCGTCCGGCTTGCATGGTACCCATTTTCCCAACGTCCTTACCATTGATCCCGTTTTACGGCTATGCCGCCCAGTTTCGGGACGCGCTGGCTAACGAACGCCTGAAGCACGCACCGGGCGAGATGGCTGTCTATTGCAACGACGGCTTCACGCTGATCGAACTGCTGGTCGCTGCGGTGACCGGTCAGCCCTACACCGACTTCGTCGAGACAGGAAATCCTGGAACCCCTGGGTATGAATCACAGTCGCTTCGCCCTGGAACCATTTGACTCCGGCAGCTTTGCCCCCGCGCTGGATAGCGCGGGTCGGCCCGAGCCGCAGGAATATGTCAACGTCTATGCCAGCGGCCTCTTTTCGACGCCGAGCGACATGGGACGGTTGGCGATGTTGTTCCTCAACGGCGGCCGTCTGGGGGACCGGCGCATCCTCTCCACTGAGGCCGTGGCCGAGATGGGTCGGGACCAGACCGTGAATTTGCCGTTCAACCCGATCACGGACCACTCTGTGCATTTTGGCCTCGGCTGGGACGGCGTTCGCCAGGGCGGACTGGCGGCGGTCGGGGTGACCGCCTGGTACAAGGGGGGCGATGCCGATCATTATCACAGCTATTTCATCGTCGCCCCCGACGAGCGACTTGCGGTCGCGGTCATTCTTACCAACGGCTTGGCTATGGCAACCATCGCCGGCGTCCTGGCCGAGCGTATCCTGCTCGACGCCCTGGCCGAGCGCGGGAGTATCACCAGCGTTCCCGCGCCGCTGGAACCCGCCGCACTGCCAGCCATCCCGGTCAGCGACGAAGACCTGGCAGCCATCGCCGGCCTCTACGCCAGCAGCTATGGCCTGCGCCGGTTGGAGGCCCAGGCCGACCGTACCCTGACCCTGTCGAATTTCATCAACGGTCAATGGCAGCCTGCTATCGAGGGCCTCAAACTGCGCCAGGACGGTTGCTGGGTGGCTGAAAACCGTCCGGAAATCGCTTACCGCTTAGTCGTAACCGCCGGTCGCCGTTACCTGGCGGTACGCATGCCCGGCGGGCTCGGGCATTACAAAATGGAACTCCCCGATAGCCATGACCTGCCCGCCGGCCAGCCCCTGTCGGCCCGATGGCAGGCGCGAGTCGGTCAACGCTGGCTGATGGTCAATGACCTTTACAGCGCCTTCCTGGCCCTGGGCCGCCAGTCGCCCCTGTTCGGCCTGGGACAGATCCAGGGTCTGGAGGGCTATCTGGCCGCTTTGGTGAATACAGCGGGAATAGAACTGGTACAGATCGTGGATCCGCGGGAGAGCGACGATCGCGCCCGCATGTGCCTCAAGATTCCCCTCGACAACGGTTGGGGTCTTAACAATTTGGTGATCGAGGACCGGGACGGCGAGGAATGGGTCATCTGGGGGAGCCTCCGGTACCGTCCGCTGGCGACCGTATCGCCTCTGGAGTGGGGTCAGAGACCGGTGACCATTGGCCACGAGGGCCTGGGCGAGTGGCGCCGGTTGCCGGCAGCCTCGAGCCTGACCATTGCCGGAGCCGGTGTCTGGTATCTCTATGATCGGGAATTCACGCTCCTGGAATATGGCAGGCAGGATAAAACCGTACACGCCGCCGGCTACAATACGGCCTGGGCCTACCTCCTGGTTGGTGGCGAACCCGGTCAGGACATCCAGGTCACTCTGAGCGGGAGAGCGTCACCGGATACCCCTGCCTAACCTGGCCTAAGAGAATTACTACAGAACCCTTCGGAGGGTATCCCAACCCCCGAAGGATTTAGTCACTAACAGTTCCAGTCTTGACGGATCATGCGAAGAATTCAATGCGGAGCAGCCATGGCGGGGACGAGGTTGAAGCGTGTCAGCGAGCATGCAGCGGCGATGGCAGCGCGAGCCATGCGTGTGAGGTAATAGCGATAGGTATGAGCGACTTTTTTGATCAGTCCGAGCAAGCAAAGCCGTTTGAGTTGGCGCGACATCGCCCATGGTGTGATGTGCAAGTACGCCAGCAGATCGGCTCGACGCCAACCATGGATATTGAACTCGCCGTGCTGCATGGTTCGCAACAGGGTTTGCTCGGTGACGTCGAAGAAATTCAAGCCCTTGACGCTTGGATCGGTGCCCACGCGGGGCTGACTCAGTCGCTGCAAATCACGTTCGCCGGCGCTGGGGTCGTCCAGGCTGGACAGGAACGCCAGATAGCGCTGGTTACAGATCAGCCCTCTGCCGGCTGCCCGGCTGCCCGGCGACACGACCCTCATCCAGACCGTCGTCGGCAGTTCCATTTCGATGGGGCTGCGCGGAACCGCATGTCTGCCCGCACACTCCGGAAACCAATGGTCGAATCCGATGAACACTGACCAGCATGTCCAGCAGGCCATCCTCGATTGCACCCTCGATCATTACAACATGCGTGCCGAGTCTTTTTGGGAGGGTACGCGCGACCACGACGTTTCCCAAAACATTGATGCGTTGCTGCGCAATATTCTGGCCGAGCCGCCCTTCACCCTGCTGGACTTCGGCTGCGGCCCCGGGCGCGACCTGAAAACCTTTGTACAGCATGGGCATCGTGCGATTGGGCTGGAAGGTGCGCCTGCCTTGGCAACCATGGCCCGCGCCCACAGCGGCTGCGAGGTCTGGCAGCAAGACTTTCGACAGCTCGAGCTGCCTGAAGCCTTCTTTGACGGCGTGTTCGCCAACGCTTCGATGTTTCACATTCCGAAATCGATGTTGCCGAGCGTGTTGGAGCAGTTGCGTGCCACGCTTAAACCCCGTGGCGTCCTGTTCAGTTCAAATCCACGCGGCAACAACGAGGAAAGCATCCAGGGCGATCGCTACGGTGCCTATTACGATCTTGCAACGTGGCGCGGCTACCTTACCGCTGCCGGATTCTCGGAAATTGAACACTACTATCGCCCTGCTGGGCTCCCCATGGAGCAGCAGCCTTGGTTGGCGAGCGTCTGGCGGCGAAACAGCGGCTAGCATCAGGCGAGTCGGCGCCGGACTTTGCCTGAATGGAGAGCAGTCACGTTCGAGGCGACGTCATGGTCGTCTATCGGTTCGACAAAGCAAGCGGAAGTTCTCACCGACTACCTGAAGAGACGCTCCCAAGCGTGCCCGATGAGCGGACCTTGCGGATACGCTGCCAGACCGGAGCGCGCTAAAGGACATCCGGGTCGGCCTATGGCCAGACGTAGTGATCCCGAGGGTGGCGAAGAGCATCGGCCCAGGAGGATGCGAACCCACGTGAATGAAATTTTAACGGGCCCACGTATTGAGCCCGTGACCCCGCATCATGACTCCATCCGACAACGACAGGAGCCCGACCATGATGCAGCGCCTACAGACCCTCTTCAACCGTCTCGCCGGCGTCGCCAGCTTCGAAGCCGACCGCCTTGCGCTGGCTCATGCCATCTACGGTGAGCAGGACCGCTACTACGCGACGTTCGAGACCCCGGCCTACCTGCGTCGCCAGGCCGGCGTCTTGCGGGGTCGCTGAAACCCGGAGGGCGGTGCTGGATCAGTTCTCGCCAATCGAGGGCGGCAGTCCCGATCCATGAGGAAGAGGGCACGTCCTGATCCGCCAGGCGCAGCCGGCGAGCCCCTTTCGCCGCATACTGTTTTCACATGAACACGAGAGGAGAAGACCATGTTGAGCATGCCGGTGACCCACCATGCCGTCGCGCGCATGCAGCAGCGTGCCGTGCGGCCCGAGATCGTGGACTACCTCCTCGATTTCGGGCGCTGCGATCCAATCATCGCAAAGTTCCATTTTTATGCCGCTTCCGAGCGCAGGGGGTAATCCTGAATTAGCACAGTGGCAGGCAAGCCAAGCCCGGAGGATAGGCGGCGGATCATGTCCAGCGTAAGCGGCCGCACCCGGTTCAGGATGTCGGAAACACGCCCACGCGGCCCGATGTAAGGTTCCAGATCTTTACGAGCCAGTCCCCGGGTTTCCATGACGTAATTCAGGAAGTCGATGGGGTCAGGCGCTTCAATCGGGAAGTGCTGCTTTTCGTACACCTCGACCAGCATGGAGAGCAGTTCGAGCTGGTCTGCAGCTTCGCTGGCATCGGGGGCATCCCAGAGCGATTCGATCTGGGCCAGCGCAGCCTGATACTCAGCTTCAGTGTGGATCGGTCGGATAGTCATGACGGTGCTCCTAAATGGTTGCTGCATCAATACGGTCATACTCGGCATGGCTGCCGACGAATCGAACGAACATCAATCCCTGCGTGTAGCGAACAGCGACGACCAGTCTGAAGTCGTTGCCCTTGATGTTGAACACAACCCGGTTGTTTGACAGAAAGCTGGCATTCCGATGCACTGCCTTGATGTCGGCCGGTGTCGTCCATTCAGCATGGCTGACTTCGGCGTACCAGCCACGTAGCGAAATCTCTGCCTGTGGGTGGCGTATCCAAAAATCACGCAAAGTTCTGAGGGCGATGATTCTCATGGCTCAATGTAGCACGCTCCCAAAATGGTATCAAGCCAAATTCACTGACT
Organism: uncultured beta proteobacterium; assembly: GCA_963736845.1. Classification (GTDB taxonomy): domain Bacteria; phylum Pseudomonadota; class Gammaproteobacteria; order Burkholderiales; family Rhodocyclaceae; genus Azonexus. Next base: position 10,833 of record CAVTQL010000015.1, read on the forward strand.
GTGATTTCTGCTGTACGGGCGCTACGGAGATAGATGCCTGCTTCAGAATCCATGCCTCGATCTTGGTATGCCACATCCGCAACAGGTCGAGAGGGCGCTTGCGATAGTGCTTTTCGGCGAGCGCAGATGGCTTATGGCCCATGATTTGCGCAGAGATGCCGACCGGGCATTCCACCCATTCGGCCAACGTGCCAAAGCTGCGACGAAGGCCGTGCAAAGTCAGGTCAGGTAATCCGGCGGAGGCAAGGGCACGGTTATGACCGATGCGCGGCTCAACGATGTGGCCGGAATCGGCGGTTTTGCTGAAAAATACCCACTCCGACGGCTTCCAGTTGTCGAGGTCATTCTTGACCTTCTTGCCGTGCCGTATGCGGTATTCAGGGGGAGAGGTATCGTTCACTGCCTGCAATTCACACAGTCGGGGGTTCGAGTCCCTCCGGGCGCACCAGTACGCGAGCCGCCGGCGAGCAAATGAGGGGCGGCCAAACTACGGTATCATGCGCGCTTCCGGCGAACTTGGGTTCGCCCTCCTGAATGCATCTCTAGGGTTTTTCCTCTCATGTTCGACGCAGTCCGCAACAACAAGAAGATCGTCCAGATATTTCTGGCACTGATCACCCTGCCTTTCGCCTTTTTCGGCGTCGAGTCCTATGTCCGCAACGTCGGCACCGGCGACGATGTGGCCAGCATCGGCGATGTCAAGATTAGCCAGCAGCAGTTCCAGCAGGCCCTGCGTGACCAGCGGGAGCGCCTGCGTACGCAGATGGGTGCGCAGTTCGATCCCAAGCTGCTCGACACGCCCGAGGCACGCAAGACGATTCTCGACGACCTGGTCGACCAGCGCCTGCTGATGCTCGAGGCGTCGCGCAACAAGATGTTCGCCAGCGACGACGCGATTCGCCGGGCGATCGCCGGGATCGATGCCTTCAAGGTCGACGGTCGCTTCTCCAGCGAGCGCTATGAAGCCGCCCTGGCGGCGCAGGGCATGACGCCGGCCGGCTTCGAGGCGCAGTTGCGCCAGGACCTGACGCTGCAGCAACTGGCCGGCGCGGTCGGCCAGTCCGGCCTGATGGCGCGTGCCGTCGGCGACCGCATCCTGGCGATGCAGACCGAGAAGCGCGAGGTGCAGGAATTCCGCATCGGACTGGATGCCAACCTCGACAAGGTCAAGCTGGCTGACGATGCCGCCAGGAAGTTCTACGATGCGAACGGCAAGCAGTTCGAGACGCCCGAGCAGGCGCGGGCCGAATACGTGGTGCTGTCGATGGAGACGATCGGCGCCCAGCTGGCGGTCAGCGATGCCGAGATCAAGGCCTGGTACGACGGCCACAAGGACCGCTTCACGCAACCCGAGGAACGCCGTGCCAGCCACATCCTGATCGCCTCGGAAAAGCTCGGCAAGGACAAGGCCAAGGCGAAGGCCGAGGAAATCCTGATCGAGGTCCGCAAGAACCCGGCGGGCTTCGCCGACCTCGCCAGGAAGAATTCGGACGACCCGGGTTCGGCGGCCAAGGGCGGCGACCTCGGCTTCTTCGGTCGCGGCATGATGGTCAAGCCGTTCGAGGAAGCGACCTTCAAGCTCAAGGACGGCGAGGTCTCCGGCATCGTCGAATCCGATTTCGGTTTTCACATCATCAAGCTGACCGGCATTCACGAGGGCAAGGAAAAGCCGCTTGCCGAGGTGAAGGGCGAGATCGAGGCGGAACTGAAGAAAACCGCCGCCTCGCGCAAGTTCGCCGAAGCCGCCGAAGCGTTCAGCAACCTGGTCTACGAGCAGTCCGACAGCCTCAAGCCGGCCGCCGACAAGTTCAAGCTGACGGTCCAGCAATCCGGCTGGCTGGGCCGCCAGGCGAATCCGGCCGCCGGCCCGCTCGGCAACGAAAAGGTGCTCGCTGCGCTGTTCGGCGAGGATTCGCTGAAGAACAAGCGCAATACCGAAGCCGTCGAGATTGCCCAGAACACGCTGGTCGCTGCCCGCATCCTGGAGTACATGCCGGCGGCGCAACAGCCGTTCGACGGCGTCAAGGGCCCCATCGAGACGATGTTGCGGCGCCAGGAGGCGCAGGCGATGGCGGTCAAGGACGGCGAGGCACGTCTGGAAGCGCTGAAGAAGGGTGAGGACGGCATCGCCTGGGGTCCGGCCAAGGGCGTTTCGCGCCTCGACCCGCGCCAGATTCCGCAGCCGGCAGCGCCGGCGGTGTTCCGCATGGAAACCGGCAAGCTGCCGTCCTATGCCGGTGTCGTCCTGCCCGGCAGCGGCTACGCGCTGTTCAAGCTGGTCAAGGTCGATGCCGGCGCGGCACTCGACGACGCCCGCCGGCAGGCGCTGATGCGCCAGCTGGCGACGCTCGGGATGCAGGAGGACGTGCAGGGCTATCTCGCCGCGCTGCGCAGCCGCTACAAGGTCGAGATCAACAAGGCGGCGCTGGAAACGAAGGAGCGTTGAGCACGCCGGCGCCGCCAGGCGCCGCGCAACGAAAAACGCCGATCGGTCGATCGGCGTTTTTTTGCCCATTTTCGCGGGTCGACCGCGGCAGGCGTTCAGGTCGGCAGCGGGTCCGCGTTGCCGAGCGCCGTCGTGTTCATGCCGCCGTCAACATAGAGGATTTCGCCGGTGATGCCGCTGGCGAGGTCGGAGAGCAGGAAGGCGGCGGCATTGCCGACTTCGTCGATCGTCACGTTGCGGCGCAGCGGGGCATGATGCGCGTTGTAGGAGAGCAGCTTGCCGAAGTTGCCGATGCCGGAGGCGGCCAGCGTCTTGATCGGGCCGGCGGAGATGGCGTTGGCGCGGATGCCTTCGGGGCCGAGGGAGAAGGCCAGGTAGCGGGTGGCCGCTTCGAGGCTGGCCTTGGCCAGGCCCATCGTGTTGTAGTTGGGCATGGTGCGCTCGGCGCCGAGATAGGAGAGGGCGAGCAGTGAAGCATTGCGGCCCTGCATCATCGGGCGGGCACCCTTGGCCAGCGCCGGGTAGCTGTAGGAGGAAATCTCGTGAGCGATGCGAAAGGCGTCGCGCGAGATGCCGTTCAGGAAATCGCCTTCGATCGCTTCGGTCGGCGCGTAGGCAATCGAGTGAACGAGGCCGTCGAGGCCATCCCAGCGCTTGCCGAGTTCGACGAACAGGTTGTCTATCTGCTCGTCACTGCTGACATCGAGGGGAATGGTGATGTCGCTGCCGAATTCGGCAGCGAACTTCCTGATGCGGTCTTCGAAGCGCTCGGTCTGGTAGGTGAAGGCGAGTTGCGCGCCTTCGCGGTGGCACGCCTTGGCGATGCCATAGGCGATGGAATGCTTGGACAGCAGACCGGTGATCAGGATTTTCTTGTCGGCGAGAAAGCCCATTCGATGTTCTCCCAGGGGGTTCGACCCAAGGGCGAATTATAAGCCATCACATGTTCGGATAGGTCGGCCCCTCGCCCCCTTGGGGCACGACCCAGTTGATGTTCTGGGTCGGATCCTTGATGTCGCAGGTCTTGCAATGCACGCAGTTCTGGGCATTGATCTGCAACCGCGGGTTGCCGCCCGACTCATCGCGCAGGATCTCGTAGACGCCGGCCGGACAGAAGCGCTCCTCGGGAGCGTCGTAAACGGCCAGGTTGACGCTGACCGGCACCGCCGCATCCTTCAGTTGCAGGTGGCAGGGCTGGTTCTCCTCGTGGTTGGTGCTCGAGAGGAAGACCGACGACAGGCGGTCGAAGGTGAGCACGCCGTCCGGTTTCGGGTAGGCGATCGGCACGCATTCGGCCGCCGGCTTCAGCTTGAGGTGGTCGGCCTTCTTGTTCTTCAGCGTCCACGGCGCCTTGCCGCGGAAGAGGATCTGGTCGATGCCGAACATCAGTGAACCGAGCTTCAGGCCCTTGGCCATCCACGGCTTGAAGTTGCGCGTCTTGTGCAGTTCCTCGTACAGCCAGCTGTTGCGGAAGGCTTCCGGATAGGTGCTCAGTTCGTCGCCCTGACGGCCGGCGCCGAGGGCTGCGAAGCAGGCCTCGGCGGCCAGCGCGCCGGACTTGATCGCGCAGTGTGCGCCCTTGATGCGCGCGGCGTTGAGCAAGCCGGCATCGTCGCCGACCAGCACGCCACCCGGGAAGACCAGCCTCGGCAGCGACTGCAGGCCGCCGGCGACGAGCGCACGGGCGCCGTAGGCGACACGCTTGCCGCCTTCGAGGAACTTGCGGATCTCCGGGTGCGTCTTGAAGCGCTGGAATTCATCGAACGGCGACAGGTGCGGGTTGCTGTAGCCGAGGCCGACGACGAAGCCGACCGCGACCTGGTTATTCTCCAGATGGTAGAGAAAGCCGCCGCCGTAGGTGTCGGGCTCCATCGGCCAGCCGCCGCTATGGACGACGAGGCCGACCTGGTGCTTGTCCGGCGCGATGTCCCACAGCTCCTTGATGCCGATGCCGTAGGTCTGCGGGTCGGCGTCGTCGTTCAGGCGGAAGCGTTCCATCAGTTGCTTGCCGAGATGGCCGCGGCAGCCCTCGGCAAAGAAGGTGTACTTGCCGATGCAGTTCCATGCCGGGCTGGAAGTTCGGCCCTTCGGAACCGTCGTGCAGACGCCCCATGTCGCCGGTGGCGACGCCCCTGACGGCGCCGCTGTCGGTGAACAGCACTTCGGCGCCGGCGAAGCCGGGATAGATCTCGATGCCGAGCCCCTCGGCCTGCTGGCCCAGCCAGCGGCACAGGTTGCCGAGCGAAATGACGTAGTTGCCTTCATTGTGGAAGCAGCCCGGCAGCAGGCTGCTGGGAACGCGGGTGGCGGCGGTCTCGGTCAGGATCAGGAAGCGGTCCTCGCTGACCGGCGCGTTCAGCGGGGCGCCGTCGTTCTTCCAGTTGGGCAGGAGTTCGTCGAGGGCGCGCGGGTCGAGGACGGCGCCGGAAAGGATGTGGGCGCCGATTTCCGCACCTTTCTCGATCAGGCAGACGGCAGAGGTCGCTGCCGGCTGCCGCCGCCAGCTGCTTCAGGCGGATCGCCGAGGCCAGGCCGGCGGGGCCGCCACCGACGATGACGACGTCGAATTCCATTGCTTCGCGTTCCATGCTCTCCTCGCTTGGTTGCGGTGGGGTAAACAATACGGTACAGTATGGAGGCGTACAGATCAACCCCTCGGGCATGCCAGGCAATGGAACAGCGCAAGAAACTCATCCACGTGACGACGATACCCATCCGCTGGGGCGACATGGACGCCTACGGCCACGTCAACAGCACCGTCTATTTCCGCTACATGGAACAGGCGCGCGTCGAATGGATCGAGGCCATGCGCTTCCCGGTGCGTCCGGGCGGCGAGGGGCCGGTGATCGTCAACGCGAGTTGCACCTTCCTCGTGCCGATGACCTATCCGGGAACGGTCAACGTCAGGACGTATGTCGGCCATCCCGGCCGTTCCAGTTTTCAGACCCATGTCGAGATGTCGGTTGGCGGGACGTTGTGCGCCGAAGGAGCGGCCAAGGTCGTCTGGATGGACATGCGGAGCGGCCGTTCGGTGCCGCTGCCCGACGACGTGCGGGCGGTGCTCGAAACGGAGTGAGACTCGGGTAAACTCGTGGCCATGAGCCAAAGAAAGACCTGGGAGAAACTCCTCGCCGCCGAGCGCCCGGGCGCCGGCAAGGTGCCGGGAACGCCCGAGCGCACCGCCTTCCAGCAGGACTACGACCGCATCGTCTTTGCCTCCGCGTTCCGGCGCATGAAGGACAAGACGCAGGTCTTCCCGCTGTCCAAGAGCGACTACGTCCGCACCCGTCTGACGCACAGCCTCGAAGCGAGCTGCGTCGGCCGCTCGCTGGGCGCCCTTGTCGGGCGCGAAATCATCGCCCGGCATGGATTGAAGAACGTCGAGTCCGGGGATTTCGGTGCCATCGTCGCCGCCGCCTGCCTGGCGCACGACATCGGCAATCCGCCCTTCGGCCATGCTGGCGAGGACGCCATCCGCGAATGGTTCCGGACCTCCGGCCTGCTCGAGCGCCACGATTTCACCCCGGCGCAGCGCGCCGACTTCGAGCGCTACGAGGGCAACGCCCAGGGCTTCCGCATCCTGACGCGCCTGCAATGCCCGGCCAATCCCGGCCTGCAACTGACCAGCGCGGTGCTGGCGGCGTTCACCAAGTATCCGCGGCCGTCGCATCTCGCCAGTGCGCTCGACGGCAAGAGCGGCCAGAAGTTCGGCTTCTTCCAGCACGACGCCGCAGCGTTTGCCGACGTGGCGCGGTCAACCGGCCTCGTCGAGCGGATTCCGGGCAGCGCCTGGCGCCGGCATCCACTCGCCTTCCTGGTCGAGGTGGCGGACGACACCTGCTACCTGATCGTCAACCTCGAGGATGCGGCCCGACTCGGCTTCGTCCCCTACCGCGATGCCCAATGCCTGCTCGGCGAACTGGCCGGCAGTGCGGTGAATGGCGGCCGGCTGGCGCGTCTGCACGATCCCAAGGAACGCCTCGAATACCTGCGCGCCAAGGCCATCGGCCACCTGCTTGAAAGCGCGGCGGCGGTGTTCCTGGAAAACGAGGCAGCCATCCTCGACGGCGGCTTCGACGACGAACTCCTCGCCCGCTCGCCGGCCGCCGTGCCGCTGCAGGCGGTACTCAAGCTGGCCAAGGAAACCATCTACACGGCGCGGCCGGCGCTCGAGATCGAGACGGCCGGCTTCGAGGTGCTCGGCGCGCTGCTCGCCCTGTTCGCCGATGCCGTCGAGGCGGGGGCCGGGCACGGCCGCCTGACCACCCGCGAGCAGATGCTGCTCAAGCTCCTGCCGGCGCAGTTCCTCGGCCACGCCGCCGAGCCCGACCCCGACCCCTACGTGCGTCTGCTGCAGGTGGCCGACTTCGTCGCCGGGATGACCGACTCCTACGCCGTTAACATGTACCGCAAGCTCAAGGGCTTCGATTTGCCGACCTGATGGCATCCGCGAGCAAGGGCATGACATCCGTCTCATGTTGCCGGCGGGTTCGCTGGCTGGGGTTCGGCCTCGCCTGTCTGCTGCTGGCGCCCGCTAGCCGCGCTGCCGAGGTGGATGAATCGGCGCTGTGGCATTTCGTTCCGGGAAAATACTGGCTGGTCGGGCGTCATCCGGACAGCACGCAGACCTACACCGGCGCCGCCCGCATCGAACTGATCGGCAAGCAACTGCGGCTGACCCGCGAGATCGGTGGCCAGCGCAGCCGGATTTTCGGGGTGATCCGGCGCGCCGATCCGGGCGAAGCGGATGTCCTCGCCTTCAGTTGGGGAAAACGTGTGCCGATGGAGATGATTTGCCTGATCGGTAGCGATCTCGACAACTACGCGCGGCTGACCTGTCACTGGGGCCGAGCCGGCAATCCGCACCGCCAGCCCGGCATGGAAGCCTATTTCGCCCGCGAGCCCTGGGCGCCAGTCAATCCCTGAGGCGCACAGCGCGCTATTTGAGCGCGGCCAGAAAGCGCTGGCGGGCGGCGGCCAGTTGCGGGCGCGAGAATTCGTCCACCAGCCGGGAACAGGCGAGGTAGAACTCGTCGAACGCGGCCTGTACGGCGGCTTCGTCGAGCTTGCGCCGGCTGGCCGGTTGCCTTTCCGGGAGCGGATCGAGCGGCCGGAGATCGGCGTAGCGCGGGATCATGCGCTGGCCGCCGTCTTCCGCCGTCGCGGTGATCGGCCCGGTCTTGACGAAGACGCGGCCCTGATACTCGAAGCGGGCGCCGACGGGGAGGTCCTGGAGCTTCATGGCGGATCAGCCCGGCTGGCTGGCGTTGCGCGTGGAGATCTGTTCGTTCATGGTCCAGAAATCGTACAGGATGCCGACCAGGAATAGCCCGCCGGTGAGCAGGTAGAGGATACCGGTCGGCCATTTGCCCTGGTACATGCGGTGCACGCCGAGGATGCCGAGGAAGGTCAGCAGCAGCCAGGCGACGTTGTAGTCGATGGCGCCGGAACGGAAGCGCAGGTCCGCGTCGCGGTCCATGCCCGGGATCAGGAACAGGTCGATCAGCCAGCCGATGCCGAGCAGGCCGAGCGTGAAGAACCAGATGGTGCCGGTCACCGGCTTGCCGTAATAGAAGCGGTGCGCGCCGAGAAAGCCGAAAAGCCAGAGCAGATAGCCGATGACCTTGCTGTGATTGTCCCTTTGCTGCATGTGAATTACTCCGTGTCGTCAGGTTGCTTGCGAGCGGGCGAGTATGAAAGGGGTTGGCGATTTCTGCAAAGCCATGGCTTGCTTTTTTTGCTTTACTGTACAAAAATACAGTTAATGGTTTTTTGCGGAGGATGCCATGAAACTCACGCCACGTCAGCAGGAAATTCTCGATTTCATCAGGAATACCGTCGAGGTGCTCGGCGCGCCGCCGACGCGGATGGAAATCGCCACCGCCTTCGGCTTCGCCTCGCCGAACGCGGCGGAAGACCATCTCAAGGCGCTGGCCAGGAAGGGCGTCATCAACCTCGAACCGGGTTCGGCACGCGGCATCCGGCTGGTCGAACAGCTCGGGCTGCCGCTGATCGGCAGCGTCGCCGCCGGTTCGCCGATCCTCGCCGTCGAGAACGTGCAGGGCCGCTACGCGCTCGACGCCAACCTGTTCAACCCGCGCGCCGACTTCCTGCTCAAGGTGCGCGGCCTGTCGATGATCGACGCCGGCATCTTCGACGGCGACCTGCTCGCCGTGCACCGGACCGACCAGGCGCGCGACGGGCAGATCGTCGTCGCCCGCCTCGACGAGGAAGTCACCGTCAAGCGCCTGCAGCATCGCGGCGGCCATATCGAGCTGATCGCCGAGAATCCGGATTTCGAGCCCATCGTCGTGCGGCCGGGCGAAGTCGATTTCGCCATCGAGGGCATCGCCGTCGGGCTGATCCGCGGGGCGGTTTCCCGGTTGTCGTGAGTTCCGCGCCGGCGCCGGTCGCGCTGGTGGAGATTCTCGCCCGGGGCGACGTCTGGCGCGGCGACGCGCTGGCCGACCTGCCCGAGGCGGCGATCCCCAGCGGCCATCCCGAACTCGATGCCGAGTTGCCGGGCGGCGGCTGGCCACGCGGAAACCTGACCGAATTCCTGGTCGACCGCAACGGCCTGGGCGAAATGAGCCTGCTGCTGCCGGCGCTCGCCCGGTTGTCGGGTGATGGCGGCTGGCTGGCGCTGGTGGCGCCGCCGTGGCAGCCGCACGCGCCGGCCTGGGCGGCGGCGGGGCTGGCGCCGGAACGGCTGGTGGTCGTGCGCGCCGGCCGGCAGGTGGCGTGGTGCCTGGAACAACTGCTGGCCAGCGGCGGCTTCGCCGGCGTGCTGGCCTGGCCGGAGGCGGGCATCGATGCGCGCTCGCTGCGTCGCCTGCAGGTCGCCGCCGAAGGGCGGCCCGTTTTTGCCGGTTTATGGCGGTCGACCGCCGCTGCCGCCGCGCCATCGCCGGCGCCGCTGCGCATCGCATTGTCCGCTGGTGCCGATGGATTGTCGGTGTGCATCCTCAAGCGGCGCGGCCGGCCGGCATCGCAACCGCTGGCGCTGGAGGTCGCCCGGCCGGGAAGGAGCAGACGTGTTGTGGCTGGCCCTGTATTTTCCGTTGTTGCCGCTGGAAGCGCTGCCCCTGCGCCAGCCGCCTAGCGCCGTCGCGGCGCGCGGACGCATTCTCGCCTGCGATCCGGCGGCAGCGGTGGCCGGCGTCGAACCCGGCCACCGGCTGTCGACCGCGCTCGGCCTGCAACCCGGCCTGCGCGTCTGCGAACGCGACCCGGCGCGCGAGGCGAAGGCGCTGGAAAACCTCGCCTGCTGGGCCGGCCGCTTCACGCCGACGCTCGCCCTGGCGCCGCCGGATGCCCTGCTGCTCGAAATCGGCGGCTGCCTGCGCCTGTTCGGCGGCGCGCCGGCCATCGTCAACGCCGTGCTCGCCGGCTGTGCCGGGCAGGCGTATTCGGTGGATTGGGCGGTGGCACCGACCCCGCTCGGTGCGCGCTGGCTGGCGCGCACCGGCGCCGGAATCCTGGCCGACACGCCCGCCAGGCTGCACGCCGCGCTGGCCGCCTTGCCCTGTGCCACGCCCGGCTGGCCGGCCGAGATCGTCGTCCGGCTCGAGTCCTTCGGCCTGCGCTGCCTCGGCGATCTGGCCAGGCTGCCCGCCGCCGGTCTGCGCCGGCGCATCGGCAACGGACCGGTTGACGACCTCTTGCGCGCCCGCGGCGAACTGCCCGACCCGCAGCGCGCCTTCGTCTTTCCCGCCAGCTTCGCCGCCGGCCTGGAACTGCCGTCGCGCGTCGAGCATGCCGAAGCGCTGGCCTTCGCGGGGCAGCGCCTGTGCGCGGCGCTGGCCGGCTGGCTGCACGCCCGCCAGTTGCTTGCCCGCGCCTGCACGCTGCACCTGACGCACGACGATGGCACGCACAGCGCCGTCAATCTGCGCCTCGGCGAGCCCGGGGCCGACGAGGGGCGTTTCCTGCGCCTGCTGCGCGAACACCTGTCGCACCTGCGCCTGGCTGCGCCGGTCGAGGCCCTGCGGCTGACGGCCGACGAGGTGGTCGCCCGGCCCGGTGCCAGCGCCTCGCTGTTCGACCGGCCGGCGGCCGGCGAGGGCGCGGCGGCCTGCCTGGAGCGCCTGCGCGCCCGGCTGGGGGAGAACGCGGTGCACACGCTCGGCCTGCGCGCCGACTACCGGCCGGAATGCGCGACCAGTGGCCACGACCCGCTCGCCGATTTGCCGGGCAAATTGCCGTCGACCGCGACATTCGCCGCGCCGCGCCCGCTGTGGCTGCTGCGCGAACCGCAGGCGCTCGCCGAACAGGCCGGCCGGCCGTGCTGGCACGGTCCGCTGCAATTCGTCACCCGTTCCGAGCGTCTGGAGAGCGGCTGGTGGGACGAAGGCGAGGCCGGGGCAGCCGGCGACCTGCGGCGCGACTACTGCGTCGCCCGCAATCGGTACGGACAGTGGGCCTGGATTTTCCGCGATGCCCGGGGCTGGTTCCTGCATGGCCTCTTTGCCTGACTACGCCGAGCTGCACTGCCTCTCCAGCTTCAGTTTCCTGCGCGGCGCCTCGCACCCCGAGGAATTGGCCGGGAGGGCGGTGGCGCAGGGCTACGCGGCGCTGGCGCTGACCGACGAATGCTCGCTGGCCGGCGTCGTGCGGGCGCACCAGGCGGCGCAGCGGGCCGGGCTGAAGCTGATCGTCGGCAGCGAGATGACCGCGGTCGATGGCCTCAAGCTGGTCTTCCTGGCGCAGAACCGCGACGGCTACGGCAACCTTTCGGCGCTGGTCACGCTCGCCCGGCGGCGGGCGGGGAAGGGCGCCTACGTGCTGCGCCGCCACGATCTGAACGCTGTCGCGCCGGCTGGGGCGGTGCCCGACTGCCTGGTGCTCTGGGTGCCGGGCGACAGTCCGTCACCAGCCGATGGGCACTGGCTGGCCGAACGCTTTCCGGGCCGGGCCTGGATCGCCGTCGAGCTGCATGCCGGGCCGGACGATGCGGCGCGCCTGGAAGCCCTGCGCGCCCTGGGCGCGGCCTGCGGCCTGCCGCTGGTGGCGGCCGGCGATGTGCATATGCATGCGCGCGCGCGGCGCCCGCTGCAGGACGTGCTGACCGCGCTACGCCTGAAAACGACGGTGTTCGCTGCCGGTTACGCGCTGTTTCCCAACGGCGAGCGCCACCTGCGCACGCGGCTCCGCCTGGCGCGCCTCTACCCGCCGGATCTGCTGGCCGAAACGCTGGCCATCGCCGCGCGCTGCCACTTTTCGCTCGACGAACTGCGCTACGAGTACCCGGAGGAGATCGTCCCGGACGGCCACACGCCGGCCTCCTGGCTGCGCCATGAAACCGGGGCCGGCCTCGGACGGCGTTATCCGGCAGGCGTGCCGGGCGAGGTGCGCGAGCGTGTCGAGCACGAATTGGCGCTGATCGCCGAGTTGCGCTACGAAGCCTATTTCCTGACCGTCCACGACATCGTCCGCTTCGCCCGCGGTCAGGGAATCCTGTGCCAGGGGCGCGGTTCGGCGGCCAATTCGGCGGTGTGCTACGCGCTCGCCATCACCGAGGTCGACCCGGCGCGCTCGGCGCTGCTCTTCGAGCGCTTCATCTCGAAGGAGCGCGGCGAGCCGCCGGACATCGACGTCGATTTCGAGCACGAACGGCGCGAGGAAGTCATCCAGTACATCTACACCAGGTACGGCCGCGAGCGGGCGGCGCTGGCGGCGGCGGTGATCACCTACCGGACCAAGGGCGCGCTGCGCGATGCCGGCCGCGCGCTCGGTTTCGGTGTCGCGCAGATCGACGCGCTGACCGCCTCGCTGGCCTGGTGGGACAAGCGCGAGCAACTGCCGCAGCGTTTCGCCGAACTCGGCCTCGACCCGCAGGCGCCGCGCGTCGGCAAATGGCTGGCCATCGCCGAGGCCTTGCGTGGCTTTCCCCGCCACCTGACGCAGCACGTCGGCGGCTTCGTCATTTCGCGCGGGCCGCTGGCCCGGCTGGTGCCGGTCGAGAATGCGGCGATGGCCGGACGCAGCGTCATCCAGTGGGACAAGGACGATCTCGACGCGATGGGCCTGCTGAAGGTCGACATCCTGGCGCTCGGCATGCTGTCGGCGATCCGCAAGACGCTGGACATCCTCGGCGAACGCCGCGGTCGACCGTTCCCGCTGCAGGAAATCCCGGCCGAGGACCCGGCCACCTACGAGATGCTCTGCCACGCCGACAGCATGGGTGTCTTCCAGGTCGAGTCGCGCGCCCAGATGGCCATGCTGCCGCGCTTGCAGCCGCGTAGCTTCTACGACCTGGTGGTCGAAGTGGCGCTGGTGCGGCCGGGGCCGATCCAGGGCGACATGGTCCATCCCTACCTGAAGCGGCGGCAGAAGCAGGGAGCGCATCGAGAAAATTTCGCCGGCGGTCGATGCCGTTCTGGCGCGCACCTGCGGCGTGCCGATCTTCCAGGAACAGGTCATGCAACTGGCCGTCGTCGCCGCCAATTTCACCCCCGGCGAGGCCGACCAGTTGCGCCGTTCGATGGCGGCGTGGCGGCGCAAGGGCGGGCTGGAGCACTTCGAGCACAAGCTGCTCGCCGGGATGGCCGCCAATGGCCTGCCGGAAGCCTTCGCCCGGCGCATCATCGCGCAGATCCAGGGCTTCGGCGAATACGGCTTCCCCGAATCGCATGCCGCCAGCTTCGCGCTGCTCGTCTATGCCTCGGCCTGGCTCAAGCGCCACCACCCGGCGGCTTTCCTGTGCGGCCTGCTCAACAGCCAGCCAATGGGTTTCTACTCGCCGTCGCTGCTCATCCAGGATGCCCGCCGCCACGGCGTCGTCGTGCTGCCGCCCGATGTCACGGCGAGCGACTGGGACAGCAAGCTCGACGAGGCGGGCGCGGTCCGCCTCGGCCTGCGCGAGATCATCGACTTCTCAAGGGCGGTCGCCGAGCGCATTGCCGCGGTCAACCGCGAAAAGCAGCCGTTTTTCAGCGTCGCCGACCTCGCCGCGCGCGCCGCCCTGCAGCGCCGCGACCTCGACTTGCTCGCCGCGGCCGATGCGCTCGCCAGCCTTGCCGGCCATCGCCGCCAGGCGGCCTGGGCGGCCACGGCTGCGGTCGCACAGGGCGACCTGTTCGATGGCCTGTCGCCTGCCGAGGCAGCGATCGAGCTGCCGGCCCCCGGCGAAGCCGACAACCTGATCGCTGACTACCAGCGCCTGCAACTGACCCTGCGCCGCCATCCGCTGACGCTGCTGCGCGGGCATCTTGCCGCGCGCCGCTTCGTCACCGCCAGCGATCTGGAGCGCGCCGGCCACCGCGCGCTGATCCGCGCCGCCGGCATCGTCGTCGGCCGCCAGCGGCCGGGCACGGCGACCGGCATCGTCTTCGTCACGCTGGAAGACGAAACCGGGCTGGCCAATATCGTCGTCCACCCGTGGCTGGTCGAGAAGCAGCGGCGCGAACTGCTCGGCGCGAGACTGCTCGGCGTCTATGGGCAATTGCAGGTCGAAGGGGAGGTGGTGCATCTGGTCGCCAGGCGGCTGGTCGATCTCTCTGCCTGGCTCGGGCCGCCTGGAAACCGCCAGCCGGGATTTTCACTGAGCGGAAAGCAGAAGCCGGCCCAGAGGCCGGCTTCGCGATCCTGCCACGATCTTCCCGTCAGTTCGTCAGCGGCTTGACGACGCGCTTGACGGCGGTGTCGTCGGGGTGCGGGTGGATGCTGAAGCCGAGGCTGGTCATCAGCCGGAACATCTTGGTGTTGGTCGTCAGCACGTCGCCGACCACCGCGCGGTAACCCTTCTGGCGGGCGCAGTCGATCAGCGCCGTCATCAGCTTGCGGCCGACGCCGCATTTCTGCCAGTTGTCGCCGACGGCGAGGGCGAACTCGACCGACTCGCCGTCCGGATTGACCACGTAGCGGGCGACGCCGATCTGCGTTTCCTTGCCGTCGTCTTCGGTGATCGTCCCGATCAGGGCCATTTCGCGGTCGTAGTCGATCTGTGTGAAGCGCACCAGCATGGTCTGGCTCAGCTCGCGCAGGGTGTCCATGAAGCGGTAGTAGCGCGACTCGTCGGACATGCCCCTGACGAACTCCTGCTCGATGTCTGCGTCTTCCGGGCGGATCGGGCGGATGGTGACGTCGCGGCCGTCGTTCATCTGCCATTGCTGGATCAGGTGTACCGGGTAGGGATAGATCGCCATATGGGCATAGCGGTCGCCACCGGCGCCGCTGATGTGGTCGATGATGATGCGCGCATCAGCGGCGATCGCGCCGTTCTCGTCGACGATCAGCGTGAGATCCAGTTCGACGATCCACGGCAGTTCGCAGACCATTTCCGAGACGCTCAGCAGCACCTTCTTGAGGGCGTTGCGGTCGACCGGCGGCATGTTGTGGAACTGGTCGAGCATCTTCGAGGCGCGGGTCAACTCGATCAGGTCCTTGGCGAGGAACTTGTTGAGCGGCGGCAGGGCGACCGAACGGTCGCTGAAGATCTCGGCGTCGAAGCCGCCGGCGCCGAAGGTGATGACCGGTCCGAAGACGGGGTCGCGGAAGACACCGATAATCATTTCGCGGCCGTGCGGGCGGGACAGGAAGGGTTCGATCGAGATGCCGTTGATCCGGGCGTCCGGCGAGCGCTTGTGCACGGTGTCGATGATGTCGTGATAGGCGTTGCGCACCGCCGGCGCATTGGTGACGTTGAGGCGGACGCCGCCGGCGTCGGACTTGTGGGTCACGTCCGGCGAATCGACCTTCATCGCGACCGGAAAGCCGAGTTGTTCGGCGAGCAGCAACGCCTCGGTGGGCGTGCGTGCGACCATGGTCTGCGCCACCGGTATGCGGAAGGCGCGCAGGATGGCCTTCGATTCCATCTCGGAGAGCACCTTGCGGCGCTCGGCGAGCAGCGCCTCGATCAGCATCTTGGCGCCTTCGGTCTCCGGCCGGCCGACCTCGCGGATCGGCTCTGGCGTCTGCAACAGCAGTTTCTGGTTGCGGTAGTACCCGGCGATGTTGTGGAAGAGCTCGATCGCCGTTTCCGGCATGCGGAACGCCGGAATGTCCGAATCTTCGAGGTACTTGCGCGCCGGGCCGACCTGGTCCTCGCCCATCCAGCAGCAGAAGATCGAGCGGTCGGTCTTGGTCGACGATCTCGACGATCGACTTGGCGACTTCCATCGGGTCGGTCATCGCCTGCGGCGACAGCACCACCAGCGTGCTGTCAACGTTCGCATCCTGGCTGACCGTCAGGATGGCGTCGCGATAGCGCTGCGGCGTCGCGTCGCCGCCGATATCGATCGGGTTGCTGTGCGACCAGTTGGACGGCAGCATCTTGTTGAGCGTCGCCATCGTTTCGTCGGTGAGCCGGGCGAGCGAAATGCCGAGGTCGCCGGCGCGGTCGGCCGCCATCGCGCCCGGCCCGCCGCCGTTGGTGATGATGGCGAGACGTTCGCCCTGCGGCCGGAACTCGGCGGCCAGTGACTTGGCGGCGTCGAACAACTGGCTGATTTTCTGCACGCGGACGACGCCGGCGCGCCGCACCGCGGCATCGAACACCGTGTCGGAAAGGGGGGACATGCCGGAGTGCATCGCCGCGGCCCGCGAGCCGGCCTCGTGGCGGCCTGACTTGAGCAGGATGATCGGCTTGATGCGTGCCGCCGAGCGCAGCGCGCTCATGAAGCGGCGGGCGTTGCGGATACCCTCGACGTACATCAGGATGTAGTGGGTCCGGTTGTCGTAGATCAGGTAGTCGAGGATCTCGCCGAAGTCAACGTCGACCGTCATGCCGACCGAAATCACCGACGAGAAGCCGATCTCGTTGCTCTTCGCCCAGTCGAGGACCGCCGTGCACACGGCGCCGGATTGCGAGACGAGGGCGAGGTTGCCCTTGGTCGCGGTCATCCGGGCGAAGGTGGCGTTGAGACCGATCTCGGGGCGGATGATGCCGAGGCAGTTGGGGCCGAGGATGCGGACGTTGTACGTGCGGGCGATTTCGAGCACCTTGCGCTCGAGGTTGGCACCGATGTGGCCTGACTCCGAGAAGCCGCCGGTGATGACAATCACGTTGCGCACGCCGGCCCGTCCGCACTGCTCGACGATCTGCGCGACGGTCTGGGCGCGCGTGGCGATGACCGCCAGTTCGACGCGGGCGCCGATTTCCTCGATCGACTTGTAGGCCTGCTGCCCCTGGATCGTCTCGTGCTTCGGGTTGATGGCGTAGAGCCGGCCCTTCAAGCCGGATTCGAGGAGATTCCGGAAGATGATGTTGCCGACCGAATTCTCCCGGTCGGAGGCGCCGATGACGGCGACGGACTTCGGCTCGAAGAGCGTTGTCAGATAGTGGTGTTCCAACATGGAGTAGCCTTGTTCAAATCGCTATTATTGTGCACTGCACAATTCTAGCACATCGGCCTAAGCCTTGCCACCGGGGTTGCTAGGCAAAACTGCCTAATCGGTCAGGCGGCAGGCCAGCACGAGGGGCTCAGCGAGGAGGCGGGCGGTTGGGCACTTGCCGGCAATTTCCAGCAGGCGGGCGCGCTGTTCGGCGGTCAGGTCGCCTTCGAGCGTGATCGTGCGGACGATGCGGTCGCGCGTCCCGCTGTCGTCGCCGGCCTTGTCATGGTCCAGCGCGACGCTGACTCGATGCAGCGGCAGGCCCTTGCGCTCGGCGTACATGCGCAGCGTGATCGCGGTACACGCGCCGAGGCCGGCCATCACCAGGTCGAACGGCGCCGGCCCGGCATCGCCACCGCCGAGACTGGCCGGTTCGTCGGCGAGCAGGCGATGCTCGCCGGCGATGACCTCCTGCTGGTATCTTCCCAGTCCATTCTCCCCGACGACCACGTGACCCGACATGACTGCCTCCGCGAACGATGATGCCAGGATGATACTCCCCTCCGCCTGGGTGGTCCGCCACGCAGCGCTGATTCCGCGTACCGGAGCGGTTCTCGACCTCGCCTGCGGCGGCGGCCGGCACGCACGCTGGCTGGCCGGGCAGGGCTGGTCGGTGCTTGCGGTCGACCGCGATCAGCAGGCGATTTCCGCTTTGTCGGGGGTCGCCGGGGTGACGGCCGTGGCGATGGACCTCGAAGGCAGCGACTGGCCTCTGGCGGGTTCGCGCTTTGCCGGTGTCGTCGTCACCAATTACCTGTGGCGCACGCGGCTGACCGATGTCCTGGCGCTGCTGGCACCGGGCGGCGTGTTGATCTGGGAGACCTTCATGGCTGGCAACGCGGCTTACGGCAAGCCGTCGAACCCGGAATTCCTGCTAGGGCCGGGCGAACTGCGCGCCGTGGCGAAGGCGGCGGGGCTGCGCGAAATCGCCTTTCGCGAGGGTTACGAGGACGACCCGAAGCCGGCCATGCGTCAGGCCATCTGCGCCGTGCGCGAGTGAACGATGGCGGCGGCCAGACGCGCGATGCCGGGCGGCGACAGGTCGTCGGCGGTGAACACCTGCGGTTGCTGGAAGCCGCTGAAGTTGCGCTCCTGCGAGCGGCGGTAGAGCGGATCGTAGTGCTGCTCGAGCAGTTCGCGCACGAGAGCCGGCCATTCGCCGGCGTCCACCAGTCCGCGCCAGCGCGCCAGCGTGTCGCGGCTCTGCAGCGCGCGCAGCGCGTCGAGGCGCCGCAGCAGTACCTCCGGCATGGCCAGGAAATAGTCGTAGTCGGTCAGCAGGAAGGCGACGCGGGCGTCGGGCGTGGCTGCGACTTCTACGCATTCGCCCTGCCGGATGCAGGCGATAAGGGCTTCCGGTACCTGCAGGTTGCCGATCTTGCGGCTCTCCGCCTCGACGTAGAGCCGGGCGCGCCGGGTCGCAGCCGGCGAGTGCCTGCAGCAGGGTCGTCTCGAACCACTTCTGGCCCGGCTGCGGCTGTCCGGGCAGAACGCCGAGCACGGAGCCCTTGTGGCTCGCCAGTGTTTCGAGGTCGAGCACCTGTTCGCCGAGGCGGGCGATGTCCTGCAGGATGCGCGTCTTGGCGCTACCCGTGGCGCCGCACACGACGCGGAAACGGAAGCGTTGCGGCAGCGTCGCCAGTTCGCCGACGACATGGTTGCGCCAGGTCTTGTAGCCGCCATCGAGCTGCGCCGCGTGCCAGCCGATGGCACGGAAGACGGTGGTCATCGCGCCGCTGCGGTTGCCGCCGCGCCAGCAGTAGATCAGCGGCTTCCAGGTCCGGGGACGGTCGAGGAAACGCTCGCGCAGGTGACGGCCGATGTTCTCGGACACCATCGCCGCGCCGATCTTCTTGGCGACGAACGGCGAGACCTGCTTGTAGAGGGTGCCGACCTCGACGCGCTGGTCGTTGTCGAGGACCGGGCAGTTGATCGCGCCGGGAATGTGGTCCTCGGCGAATTCGTCCGGGCTGCGGACGTCGATGATCTCGTCGAAGGCGGCGAGATCGGGCAAGGGCGGACGTTCGGGGCGCATCAGGTCATTTTAGCAAGGGCTGCAGGCTCGGCCAGACGTTGTCGAGGATCAGCGGCTGCGCTTCCGCGTTCGGGTGCAGGTTGTCAGGCAGGAAATAGGCCGGATTGGCGGCGACCGGCGCCAGCAGGAAAGCGAGCAGCGGCGTCCTCTTCAGTTTCGCGGTGTCGGCGAAGCTCCGCTCGAACTCGGCCGCGTAGGGGCCGTAGTTGGGTGGCAGGCGCATGCCGATCAGCAGCGTTCGCGTGCCGGCGGCCTGCGCGGCGGCGAGCATGGCGGCGAGGTTGTCGCGCATCTGGCCGAGTGGCAGTCCGCGCAGGCCGTCGTTGGCACCCAGCGCGATGACGACGACGGCGGGCCTGTGCTGGCGTAGCGCGTCGGCGAGGCGGGCGCGGCCGCCGGCGGTGGTTTCGCCGGATATCGACAGGTTGGCGACGCTATAATCGATCCCTTTCTCGGCCAGGCGCTTGCCGAGCAGCGAAGGCCACGCCTGTTCGGGGCGTATGCCGTAGCCGGCGGACAGCGAGTCGCCCATGACGAGAACCGTCTTGGCCGCAAAGGCCGGGGCGCCGGAGAAGAGCAGGATCAACAGGATGAGAGCGAGCCGCATGGCAGAAAGACCGGTAGTCGAAGTGTCGGGACTGGGCAAGACCGTCGATAGCGGTGGCGAGCCGTTGACAATTCTGCAGGATATTTCCTTTTCGGTCATGCCGGGGGAGACTGTCGCGATCGTCGGTGCCTCGGGGTCGGGCAAGTCAACCCTCCTTGGTCTGCTGGCCGGGCTGGATGTTCCCAGCGCCGGCGAAATCCGGCTCGATGGCGTCTCGCTGGCGGCGCTCGACGAGGATGACCGCGCCCGCCAGCGCGGCAAGTTGCTCGGCTTCGTCTTCCAGTCCTTCCAGTTGCTGCCTTCGCTCAACGCGCTGGAAAACGTCATGCTGCCGCTGGAATTGGCCGGTTCGCGCCGGTCAACCGCAACCGCGCGCGACTGGCTGGCGCGCGTCGGGCTGCAACACCGGCTCAAGCACTATCCCAAGCACCTCTCGGGCGGCGAGCAGCAGCGGGTTGCGCTGGCTCGCGCTTTCGCCCCCGACCCGCGCCTGGTGCTCGCCGACGAGCCGACCGGCAACCTCGACGCCGCCACCGGGCAGCAGATCATCGAGCTGATGTTCGACCTGAATACCCGGCAGGGAACGACGCTGATCCTGGTCACGCACGACGAGGCGATCGCCGCCCGCTGCGGGCGCATCCTGCGCATTCAGTCCGGGCGGCTGGCGTCGGCAGCCGGACTCCCGGCGCTGTAAGGAAAACGGCGACGGCGACGACTAATGGGTACGAGTCCAACCGGGCGACCGGATTCCCGCCGGCGCCGCCCCATTCCGAGGAGAAGTGAAAATGAACCGTCGCAACTGGTTGTTCCGGATGTCCGGCCTGGTCGCCGCCGGCGTGCTGCCCTTCCGGGCGGCCGCTGCTGCCGGGAAATTCCCGCTGAACAAGTCGAAGCAGGAATGGAAGCAATTGCTTCCGCCGGCGGCTTACGTCGTGCTGTTCGAGGACGGCACCGAGCGCGCCGGCAGCAGCCCGCTGAACGACGAGAAGCGGGCTGGCACGTTCATCTGCGCCGCCTGCAACAACCCGCTGTTCGACAGCGCGCACAAGTACGAGAGCGGCACCGGCTGGCCGAGCTTCTGGCAGCCGCTGCCCGGTGGGCTGGGAACCTCGACTGACTTCAAGCTGATCATTCCGCGCACCGAGTATCACTGCGCGCATTGCGGCGGGCACCAGGGGCACGTGTTCGACGACGGCCCCCGGCCGACCGGCAAGCGCTACTGCAACAACGGTGTCGCCCTGCAGTTCGTCCCGCAGGGCACTGCCTTGCCGGCGCTGCGCACATGAAGCGCCTGCTCCCGGCCAAGTGGCTGTTACCGGCACTCCTTGCCGCGCTGACGGGATGCGTCCCGGCCCAGCAGGATGCACTGCTTGCGCGACCGCAGACTGGCGGTTCGGCGACGGCGATCTTCGCGGGCGGCTGTTTCTGGTGCATGGAGAAGGACTTCGAGCAATTGCCGGGCGTGATCGAGGCCGAGTCGGGCTACACGGCGGGACACAGCGAGAATCCCGACTACCAGTCGGTCAGCAACGGAAAAACCGGGCACACCGAGGCCGTGCGGGTGACCTATGACCCCGGCAGGGTGAGCTACCCGCAACTCGTCGAGTATTTCTGGCGGCGCATCGACCCGACGGTCAAGGATCGCCAGTTCTGCGATGTCGGTTCGCAGTACCGCAGCGGCATCTACTGGCAGGACGAGCACGAGCGCCAGGTCGCCGAGGCCAGCCGCGACGCCTTGCTGGCCAGCGGCCGGTTCAAGGTCATTCATACCGAGCTGGCGCCGGCAACGCGATTCTGGCCGGCCGAGGCCGACCATCAGGATTACTACAAGAAAAATCCCCTGCGCTATGGTTATTACCGGGCCGGTTGCGGCCGGGATGCGCGGGTCGAGAAGGTCTGGGGCACCAGGGACTGAAGGTTCCAGGTTGCTTGCGTGGCCGGGAAATCAGCCGGGTCCGGGCCGTTCGGGCGGTTTGGCGCGGACGATTCATGACGGCGGATTCTAGCGCTTCGCGAGCAATTCGTGGGCGGCACGGCGACCGCTGCGCACCGCGCCTTCGAGCGTGCCGGGATACTCGGCCCAGGTGTGGTCGCCGGCGAGGAACAAGCGCGGGCAGGCGGTCGTGCAGCCGGCGCGCGGCAGGTCCGGCCGGCACGAGAAGGTCGCCCGCCGCTCGCGCACGACCGTGTGCCAGAGAACCGGGGACGGCAGCGCCAATTCGGCCGCCATCAGCGCGGCGAGGTCGTCGTCGGCGAAGGCTTCCCAGTCGCCGTGGCCACTCAGCACGCAGGCAAGCAGGCCATTGCCGCGGTCGACCACCCACTGGCCGCCGTTTCCGGCCTGGCTGAACAGCGGGAAGGGCAAGGCGGTTTCCGGCCGGAACTGGAGGTAGACCGTGGCGATCGGCTCGTGCTCGAGCGCCGGCACCGTGCCGGGCCAGAGCCGTGCCGCGTGCTGCGGCGCAGTGGCGAGAACGGCGGCGGCGAAGTCCTCGCCGTCGACAGCGATGGCGTCCGCTCCGGCGACCAGGGTGCGGACCCGTGTTCCGGTCCGGAGCGTCGCGCTGTTGGCGGTCAGCCAGTCGGTGGCGGGTTCGGGCAGCAGCTTCCCGAGGGGGGCGCGCGGCAGCAGCAGGTCGGTATCCGCGCGCCGCGGGCTGCCGAGGCTGTCGCGCAGCACGTTGGCGAAGATCTGCGCCGAGGCCCGTTCCGCCGGCGTGTTCAGCGCGGCGAGGCAGAGCGGTTCCCACAACCGGCGGCGCAGCACGCCGGTCTGGCCGGCGCCGTCGAGCCAGGCGGCGACCGTCGTGTCGGCCGGCAGGACGAAGCCGCGCGCCTTGACGCCGTGCATCCAGCGCGCGGTCGCCAGCTTCTCCCGGAGGCCGACATGGCGTGCGGCGAGCAGCCCCCAGGCGACGTTGAGCGGCGCCGGCAGGCGCGGCAGTGCGAGGCGGAAGCCGCTGGCATCGACCACGCACAGCGGCCGGCGGTCGAGCAGGCGGCCGGGGTCGGCGCCGACGCGGCGCATCAGCGCCAGCGTTTCGCGGTAGGCGCCGAGCAGGATGTGCTGGCCGTTGTCGAGCGTGCGGCCGGCGATGTCAACCGAGCGGGCGCGGCCGCCGAGCGCCCGGCCGGCCTCGAACAGGGTCGTTTCAGTGCCGGCGGCGGTCAGTTCGACGGCGGCGGCGATGCCCGCCCAGCCACCGCCGATGACCGCGACCTTCATGCGAAGACCCAGGTCTTCCAGGCGATCCAGAGTTTGCGCACCGGCGTCAGCGCGATGCGCTGGTGCAGCACCCGGTAGTCGTCGCGGCGGATCTCGTCGAGCAGCGTCCGGTAGATCGCCGCCATGACCAGTCCGGGGCGCTGGTTCTTGCGGTCGGCGGCCGGCAACTGGGCGACCGCCTGGGCGTAGTATTTCTCGGCGCGCTCGACCTGGAATTTCATCAGCTCGCGAGAAATTGTCCGAGTAGCGGGCGTTGAGAATGTCGGCGGCGGGCACGTCGAAGCGCTTCAGTTCGTCCATCGGGAGGTAGATGCGTCCGCGCCGCGCGTCCTCGCCGATGTCGCGGACGATGTTGGTGAGCTGGAAGGCCATGCCGAGATCGTGCGCGTACTTCTGCGTCTGGCGGTCGCCGTAGCCGAAGATCCCGGCGGCGAGCAGGCCGACGACGCTGGCGACGCGGTAGCAGTACAGCGACAGCCCCTTGAAATCGAGGTAGCGCGACTGCTGCAGGTCCATCTCCATGCCGTCGATGATTTCCAGCAGTTGCTCCGCCGGCAGGTCGAAGCGGGCGGCGGCCGTTTGCAGGGCCTGGCCGACCGGGTGCTGCGGCTGGCCGCCGGCGAGCCGGCCGATTTCCTGCCGCCACCAGGCGAGCTTGGTCGCGGCGATCGCCGGGTCGTTGCACTCGTTGACCACGTCGTCGACCTCGCGGCAGAAGGCGTAGAGCGCCATGATCGCGCGCCGGCGCTCGGTGGGCAGGAAGAGGAAGCTGTAGTAGAACGAGGAGCCGCTGGCGGCGCACTTCTCCTGGCAGTACTGGTCGGGCGTCATGGCGTCACATTGTAAACGAGCGGCCGGCGACGACGAGCCAATCCCGCTTGCCGAGCACCGGCCGGCGGCGGAAGACGTCGCCGCGCGCGCGCCGGATGCGCTCCAGGATGCGCAACCCGCCCTGGACGGTCAGGCGGATTTCCCAGCCGATGCGGCCGGGCAGTGCATGGACGAGGGGCGCGCCGCGCAGCATCAGGTCGCGCGCCCGGTCGGTCTGGAAATCCATCAGCGCCGCCCAGTTGGCGGACCAGCGGCCGGCGGCGATGTCGTCCTCGCCGACGCGAAAGCGCGGCAGGTCGCCCTGCGGCAGGTAAACACGGCCTTTTTGCCAGTCGACCGCGACATCCTGCCAGAAGTTGACCAGTTGCAGCGCGGTGCAGATGCAGTCCGACTGCGCCAGTTGTTCCGGCGCCGTCCGCCCCGTCAGGTGCAGCACCAGCCGGCCGACCGGGTTGGCCGAACGGCGGCAGTAGTCGAGCAGTTCCGGGTAATCGGCGTAGCGCTTCTTCACCACGTCCTGGGCGAAGGCGTCGAGCAGGTCGCGGAAAAGCTGGACCGGCAGCGCGTGCGCCTCGATGACCGCGGCGAGGTCGGCGAACAGCGGCGTCAGTGGCGGCATACCGGCGGCGATGCGGTCGAGCTCCGCCTGGTAGGCCGCCAGCCCGGCGAGACGTGCTGCGGGCGTCGCGTCGCCTTCGTCGGCGATGTCGTCGGCGCTGCGCGCAAAGCGGTAGATGACCTCGATCGGCCGCCGCAAAGGCGCCGGGACGAGAAAGGAGGCGACCGGGAAGTTTTCGTAGTGATCGACGGGCATCGGCCGCGCAGTATAGGGTCAAGTCAGACGCGGTGGTAAAATCGGCCGGCCTGCCCAGGTGGCGAAATTGGTAGACGCAGCAGGTTTAGGTCCTGCCGCCGCAAGGTGTGGGGGTTCGAGTCCCTTCCTGGGCACCAAGTAGTTGTTTATTACCGTCCTATGCAATCCGCTGAACCCGCCTAAGTGCGGGTTTTTTATTGGTATTTAGTCTTGTTGATTTTGATGGGTGAATCGACGACCATGCTGAGATGGACATGAACGAGGAAGGCGAGAGGACAACCGAGCAGCATTGCGCGCTGCGCAAGCAGGCCGTGCGGTTGCATCTCAAGGGATTGCCGGTGATGCAGATTGTGGGGATGACGGGACTGAGCTGGCCGGGAGTACGTGTCGCACTGGACCGTTATGAAGCCGGGGGCATGTCGGCTTTGAAGCCGGCAATTCGTGGCAAAAAACTGGGTACGGGCCGAAGCCTGAGCAGCGAGCAGGAGCGGGCGATTTGCCGGACCATCTGCGACAAGCGCCCGGAGCAACTGAAGATGGAGTTTGCGTTGTGGAATCGTGCGGCAGTCGGGCAACTGATCGAGCAGGAATACGGCATCAAGCTCCATGTCCGATCAGTAGGAAAATATCTGGCCCGCTGGCGCTTCACGCCGCAAAGGCCGATCAAGACGGCTTCTGAGCAGCGCCCGGAAGCAGTGTGTCAATGGCTGGACGAACAGTATCCGGCGATTGCCGAACGGGCCAAGGCCGAAGGTGGCGAGATTCACTGGGGCGATGAGACCGCCATGGTCAATACCGACGTCCGCGGATGGAGTTACGCGCCAGCGGGACAGACCCCGGTGGCCTACGCGGTGGGCGGGATACGGCAGAAGTTGTCGATGTTCACCGTGACCAACCAGGGCAAAGCACGCTGGATGATCATCGATGAGGCCTTCGACGCTGACCGGCTGATCGAGTTTCTGGAAGCCTTGGTCAAGGATGCCGACAAGAAGGTGTTTCTGATTCTCGACAATCTGCGGGTGCATCACAGCAAGCCGGTGAAAGCGTGGGTGGCTGAACGGCAGGACAAGATCGAGCCGTTATATCTGCCCAGCGACAGCCGGGAACTCAATCCCGAGGAACGTTTGAAAGCCGATCTCAAGCACGCCATCGGCACCCGGGTGCCGGCGCGTACCAAGGCCAAACTGAAGGCGGTGGCGACCCAACACATGACGGAAATTGAACGCTCACCCGAACGTGTCAAAGCCTTCTTCCAAGACCCGAAAGTGCGCTATGCAGCGTAAAGACTTATTCGGGCCGGATCAATAATGCGAATTATGAACGAGTCGCTTTGGCTCGCCCGCCTTCTAGGTCTGGGAGGCATTCTGGAAACCGTGGCCGGCTTGGGACTCCTCGTCGACCCCGCTGGCGGGGCATCGACTCTTTTCGGGTCTTCGATGGAGGGGCCGGGGATAGCGATCGGGCGCATCGGTGGAGGAGGTATTCTCGCCCTGGGCATCGCCTGCTGGTTGGCGCGCAAGACGCCGGAGGCGCCAGCAAGCGTCGGGGTCGCTTGGGCCTACCTGGCATACAACGTCGTCACCTGCATCACGCTGGCTTGCGCGAGTGCCGCGCTCGGGGGAACTCGCTGCCAGCGGTAGGCGCTTCCGTCCTGCACGGCGTGGTCGGTGCGGTTTTGCTCGGCGTCTTGCTCGGTAGGGGGCTGGCGACGACAGGGTCATGATCCGCGCAGCGCCGAGTCGGTCAGAGGCCGATGCAGGGGACGATGCCGCACGTGCGCAGGTGGTCGACGACCGTCTTCACGCTGCCTCCATTCGCCACGGCCGGGGTAACCGCGCGCCAACATCCGACCTGGAGATCGCGAGGTTGCTGCGCCAGTCAACCACCGGATGAGCGCAACCTGTTCAGAGTTGCTGTCACGAGGACCGAAGCCATGAACCGAAACGTCCTGCATTCCATGGTCAGCATGGCCCTGGTTGCTGCCTCCATTGCGACGGCCGAGGTGCAGCCTATTCAGGATAGGACGGTGCTGCCCATCCCTGAACCCCAGCACCCCCATTCCACCGTGCTTAATGCGCGCAATGCCACGCCGCCGCCGCGATTCGATGTCAAGGCGCCGGGGGGCGCTCCGAACGTGCTGATCGTGCTGCTCGACGACTTCGGGTTCGGGCAGTCCAGTGCCTTCGGCGGGCCGATCGACATGCCGACCGTGGAACAGTTGGCCAGGAACGGCCTGCGGTACACCCAGTTCCACACCACGGCGATGTGCGCGCCGACCCGCATGGCTCTGATGACCGGTCGAAACCATCACATGGCCAACATGGGTTCGATCACGGAGACCGCCACTGCCTTTCCGGGCAACACGGGACAGCGGCCCGAGAGCATCGCTCCATTGGCAACGATCCTGCGATACAACGGTTACTCCACCGCCCACTTCGGGAAGAACCACGAAACCGCCGTCTGGGAGGTCAGTCCTTCCGGTCCGACCGACCGTTGGCCGACCCGCTCCGGCTTCGACAAGTTCTACGGTTTCATGGGTGGAGAGACCAACCAGTGGGCGCCGATGATCTACGACGGGCTGCAGAAGATCGAAGCACCCGCTTCGCCCGGTTACCACTTCATGACGGACATGACCAACCAGGCGATCAAGTGGATGCGTCACCAGAAATCGCTCACGCCGGGCAAGCCCTTCTTCATCTATTTCGCCCCCGGCGCCACCCACGCTCCCCACCACGCGCCCAAGAAATGGATTGCAAAGTACAGCGGCCGGTTCGACCAGGGATGGGACAGGCTGCGCGACCAGACCCTGGCCCGTCAGAAGAAACTGGGAGTGGTCCCTGTGAACACGAAGCTGGCTCCGAAACCCGAAGCCATCCGGGACTGGGAAACGCTGACGCGAGACGAGAAGCGGCTGTTCGCCCGCCAGATGGAGGTGTTTGCCGGGTACGCGGAATATGCCGATGCCGAGATCGGGAGGCTGATCAGGGCCATCGAAGAACAGGGTCAACTGGACAATACGCTGATCATCTACATCGTGGGCGACAACGGGGCCAGCGCCGAAGGCGGAATGAATGGCTTGTTCAACGAGATGACCTACGTCAATGGGGTACAGGAAAAGACCGAAGACATCCTGAAGGTCTATGACAAGCTCGGCGGCCCGATGACGTACAACCACTATGCCGCGGGATGGGCCATTGCGGGGGACACTCCGTTCACCTGGACCAAAATGGTCGCATCGAACTACGGCGGCACTCGCAACGGGATGGTCATCCACTGGCCGAGAGGGTTGGCGGCAAAGGGGCAGTTGCGCACGCAGTGGCACCACGTCATCGACATCGCTCCCACGATCTTGGAAGCAGCAGGCTTGCCGGAGCCGAATGTGGTGAACGGCATTCCTCAGACCCGCATCGAAGGCGTGAGCATGCTGTACACCTTCGGCGATGCCAACGCCAAGGAACGCCGGCTGACCCAGTATTTCGAGCTCTACGGCAATCGGGCGATCTACCACGACGGCTGGCTCGCGGGCACGGTTCACGGTGCGCCCTGGGAGACCGGTCGTCCGCGGTCAACGCTCGAGAACGACAAGTGGGAGCTCTACGATACGCGGACCGACTTCAGCCTAGCAGACGATCTGGCCGGGAAGCATCCCGAGAAGCTCAGGGAAATGCAGGAGTTGTTCGTCAACGAAGCGATTAGGCACAACGTGCTGCCGCTCGACGACCGCAAGCTGGAGCGCTTCAATGCTGCCCTCGTCGGCAGGCCCGATCTCTTGGCCGGTCGGACGTCGCTGACGGTTTACGATGGGATGACGGGGATATCGGAAAATGCGTTCATCAATACGAAGAACCGGTCGCACTCGGTTGCTGCGGAGGTAGAGATCCCCAAAGGGGGCGCCAGCGGCGTCATCCTAGCGCAGGCCGGCAGGTTCGGCGGATGGAGTCTCTATTTGAAGGATGGCAGGCCGACGTACACCTACAACTTCCTCGGTCTGAAGCGCTTCACCATCGCCGGCAGGCAAAGGGTTCCGGTCGGCAAGGCGACCGTCCTTTATGAGTTCGCCTATGACGGTGGCGGCATCGGCAAAGGTGGCACTGGGACGCTCTTCGTCAACGGTCGGAAAGTAGCCGAAGGCCGGATCGAGCACACGCACGGCATGGTGTTCTCGGTCGATGAAGGCACCGACGTCGGTCGGGACGGGGAGACGCCAGTGGTTGAGAACTACGGGATCCCGGCCCCGTTTGCATTCACCGGCAAGATCGACAAGGTAACTATCGACCTGATGAAAGTGGACAAGTCCGTGGACGCTGAGGAGAACAGAAGGCGTACGGACCTGGTCCAGAAGAGGACGATGGCGGACTAGGATGGGCGGGGGGGCCGCGACTCCTCCAAACGTTCATTTCGTTATCCCCGCGCATGCGGGGGTGAGCCGCGGCCGGCGCAACGAAGTAGCGTGGTATGAGCCTGGAAAACTCGGTTGACCTGATAGATTCATCGGGAACCCTTGTGCCACAAGGCTTTTCGAGGTTTATGTTCAACTGCTCTGCAGTTGAGTGGATTTCCCAGAAGCCCTTGCAGGACAATGCTTTTCGCGTGCCAGGCCATTTCAACTGCGTTTTCTAGGTTTGTCTGTGTAACTTTGGGTGTAACAAGCAAAGGTAAGAATCAACGAACGTTGCTGTGCAACGCATTACGGTCGTTATTCCAGTCCCTTCCTGGCACCAGGTCATTTTCTCGCGCAATCCCGTGTCGTCGGGCTAACCCACCCGAATACGGATGGACCGGGCGCCAGTCGGGCGCCGTCGGCAGCGCTGGCAATGGAGCGCGGCGGGGCCTGATGCACCGGTTAGAGAACCCGCTCGCCGCCAGCAACTGCGCCCAATCGCTTGCCGAAACCCTTCTGGCTCGAAGGTACCGTTGTCGCAAACAGGCGGGCGGTTGTTCCGTGATTACGACACCCGGCGCCCCGACTCGCCGGGAGAACACGAGAAAATTGGTCAACTTCCGGTACGATGGGTTCGCATGCGCTGCCAAAAACAGGACGCAAACTTATAAAACCACCACAGAGGCCGACTATGACCAAGACCGCAAAACTGGCGCTTCCGAACGATGCGCAGCCTGAGACCGAGCGCCACCAAGCCACTGGACACACTGGCGACCGAGATCCCGCTCATCGAACCGGCGATGGCCCGGCTGCTGGAATTGACACGGGCAAACGATTCCCGGCTGACGCCAAAAGAGATCAACGCGCAGCTCGACCGCGTGCTGCACGACTACGACGAGTTGACCGCGCTCTACGCGGAGAACAATCGCCGCATCGACAGTGAGCTGGCCGAACTCCGGCAGTCGGGTGGCGCGGTATCGAGCCAGATGCATCAGCTCGGCGCCGATTTGCAGCAGCAGGGCCGCTCATTGGCCGCGCATGCCGTCGCTGCCGAACAACGGATCGGCGCGGTTCGCGGAGAAGTGCATGATTGGCTGGCCGACACGGAAGAGCGCTGGGACACCCGGCTCACGAACGACAACGCACGCATCCGTGCGGACGTGGCGCGGCTCGATGCCGGTATCGGTTCGCTGGACGGTCTGTTCAAGGCGCAGGAGCGAATCATCGCCGAGCAACGCTTGCGTCTCGATCAGTTCGACGTCGCCTACGAATTGCTGTACACCGCGACGCGCGGCAACAAGAGCCGCATTGAAGCGGTGCATGAGCAAGCGGAAAAGCAACACGCGATCGTCGGGGCGCGCATCGAGGGTTTGAGCGCCCTGCAGCGCGAGCACTATGCCGAGTTTCAGACCTTGCAGGGTCTGGTCGGCGTCCTGCGGTCGGAGACGCAGCGCCTGGACGCGGCGATCCACGACGTTGCCGCGGCGCTGGCGGTCCATCAGGGCACGACCCGGGACAAGTTCAAGTGGACCCATCTCGCCATCGCCGGCCTGCTGCTGCTGACCGTATTGGGCTTCGCCCTGGTCAAGTGGGTGCCTGCCTTCGCCCCCGCAAGCACTGAATCGGCGATCGCGAAAAGCGACGCCCGGATCACCGAAGTCAGCGGTCAGGTAGCCGCGCTCGCCGCGGGCGAAGCGGCCCGCCAGGAGACCGATGCCCAGCAGCAGGCGCGCATCGACCAGGTCTCGGGCAAGGTTTCCGGTCTGGAGAAGAGCCTCGGCGAACTGCGCGTCGCGGTGCGGAAGATGCGCGTGCAAAACGCGGGAGCCGGGGTGGTGCATGACAGCCAGTGGTTGCTCAAGCAGGACCCCAAGGCTTACACCGTCCAGTTGGTGGTGTCCCCGACCCAGGCCGACATGGCACGGTTCATCGACCGCAACGTGGAACAGCTTGCGCTGGATTCCCTGGCCTTTTCCGTTACCGAGCAAGGCCAGCGCGAACGCTACAGCCTGTTCTTCGGCGTGTTCGCCACGATGACCGAGGCGCGCGCCGCGATTGCAGCGCTGCCGGCTGAACTGCGTGCCAACCGGCCGTGGGTGCGCAATTTCCAGTCGGTGCAGGATTCGTTGCGCTAGAAACGCTGGCGAAGGAATCGGCCGCCGTGCTACGGCGGCCTTTTTTTATCTATCCCCGCCTGCGCGGGGACGACGAATACGGCTTTCCTATCTATAAATCATGAAGTTAAATGTTATAGCTAAAGTGATTTATTCTGATGTATGGCCGAGAACCTCGCGGGCGAAGCGGGCGAGCGGCAGCCGGAATCCGGCCGCGTTGGCGTGGCCGCCGCCACCGTAGCGGGCGGCGATTTCGGCGACGTCGACCGTGCCGGCAGCGCGCAGCGAGGCCTTGACCTCGCCGTCGGCGGCGAGTTGCCAGACGAGGGCGAAGGAGCCGCCCTGGTCGGCGAGCCGGTTGCCCAGTTCCGAGGCGAACAGCGTGTCGGCGTTGATCGCCAGGCCGTCGACGCGGCGCCAGGCGAGGTCGCCGTCGACCAGCACGGGCAGGCCGTGGCGCTGCGCCTGGAGGAGATCGACCGGCTCGCCGCGCAGGCAGGCCGGGGCGACGAGGCGGCTGTGCGCGAGGCGGTCGACCTCATTCTCGAAGAAGCGTTCGATCGCCTCGCCTTCGACCAGTAACGCCTTGTAGCGGGCGGCATCGGCATCCGCCGCGGCGCGCACGAGTTCGTCCCAGGCAGCGAAGTCGTATGGCAACAGGCGCAGCGCGCGGGCGACGATGCGGGTGCCCGGTAGCGCGAAGCGCCACAGGTCGAGGTCCTCGATATGGGCGAGGATGAGCGGCAGCGGCTGCGGCGCGTGGAAGTGTTCCCAGGCCAGATGGACGCCGGACTTGTCGAGGTTGAAGACGACCGTCAGCGGCAGCGCCGGATCGCGGAAGGTGTCGAGGCCATCTTCGCCATGCGCCAAGCGGTCGGCCCACGGCTTGCGGGCCGAGACGTGGTGATCGATCTGAGATCACCGAGCAGGCGACGCGGGCCATCGCTTCGAGGATATCGGGCGAAAACGAGAAGTCGAGGACGAAGACGTCGTGACCGGCGATTTCGTCGATTTCCCAGGGTTGACCGTGATGCATCGCGCGGTAGACGGCGTTGTCGCCGAAGCGGAGCCAGGCGGCATAGGCGGAGCCGAAGCCGTCGGGGCAGTCGGCGTGGTAGATGACGGTGACCGGGTTGTCGGCGTTCATGGTGTCGGCCTTAGTAATGCGGCGGGATCTCGTCGTGCGGGTTGCCGGGTTCGGACGGTGCGACGGACTGCACCTGCTGGCGTAGCGCCCTGACTTCTTCGAGCAACTGGTCGATCTGCCGCTGCTGGCGGTAGACGGTGCGATTGAGCTCGTCGACGAGATCCTCGGTGTAGCTGATCTTGATTTCGAGTTCGGTGATTCGGGATTCCAAAGGGCTGTCCCCGCCTATTCTCCGTTGCGCCAGTCGCGCAAGGTTTCCCGGGGCGGCGGCGGGGGCGTCTGGCCGGCACCGCGATCGCGGATCAGCGGCAACGCCGCCCCGACGACGAAGATCAGGCAGATGCCCAGGACGATCCATCCTTCATTCACAGCGCGCCTCCCGGAAACTGCTCCATCTTACTGCGATTCCCACCCGTCGTCGCCCGGGCTTTGGTATCTTTCAACCGTTGCCGCCACCCGAATCAGGACCATGGAAATATCCGCTCATTCCCGCGATCGCGCCCAGGATCTTCTCGCTTTCATCGATGCCAGTCCGAGTCCATGGCATGCCGTGCAGACGATGGCCGAGCGCCTGCGGGGCGGCGGCTTCACCTCGCTGCATGAGGACGAACGCTGGCAGTTGGCGGCCGGCGGGCGCCATTTTGTCATTCGCGGCGGCTCGTCGCTGATCGCCTTCGTCGTCGGGCAGGAGGCGCCGGCGGTCAGCGGTTTCCGCCTGGTCGGCGCGCATACCGACTCGCCCGGGCTGCGCGTCAAGCCGAAGCCGGCGCTGGCCGGCGACGGGTTGCGGCGTCTCGCGGTCGAAGTTTATGGCGGCCCCATCCTCGCCACCTTCGCCGACCGCGACCTCGGTCTCGCCGGCCGCGTCGGCGTGCGCGACGGCGATGGCGTTGCGCTGCGCCTGGTGCGTTTCGCCGGGCCGCTGCTGCGCCTGCCCAACCTGGCCATCCACATGAACCGCGAGGTCAACGACAAGGGGCTGAAGTTCGACCGCCAGACCGAGTTGCCGCTGCTGCTCGGCTGCGCCGCCGCGGACGAGGACGCCGAGGCCGGCTTCCGCGCGCTGCTGGCGGCGGAGAGCGGACGTGGATCCGGGTGACGTCCTGAGCTGGGAACTCAACGTCTTCGACGCACAGAGCGGGGCCTTCTGGGGCGCCGACCGCGAGTTCATCGCCAGCCGCCAGATCGACAATCTCGCCTCCTGCCATGCCGGCATGACCGCGCTGCTGGAAGCCGGACCGGCGGCGGCGACGAATGTCTGCGCCTTTTTCGACCACGAGGAGGTAGGCAGCGAGAGTGCGGCGGGCGCCGGCGGCAACTTCGTCGTCGATGTACTGCAGCGCATCTCGGCGAGTCTGACGGGCGACGGCGAGGCGCACTGCTGCGCGCTGGCGAAGAGCTTTTTCATCAGCGCCGACATGGCGCATGCCTGGCACCCGAATTTCCCCGCCGCCTACGAACCCGGCCACCGTGTCGCGGTCAACGGCGGGCCGGTGATCAAAACCAACGCCAGCCAGCGCTACAGCACCGGCGCCGACGGCGCCGCGCGCTTCATCCTGCTCTGCGAGAAGGCCGGGGTGCCGCACCAGCACTACGCCCACCGCGCCGACCTTGGCTGCGGCAGCACCATCGGACCGCTGGTCGCCGCCCGCCTCGGCGTCGCCAGCGTCGATGTCGGCACGCCGATGTGGGCGATGCATAGCGCCCGCGAGAGCGCCGGTGTACTCGATCAGGGCTACCTGATCGCGGCGCTGGCGGCGGCCTTCGAGGCTTGAGGAAATCGTCCGCCGGCGCTTGACTTCGGGGTTTCCGTCCGTATAATGCGCGCTTCTTCAGGCGGTTAGCTCAGTTGGTTAGAGCGCCACGTTGACATCGTGGAGGTCGTTGGTTCGATTCCAATACCGCCTACCAGATTCCTGACGGAGCCGAATTGATGACTTTCCGAACTTGCCTGGCAGTTCCGAAACCGTAATCGAGTCAGCCTTCGTTCGACCAGAAAAGTGCGGCTCGGACCGCGCTTTTTTTTCGCCTCGAGACTTGCCATGCCCGATATCAGACTGCCCGACGGTTCCATCCGCTCCTTTGCCCAGCCGGTGACGGTTGCCGAGGTCGCCGCCAGCATCGGCGCCGGCCTCGCGCGCGCGGCGCTGGGGGGCAAGGTCGATGGCGTACTGGTCGATACCTCCTTTCTGATCGAGCAGAATGCCGATCTGGCGATCATCACCGAGCGCGACCCCGAGGGGCTGGAACTGATTCGTCATTCGACCGCCCACCTGCTGGCCTATGCAGTGAAGGAACTGTTTCCGGAAGCACAGGTCACCATCGGCCCGGTCATCGAAAACGGCTTCTACTACGACTTCGCCTGCAAGCGCCCGTTCACGCCGGAAGACCTGGAAGCCATCGAGAAGCGCATGGGCGAACTGGCGAAAAGGGATATCCCGGTCAGCCGCGAAGTCTGGGCGCGCGACGATGCGGTCAAGTTCTTCCTCGACCAGGGCGAAAAATACAAGGCCGAGCTGATCGCCGCGATTCCGGCCGACCAGCAGGTGTCGCTCTACCGCGAGGGCGATTTCATCGACCTCTGCCGCGGTCCGCACGTCCCGAGCACCGGCAAGCTCAAGGTTTTCAAGCTGATGAAGGTGGCCGGCGCCTACTGGCGCGGCGACCATCGCAACGAGCAGTTGCAGCGCATCTACGGCACGGCCTGGGCGAAGAAGGAAGACCTCGACGCCTACCTGCACATGCTCGAAGAAGCCGAGAAGCGCGACCATCGCCGCCTCGGCAAGCAGTTCGACCTGTTCCACATGCAGGAAGAGGCACCCGGCCTGGTCTTCTGGCACCCCAAGGGCTGGGCGATCTGGCAGGAAATCGAGCAGTACATGCGCGCCGTCTATCGCAACAACGGCTATCAGGAAGTGCGCTGTCCGCAGATCCTCGACAAGACCCTGTGGGAGAAGTCGGGGCACTGGGAGCACTACAAGGACAACATGTTCACGACTTCGTCGGAAAACCGCGATTACGCGGTCAAGCCGATGAACTGCCCGGGCCACATCCAGGTGTTCAACGCCGACCTGCGTTCCTACCGCGAGTTGCCGCTGCGCTACGGCGAGTTCGGCTCCTGCCACCGCAACGAGCCGGCCGGCGCGCTGCATGGCCTGATGCGGGTGCGCGGCTTCGTCCAGGACGACGGTCATATCTTCTGCACCGAGGATCAGATCGAATCCGAGGTGACGGCCTTCAACGATCTGGTGCGCAAGGTCTACGCCGATTTCGGCTTCCACGACGTCGCCGTCAAGCTGGCGCTGCGTCCCGAAGGGCGCGTCGGTTCCGACGAAGTCTGGGACAAGGCGGAGGAGGCACTGCGCGGCGGCTTGCGCGCGTCCGGGCTGGTATGGACGGAACTGCCGGGCGAGGGCGCCTTTTACGGCCCGAAGATCGAGTTCCACATCCGCGACGCCATTGGCCGCTCCTGGCAGTGCGGCACGATGCAGGTCGACTTCTCGATGCCCGGCCTGCTCGGCGCCGAGTACGTCGCCGGCAGCGACGAGCGGCGCACGCCGGTGATGTTGCATCGCGCCATCCTCGGCTCGCTCGAGCGCTTCATCGGCATCCTGATCGAGAACTTCGCCGGCGCGCTGCCGCTTGTGGCTGGCGCCGCTCCAGGCCGTCGTCCTGAACATTTCCGAGAAGCAGGCCGACTACGCCGCGGATGTTGCGCAAAAGCTGCATCGGGCGGGTTTCCGGGCCGAGGCGGATTTGCGCAACGAGAAAATTACCTATAAAATCCGCGAACATAGCTTGAACCGGCTGCCTTATCAGCTCGTCGTGGGCGACAAGGAAAAGGCGGACGGACTGGTGGCCGTGCGTACACGCGGCGGTCAGGATCTCGGACAGATGTCCGTGGATGTCCTGATCGAGCGACTCCGAGGGGAAGTCGCAGCGCGTAGTGGCACGGCTTAATTTTTTGACGTTTTCGGGGGTTTCACCATAGCTCAGAACAAGGCGCATCGCCTAAACGAAGAAATCACGGCACCGGAGATTCGTCTCCAGGGTGTGGAGGGGGAGCAGTTGGGGATCATGAGCGCCCGCGCTGCGTTGCATATGGCCGAAGAAGCCGGTGTCGATCTGGTCGAGATCGCGCCAACGGCGAAACCGCCAGTCTGCCGCATCATGGACTACGGCAAGTTCAAGTATCAGGAACAGAAGCGTGCGCATGAGGCCAAGCTGAAGCAGAAGCAGGTGCAGGTCAAGGAAGTCAAGCTGCGCCCCGGTACCGACGAGAACGATTACCAGATCAAGCTGCGGAACATGACGCGCTTCCTGGAAGAAGAAGACAAGGTCAAGGTGACCCTGCGCTTCCGGGGCCGCGAAATGGCGCACCAGGAATTCGGCATGCGCCAGCTGGAAAGAATCAAGGCGGACCTCGACGCCGTTGGGCAGGTCGAGCAGATGCCGAAGATGGAAGGCCGTCAGATGATCATGATCATCGGGCCAGCCAAGAAGAAGCAGCAGTAGAAGCAGTAGTCGTCAGGATTCAGCAGCAAGAATTCAGCGAGCAGCAGTACTGGCAGCCAGGCAACCAATGGCTGGCAGCCAAGAAGAAGTGCTTTCGGGTAATGGAAGCGTTCCCGCCGGGAACCACCTGACGGCATGTCATTCACGGAGCAGAAAATGCCCAAGATGAAGACCAAGACAGGCGCCAAAAAGCGCTTCTCTTTCCGCGCGGATGGCAGCATCAAGCGCGGACAGGCGTTCAAACGCCATATCCTGACCAAGAAGACGACCAAGGTGAAGCGCCATCTGCGCGGTTCGGTGACCCTCAGCGAGCGCGACGTCGCATCCGTCCGCGCCATGATGCCCTACGCGTAAGGAGGTAGAGAATGTCCAGAGTCAAACGTGGTGTAACGGCGCACGCCCGTCACAAGAAGATCCTCGCTCAGGCCAAGGGTTATCGCGGCCGCCGCAAGAACGTCTATCGCGTCGCCAAGCAGGCGGTGATGAAGGCTGGCCAGTACCAGTACCGTGACCGCCGCCAGCGCAAGCGCCAGTTCCGCTCGCTGTGGATCGCCCGTATCAATGCCGCTGCCCGTCTGGAAGGTATGAAGTACAGCACCTTCATGAACGGCCTGAAGAAAGCCAACATCGAAGTTGACCGCAAGGTTCTGGCCGATCTGGCAGTCTTCGATCAGCCAGCCTTTGCCGCCCTGGCCAGCCAGGCCAAGGCACAGCTCGGCGCCTGAGCGAAAGCTCGAAGTAAAAGAGGAGGCGTGAGCCTCCTTTTTTGTTGCTGGTGGAAGTCCATGGACAATCTCGATCAGATCGTTGGCGAAGCGCAAGCCGCATTCGCCGCCATTTCCGACCCCGACGCGCTGGAACAGGTCAAGGCCGGCTTCCTCGGCAAGAGCGGCCGGATCACCGAACTTCTGAAAGGCCTCGGCAAGCTGCCAGTCGGAGGAGCGGAAGGCCGCCGGTGCCGCGATCAACGGCGCCAAGGAGGCCGTCGAGGCGGCGCTCACCGGCCGCCGCGAGGCGATCCGCAAGGCCGCGCTGGCAACGCGCCTGGCCGAGGAGGCACTCGACGTCACGCTGCCCGGCCGCGCCGAGGGGCGCGGCGGCCTGCACCCGGTGACGCGCACGCTCGAACGCATCGAATCGCTGTTCCGTTCGATCGGCTTCGAGGTGGCAGACGGCCCGGAGATCGAGGAGGACTTCTTCAACTTCACCGCGCTGAATACGCCCGAAGACCATCCGGCGCGTTCGATGCACGACACTTTCTACCTCCTCGACGAGGACGGCAAGGTGGCCGACAAGGTGCTGCTGCGCACCCACACCAGTCCGATCCAGGCCCGTTACATGCAGGCGCATGTGGCACGCTACGGTCAACTGGAAAAAATGCCCGAAATCCGCATCATCGCGCCGGGCCGCGTCTATCGCGTCGATTCCGATGCGACCCATTCGCCGATGTTCCACCAGGTCGAAGGCCTGTGGGTAGGCGAGGGCGTCTCGTTCGCCGACCTGAAGGGCGTGATCGCCGATTTCCTCAAGAGCTTCTTCGAGACCGACGACCTGACCATGCGTTTCCGCCCCTCGTTCTTCCCGTTTACCGAACCGTCCGCCGAAATCGACGTCGCCTTCATGAGCGGTGCGCTGAAGGGGCGCTGGCTGGAGATTGCCGGTTGCGGCATGGTGCATCCGAACGTGTTGCGCATCGCCGGTATCGATCCCGAAAAATACACCGGCTTCGCCTTTGGCTTCGGCCCTGACCGCCTGACCATGCTGCGCTACGGCGTCAATGACCTGCGCCTGTTCTTCGAGGGCGACCTGCGTTTCCTGAGGCAGTTCACATGAAATTCTCCGAATCCTGGTTGCGTACCTTCGTCGATCCCCGCCTGTCCAGCGAGGAGCTTGCCCATCGGCTGACGATGGCCGGCCTTGAGGTCGAGGAACTGGAAACCGTCGCGCCCGCCTTCGCCGATGTCGTCGTCGCCCACGTACTGGAAGTCGCCAGGCACCCGGATGCCGATCGCCTGAATGTCTGCCGCGTCGATACCGGCGACGGGGCGCCGAAGCAGATCGTCTGCGGCGCGCCGAACGTCGCCGTCGGCCTCAAGGTGCCGTGTGCGCTGCCAGGCGCCCGCCTGTCCGGCGATCTCACGATCAAGGTCGCGAAGGTGCGCGGCATCGAGTCCTCCGGCATGCTGTGCTCGGCAAGGGAACTGGGCATCGCCGAGGATGCCTCCGGCCTGCTGGTGCTGCCCGACGACGCGCCGGTCGGGCAGTCGATCCGCACCTTCCTCGATCTCGACGACCGCCTGTTCACGCTGAAACTGACGCCGAACCGCGCCGACTGCCTGTCGCTGATCGGTGTTGCCCGCGAGGTGGCGGCGATCACGGGTACGGGCGCCAACCTGCCGGTGGTGCCCGAGGTGCCGGCGACCATCGCCGACCGACGCCCGATCGTGCTCGATGCGCCCGCGGCGTGTCCGCTCTACTGCGGGCGCGTCTTAAAGGGTGTCGATGCCCGGGCGGCGACCCCGGGCTGGATGAAGCGACGCCTGGAACGCAGCGGATTGCGCTCGATTTCCGCACTGGTCGATGTCACCAACTACGTCATGCTCGAACTCGGCCAGCCGCTGCACGCCTTCGATAATACGAAGCTGGAAGGCACCGTGCATGCGCGCATGGCGCGGCCGGCAGAAAAATTGCTGCTGCTCAACGAGCAGACCATCACCATCGACAGCGACGTGCTGATGATCGCCGACGACGCCAAGCCGCTGGCCATGGCCGGCATCATGGGCGGCGAGGAGAGTGGCATCACGCTGGCGACGAGCGAACTGTTCCTCGAGTCGGCCTTCTTCGCGCCGGAGGCGATCGCCGGTCGGGCGCGGCGCTACGGTTTCGCCTCCGACGCCTCGCACCGCTTCGAGCGCGGCGTCGACTTCGGCGGTGCCCGGAGCGCGATCGAGCGCGCTACGGGGCTGATCCTCGACATCTGCGGTGGCGAAGCCGGCCCTGTCGTCGAGGCGACCGCGACGCTGCCGGCGCGCAACCCGGTGCGCCTGCGTACCGCCCGTGCCGAGCAGGTACTCGGCCTGCCACTCGGCGCGGCAGCGCATCGCCGGGCTGTTCGCCGGACTCGGCCTGCCGTTCGCGCAGCAGGGGGAGGAGTTCCTGGTCACGCCGCCGAGCTGGCGCTTCGACATCGAGATCGAGGAAGACCTGATCGAGGAAATCGCCCGCCTGCATGGCTACGACAATATTCCGGCACCCGCGCCGCGCGGGCGCCTGTCCATGCTGGCCCGGAACGAGGCGCAGCGCCCGGCGGCGCGTGTCCGCCAGGTGCTGGTCGACCGCGGTTATCAGGAAGTGGTCAATTTCGCTTTTGTCGAAGAGGAATGGGAAACCGACCTGGCGGCCAACACCCGGCCGA
Source organism: uncultured beta proteobacterium (assembly GCA_963736845.1). Classification (GTDB taxonomy): domain Bacteria; phylum Pseudomonadota; class Gammaproteobacteria; order Burkholderiales; family Rhodocyclaceae; genus Azonexus. Next base: position 50,698 of record CAVTQL010000015.1, read on the forward strand.
TCCGGCTTGCCAATCCGATTGCCAGCCAGATGGCGGTGTTGCGGTCGACCCTTTTCGGTGGCCTGATCGCCAACCTGCTCACCAACCTCCGGCGCAGGCAGGGCCGTGTCCGCCTGTTCGAAACCGGCCGCGGCTTCCGGCGCGAGGCCGGCGGCGCTCCCGTCGCCGGCTTCCGCCAGCCCCTGCTGCTGGCCGGCCTGGCCTACGGCAGCGCCCTGCCGGAAGGATGGGGCAGCGCTGCGCGCAAGGTCGATTTCTTCGATGTCAAGGGCGACCTCGAAGCGCTGCTCGCGCCAGCGTCACTGCGTTGCGAACCGCTCGCGCATCCGGCCCTGCATCCGGGACGCGCGGCGCGCATCCTGCGCGATGGTCGCGAGATCGGCTGCCTCGGCGAACTGCACCCGGAATGGGTCCAGAAATACGAGTTGCCGCTGGCGCCGGTGGTTTTCGAACTCGACTTCGAGGCGGTCAAGGCCACCGCCGTTCCCGCGTATGCCGAGGTGTCGAAGTTCCCGCCGGTGATCCGCGACCTGGCCATTGTCGTCGCCCAGGAACTGCCGCTGCAGGTACTGCTCGACGGCCTGAAAGACAAGCTGCCGGCGCTCGTCAAGGACGTCCAGTTGTTCGATATCTACGTCGGAAAAGGAGTCCCGGAAAACAAGAAAAGTCTTGCTTTCCGGATAGTTATGCAAGATACTCAACGCACTTTGCTAGATTCGGAAGTGGACCTGGCAATGCAGCAATTGATGGCCTGTCTGGCGCAGGCATTTGGAGCCCAACTTCGTGCCTGACGAAAACAAGACAACGATGACGCTAACCAAGGCCGAACTCGCCGACCTCCTGTTCGAGCGGGTCGGTCTCAACAAGCGCGAGGCCAAGGACATGGTCGAAGCCTTCTTCGAGGAAATCCGCAACGCGCTGGAAACCGGCGACAGCGTCAAGCTTTCCGGCTTCGGCAACTTCCAGTTGCGCGACAAGCCGCAGCGTCCCGGGCGCAATCCGAAGACCGGTCAGGAAATCCCGATCACGGCGCGCCGCGTGGTGACCTTTCATGCCAGCCAGAAGTTGAAGTCCGATGTCGAGCTCGCTTTCGATGGAACACCGGCTTAACCGGCCGGCACCCGGCGACGAGCTGCCGCCGATTCCGGCCAAGCGCTATTTCACGATCGGTGAAGTCAGCGAACTGTGCGGCGTCAAGCCGCACGTGCTGCGCTACTGGGAGCAGGAGTTCAACCAGCTCAAGCCCGTCAAGCGGCGCGGCAACCGACGCTATTACCAGCACCATGAAGTCCTGCTCGTGCGGCGCATCCGCGAGCTTCTCTACAGCCAGGGCTTCACCATCAGTGGTGCGCGCAACCGCCTGGACGAAGGCGGTGCGATCGACATGCAACTGGCGGCCAGCCCGGCAGGCAGCGATGGTGGCGGTGGCTTGCGCGCGGAACTGCAAGCGGTGATCGAGATGCTGCGCCTTTGAATCACGGGTTCAGGTATAATGCTGTCGCTTGTCGGGGCGTAGCGCAGCCTGGTAGCGCACTTGCCTGGGGGGCAAGGGGTCGCGAGTTCGAATCCCGCCGCTCCGACCATTCATAAAACAACCGGCTCCTCTGCCGGTTTTTTTGATTTAAATGTTGATAATTCGAGCGAGACAAATTAAATTGCTTCCACCATTTAAAACGAGGAGGTAATCATGGATTTGTCTTCAATGACCGTTGCCGAACTGCAGGCGTTGCAACAGCAGATTCCTGCCGAATTGAAACGCCGTGAAGCGCAGGAAAAGGTGAATATCCTCAGCGAGGTCCGGGCTTTTGCCAAGGCCCGCGGTTATGCGCTGGAAGAACTGGTCGCCCGCGAGGCCAAGGTGAAGGCGACCGGCGGCAAGATCAAGGTCAAGGTCAAATACCGCCATCCGCAGGACGCGACGCTGGAATGGACCGGCCGCGGCCGCCAGCCGCGCTGGGTCGGCGAATGGCTGGCCCAGGGTGGCACGCTCGATTCTCTCGCCGTCTGAGAGCATGCGGATTCTGCTCAGCAACGACGACGGCTATTTCTCCCCGGGAATTCAGGCGCTCGCTGATGCGCTGGCAGGGCTGGGGGAAATCGTCGTCGTCGCGCCCGAGCAGAACAGGAGCGGGGCGAGTAATTCGCTGACGCTGGATCGCCCGCTTTCATTGAAAAGATCGGCCAGCGGTTTCTATTTCGTCAATGGGACGCCGACCGATTGCGTCCATCTGGCGGTTACCGGAATGCTGGATTATCTGCCGGATATTATCGTTTCCGGAATCAACCTCGGTGCCAATATGGGCGACGACACGATTTATTCGGGAACCGTGGCGGCGGCAACCGAGGGATTCCTGCTCGGCATTCCATCGTTCGCTGTTTCGCTGACCAGTTTCGAGGGGCGCAATTTCGCGACGGCAGGTCGCGTGGCGTGCGAACTCGTCGAACGCTTCATGCGCGATCCGATCGGCGAGCCGGTTCTGCTGAATGTGAATGTGCCGGATGTGCCGTATGCCGAGTTGCAGGGCACCGAGGTGACGCGGCTCGGGCGCCGGCACAAGGCGGAGCCGGTGGTCAGGATGCGCTCGCCGCGCAACGAGACGGTCTATTGGGTCGGCGCCGCGGGCGCCGCTGCCGATGCCGGGCCGGGCACCGATTTCAACGCGATCGAGCGCGTTTGCGTTTCCGTCACGCCATTGCAGATCGATCTGACCCACAGCGGACAAATGCCGGTGATCACCCGCTGGATGCAATGATTCCCGGCGACGTCAACGGCATCGGCATGACGTCGCAGCGGACGCGGACGCGCATGGTCGAGCGCCTGCGCGAGAAGGGCATCCGCAACGAGGCTGTTCTCGCTGCGATCGCCGCCGTGCCGCGCCATGTCTTCGTCGAGGAGGCGCTCGCTTCACGGGCGTACGAGGACACCGCGCTGCCGCTCGGCATGGGGCAAACGATTTCCCAGCCCTTCGTCGTTGCGCGCATGATCGAGTTGCTGCTCAACGGCCGCAAGACGCTCGGCAAGACCCTCGAGGTCGGCGCCGGATGCGGCTACCAGGCCGCGGTGCTGGCGCAACTGACCACCGAAGTCTATGCAGTCGAGCGCCTGGCGCCACTGCTGGAAAAAGCCAAGGCCAACATGCGCAAGCTCAGGCAGTTCAACGTCCGTCTCGTGCATGCCGACGGTCGCCTCGGCCTGCCCGAGGCAGGCCCGTTCGACAGCATCATCGTCGCCGCCGCCGCGCCCAGGGTGCCCCCGCCGCTGCTCGAGCAACTGGCGCCCGGCGGGCGGCTGGTCTTGCCAGTCGGTGCCGGCGAGCAGTATCTTTCGTTCATCGAACGGACACCGCAGGCACTTGTCGAAACGCGGCTGGATCCCGTTCGCTTCGTCCCACTCCTGGCAGGAACACAATGATTCGAGTCTTTGCCCCGCTGCTTTCCACCCTTGTCCTGGCTGGCTGCATGTCGCAGCCGCCGGCCCCGACCGTAGACCGCAGCACCGCGGCCGCGCGCCCGGCCGCACCGGCAGCCACGACCGGGCCAGGCTACCATACGGTCAAGCGCGGCGACACGCTGTATCGCATCGCGCTCGAGAACGGCCAGGATTACCGCGACGTGGCCGCCTGGAACAACATCACCAATCCCGCGACGATCCGCGAGGGCCAGGTGCTGCGCGTGGCGCCGCCGGGTGCGACGCCGGCAGCCGACACGGGTGGCGTCGTCGCCCAGCCGGTGATCACCGCGCCGGCGGTCGAGGCACGGCCGCTCGACGCGCCGAAGTCCGCCGCGCCTGCAATGCCGGCAACGCCCGCCGCGGTCGGCGGGGAGGCGGTCAAGCGCGAGCCGCGCGGCGGCAAGGAACCCTATTCCGACGAAGCCTATGCGAGGCTGAACCGTGCCGGCGAGACGGCGCCCAAACCGGCGCCTGTCGCGGTTGACCCGAAACCCGAGCCGAAAACGGAACCGCAGCCGAAGCCGGAAGCGCAGCCGGAAGCCAGGCCTGAGCCGGCTACCAGCGGCAGCGACGACGTCAGCTGGAGCTGGCCGTCGGCGGGCAAGGTGGTTGCGCCGTACAGCGAAGCGGGTAACAAGGGACTCGATTTCGGCGGCAGGGCGGGCGATCCCGTCCTGGCCGCCGGCGACGGCAAGGTCGTCTATGCCGGTTCCGGCCTGCGCGGTTACGGCGAACTGGTGATCGTCAAGCACAACACTACCTTCCTTTCTGCCTACGCCCATAACCGCAGGATCCTGGTCAAGGAAGGGCAGCAGGTGACGCGCGGCCAGAAGATCGCCGAACTGGGCAACACCGACAGCGATGCGGTCAAGCTGCATTTCGAAATCCGCAAGCAGGGCAAGCCGATCGATCCGATGCTCTACCTGCCGAAGCGATGAGCGACGGGGTCGGCGAATTTCCGGAAGACGAGGTACCGGAAACCGCCGACGCGGAATCCGGGCTGCTGGCCGAGGTCGACTTGGCGACGCCCGAGCTCGATCTGCTCGAGGACGTCACCCAGCTTTACCTGAACGAGATCGGCGCCAAGCCGCTGCTGTCCCCGGAAGACGAGGTGGCGACCGCGCGGCGATTGCGTGCCGGCGACTTCGCTGCGCGCCAGAAGATGATCGAGCACAACCTGCGACTGGTCGTGAAGATCGCCAGGCACTATCTCCATCGCGGCATTCCGCTGCTCGACCTGGTCGAGGAGGGCAACCTCGGGCTGATCCACGCGATCGAGAAGTTCGATCCAGAACGCGGCTTCCGCTTCTCGACCTACGCGACCTGGTGGATACGCCAGAGTATCGAGCGCGGCATCATGAACCAGTCACGCACGATCCGGCTGCCGGTGCACGTCGTCAAGGAGATCAACCTCGTCCTGCGCGCCATGCGTCACCTGGAGTCGGCGGAAACGCGGCAGGCGTCGGTCGAACGCGTCGCTGCGCTGATCGACCGGCCGGTGGCCGATGTCCGCCGCATCCTGCAGTTCAACGAGCGCATCGCCTCGCTTGATGCGCCGCTGGAGTTCGCCTCCGGCTCGACCATCGGCGACGCCCTGGCCGACGAAACGGCAGCCAGCCCGGAAGCGCTGCTGCAGTTCCGCGAAACGGGTGCCCTGGTCGGCGACTGGCTGGCGCAACTGACCGAGCGCCAGCGCCAGGTCATCGAACGGCGTTACGGCCTGAACGGCACCGACGTGGCGACCCTCGACGCGCTCGCCGGCGAACTCGGCCTGACCCGCGAGCGCGTCCGCCAGATACAGATCGAGGGGCTCGACCGGCTGCGCAGTATCATCAAGCGCGGCGGCATTGCGCGCGACGCCGTGCTGTAGGCGCGACCGTCACTGCCGGGGCATGCGCTGGCGGATCTCGCCGGCCAGTTGGAAGACCGACATCGCGTAGAAACTCGAACGGTTGTAGCGGGTGATGACGTAGAAGTTGTTGAAGCCGAGCCAGTATTCGGTCGCGTGCCCTGGCGAGACGAGGTCGATGAGGGTGACCGTCGCCTGCGGGTCGGCATTGCCGCTGATGCCCTGGCGGGCCAGGTCGGCGACGATCAGGGTCGGCTGGATGCCCGCTTCGATCAGGGCCGGATCGGGCTCGCCACGGGTGCGGGCAGGCACCGCCACCGGTTCGCCGTCCTGCCAGCCGTGCTGTTCGAGAAAGCGTGCGACGCTGCCGATCGCATCATCGACGCTGCCGCTCAGGTCGATGCGCTGGTCGCCATCGAAATCCACCGCGTAGCGCCGCTGGCTTCCCGGCATGAACTGCGGGATGCCCATGGCACCGGCGAAGGAACCGCGGACCTGGAGCGGGTCCATGCCGTTCTCGCGGGCGAGCAGCAGGAACTGCTCCAGCTCTGTACGGAAGAATTCGGCCCGCCGCGGGTAATGGAAGGCGAGCGTGGCGAGCGCCTCGAGCACGCGGAAACTCCCGGTGTTCTGCCCGTACTCGGTTTCGATGCCGATGATCGCGACGATCACTTCCTCCGGCACGCCGTAGATGGCGCGGGCGCGCGCCAGCGACGCGCGGTTCTGCTGCCAGAAGCGGACGCCGCCGTCGATCCGGCGTTCGTTGATGAAACGTGGCCGGTAGCGTTCCCACGAACGCTGCACCGGCGAAACCGGCGGCCTGATCAGTTGCAGGACCCTGGCATTGGGCTGGATGCGCGAGAACTGGCCGATCAGTGCATCGCTGTCGAAGCCGTGCCTCTGTTCGAGATCGCGGGCGAACTCGATGACCGCCGGGTCGCCGGCAAAGGAGGCAGCGGCCGGGGCGGCCTGGACGAGCCCGGCGCAGGCGGCGAGCAGCAGTGCGGCGAAAGGGTGGTTCAAGGCGATCTCCGTCAGGGCAGGCGCGCGATGGCGGCGCGCAATCGTTGCAGTTCAGCGGTGGCGCCGCCGTAGCGCGCCTGCAGGTAGGCGCTGACCACCGGCGCGAGCGCCCTGGCCAGCGCCGGGTTGTCGCCTTCGACGCGGTGCAGCAGCGCCAGCGGCGTCTCCCAGGGGGCGCAGTTTACCTGCCTTCGCGCCAGTCGGCGCAATGCTTTTCGCCACAGGCGGGTGGCCGCGTCCAGGCGCGGGCGCTGGCGGATGGCCCAGCCGGCAAGGAGAAGCAGCAACACGCCGCAAACCGCCGCCAGCATCGCTGCCAGGTTGCGCCAGTCGGGGTCGGGCAGGCCGAGGCGGGTGAGCAACTCGCGCTGCCGCTCCGGGTTGTAGCCGAGAACATGCTGGTTCCAGGCATTGTTGATCGCCTCCCAGCGAAAGCGCAGCGTAAGCAGCCAGTCGCTACGCAACTGGATCAGTCCTGGAAGCGGTTCGCCGGCGGGCATGGCCGCGGCGATGCCGGCTTCGACGCGGGCCGGCGAGACGGCCGCCGTCGGGTCGACGCGCGTCCATCCGCGCCCGGCCAGCCAGACTTCGGCCCAGGCGTGCGCATCGGACTGGCGGACGACAACGAAGCCGTTAACCGGATTCAGTTCGCCGCCCTGATAGCCGGTGACGACGCGGGCGGGGACACCGGCGGCGCGCATCAGGACGACGAAGGCAGCGGCGTAGTGCTCGCAGAATCCGCGCCGGGTGACGAACAGGAAGTCGTTCGACCGGCTGCTCGCCGAGCAACGGCGGCTGCAGCGTGTAGGTGAAATCCCCCGTGGCGAAGAGCGCCAGCGCCTTCTGCACCAGCCGCTGCGGATCGGGATCGGCGCGTTGCCACGCGGCCGCCAGTTCGCGCGCGCGCGGGCTGGAAGCGTCGGGCAGGACGAGGTTGCGGCGCAGAACAGGAAGTTCCTCGTCGCGGTTGAAGCGGTAGTCGAGCGCGGCGCTCAGCGCATAGCGGCGGCGCTGGCTCAGCGGTTCGCGGCTGGTTGCGGTCAACGTCCCGGCGAGGCCGAAATCCGGACCCGGCGCGGCGGGCGCGTCGAGCGCCAGCAGCCAGCGCTGCTGGTGCGGCTCCAGCGTCGCTTCGTAGGACACCGGCTCCGCCAGCGGCTCGATCTGCGGTGCGCGCCCGCGCCCGCCCTGCGGGCGCCAGGTCCTGCCGTCGTAGGCTTCAAGTACCGGGCCGCGCCAGTAGAGCTTGTCGCGCGGCGGCGGTGCACCCGCAAAGCGGGCGCGCAAGGCGATCTCGCTGCTCAGCGCCAGGCTGGCGATGTTGCCCGGTGACATCTGTTCCGACAGGCCGCTGCGCCCGCTGTGGGCGTCCTGCGGCAGGCCCCAGAGCGGGCCGGCAATGCGCGGAAAGAGCAGGTAGAGCACGAGCATGAAGGGAACCGCCTGCAGCACCAGCGTCGCGGCGTGCCGCACGATCACCGGCGGCGTGCCCGCCGGTCCGCCGTGCAGGCGGACGAGGGCCGCCGTGAGCAGCGTCGTCGTGGCGAGCAGCCAGAAACCGGTGGCAATGCTCTGCGATTCGAAGTAGTGCGTCAGCAACAGGAAGTAGCCGAGGGTCAGCAGTACCGTGGCATCCCGCCGGCTGCGCAGTTCGAGCAGCTTCATCGCCATGAAGAGAACCAGCAGGGCGACGCCCGGCTCGCGCCCGAACAGGGTGCGGTACTGGGCGAAGACCGCGCCGCAGGCCGCAGCGACGAGCAGGACAAGCAGCCAGCGGCCGGGTAGACGCCGGCCCGACCACCATAGCCAGGCAGCGGCAGCGAACAGCAGGCCGGCGCCGGCGGTCAGCCAGACCGGCTGGTATTCGGCGTGCGGCGCCGTCGTCGCCAGCGCGGCGGCGAACAGCCACGGCCAGCAGCCGTGATCGAGGGTCTCGCGGGCGCGGGTGCTCATGTCCGGAATAGCGCGAGCGCTTCGAGGCAGCGGTGGCGGTGCCGCTCGCCGCAGCCCGGGGCGATCTCGAGGCCGGGCAGGTGCAGGGCGTAGTCGGCGCCGCTTTCCTCGGCCGCCAGTACCCAGCCGGCCAGGACGCCGAGCCGGGTCTCCGGCGTCGCCGCCGCAGGCGTCAGCGCCCAGTCGAGTTGCAGTTTGCTGCGGGCGCCGCCGGCGAACTGCTTGACCAGCAGCGGGCGCTCGCCGCCGTCGCGGGCGCTGGCTTTCCAGGCGACGCGGCGGGGCGAGTCGGCCGGTTGGCGGTCGCGCAGACCGGAGAAGTCTTCCTCGCCTCCGTCGCCGTGCTGCTCGCCGCCTTCGGCAGCCGGCTGAAGCGGCGGCAGCGGGGTGGGCAGCGGCCGCGGATAGACCAGGCAGCGCATCGCCGGCTGCAGGTAGCTCCAGGCGACGAACAGTCCGAGCGGATAGACGGTCGCCAGCCTGGTACGAGGCAACTCCAGCCAGCCGCGCCGTTCGGCCGCGACCGGCACCGCCACGTCGCTCGTTCCGGAGGCTGCCAGCGCGCAGGTGACGCCCTCTTCGCGGCGCCCGCGCGCAGATCGAGGGCGGGGCGCGGCGTCGCCCGGTCGTTGGCCAGATGCAGCGGGAAACAGGCCGTTTCACCGGCGAACACCGGCACGCACCGGCCGGGGGAAATCGTCAGCCCGTGCAGGTTGCGGAAGGTATGCACCATGCCGGCGAGGGCGAGGCCGACGAGCAGGAAGACCAGTGCGTGACCGAGCGCCAGGTTGTAGTTGATCGCACCGGTCAGCATCGCCAGCAGCGCGGCGGCGTAGAGCAGCCCGGCGCGTGTCGGCAGGATGAAGACGCGGCGCTGCGACAGGCGGAACGGCGCGCTGCCGTCGCTCTGCCAGCGGAACAGGCGGCGGCCGAGTTCGGCGATCAGCCGCACGGCGTCAGGGGATCGGCACCGCGCGGACGAGGGCGGCGATGTCATCGCCGCGCGCCATGCCGGTACCCTGCGTCGAGCGCAGGCGGTGGCGGGCGACCGCCGGCAGGACCGCCTGCACGTCGTCCGGCAGCACCATGTCGCGCCCGTCCAGCCAGGCCCAGGCGCGTGCCGCCGCGAGCAACGCCAGGCCGGCGCGCGGCGACAGGCCATGCTGGAAGGCGGGGTCGCGGCGGCTTGCCTCGACCAGCGCCTGCACGTAGTCGATCAGGGGTTCGGCGGCGCGCACGGCGGTGACTGCGCGTTGCAATGCCGGCAGTTCGCCGGCCTTCAGCAGCGCCGGCAGCCGGTCGGCAAGGGCGCGCTGGCCGCCGGCAGCGAGCAGGGCGCGTTCGGCGGCGCGGTCCGGGTAACCGAGTTCGATGCGCATCAGGAAGCGGTCGAGCTGCGATTCGGGCAGCGCGAAGGTGCCGGTCTGGTGCGACGGGTTCTGCGTCGCGATGACGAAGAACGGCTCGGGCAGCGCCCGTGTTTCGCCCTCGACCGTCACCTGCCGCTCCTCCATCGCTTCGAGCAGCGCGCTCTGCGTTTTCGGTGTCGCACGGTTGATCTCGTCGGCGAGTACCAGTTGGGCGAAGACCGGCCCTGGCAGGAAGCGGAACTTGCCGGATTCCCGCTCGTAGATCGAAACGCCGGTGATGTCGGCCGGCAGCAGGTCGCTGGTGAACTGGATGCGCGAGAAGGCGAGGCCGAGCAGCCTGCCCAGTGCGTGGGCAAGGGTGGTCTTGCCGACGCCCGGCAGATCCTCGATCAACAGGTGTCCTCCGGCCAGCAGGCAGGCGGTGGCCAGGCGGATCTCGTGCTGCTTGCCGAGGATCACCTGGCCGGCGGCAGCGAGGACAGGATCGAGCGGGCGCGGGCGAACGGCCAGCGTGGCGAGGGTGGCTCCGAACATGGCGGCGGGCGGGAGAATAGCGATGGAATCCATTCTAACGCTTGAAGCAGCGCGGCGATTCGATTGATAATGCGAATTTGACGCATTGTCCGTGCGCCGGTTCCTGGAGAGAAAACGGGTGACAACCACTGCCTTCATCACGCACCGCGACTGCCAGTTGCACGACATGGGCTCGCATCACCCGGAATGCCCGCAGCGTCTGACCGCCATCAACGATCACCTGATCGCCCAGGGGCTGGATGCGTATTTCGTCTATTACGACGCGCCGCTCGCCACGTTCGAGCAACTGCTGCGCGTGCATCCGGCGTCGCACCTGGAACGCATCAAGCGTTCCGCGCCGGAACACGGCATTGTCCATCTTGACCCGGACACCGCCATGAACCCGCATACCTGGCAGGCGGCGCTGCGCGCCGCAGGTTCCGGCCCGCTGGCGGTTGACCTGGTCATGCGGGGCGAGGTCGAGAACGCCTTCTGCTCTGTCCGCCCCCCCGGCCATCATGCCGAGCGCACCAACCCGATGGGCTTCTGCTTCTTCAACAACATCAGCGTCGCCGCCCGTCATGCGCTCAAGGCGCACGGTCTCGAACGCGTCGCGATCATCGATTTCGATGTCCACCACGGCAACGGTACCGAGGATTGCTTCGCCGGCGACGAGCGGGTGCTGATGTGCGGCATCTTCCAGCATCCTTTCTATCCTTACAGCGGCACCGACAAGCCCGCCGCCAACATGTGCAACGTGCCGCTGGCCGCCGGTTCCGGCGGCGAGGAGTTCCGCGACGCGGTGAATCAGGTCTGGATACCCCGCCTGCGCGAGTTCAGGCCGCAGATGATCTTCGTCTCGGCCGGCTTCGACGGTCACTACGAGGACGACATGGGTGGCCTCAAGCTGGTGGAAAAGGACTACGCCTGGTGTACCGAGGAAATCATGAAAATCGCTGCCGAGTTTGCGGACAAGCGCATCGTCTCGATGCTCGAAGGCGGCTACGTGATGACCTCGCTGGCCCGCAGCGTCGGCGCCCACCTGCGGGCGCTCGCCGATCTCTAAGCCGCGCCTGCTTCTGAAAACCGGGAGGGTGGGG
>CAVTQL010000016.1:0-201494 GCA_963736845.1 uncultured beta proteobacterium
GATCGCACCATGCCGACCTATAAAGCCCCTCTGCGCGACATGCGCTTCCTGATCAACGAGGTGCTGGACTACCCCGCGCACTACGCCGGGTTATCGAACGGTGGCGAGGCTACGCCGGACATGGTGGATGCCATCCTTGAAGGCGCGGCGACGTTGTGCGAAGAGGTTCTCGCGCCGATCAACCTTTCCGGTGATCAGGAGGGCTGCCACTTCAACGCCGGCGAAGTCACCACCCCGGCCGGCTTCAAGGAAGCCTACCGCCAGTTCGTTGACGGCGGCTGGCAGGGGCTTTCGTTTCCGACGGAATACGGTGGCCAGGGGCTGCCGACATCGCTCAGCCTGTTCAAGACCGAGATGATGGGCGCCGCCAACTGGTCGTTCAACATGTATCCGGGACTGAGCCTGGGCTGCATCAATACCCTTTTGCGGTACGGCACCGAGGCACAGAAATCGCTCTATCTGCCATCGCTCGTCAGCGGCGAGCTGGACCGGCACCATGTGCCTGACCGAGCCGCAGTGCGGCACCGATCTGGCACAGGTCAAGACCAGGGCCGAGCCACAGCCCGACGGCAGCTACAAGCTCACCGGCACCAAGATGTTCATCTCGGCCGGCGAGCACGATCTGGCCGCGAATATCGTGCACATCGTCCTCGCCCGCCTGCCGGGCGCACCGGCCGGCACACGCGGTATTTCCCTGTTCGTCGTGCCGAAGTTTCTTGTTGCTGAAGACGGCTCTGCCGGCCAACGCAACGCCGTCAGTTGCGGCTCCATCGAACACAAGATGGGAATTCGCGGCTCGGCGACCGCCGTACTGAATTTTGACGGGGCGACAGGGCACCTGATTTTCGAACCCAACAAGGGCCTGGAAGCCATGTTCACCTACATGAACACTGCCCGCCTCGGCATCGCAATCCAGGGCGTCGCCCACGCCGAAGCGTCTTTTCAGGGCGCGCTGGCCTATGCCAAGGACAGACGATCGATGCGCGCCCTCTCGGGAAAGAAGGAACCCGAGGCCAATGCCGACTCCCTGATCTGGCACGCCGACGTGCGACGCATGCTGCTGACCCAAAAGGCCATCGCGGAAGGGGGTCGGGCGATGATCTATGCCGCCGCACAGACAGCCGACCTGATGTTCAACGCCACGCTCGAAAAGGATCACGCCAGTTACGAACACTACGACAACCAGCTCGGCTTCTACACCCCCATCCTCAAAGGCTTTCTTACCGAAATGGGTCTCGAAGCCGCCAATATCGGCATGCAGGTGTTCGGCGGGCACGGCTATATTCACGAGCACGGCATGGAGCAGATCGCCCGTGATGCACGCATCTCCACCCTGTACGAAGGCACCACCGGCATCCAGGCACTCGACCTGCTTGGCCGCAAGGTATTGATCGGCACCAAGGGAAAGTGTGTGCGCGAATTCACGCGCATCATGCTGCGCCAGGCAAGGCCGAACCTGTTTGCGCGGAGCCCCGTTGGCACCATGGCGCGCTCGACCATGAGACGCGCCATAGAGTGGAACATGCTCACGGTGCGCATCATGCTGCGCGCGGGCAAGGATCGCGATGTCGTGGGGTCGGCCAGCGTTGACTACCTGATGTATTCAGGCTACGTCATGATGGGGTATTTCCTCGCCTTGCAGGCGGAGAAAGCACAAACGCTGTTGCTCAGCGGCAAGGGAACCGAGTCTGCGGATTTCTATCGCGCCAAGATCCAGACTGCCGCGTTCTACTTTGACCGTGTCTTGCCCCGTGCTGACGCGCACCGCAAGAGCGCACTGGCATCGACGCACTCGCTGATGGAGATGGACAACGGGAATTTCGCGTTCGCGTGATTCAGGCTGAAGATGGGTGGCGACCATCGCGTCACGCCCGTAAATCAGAGGAGAAACCATGGCTACCCCAGCAAAGTCATCGACCAAGTCAGCCGCCACTGCTGTCGTCAAGACCGCAGCCAAGGACGTCGTTCCCGTGTCCGCCAAGACACCGCGCACGGCCAAAGCCAAGGCCGCCCCTTCAACCGCGCCGTCACTGCGCTTCTATCATTCGGAGTTGCTGCGCGAGAAAACCAACACGGTCTTGTCGGCACTGGAGACACAGCCAAGTCCCCATCACGGCGAGGCCATCGCCGACCTGGTCACGCATCTGATCGAAGCGGGCATGGATTACTACTTCCTGAAACCCCTCAAACAGGCTGAAGTCGGCTTTCTCGCCGAGCAATCGGCCCGGCTTGGCATGTCGGGGGCGGTCAAACTCGTCAGTTCGGTCAGTCGCAAATTCATCATCCGCATGGACCACGCACAACTGTTGGTCGTTGCCACCCATATCCGCTCTCTTGCCGTTTCGTAAGAGAGGAAGCAGGTACTACCGCGCGTCCCGCACTCGCACCCGCCCCGCCAGCCACATACTGACCGCCCCGGCCGCGACGGCGATGTAGCCGACCAGGTTGTAGTCGGTGAAACGGCCGTCGGCGCCCTGGGTGATGACGAAGCCGGCGAGCGAACTGGCGGCGCCCATCGCCAGCGACTGCACGGTCGCGTTGAGCGACATCGCCGCCCCGCGCCGGGCGGGATCGACGGCCGACGAGATCAGCGCCATCGCCGGGATCATCCGCCCCGACACCAGCACGAAGAAGGCGATGCTGCCCGGCAGCCAGCCGATCAGGCCGACGTCGTGGACATGGGTCGAGCGCCAGGATCGGCGCCATCGCCGCCAGCGCCAGCCAGCGGAACGCGGTGAGCTTGCCGACGCGGTCGGCCCAGCGCCCGATCCGGCGCGCCGAGACGAGTGTCGCCAGGCCACCGAGCAGGTAGATGGTCGGAATCTGGCTGGCCAGGATGCCGACGTTGCCGATGGCGTAAACGGTCAGCCAGGGGATGACGGTGAAGCCCGAGAAGATCACCGACGCCGCGAACAGCAACGACCAGCGCTGGTTGGCGTCGCCCAGCACCTCGCCGATCGCGGCCAGCGGATGGCGCGGGCCGTCGCCGTCGCGATGGCCGTCGAGCACCGGCAGCCAGAAGCAGCCGGCGACCCAGATCGCCGCGCCGAGCCCGGCGATCATCAGGAACGGCGCGCGCCAGCCCCAGGCCTCGGCCAGCCACAGCGACAGCGGCACGCCGGCCACCGTCGCCACCGAGAAGGCGGTGGCGACGACCCCGCCCGCCGCCGCCCGGCGCTGGAAGGGTATGGCGTCGGCGAGCAGCGTCTGCACCATCGAGCCGAGGATGCCGCCGAACACGCCGGCCAGCCCGCGCGCGACGAGGAGCGTCGCGTAGCTGGTGGCGAGGCCGCAGGCCAGCGTCGCCAGTGCGAACAGCGCGAAGAGGACGAGCATCAGCCGCTTGCGCTCGAAGCGGTCGATGAAGCCGGCAGCGAGCAGGCCCGAGCCGGCGGCGCAGAAACTGTAGGAAGCGACCAGCAAGCCGAACTGGCGCGTGTCGATACCGAGCCCCTGCATCAGGAAGGGCCCGAGCGGCATCATGACCATGAAGTCGACGATGTGGCTGAACTGGACGGCAGCGAGCGTCAGCAGGAAGAGGCGCTCGCGCTCGGGGGAAAGAGCCGGCGACGGAACCGCCCCCGCTGCCGTCACGGCATCGTCCGCGGTTCGAATTCCAGGCGGACCAGGAGATCGCCGTAGCCCGCCGAGCGCCTGGCGAGCGCGCCATCGGCCTCGCCCAGCACCTCCTCGAAGAAGGCCAGCGTCAGGTCGACCGTAGCCTTCTTGACCTGCTGGTTCAGCTCGCGCCCGCCCGCCACCAGGCGGTCGGTGAACATGCTGTGCGAGCCGTCGCGGAAGGCGACGAGCGCCTTCTGCCGCCCGCCCGTGGCCGTGAAGAGCTGGACGCGATCCTCGTAGCCGGAAGCGTAGCCGGGGACGCGGATATCGTCGCCGGTGGCGGTGATGTGCAGGGTCGGGATGGCGATCGGGCGCACGATCGCGTCGGGGTCGGCTTCGCCGTGGAAGGGCGGCGCGCTGATGATGACGGCGCCGACGATGCGGCGGTCGTGGAAACTCATCGCCCCCTGCGGGCGGACGAACACCGCGCCGGCCGCCAGCAGCGCCGTGTTGGCCCCGTAGGAATGGCCGGCAACAAGGAGCCGGCCGGGATCGACGACGCCTGCGAGCTGCGGATCGGCCAGCACCCGGTCGAGGGCGAAGCCGAGGTCGCGCACGCGGTCGATCGCCTCCGCCGCGTTCGCCGCCGATTGCAGCCGGGAAACGACGTCGAAGGGGTTGCCCTTCCAGACGCGGCTGTCGCTGCCGGCGTGCTGCACGTGCAGGCTGGCATAGCCGTGCGCGGCCCAGTTCGCGCCGAGGTAGGAATAACCTTCGCGCGAACCGCCCAGGCCGTGCGAGAACACCACCAGCGGCACCGGCCCGCGCAGCGCCGCCGCGGGCGGCAGGTAGAGCTTGGCCGGCACCTCACGCTGCCTGTCGCGGTCGACCCACTGGAAGTAGCGGATTTGATACGCCGCCGGCTCCGGGACCAGGTTGGCCTCGAGCAGCGCCCCCTTGACCCCGGTCGGCGAGGAATCGGCGACGCCGCCGCGGGAATCCGGCGTCCCGGCGCACGCGGCGAGCAGCAAGGCGAAGGCGAGCGGCAGCCAGGCCCGGGCGGAACGGAACGTCGTCATCGGAGATTGTCTTTCGGAGGGCTGTCTTGTCTCATGTCACGCTCTGAACATTGTGCGTCAGGCAAGTTCAGATTGCTGCGAAGTCTCGCGGCGTCGAACCCGGCCAGGCGACTACCGAGGGCCCATGATGGCACGATGCATACAGTTCCGGACTTGATCTGACAGCAGTTGTCAGATGCAACGTCTCGGTCCGGAACGGGCATGAGAAGAAATGTTGTTTTAGAGAATAGGTGATAGATACACTTCTTGGTGATATAGTTAACTGAAAATGACAAACCACATCGCCATGAGCTTCCTCGCGCTGTTCGTTACGCTAGCCACCAAGCAATCCGCCGGCCGCATGCGTGTCTGGCGCGCCCTGCGTGCCTTGGGCAGCGCCACCTTGCGCGATGGCGTCTACCTGCTTCCCGATGCACCTGAGCACGCCCAGGCATTCGAGCAGATCGCCGCCGACGTGCGCGGCGTCGATGGCACGGCAGGAATTTATCGACTCGATGGCCGCGACGAAGACCAGCAGAAATCACTGATCGCCCTGTTTGACCGGGGCGAGGATTACGCCGCCCTGCTCAAGTCAATCCATGCCGCCAACCCGGCTGACTCCAAGGCAGTGCGCCTGCTGCACCGCGAGTTCTCTGCCCTGTCCGCCATTGATTTCTTTCCGGGCGAAGCCCGCCGCCAAGCCGAAGAAGCGCTGGCGGCGCTTGAGGCCGCAGCAACCGGGGAGCCGCTCAGTGTCTCAGGAAAGTTTCGCCGCCTCGCCGGCGCCGACTTTTCCGGGCGCACTTGGGCAACACGTAAACACCTGTGGGTGGATCGCATGGCCTCAGCGTGGCTGATTCAGCGTTACATCGATCCCGACGCCCGGTTTGTCTGGCTCGATGATCCGAAGCATTGCCCGAAGAAGGCGCTGGGGTTCGACTTCGATGGGGCTGCCTTTACGCACGTCGGTGGTCTCGTGACCTTTGAAGTACTCGCGGCCAGTTTCGGTCTGGAGAGTGATCCAGCCATCGCCCGTATCGCAGCCATCGTGCATTTTCTGGATGTCGGCGGTGTTCCGGTTGCCGAAGCCGCCGGCATTGAGGCCGTGCTTGCAGGCGCGCGTGCCAGTGCCGCCAACGATGACGCACTCCTGATCGATGCCAGCCGCCTCTTCGACAACCTCTACAAAAACTACCAGCAGGAGAACCCCAATGACTGATCCCGCCATCCCTGCCACGCCGCCACCCACCCCAACCGTCGGCGAAGCCTTCAAGTACTGGCTCAAGCTCGGCTTCATCAGCTTTGGCGGCCCGGCCGGGCAGATCGCCATGATGCATCAGGAACTCGTCGAGCGCCGCCGCTGGATTTCAGAACATCGCTACCTGCACGCGCTCAACTACTGCATGCTGCTGCCGGGCCCCGAGGCGATCCAGTTGGCGATCTACATCAGCTGGCTGATGCACGGCGTCAAGGGTGCGCTCATGGCCGGCGTGCTGTTCTTCTTGCCGGCCTTCGTGTTGCTCTCCGTGCTCGCCGGCATCTACCTGAACTTTGGCGATGTGCCCGCAGTGCAGGGCATCTTCTACGCCATCAAGCCGGCAGTGGTCGCTGTGGTGCTGTTCGCCGCCTGGCGCATCGGTTCGAAGTCGATCAAGAATGAGGTGCTGCTCGGCATTGCCGCATTGGCCTTCATCGGCATTTTCGCCTTTGACATCGATTTTCCGTGGATCGTACTGGCAGCCGCCATTCTGGGCGCCATCGGCGGCAAGCTGATGCCGGCCAAGTTCAAGGCCGGCGGCGGGCATGGAGCATCAAACAAAGCCTACGGCCCGGCGATCATCGACGACGACACGCCGCCGCCAGCCCATGCGAAATTCACCTGGGCAAAGCTGGCAGTCACGACGCTGGTATTCGCCACCATCGCCGCCGTTGCGCTGCTGGCCCTGCGCGGATCGACCGACCTTTACAACATGGGCGAGTTCTTCCTCAAGGCGGCCTTCCTCACCATCGGCGGCGCCTACGCGGTATTGCCCTATGTCTATCAGGGCGCAG
Organism: uncultured beta proteobacterium; assembly: GCA_963736845.1. GTDB lineage: Bacteria > Pseudomonadota > Gammaproteobacteria > Burkholderiales > Rhodocyclaceae > Azonexus. The sequence continues at coordinate 6,672 of CAVTQL010000016.1, forward strand.
TAGATCACTTCACCTGGCTGACCGGCCCGCAGATGATGGATGGCCTGGCGCTGGGCGAAACCACGCCCGGCCCCCTGATCATGATTGTTACCTGGGTCGGCTATATCGGCGGTGTGACCAAGTCTGTGCTCGATGATCCCATCGCGGCGGGCCTTGCCGGTGCAACGGTAGCCACGTTCTTTACTTTCCTGCCCAGCTTCTGGTTCATCATTGCCGGCGGCCCGATCATCGAATCGACGCGTGGCGAACTCAAGTTCACCGCACCGCTCACCGCCATCTCGGCTGCCGTCGTCGGCGTGATCCTTAACCTCGCGGTCTTCTTCGCCTGGCATACCTTCTGGCCCAAGGCCACGGCAGCAGAGCCATTCAGCGGACCGTTCGACGCCATCCCGGTCGTCATCGCCATCGCCTGCTTCATTGCCTTGTGGAAATACAAGCAGGACATCATGAAAGTAATCGGCGTTTGCGCGCTGCTGGGTCTCGTCTTGTCATTTTTGAGGTAATTGAACATGAAATGGATTACCCGCGAACGCCCCAAAATCGACCGCATCGCCTGTCCCTGGCTGATCGCGCGCTTCACCGACGACCACGAGATGCTGAAGCACGGCATGGTGATGTTCGACGCGCTCCATGCCTGGTGCGCGGATGCGCCACTGAAGAAGGTTGCGCGACTCTCTGGTTCGAGATGATTTTTCCCGCCGGCCTCGCAGCCGAAGCGCGACTGCTGCTCGTCGGCCGCGCATTGCGGGCCTTCTGCGACGGCTTTGTCGCCATTCTGCTGCCAGCCTACCTGCTGGCGCTCGGCATGGGAACCTGGGAAGTCGGCGTCATCAGCACGGCGACCCTGCTCGGCTCGGCCCTGCTGACGCTCGCGCTCGGTCATTGGGGGCATCGCTTCGATCAACGTCGCTTGCTGCTTGCCGCCGCCTGGCTGATGTGCGTCACCGGTCTGCTGCTCGCGGGGCTGAGCGACTTCTGGCCGTTGCTGCTGGTCGCCTTTATCGGCACGATCAATCCGAGCTCGGGCGATGTCAGCGTCTTCCTGCCGCTGGAGCATGCGCGGCTGTCCGCCGCCGCACAAGGTGAGGCGCGCACGACCTTGTTCTCGCGTTACACCTTCGTCGGGGCGGTCTGCGCCGCGCTCGGTGCGCTGGCCACCGGGCTGCCCGATCTGCTGAGCAGCTTTGGTCTCGACAGGTTGTCGGTGTTACGCGCCATGTTCATCGCCTACGGCCTCGTCGGCGCCGTAGTTTTCCTGCTCTATCGTCGATTGCCCGTGCCAACCAGACACGAAGAAGCCAGCAAGCCAGTTCCTCTCGGGCCGTCAAAACGCACGGTAATCAAACTCGCCGCGCTGTTCTCGCTCGATGCCTTCGCCGGCGGGTTGGTGCTGAACACCCTGTTGGCACTGTGGCTGTTCGAGCGCTTCGGGCTCTCGCTGGCCTCGGCCGGCGCGTTCTTCTTCTGGGCCGGTCTGCTGACTGCCGTTTCGCAACTGGCCGCGCCGGTCGTCGCCAGGCGCATCGGGTTGCTCAATACCATGGTGTTTACCCACATTCCCGCCAACCTCGCGCTGATCGCCGGTGCGCTGGCACCGACGCTTGAGCTCGCGCTGGCCCTGCTGCTGATCCGCGCCCTGCTCTCGCAGATGGATGTGCCGACCCGCGCCGCCTTCGTCATGGCGGTAGTGACGCCGCCGGAACGCGCGGCGGCCGCAAGCTTCACCGCCGTGCCGCGCAGCCTCGCCGCCGCGGCCAGCCCGGCGCTGGGCGGCGCGTTGTTCGCCGCCGGCTGGCTCGCCGCGCCACTGGTGGCCTGCGGAATTCTCAAGATTGCCTACGATCTGGCGATCTGGCGGGCATTTCGAAGAATAAGCTTGGATGACACGATGCGCGCGCAACCCTTGATCCAGGGGTCGTAAGATACAATTCGGCTTCGCTTTCGCGGACGTGCGTATGCAGCAGCGAAGCCATTCCGCGGATAGCCAAAGGAGCAACCCTTGTTACGCGCCCTGGAAAAATTCGAAGATTATGTGACCTATTCCCTGCTCGTCATGCTGGCGTGCGTGGTGCTGCTGACTACCTACGAGCTCGGGTGGCTAATCGTCAAGGACGCGCTGACCCCACCAGTGTTCCTGCTGGAAATCGATGAGATACTCGAACTGTTTGGCCAGTTCCTGCTGGTGTTGATCGGACTCGAATTGATTCATTCGGTAAAGATATACATCGAAGACAGGGAGTTCCACCTCGACGCGGTAGTCGCGGTGGCGTTGATTGCAGTGGCCCGCAAGATCATCACCCTGGACGCGAAGGCCTTGCCGGAAGGAACTTTGATAGGCATTGCCGCGACCGTCCTCGCACTTGTCATTGGCTATTACATGCTGCAGCGAAGTCGTCGGGAGGCCATTCGCAGCGCGCCGAGTTCGGGGATAACAGGATCGCCAAATTCGCAAAGCGTCAACGGATCGATGTGAACCGGTGATGCGCAAGCCGACCGGACATCATCTGTCCGATCAAGTGTGGATTTCTGGACTGCGGGCGGCGTGGAGGTTCTTGCATCGCCCAGCATCGCGCGTGGCGCGAAGCGCCTAAGATAGCGGCCGGTTCGTCATCGCTTTATCCTCGGAGGAAACACGGATGACCGCGGAAGCCAGCCAGCCCTTCGACGCCAATGTCCGGCTGTTCAACGCCAGCCTGATCTGGCCGCTGCAGCTCGAGCCGCTCGCCATCGACGCGTCCCGCGGCCGGCACTGGGCGGTTTTCGAGGCCAGTGCCGACACCTCGCTGTGGCAGCGCGTCGACGACGAGTTCACCGACGATCCCGCCAACTTCAAGGAACGCCACTACCGCGAATTCGTCTCCTTCCTCCCGTACGTCCAGCGCTTCCTCTACGGCGAGGGGCGTTCGAGCAAGACCGCCGCCGACGACCCGCCCGGCAATTCGCCGATCCACGTCTTCCGCCGCCGCGACATCGCCGGGCTGCGGCTGACGTTGAAGAAGGGCGAGCAACCGATCGAGCTGCGCGTCGTCCACCTCGACCTCTACTTCTTCCATGACCTCGACCTCGTCCAGCTCAACGTCGAGGTGCGCGGCCACGACCTGCCGCTCGCCAGCGTGCGCCAGATCCTCTTCCGCTTCGGCCGCGGCTACCCGTCGGGCTGGGAAGAAGGCGGCGAAGGTCTGCACAACACCTACATGACCGAATGGCTGGCGGCCGACGGCAGCGTCGTCGCCCGCTCCGACGGCGAGCGGCGCGACAAGTACCTCGGCTTCGTCTGCCAGCACCGCAGCCCCTGCATCGCCGACCACTGGGCCTGCCTGCTGCGGCCGCTGGTGCTGTCGTATTCGGACGAGCCCGGCGACCTGCGCTACCGCCTGATCGAATACCACCGCATGCCCGTGATGGCCTACCTCGCCGTCAACCGGCCGCGCACGCTGACCCGCGAGCACTGGGTCCGGCTCGGCCTGGCGATCAAGCTGCATCCCGAGGAGGCGCTGCCGGTCCACGAAGTGGCGGTGGTCGAATTCGAGAAGCGCTACTGCCTTGACCGCTACTGGACCGACAGCGATGCCGGCCCCAACACGCGCTTCATCTGCACCGGCAACGCCTTCACCGTCGTCGGCGACGCCGCCCTGCCCTACTTTACCGACGCCGAGCGCGGCGTGCTGGCGCAGTTCCGCCACCAGTATTTCCTCGTCTTCCTGATCGCCCACCTGCACCGCGCCGCGCTGCTGATCTTCGCCGAGGTCCTGGCCGAGGCAGTCAACGACCTCGATATCCGCAACGAAGCCTCGGTGCGCCGTTTCAAGCGCCGCATCCGCGCCAACTTCGAGACCTTCCTGCGCTTCACGCACCGCTACTGGTTCCACGAACTCTCCGAGCGGCAGCACGTGCAGGATCTCTTCCGGCTGTGCGCCAACCAGCTCGGCAACGACGCGCTCTACGACGACGTGCGCGACGAGATCCGCGAGATGAGCAACTACCTCGACAGCGATTCGCAGCGCCGGCAATCGAATACCGTCGTCCGCCTGACCGTCATCACCATCCTCGGCCTGATCGCCACCGTGACCACCGGCTACTTCGGCATGAACATCATCGCCTTCGGCGAGGACGCGCTGGAAGAACGGTTGCTGCATATCGTCGTCGCCTCGGCCTTCATCACCGGGTTGGTGCTGTACACGGTATCGCGCTCGAAACGCCTGTCCGACTTCCTCGAATCGCTGTCGGACGAGAAGCTGAGCTTTGCCGGGAAGTGCCGCGCCTTGTGGGCGGCGCTCGGTCGCAGGGAACGTTAGGAAGCGTCCGAACGGACAAAACCGCTTACACTGCCCCCCTCACGAAAATCCGCGCCTCCCGGCCCGGAGTTTCTTACTGGTTTTCGAGGGGAAAGCAATGCACCCGGTTCACGATGTCGATGCACTCCTTCTATTGGCGATTGCCCTTGCTTCCAAGCGGCGACCGGCCGAACCGGTTGACATCGTCGCGGCGATCGACGTGCTCCGGGGCGAGGTTCCTGACGAGACCGAATTGAGCGAAGCCTTCTTCCGGCTCGCCGCGCATGGCCTGATCGCTGAAATGGAAGGCTGTTTCGCGCTGACGCCAGACGCGCAGAAACTGATCGCGGCCCTGCCCAGGAAAGCAGCGTCAGCCGAACAGATGGCCGCTGTCCGGAGCAGACTCTCGGCCTGCATGCCACAGGCTGAAAACGCCTGCGTCGCGGTGACGCCAGAGCAGTTGCGTGCTGCCATTCTGGCGCACCGCGCCGGCGAGGAAAGTGCCGCCAGGAGCCTGCTGCGGCGCAAACCCCAACCGGAGGGCGACAAGAAACGGCCGGGGCAGCGCCAACGCAAGCCTTTGCCGGCAGGCAAGCGCCGGCATCAGGGGCGGGCATGACTGAAGCCGTCGCGACCTCCCCGCCGGTTGCCGGAGGTTCGTTCGACGAACTGCCGCTGGCGCCTGCCATGCTGGCCACGCTGCAGCAGCTCGACTACCTGACCATGACGCCGATCCAGGCGGCCAGCCTGCCGCTGGCGCTGGCCGGGCACGACCTGATCGCCCAGGCGAAAACCGGCAGCGGCAAGACCGCCGCCTTCGGGCTTCCCCTGCTCGCCAGGCTGAACCCGCGCCGCCTTGCCGTGCAGGCACTGGTGCTCTGCCCGACGCGCGAACTGGCCGATCAGGTGACGCAGGAAATCCGCCGTCTGGCCCGCTGCGAGGAAAACATCAAGGTGCTGGCGCTGTGCGGCGGCTCGGCCCTGCGCAACCAGGCCACCAGCCTGGAGAACGGCGTGCACATCGTGGTCGGCACCCCCGGCCGCATCATGGATCACATGGAACGCGGCAGCCTGAAGCTGGACGAACTCAATACCCTGGTCCTCGACGAAGCCGACCGCATGCTCGACATGGGCTTCCACGACGACATCGCCTACGTCGCCAAGCGCTGCCCGGCGCAGCGCCAGACCCTGCTTTTTTCAGCCACCTACCCCGAAGGCATCGCCCAACTGGCCAAGCAGTTCCTGCGCCAGCCGCAGGAAGTGAAACTGCTCGAACAGCACGCCGAAAGCAAGATCCGCCAGCGTTTCTACGAGGTCAGGCAAGAGGAACGCCTGGGGGCCGTGGTCACCCTGCTCAAGCACTACCGCCCGGTCAGCACGCTGGCCTTCTGCAACACCCGGCAGCAATGCCGCGACCTGCTCAACGTGCTGCGCCACGCCGGCATCCACGCGCTGACCCTGAACGGCGACATGGAGCAGCGCGAACGCGACCAGGTACTGATCCGGTTCGCCAACCGCAGTTGCTCGGTGCTGGTCGCCACCGACGTCGCGGCGCGCGGTCTCGACATCGACCAGCTCGAAGCGGTGATCAACGTCGACATGACGCCCGACCCGGAAATCCACATCCACCGCATCGGCCGCACCGGCCGTGGCGACCAGGACGGCTGGGCGCTCAGCCTGTACAGCGCCAGCGACAAGAGCCGCATCGCCACCATCGCCCGGATGATGGATTGCCAATTCGAAATGCATGACCTGGCCTCATTGCACAACGAAGACGACTCGCCGCTGGTGCCGCCGATGGCCACGCTGCAGATACTCGGCGGGCGCAAGGACAAGATCCGCCCCGGCGACGTCCTCGGCGCCCTGACCGGCGAAGCGGGATTCACCCGCGAGCAGGTCGGCAAAATCACGGTGACCGACCAGACGACGTACGTCGCCGTCGTCCGCGACATCGCCCGCGAGGCCGTGCGCAAGCTGTCGGCCGGCAAAGTCAAGGGCAGGACGGTGAAGGTCCGCGCACTGGCTGGCTGACAGCCGCCCGACAAGCAGTCGCCCGGCCTGAACCGCGACGGTTGCGGTCAACGCCGGAAACAGGCTAAAAATGACCACCCCTTTACCCAACCGAGGCTCCCGATGAAAAGTACCGATCTCTACAAGAATCTCTCCAGCAAAGTTGAAAACCGCATGAAGCAGGCCGGCACCCCGGACCGTTTCGCCCAGGGCGTCGTCCTCGACCGCAAGGAGCAACGCAAGCTGGACCAGGCGAAGGGGCTGATCCCCTTCGCCGTCAAGCTCGACGCACAACTGGCCGGGGAAATCCGCAAGCTGGCCGAATCGCACCAGGTCGGCATGGACGAACTGGTCGCTGAACTGCTGCGCAAGGGATTGGCGACCGACGCCTGAGCAGCGCCCTGGCGCATTCACTTCGCCCTTGCCGCTTCCCGGCCCGACCACTCCCCGAACTTCTCCAGGGGAAGGAACTCGAAGCAGCAGGCTCCCGGCAACACCGTCGGGATCCCAGCCAAGGAGGACGTGATGGAGAGCGCCGTGCACAGCATGAGCAACCTGTTCGCTCAACTCGGGCAGCTCAACGATGAAGCCGCCATCGCGCAATTCATCGACAGCCACCGCCCGTTGGCGGAAGGCGTCCGGCGCCATGAAGCAACCTTCTGGACGGAATCGCAGGCCGGTTTCCTGCGCGAATCCGTCCTGGCGGATGCCGACTGGGCCAACGTCGTCGAACGCGCTGAACGGCGACCTGCATGCCCGCCACTAGCCCCCGCCCCGCCATGACCCGGCTCGAGAAGGATTCGTTCGGCACCATCGCGGTTGCGGTCGACTGCCTGTGGGGCGCGCAAACGCAGCGCTCCCTCGAGCACTTCGCGATCTCCGGCGAGCGCATGCCGGCGGAACTGATCCGGGCGCTGGCGACGGTGAAGGCGGCCTGCGCCAGGGTCAATCGCGAGCTGGAGCTGCTTCCCGCAAACAAGGCCGACGCCATCATCGCCGCAGCGGAGGCGGTCGCCGGTGGCGAACATGCCGACCAGTTTCCGCTGTCGGTGTGGCAGACCGGTTCGGGCACGCAGACCCACATGAACATGAACGAGGTGCTCGCCAACCGCGCCTCGGAACTGCTCGGCGGCGAACGCGGCAGTGGCCGGCTCGTCCATCCGAACGACGACGTCAATCTCGGGCAGTCGTCGAACGACATCTTTCCCACGGCGATTCACCTGGCCGCCGCCATCGGCATCACGCACCGTGTGCTGCCGGCGCTCCGCCGGCTGGCGGCGACGCTCGATGAGAAGGCGATCGCCTTCGCCGATGTCGTCAAGATCGGCCGCACCCACCTGCAGGACGCGACGCCGCTCTCGCTCGGCCAGGAGTTCTCCGGCTACGTCGCCCAACTCGACCATGCCGGCGCCGTGATCGAGACCAGCCTGGCCTCGCTCCATCCGTTGGCGGTCGGCGGTACCGCGGTCGGCACCGGGTTGAACACGCACCCGGAATTCGGCATTCGCGTCGCCGCCGAACTGGCCGGGCAAACCGGTTTGCCCTTCACCAGCGCGGCCAACAAGTTCGCCGCGCTCGCCGCCCACGACGGCCTGGTCGCCGCCCATGGCGCGCTGAAAACGCTGGCCGTGGCGCTGATCAAGATCGCCAACGACATCCGCTGGCTCGCTTCCGGCCCGCGCTCCGGCCTTGGCGAAATCGCCATCCCGGAAAACGAGCCGGGCAGCTCGATCATGCCCGGCAAGGTCAACCCGACCCAGTGCGAGGCGCTGACCATGCTCTGCTGCCAGGTCATGGGCAACGACGTGGCGATCGGCATCGGCGGCGCCTCGGGCAATTTCGAACTCAACGTCTGCAAGCCGCTGCTCGCCCACAACTTCCTGCAAAGCATCCGCCTGCTGGCCGACGGCATGACCAGTTTCGAGTGCCACTGCGTGCGCGGCATCAGCGCCAAGCGCGAACGCATCGCCGAATTGATGGAACGCTCGCTGATGCTGGTCACCGCGCTGGTGCCGCACATCGGTTACGACAAGGCGGCGGAAATTGCCAAGCGCGCCAGCAAGGAGGGCACGACTCTGAAGTCGGCGGCCCTCGCCCTCGGCTACGTCACCGCCGCCGACTACGAGCGCTGGGTCGTGCCGGCGGACATGATCGATCCAGGCAAGCGCTAATCCGCGCGGCGCCTGTCGCGGTCGACCGGCAAAAACAGGCTATTTCCGGAATGCCGGGTGGATGCGAGCGCAGGCTATCTTTCGCCCGCGCGTCGCTCACAGCAGCCCCGACTGCCGCAGCGCGGATTCGATGCCGGCGGCCATGCGCCGGTAGCCCTCGGCGTTGGGGTGAATCTGGTCGGCGCGCCATTCCGGGTTGGCGAGCGTATCGGCGAACACCGACGCGATGACCGGCACCTTTTCCTCGTCGCCGAGTTCGCGGTAGAGCGCGGCGTCCGACGGACGCTGCGTCAGCGCGCCGAGCAGCGACAACTCCGGCACGGCCACCAGCACCACCTGCGCGCCGCTCGCCGCGGCCGCGCGCACCAGATGGCGGACATCTTCCTTCACCGCTTGCGCCGGGCGCCGGCGCAGGAAGTCGTTGCCGCCGATCTCGATGATCACCAGCGCCGGCCGCTGCGCTGCCAGCAGTGCCGGCAGCCGGCTCCTGGCCGCCTCGGCGGTGTCGCCGGGCACGCCGGCGTTGTGGATGTGCCAGCCGGTCGCCGTCGCCAGCCGGCTCGGCCAATCCTCGCCGGGCGCCGCCCCGGTGCCCCAGGTGACGCTGTCGCCGAACGCCAGCACGCCACTGCCCGGCGGCAGGGCCGGCAGTTTCTTGCGCTTGCCGCAACCGGCGAACAGGCCGGCGGCGAACATCAGGATGAAGGTTCTGCGGTTCACGGGTTCTCCGGCAATGCGTTCACGCCGATACTTTAGCCCGCGCGGACGGCGCCCGGCCAGCGGCAGATGTGCGGCGCCAGTGGCGGCGGCCGCGATTTTGACCGACGGCCGCGCCATTGGAAGTAAAATCAGCCTGATGCTGCTCCAATGTTTCAGGGGGATACGAGAGTGGACAATAAAACGGGAGTCAAGGTGGGAGATATCGAAAAGGCAATCGCGGCACACGTGCACTGGATGACGCTGCTCAGGCAGGCGGTCCTCGACGCGGTGTCCGGCATTGACGTGGAGAGTATTGCTGCTCACAACCAGTGCGAATTCGGCAAGTGGCTGCACGGTCCGGGCCTGTCGACGGACGATCGCCTGACCGAGAATTACCTCGAGGTCTGGCGCGTACACGCGGAGTTTCACGAGCTTGCCCGACGGATCGTCGAACTGGCCGCCGCAGGCCAGGTCGCCGATGCCTATACGCTGCTCTACGGGGAATACATTACCCTTTCCGGCAGGCTGGTCCTGGCGATGCGGGCATGGCAGGAGAGCCTGCTCGGGATCCGGCCGCCTGCGCAGTAGCCGCAGCGTCAGCGCTGACAGCGCCCCGTTCCCCGGTCGGCGGGTGCGCCGGATTCAACGGGCTGGAACTCCCAGCGGTAACCGTCCCTGGACAGTTCGAGCTTGAGGACACCCCAGCTCTGATTGGCGGTGAACTCCGAAGGAGCCCGGGCCGGCGGGACCTGGTAAAGGCGGGCGCCGCCGGTGCCGACGACAAAGCTGCGGGTACCGTTGGGGTCCGGGCGGCCGTCGGCGTCGCGCGGCGCGAAACGTTCGTAGTGGTGGTCGTGGCCGGCCAGGACCAGGGTCGCGCGGCGGCCAGCCAGCAGGCGCCAGACGGCGTCCATGGCGTCCTGGTTGCCATGCTTTCCGGAAGAGAAGCGCGGGTGATGGAAGAAGGCCAGCGTGCACGGCTGGCGGTTGGCAGCGAGTTCGGCATCGAGCCAGCGTAGTTGCGCCGCCGCGGCGGCGCCCACAAGATTGCTGTTGAGACCGATGATGCGCCAGGCGCCGATCGCCCGGCTGTGCCAGCCTTCGCCCGGGTTGCCTGCCGATGCGCCGAAGTATTCGAAATATCCCGCGGCATCCGGGGTGCCGTATTCGTGGTTGCCGGGAACGGGAACAATGCGCCCTTTGAAGCGGCCCCAGACGGGGTCGAAGCAGCGCCGGAACTCGTCGCTGCTGCCGCGCGGATAGGCAAGGTCGCCAAGGGCCAGGATGGGGCCGGAATGGCCGGCCAGCAGGCTGGCGGTGCGCGCCGCTCCGTCGCTGTCGCAGTCGGCAATGTCGCCGGCGGCGAAGATCGTGACCGGAGCATCGCCACGAGCGGCGCCGGCGGCGAGGCATAGGAGCAGGAAAATCAGCGGTCGCATTGCGTCTATCGGAACATCCTGTGAAGACCGGATTGTCGCCGATACTGCGTGGCGACTCGATGCCATGTCAAGCAGATTGGGGCCCTCGCGTGCCGTCGCCAACCATTCATTCGCGCCGGCCTCCGCCACACGCTGAGCAGGTGCTGCCCTGCGCGGGCCCACCGCCAGAATATTCCTTGATCGAATAACCAGATGCAAACACGGTCTAAATTGAGCATTTAGCCATTGCTAGAATGCCGTCATCGACAACCCGCGGCAGCAATGCAATGACCCAGACCCTCCAGGCCGTCAGCCAGAAAATCACCCTCAGCCACCTCGACTGGCTCGAAGCCGAGGCCATCCACATCATGCGCGAGGTGGCCGGCCAGTGCGCCAACCCGGTGCTGCTCTTCTCCGGCGGCAAGGACTCGATCTGCATGCTGCGCCTCGCCGAAAAGGCCTTCCGCCCCGGCAAGTTCCCCTTCCCGCTGCTGCACATCGACACCGGCCACAACTACCAGGAAGTCATCGCCTTCCGCGACAAGCGCGCCGCCGAACTGGGCGAGCGCCTGATCGTGCGCTCGGTCGAGGACTCGATGGCCCGCGGCACGGTCGTCCTCAAGCACGAAGGCGAATCGCGCAACAAGCACCAGTCGGTGACGCTGCTCGAAGCCATCGAGGAATTCGGCTTCGACGCCTGCATCGGCGGCGCCCGCCGCGACGAGGAAAAGGCCCGCGCCAAGGAACGCATCTTGAGCTTCCGCGACGAGTTCGGCCAGTGGGACCCGAAGAACCAGCGCCCGGAACTGTGGGACCTCTACAACGCCCGCAGCCACAAGGGCGAGAACATCCGCGTCTTCCCGATCTCGAACTGGACCGAGCTCGACGTCTGGCAATACATCGAGCGCGAGAAGCTCGAACTGCCGATCATCTATTTCGCCCACACCCGCCCGGTGGTCATCCGCCAGGGCGCCATCGTGCCGGTCAACGTGCCGCTGGCCGGCGGCGGGCTGGCCAACCCGGCGAAGGCTGGCGAGAACATCATCGACCTGCAGGTGCGCTTCCGCACCGTCGGCGACATCTCCTGCACGGCCCCGGTCGAGTCGGACGCCGACACGGTCGCGCAAGATCATCGCCGAGACGGCGACCACCACCATCACCGAGCGCGGCGCCACCCGCCTGGACGACCAGACCACCGACGCCTCGATGGAACAACGCAAGAAGGAAGGGTATTTCTGATGTCCGCCCCCGAACTCGATCCACGACCACGGCCTGCTGCGCTTCCTCACCTGCGGCAGCGTCGACGACGGCAAGAGCACGCTGATCGGCCGCCTGCTGTTCGACACCAAGACCATCCTCGCCGACACGCTGTCGGCCATCGCCAAGACCTCGGAAAAGCGCGGCCTCGGCGCCGTCGACCTGTCGCTGCTCACCGACGGCCTGCAGGCCGAGCGCGAGCAGGGCATCACCATCGACGTCGCCTACCGCTACTTCTCGACCGGCACGCGCAAGTACATCATCGCCGACGCGCCGGGCCACGAGCAGTACACCCGCAACATGGTGACCGCCGCCTCGACCGCCAACCTCGCCATCATCCTGATCGATGCGCGCAAGGGCGTGCTGACGCAGACCCGCCGCCACTCCAAACTGGCTTCACTGGTCGGCATCCCGCACCTGGTCGTCGCGGTCAACAAGATGGACCTGGTCGATTATTCGCAGGAGATCTTCGAGAAGATCAAGGCCGACTACCTCGAATTCGCCGCCAAGGTCGGGCATCGAGGACGTGCGCTTCATTCCGCTTGTCGGCGCTCAACGGCGACATGATCGTCGACCGCGGCGACAAGCTCGACTGGTACGACGGCCCGACGCTGATCGAAATCCTCGAAGCCGCCCCCGGCGCGCACAGCGAACACACCGAGGCCTTCCGCTTCCCGGTGCAGTACGTCTGCCGCCCGCAGGACTCGGCCAACCCCGACCTGCACGACTACCGCGGCTTCATGGGCCGCGTCGAATCCGGCTCGATCAGGGTCGGCGACGCGGTCACGGTTTTGCCCTCCGGATTGACGTCGACCGTGACAGGCGATCCAGATCGGCGGCGTCGACCTCCCGGAGGCGATCACCGAGCAGTCGGTCACGCTGCTGCTCGCCGACGAGATCGACACCTCGCGCGGCGACATGATCGTCAAGACCGACGAAGTGCCGGCCGCGGTCAAGCAGATCGACGCCACCGTCTGCTGGCTCGCCGAAGCGCCGCTCGACCGCGCCCGCACCTACCTGATCCGCCACACGACGCGCGACTCGCAAGGCCAGGCTGGCCGCCATCGACCACCGCCTCGACGTGAACACGCTGGAGAAGGTTCCGGCCGATAAGCTGGCGATGAACGACATCGCCGAGGTGACCTTCAAGCTGGCCCAGCCGCTGTTCGTCGACCCCTATGCCGAAAACCGCGGCACCGGCGCCTTCATCGTCATCGACGAAAGCAGCAACAACACGGTCGGGGCCGGGATGATTCTCTGATTCGAGCCGAGTCCCGCCCAAGCCGAGGCCGCCGACGAAGCGCCGCCCTCGCCAAACCGGCAGCGCTGCGCTACGCTGTGCCCCCACAGACAGTCGAAGACGAGGAGCCATCATGCCCAGCCAGAATCTCGCCGGCAAGCGCGTGCTGATCACCCAGGCCGATGCCTTCATGGGCCCGGTCCTCTGCGCGGTATTCGCCGAGCATGGCGCCGCCGTGATCGCCGACAGCGGCTCCCTGCTTGCCCCCGAAGCACCCGCGGCCCTCATTGAAACCGTTGGCATCGTCGATATCCTGGTCGCCAACCTGGCGCTTCCGGCGCCGGCCACGCCGGCCGTTGAAGTCTCCGATACCGAATGGGAACAGGTCTTCGCTACCCTGGTGCATCCCCTGCCGCGGCTGGTACGCGCCGTCCTTCCGCAGATGATCGAGCGCCGCGCGGGCAAGATCCTGGTGATGGGCAGCGCTTCCGCGCTGCGCGGCATGAAGCGCGCCGCCTCCTACAGCGCGGCGCGGGGCGCCCAGCTGGCCTATGTGCAGGCGGTCGGCGTTGAAGTGGCGCCGCACAACGTTCAGGTCAACGCCATCGCCCAGAATTTCGTCGACAACCCGACCTACTTCCCGCCCGAGGTCCAGGCCAATCCCCGCTTCCAGGAGCGATTGCGGCGCGAGGTTCCGCTCGGCCGCCTGGTCGGTGCCCGTGAGGATGCGGAATTCGCCGCCTACCTGTGCAGCGCCCCGGCCGACTGCTTCGTCGGCCAGATCTTTCCTGTCTGCGGCGGCTGGGTCTCGCGCTAGAGACTGCCGCTGGACCCTGGAGCCTCGTTCAGCGCCGCGTGCGCCGCCGCCAGGCGGGCGACCGGCACGCGCGGGCCGGAGCAGGAGACATAGCTCAACCCGGCGCCATGGCAGAAGGCGATCGACGCCGGATGGCCGCCGTGCTCGCCGCAGATGCCCACCTTCATTCCCGGCCGCGTCTTGCGCCCGCCGGCCACAGCCAGTTCCATCAACTGGCCGACGCCCTTGACGTCGAGCACCTCGAACGGGTTGTGCTGCAGGATGCGGCCTTGCGTGTAGGCGGGCAGGAACTTGTTCTCGGCATCCTCGCGCGAGAACGAGAAGGTCGCCTGCGTCAGGTCGTTGGTGCCGAACGAGAAGAACTCGGCATCCTCGGCCAGGCTGTCGGCGCGCAGGCAGGCGCGCACGACCTCGAGCATCGAGCCGAACTTCACGTCGAGGGCAAACCCGCAGCCCTTCTCGACTTCGGCGCGGATCTCGTCGACCCAGCCCCTGACCGTCTTCAACTCCTGCGCGGTGCACACCTGCGGCACCATGATTTCCGGATGCACGTCCAGCCCGTCGCGCCTGCATTCGGCGGCAGCCTCGAGGATGGCGCGGATCTGCATGCGGTAGATTTCCGGCGAGGTCAGCCCGAGGCGGACGCCGCGATGGCCGAGCATGGGATTGACCTCGAACAGCGCGCGCACCTTCTTCAGCATCGCTTCCTTCTTGCCGATCACCTCGTCGACGAGCGCCGGATCGGCCGGCAGATCGACGTGCGGATGCACCTCGCGCACCCGGTAGAGGAAATCGACGGCGTCGTGCAGCACCTGCAGGCCATTCACCGTTTCGCGCAGGTGGCGCAGGCGGTCCAGTTCCTCGACCAGTTGCCGCTCGCTCGGCAGGAATTCGTGCATCGGCGGGTCGAGCAGGCGGATCGTCACCGGCCGCGGCGCCATGGCGCGGAAGATGCCGGCAAAATCCTCGCGCTGGATCGGCAACAGCTTGTCGAGCGCGCGCTGGCAGTCCTCGGCCGTGTCGGCGACGATCATCTCGACGACGATGGGCAGGCGCTCGACGGCGTTGAACATGCGTTCGGTGCGGCACAGGCCGATGCCCATGGCGCCGAAACGGACGGCACGTTCGGCGTCGTGCGGCGTATCGGCGTTGGCCAGCACCTGCAGGCGGGCGACCTCGTCGGCCCAGCCGAGCAGGGTCGCCAGCTCGTCGGAAAACACCGCCTCGATCATCGGCACGGCGCCGATGAAAACGTCGCCTGTGGTGCCGTCGACCGTGATCAGCGTGCCCTCGCCGAAGCTCTGGTCGCCGACCGTGGCCCGCCGCGTCTGGACGTCGACGTGGATGCCCTCGGCCCCGGCGACGCAGGGCTTGCCCATGCCGCGCGCGACGACCGCCGCATGCGAGGTCTTGCCGCCGCGGCTGGTCAGGATGCCCTGGCTGGCAAAGAAGCCGTGGATGTCCTCGGGCCGGGTTTCCTCGCGCACCAGGATCACCTTCTCGCCGCCACGGCCGAGCGCCTCGGCGCGGTCGGCGTCGAATACGGCGATGCCCGATGCCGCCCCCGGCGACGCGGGCAACCCGCGCGCCAGCGGCCGCGCCTTCGCCTTCGGGTCGAGGCGCGGAAACAGCAACTGCTCCAGCGCCTCGGGCGGGATGCGCAAGAGGGCAGCCCGCTTGTCGATCAGCCCCTCGCGCACCATGTCAACCGAGCTCCTGACCAGCGCCGCCGCGTTCATCTTGCCGTTGCGCGTCTGCAGGCAATAGAGGGTGCCCCGCTCGATGGTGTATTCGTAGTCCTGGACCTCGCGGTAATGCCCTTCGAGGCGGTCGCGCAGCTCGACAAGCTGGCGGTGGAGGTCGGGCATCTCCTTCGCCATCTCGGCGACCGGCTTCGGCGTGCGGATGCCGGCGACGACATCCTCGCCCTGCGCGTTGACCAGGTATTCGCCGAACATGACGTTCTCGCCGGTACCCGGATCGCGCGTAAAGCCGACGCCGGTGGCCGAATCGTCGCCCATGTTGCCGAAGACCATGGTCACCACATTGACCGCCGTGCCGTTGGCCATCGTTGGCGTGATATTGAACTCGCGCCGGTAGTCGACCGCGCGCTTGCCCAGCCACGAGTTGAATACCGCCTTGATGGCGATTTCGAGCTGTTCGTGCGGGTCAACCGGGAAAGGCCGGCCGGTCGCTTCCTGCACCACGGCCAGGAAGCGTTCGGCGATGGCGGCGAGGTCGGCGGCCGACAGGCCGATGTCGTGCCCGACCCCGGCCTGCTGCCTGGCCGCCTCGAATTCGGCGTCGAAGGCTCGTCCGGAACGCCAAGCGCCACCTTGCCGAAGAGCTGGATGAAGCGCCGGTAGGCGTCGTAGGCGAAGCGCGGGTTGCCGGTCTGGGCGATCAGCCCGTGCAGCGTCTCGGCGTTGAGGCCGAGGTTGAGGATGGTGTCCATCATGCCCGGCATCGACATCGCCGAGCCGGAACGCACCGACACCAGCAGTGGCTTGTCGCGCCCGCCGAAAATGCGGCCGGTGGCTGCTTCGAGCGCCGCCATGTGCTCGCGCACCTGCGCCATGACGCCATCCGGCAGGTGCCGCTCCGGCGTCGCCAGGCAGGCGAGGCAGGCCTCGGTGGTGATGACGAAACCGGGCGGCACGTTGAGGCCGATGCGCGTCATCTCGCACAGGTTGGCGCCCTTGCCGCCGAGCAGTTGCTTGTTCCTGCCATCGCCTTCGCTGAAGGCATAGACCCATTTACCGCCCATCTTCACTCTCCTCTGCCGCACGCTCGATGATGCGGACAGAATAGCCACATTCGGCCCGGATCGCCACGCGTCGAAGTGGCCGTCCCCCTCCTCTTTTTCGCCGGAGTGCGCTATAAAGCGCACATGAACATCGCCCGCCCCGCCCTCATGCTCCTTCTCGGCGTCGCGCTGACCGCGCAGGCCGAGGTGTACAAGTGCCGCCAGCCGGACGGCCGCACGCAGATTTCGACTTCGCCGTGCGCCGGCGGGGCGAAAACGATCAAGGAGGTCGAGGAGGACGTGATTCCCGACGACGTCCGCGCCAAGGCCGAACGCGACGCCGAGCGCCAGCGCAAGCAGGCCAACAAGCTGGAGGCCGAGCGCAAGGCCGACGATGCGGAAGATCGCCGGGAAGCGGAGCGCCAGCGCAAGGAAAGCGGCCTGCCGTCGCCGGCTGCCGTGCAGCAGTGCATGAACACGGTGGCGCGCATGAACATCGATGCGAGCCGGCGCGGCGAACTCGAATCGGGCTGCCAGCTCACCGGCAAGGTGGCGCCGGTGTACGACGAGACCTACCAGCCGCCCGCCAACTACGGCGGCGGCTACTACTACCGGGGACACGTGCGACCGCCGCGGCCGGTTCAGCCGATCGCGCCCCCGCCAGGCCAGAAGCCCAGCCAGCCGGCCGACCTCTACAAGATCCCGACCACCCCGCGCGGTAGCGCGCAGCCGCTGATCAGCCGCGGCTCAGGCCGTCTCGTGCGCGCTGCCGTCGCGGCGCTGGCTGCCCAGGGTCAGCTCGGTATCGCTGCCCAGCGCAGCGAAGAAGGCCTGCACGGCCTGCGGGTCGCCGGAAGCGGCGAAGGTGGTCTGGCCGCAATCGCACTGGCCGACCCAGATCGCCTCGATGCCCGTGAGGCCACGCGTGCTGACCGGGTGGATGGTGGTCACGTCGGCACCGCAGCCGTTGCACACCAGCTTGTCCGGCCGTGTCGCCTCCATCCTTGCCTGCGCCTCTGCGATGCGCGCGTCGCGATTGCCGCGTTGTCTTGCCTGCCCCATGCCTGCCGCCCCCTAAGCAAAAAGGCGGGAGGATACGGGCGCCACGGCCGGCTGTCCAATCCTCACGGCCATGCTGGCGCACGCAGGCCAGCGAACGGGCGGCGTGAGGAGGATTTCCCGGCTGCCGGCGTACCGCCCGATGTGGCAAGATGCGCCCATGCATGCTTTCCCCCACCCGGCCACGGCCGTCCGGAATTAAGCCGATGCACGACAACCGCTACCTCGCCGGCGTCGGCTTCGGACTGCTCGCCTACGTCATCTGGGGCTTCTTCCCGCTCTATTTCCGGCAACTGTCGCACGTCTCGCCGATGGACGTCCTCAGCCACCGCGCCGTCTGGGCCTGCCTCTTCGTCGGCCTGTTGCTGACGCTGCGGCGCAACTGGGGCAAGGTGCTCGCCGTCTTCCGGACGCCGCGCCAGTTCGCCATGCTGGCGCTCGCCGCGCTGCTGGTCGGCAGCAACTGGCTGGTCTTCCTGTGGGCGGTGGCCAACCGCCAGGTCGTCGCTTCCAGCCTCGGCTATTTCCTGACGCCGCTGGTCAACGTGCTGCTCGGCCTGGTCGTGCTCAAGGAACGCCTCAACCGGCTCGAATGGATCGCCGTCGGCTTCGCGCTGGCGGCGATCGCCAACGAGGTGTTCGCGCTCGGCGCCCTGCCCTGGGTCTCGCTCTTCCTCGCCGGCACCTTCGGCACCTACGGGCTGGTGCGCAAACAGGTACCGGTCGATGCCATCTCCGGGCTGTGGCTGGAAACCCTGGCGATGCTGCCGGTCTGCGGCCTCTGGGCGCTGTGGCAGGCGCAGCACGGCCACCTGGTTTTCGGCCCGCAGGACACGTTGACCGCAACCCTGCTGATCGGCGCCGGCATCCTCACCGCCCTGCCGCTGATGGCCTTCGCCGCCGCCACCCAGCGCCTCGACCTGGCCACCGTCGGCATGCTGATGTACATCAACCCGACCCTGCAGTTCGTCACCGCCATCTGGATCTTCGGCGAACCGCTGCAGACCTCGCGGCTGGTCAGCTTCGCGCTGATCTGGACCGGCCTCTTCGTCTTCAGCGCGAGTGCCTGGCGCAAGTACCGGCATCCGGTATAGTCCGGCCGATGTCCCGCCTGCTCATCTACGCCATCGTCTTCATCGAAGGCTTCTGCTCGCTCGGCGCCGAGATCATCGCGCTGCGCCGGCTGGTGCCGCATGTCGGCAGCTCGATCGTCGTCACCGCGCCGACCATCGGCTTCTTCCTGCTCGCGCTGGCCCTCGGCTACGCCGCCGGCGCCAAGGTGGAGAGCAACTACCGGGCGATCGTCGCGCGCAACTTCCTGATCGCCGCCGCGCTGGCCGGCGCCGGGCTGGCCGGCGTCACCGTCGACTGGCTGTTCTTCAACCTGCAGCCGGCGCTGATCGCCTACGTCGTCTTCATCGGCGGCATCCTCTGCCCGCTCGCCTGGCTGCTCGGCCAGACCGTGCCGATCCTGACCAACCTGATGCGCCACGCGCGCACCGGCGAGGCGAGCGGCATGGCGCTCTACTGGTCGACGCTCGGCTCCTTCCTCGGCTCGCTCAGCCTGTCGCTGCTCGTCATGCAGTGGCTGGGCGTTTCGGCGGCGGTGCTCGCCTGCGCCCTGCTGCTGCTGGTCGGCACCCTGCTGCTCGCCGGCCGCCAGATGAAAATGGCCCTGTTTTGCGCGTCGACCGCGGCAATCGCCATCGCCTTCAACCTGCACCATGAAGTCACCGCCGACACCGCCTACGCCGAATACATCGTCGGCCCGACCAACCTGCCCGGCCAGGAGGAGCCGCGCGCCTTCTGGGTCAACAAGTTCGACCGCCTCGCTGATCGACGATTCCGAACCGCCCAATTACACGCGCTACATCACGCACCTGCGCCAGATCCTGCTCGACGAACTGGCCTTCCGCGAGCGCGACATCCTCGTCCTCGGCGCCGGCGGCTTCACGCTGTCGCACCGCGAGCCGATGAACCGCTACACCTACGTCGATATCGACCCGGCGATCAAGGACATCGCCGAGAAGCACTTCCTGCGCGAACCGGCGCGCGGCGAATTCATCGCCGACGACGCCCGCCGCTTCGTCGCCACCAGCGACCGCCGCTTCGCCGCCGTCGTCGTCGACGTCTACAGCTCGCACACCTCGATCCCCAGCCACCTGGTCACCCGCGAATTCTGGGAAGGCACGCGCCGCGTGCTGGAGCCGGACGGCGTCCTGCTCGCCAACCTGATCCTCGACGGCAAACTGGAAACCCCCTACGCGCGCAACCTGCTCGCCACCATCGACAGCGTTTTCGGGCGCTGCGCGGTTGACGTCCTGCACAAGGCGAAAACGCTGGCCAACGTCGAGGTCACCTGCTTCGCCAGCAGCCGGCCGGCCGCCACCGGCATCTATGTTGACGAAAAGAACCGCGCCGATCTCGACATGGCGCGGTCACGGTAGGAGTCGTGCGAGCAATCGGCCCTAGTCATGCGCCGGATTGAGTCACAAGCACAGATACGAGCACTGAACCCGTCACTCCCGGCGGCAACTGGCCTGCCGCTGGTGTGAGGTATCATTCAGCAAGATTTCCCCTGCCGCTGATGGGCCTCTGTGGTGACGAAGCCGGTCCCAATGCGATCAAAGGAGTCCCCCTTGTTACGAGCCCTCGACAAGTTTGAAGATTTTGTACACCGTACCCTGCTGATCATGCTGGCTTGCGTGGTTCTGCTGGCGACGTTCTAGTTGGGCTGGTTCATTGTTCGGGACGTGCTTACACCGCCCATTTTTCTGCTCGAGATCGATGAGATGCTCGAATTGTTCGGGCAGTTCATGCTGGTATTGATCGGATTCGAATTGATGCATTCGTTGAAGATCTGCATCGAAGACGGGGAGTTCCACCTCGAATCAGTGCTGGCGGTGGCGCTGATTGCGATTGCTCGCAAAATTATCACGCTGGATGCCAAGGCGCTGCCGGAGGGGACCATGCTGGGTATCGCCGCGATCGTCATTGCGCTGGTCGTCGGGTATTATTTGCTGCAGCGCACTCGCCGCGAGGCGCGTCTTATCTCTCGGTCGCCTCCATAGTGATTGCGGCGCCAGGTCGATCATCGCCGGCCTTTCTGTCCGGAGACGACATGGGCGTTCGGGCCTCGGGCGCCGATGTCTATTCAGTTGAACTTTGGCACGTTCGATTTGCCTACTTCCGGCTAACGACGCAAGCCCCGCGCCGAGGCGTGTTGATAGTCTTGAGGTTCCCATGACGACTCTGTTGTTTTTTATTTTCGGCCTCGTCGCCCTGGTGGCCGGCGCTGAACTCCTGGTCCGGGGTGCATCGAAACTGGCACTGTCCTTCGGCATTTCGCCGCTGGTCGTCGGGCTGACCGTGGTCGCTTTCGGTACCAGCGCTCCCGAAATGGCGGTTTCGGTGCAGTCGGCATGGAGCGGCAAGGTGGATCTTGCCCTGGGCAACGTGGTGGGCAGCAATATCTTCAATGTCCTGTTCATTCTCGGGCTATCGGCGCTGATCACCCCGCTGCTGGTGGCGCAGCAGTTGATCCGGCAGGAGGTGCCAATCATGATCGGCGTCTCGCTGCTGCTGTTTGCCCTGGCCTGGGACGGCGGGATATCCCGTTACGACGCGGCCCTGTTGTTCGGCTTGATGCTGACCTACACCGGGTTCCTGATCCGGCAAAGCCGCCGTGAAAGCCGGGCCCGGGCGGACGAAAATCCCGACGAGGCGAAACCTGGCGACGCGGGCTGGGACGCTCACTGGGGAGTGCAAGTGCTGCTGATCGTCGCCGGCCTGGCCTTGCTGGTGCTCGGTGCCGACTGGCTGGTCGGGGCGGCGGTCGCATTCGCCAAGCTGCTCGGTTTGAGCGAACTGGTGATCGGGCTCACCATCGTCGCTGCCGGAACCTCGATGCCGGAAGTCGCCACGTCGATCATCGCCGCCTTGCGCGGCCAGCGCGACATCGCGGTCGGCAATGTCGTCGGCAGCAACACCTTCAATATCCTCGGCGTGCTCGGCTTGTCAGGTCTGGTCGCGCCGACGAGCCTGATTGTGCCGCCGTCGCTGTTGAGTTTCGATTTGCTGGTCATGATCGCGGTGGCGGTAGCCTGTCTGCCGGTGTTCTTCACCGGCAATCTGATCGCGCGCTGGGAGGGGATGATCTTTCTCGGGTACTACGCCGCCTATACCGCTTATTTGCTGCTTGCCGCGCAGCAGCATGACGCGCTGTCCACCTTCGGCGTCGCGATGAGCACGGTGGTCCTGCCGCTGACGGTGCTCACCCTGATCGTGGTGAGTTGGCGCGCCTGGCAGTCGCCGGCAGTCGGCAAGCACTGATCCGCCGCGCCGTGACGGCGAACGTCGAATCCGCAACGCAAGCGCCCCTGCTCGCCTGGGCCGCGCTGCCTGTGACGCTGTTCGTGGCGTTGTCGATTGCCCTGGCCAGCGTTCCGCTGCCGTGGAGCCTTCACTGGTCGTGGGTGCCTTCGGCGGGGGTTGATCTTGCGTTCCACGTCGATGGACTGGCGGCGCAGATGCTGCTGCTCATCTTCGGTGTCGGCAGCCTGGTCTTCATTTATGCCGCCGGCTATCTCGTCCGGCACACCGGAGGCCGGACGCGTACCGGTCCTGTTGTCGATGTTCCTGCTGGCAATGGTCGGCGCAGTGACCGCCGACAATCTGCTCCTGCTGTTTGTCTTTTGGGAGATGACCAGTGTCCTCTCCTTTCTTTTGGTCGGCTTCAGCCACGACAAGGAGGCGAGCCGCAAGTCGGCGCAGCAGGCCTTGCTGGTTACCGGCGGCGGCGGGCTGTTTCTGCTCGCCGGCTTGCTGTTGCTGGGCGATCTGGCCGGCACCCTGTCGCTGCGCGAGTTGATCGCCACGGCGCCGCGCCTGCTTGATGAACCGCTGCTGCCATTGGCACTAGGCCTGGTGTTCATCGGCGCCTTCACCAAGTCGGCCCAGTTCCCGTTCCATTACTGGCTACCCAATGCGATGACGGCACCGACACCGGTCAGCGCCTATCTGCATTCGGCAACCATGGTCAAACTCGGCATCTACCTGCTGGCGCGACTTGATCCCGCCTTTGGGGAATTGCTGTTCTGGGACATCGTGCTGATCGCCGTTGGCAGCATCACCGCCCTTTGGGGCGCCCTTCATACGCTGCGCGAGCGCGATCTGAAGCGCATTCTGGCCTGGTCAACCGTATCGTCGCTGGGGACCCTGACCATGCTGGTCGGCCTGCCCGGCCCGACCGCGCCACTCGCTGTGGCGGCTTTCCTGTTCTCGCATGCGCTTTATAAGGCGACGCTGTTCTTCGTGGTCGGCAACCTCGATCACGGCGCCGGAACGCGCAGCATCGACCATCTCAGCGGAATGCGTCGCTACATGCCGTGGACGGCGGCAGCGGCGGCGCTGGCGGCAATGTCGATGTCAGGACTACCCCTGTCCGTCGGCTTCGTCGCCAAGGACGTGATGGCCGGAGCCAAGGCCGAGGCCGACTTGATCGCGTTGGCCGGCTATGCGGCAGTAATCGTTGCTGCCGTGTCGGTGGCGGTGGCGGCTATGGCGGCGGTGCATGTGTTCTGGGGCCGCGACACATGTCCGCCCGGCGCCAATCCCCATGAAGCCCCGTGGACGATGCTGCTGCCACCCATCACCCTGGCAACCCTTGGCTTACTTTTCGGGGTCATGCCGGAGACCATCGATCCGCTGCTGGCGGAGGCCGCCCGGGCCATGGCGCCGGCACTGGGCGGGCTCAGCGTGGAGTCCGCCTATGACGGCGGCCCGGTCATCGGCGCGCTGGTAATGGCGCTGTTGTTCGGCGGGTTAACCTATGCTTTCTGGGACCGGCTGCACGCGGCGATGGAACGCATCAGCTGGATCGACGCCTTCGGCCCCGCTGCCTGGTACCAGCGCAAGCTGCAGGTGCTCGGCCAGCTTGCCGCCTGGCACACGCGCCGGCTGCAGCACGGCTTGCTGGATCGTTATCTGCTCGGCTTGCTGGCGGCGATCCTCTTCGCGGCCCTGCTGGCGCTGTCTTTTTCTGCCGCGAGCTGGGCGTGGCCGGCGGCGAAGGGCATCAGTATGTCGCTGCTCGCGGTCGGGGCGATTACCGTCGCCGGGGCGCTGAGCGCATTGTGGGTGCGCGACCGTTTTGTGCTCTTGCTGGCCAGCGGGTTGGTCGGCTACGGCTGCGCAGGGCTGTTTCTGTTAGCGGGCGCGCCCGATCTGGCGTTTACACAATTCGTCGTCGAAACCGTGTTTGTCGTCGTCGCGGCGTCAGTATTGCCGGGAATCCGCGGCGGCCCGGCGCTTGGGCACGTGCTGCCGGTGCAGCGACGCATCGACCCGGCGAAGCTTCTGGTCGCGATTTCTTTCGGCGTCTTGATGGCCCTCCTTCTCTTGCTCGCCGCTGGCCAGCCCTTCGATCCGGCGCTCGGCGAGCACTTCGGCGCCCGCAGCGTCGCCGCAGCCAACGGCCGCAACGTGGTGAATGTCATCATCGTCGACTTTCGCGGGTTCGACACGCTGGGCGAAATTGCCGTGCTGGCCTTTGCCTTGCTGGCAGCGGCGCCGTTGTTCAAGCTGGCACGCCAACAGAAGCGGGACGCACCATGACCTCCCGCCCGATGATTTTCGAGTTGGCGGTGCGCGGCCTTTACCCGGTGATGTTGATTGCCTCCCTGTGGTTGCTACTGCGCGGCCACAATGCTCCCGGCGGCGGCTTTGTCGGCGGCTTGCTGGCGGTCGCCGCCAGCGCCATTTACGCGATCGCCTTCGGCGCCCGTCCGGCCCGTCAACGCCTGCCTCTTCCTCCGCCACGCCTGGCCGCGGCGGGCGTGTTGCTGGCTTTGGCAAGTGGTCTGCCGGCGCTGCTGGCGGGCCTGCCTTACCTGACCCATCCGTGGATCACCATCCCGCTCGGCGTGACCAGCCTTCCCTTTTCCAGCGTCATGCTGTTCGACCTCGGCGTGTATTGCTGCGTGTGGGGTGCCATCGGCGGCTACTGCCTCGAACTGCTCGACCAAAAGGAGAGCGGCGAATGATCTGGGTCTTTGCCCTTGTGATGGGCGTCGGCGTGGCGGCAGGAGTCTATCTGGCATTGTCGCGCGACCTGTTCCGCATGGTCGTCGGACTGTCGGTGATCGGCGCCGCGCTCAACCTGCTGGTCTTTGCTTCCGGCCGGCTTGACTCCGCAGCGCCACCGATCGTACCGACCGGAGCTCAGGTTCTGGTCAACGCCGCCAATCCGCTGCCTCAGGCGCTGGTACTTACCGCAATCGTCATCGGCTTTGCCCTGCTGTGCTTCTCGCTGGTGCTGGTGGTGCGCCTGATGCGCGCCGCCGATACTGACGATGCGCATCGCTTGCGTGCGGCCGAGCCGCGGAATGACGACGACATCAAGCCGCCGGTGGAAAAGGTCTGACCATGCTGGTGCTACTACCCCTCCTGACCGCGCTTGCGACCTCCCTGGCCTGCGTGCTGGCAGCCGGTCGACCTCGCTTGCAGTACTTCTTGAGCTGGGCCGGATTGTCGGCACTGCTGGTCTGTGCAGTCGCGCTGCTCTTCGCGGTCGATGACGGCACGCTGCGCGTTGCACTGGGTAACTGGCCTCCTCCTTTTGGCATCGAGTTCGCAGCGGACCGGCTGAGCGCCTCGATGGTCCTGGTGGCGGTGCTGATGGGCGCTGCGGCGCTGGGTTTCCAGATGTCGGATGCCGATCCGGCCAGCCCCGACGAGTCGCTCCTGCCGCTGGTCCACGGCATGCTGGCGGGGGCCTGCGGCGCCTTTCTGACTGCTGACCTGTTCAATCTCTACGTCTGGTTCGAACTGACGCTGATCTGCGCCCTCGGGTTAATGGTTCGCCGCGCCACCGTGCGCGACATGGAGGCGACGCTCAAGTACTTTGCCCTCAACGTGGTCGGCACCTTATTGCTGTTGGCGGCGGTGGCCCTCATCTACGCTCTGACTGGCCATCTCAACTTTATTGCGATCGGCCAGGCGGCGGACAAGGTCGCCCCGGAGATCCTGTTGCCCTTTTCCAGCCTTCTGGTCGTCGCCCTGCTCATCAAGGCGGCTGCATTCCCGTTCTACGCGTGGCTGCCGGCGTCGTACCACGTCCTGCCGGCGCCCTTGTTGGCGCTCTTTGCAGCCCTGCTGACCAAGGTCGGCGCCTATGCGCTGCTGCGAGTGCTCGGTGACGTGTTGTCAGGGTCGCCGGAAGTGCTCTATCAGGCGCTGGGCTGGCTCGCCGTGCTGACGATGGTGAGCGGTGTACTCGGCGCGGCCTACCACTGGGACATGCGCCGCATCCTGGCTTTCCATATCGTCAGCCAGATTGGCTACATGCTGCTCGGAATCGCCCTGGCATCGCCCGCTGGCAGCGCCGGGGCGATGTTCTACATGTGGCACAACATGGTGGTCAAGGGCGGGCTGATCCTGATCGCGGCGATCATATTTCGCCTTACCGGCCACTACGACCTGCGGCGCATCGGCGGCCTTTATTCGGCGCGACCCTGGCTGGCGGTGCTGTTTCTGGTCACTGCCCTGGCCCAGGTCGGTATTCCGCCCCTGTCGGGCTTCTGGGGCAAACTGCTGCTCGTGCGCGAGAGCTTCGCGCAGGGGCAGGCCGTATGGGGCGCGGTGGCTCTCGGCGTGGGCGTGCTGACGCTTTACTCGATGGCCAAGATCTGGATGGAAGCGTTCTGGAAACCCCATCCCGATCCCGACTGGCAGCCGGCGCGCGCGCGCCTTGCGCCAGCCTATGTCGTAACCACAATATTGGCTTTACTGGCGCTGGGAGTCGGCGTGTATCCGGAACCTTTCATCGCCTTTGCCGGCGACGCTGCCCGGTCGCTCGGCGGAGACCGCTGATGCGTCGCGCCACCGCCGCCGCGATCCTGCTGTTGCGCTTTTTCTGGCAGGTGCTGGTGTCCGGCTTCACGACGGCGCGGATCGTCGTGCGCCGCGGCCCACCGCCGCCGGCAGGATTGATCCGCATGGAATACGCGCCGATGAGCGAGGCCGGTACCGTGCTACTGGGCTGCATGGTCACCCTGACGCCTGGCACGACGGTGATCGACATCGACCTCGACCGACATGAAATGCTGCTCCACCTGCTCGACCTGACGGACGCCGAAGCTACGGTGGCGTCGATCCGCCAGGAGTTTGAACGCTATTTGACCCCGCTGTTTGGTCTGCCGGAGGAATGAAGATGATCACCGCGATGGTCCTTGCCCTGGTTCTGGCCATTGCGCTCGGCATGCTGCGCTTCCTGCGCGGCCCGACCGACGTCGATCGGGTCATTGCGCTCGACATACTCTTCGCCTCGGCGGTCGGCCTGTGTGTGGCGGCGGCAATGGCGTCCGGGCGCGAACTGTTTCTCGACGTGGCGATCGGCGTCGCGCTGGTCGGCTTCGTAGCCACCGTGGCCTGGGCGCGCATGATCGATGGCCGCGCCGACAGCGGGCGGCGGCAGCCATGAGCCAGGGCGGCCTGATCCTGGCCATGCTGGGCTGCGTCGTGCTGCTGATCGCCGCTGCCGGACTATTCCGGTTGACCGACGCGATCTCGCGCCAGCACGCCGCGACCAAGGCCGGCACACTGGGTCTGGGCATGATTCTGGCCGGCGCGGCACTTTATGGCGGCGACTGGGCCTGGGGCGGAAGGGCGCTCACTATCCTGGCGATTCTGTTCGTCACGCTGCCGGTGGCGTCGCACATGCTGGCGCGAGCGGCGGCAAAGCAGCGGTTCAGTCGTGAGGAGATTGACCGGGCGCCGCTTTACCCCCGCCAGTAACCTTAAATTCGTCGTAACAGATAACGCATAACGTGTAGTCAAACCCCTGATAAATCAGAAAAGTAGCCCATGTCACAAACACTCAATGCTTCAGCGAACCAGATCGGCAAGCCCGCCTCCGGTGAGGCGTATCACGCAATGGCGGTGGCGGATGTCATCGGAAAGCTACGGACCAATCTCGAAACCGGGCTGACTACCGACGACGCCAATGTCCGGCTTGCCCAGTACGGGCCTAACTTACTCCCCAAGGCCAAGGGCGATACCGCCTGGACGCTGCTTTGGCGGCAGATCAACTCCCCGCTGATTTGGGTACTGCTCGCCTCAGGCTTCGTTGCGATGCTGGTCGATCCAACCGACGGCATCAAGAACGGTCTGGTTATCCTGGCCGTTGTGGTACTCAACACGCTTATCGGCTTCGTGCAGGAATTCAAGGCGGGCAAGGCGATCGAGGCGCTCAGCAAGATGGTGCCGGAGAACGTCACCGCCCTGCGCGACGGCAAGAAGGCTACTTTGGCCGGGGCCGATCTCGTGCCTGGCGACGTGGTCCTATTGGCGTCGGGTGACAAGGTTCCCGCGGACATGCGACTCGCGGCGGTCAAGACGCTCAAGATCGAAGAGGCCGCACTCACCGGTGAATCCGTCCCGGCAGAAAAGGACACCAACGCCTCGGCAGAGAACGCCGGCATCGGCGACCGCTCGGGCATGGTCTTCGGTGGAACCCTGGTGACCTACGGTACCGCCACCGCCGTCGTCTGTGGCACTGGCGCGGCGACTGAGCTTGGTCGCATCTCGACCATGCTCAAGGAGGCCACTGACCTCCAGACCCCGTTGACCAAGGCCCTGCAAAGCATCGGCAAGTACATCACCATCGGCATCATCGTCATCGCGGCCATCATGCTGGTCGTCGGCACCTGGCGCACGATGGCCGAGACCGGTGTCGCGTTCCTTCCGGCGCTACGCGAGACAGTTATCTTCGCCATCGCGCTGGCCGTTGGCGCGATTCCCGAAGGCCTGCCCGCGATTGTCACCATCGCTCTTGCGATCGGTGTGCAGCGCATGGCCGCACGGCGTGCCGTCATTCGTAAGCTACCCGCCGTCGAAACGCTGGGTTCGACGACCACCATCTGCTCCGACAAGACAGGGACGCTCACCCGCAACGAAATGACCGTGCAGGCCCTGTGGACCACGCGCGGCAGCTACGCCATTAGCGGCGTTGGCTACGAGCCTGCGGGGCAAATCAAGGACTCTTCCGGCGGCGACCTCACCGGCAACCTCCCGGCCGACGCACTCGACCTGCTGCTGTCCGGGGCGCTATGTAACGACGCGACCCTGGTTAGTGAAGGCGCCTCGCACAAAATCACCGGCGACCCGACCGAAGCGGCTTTGGTTGTCTCGGCCGAGAAGATTGGGCTGAAGGTCGATAGCGCACGTCGTAACCACCCCCGCCTGGACGCGATTCCGTTCGAGTCGGAAAACCAGTTCATGGCCACGCTGAACAATTATCCCGAAGCCAGCCCGAGGATTATCCTCAAGGGCGCGCCGGAAGTGATCCTCAAGCGCTGCGAGGGTATCGACCCGGCATCCGTGCTGGCGGAGGTTTCGCGACTGGCAGCTCAGGGCATGCGCGTGCTCGCGATCGCAGCGAAGCCCACGGGGCAGAGCGGGCACTTGCAGATGGCCGACACGTCCGGCGGGTTCAAGCTGCTTGGCCTGCAGGGAATGATCGACCCGCCGCGGAGCGAGGCCATCGCGGCCATCAAGACGTGCCACGCGGCTGGTATCAACGTCAAGATGATCACCGGTGACCACAAGGAAACCGCACAGGCGATCGGCGCACAGCTGAACATTCTCACCGACGCCAAGGCTGTTACTGGCGCGCAGCTCGCCGAGATGAGCGAGGAACAGATGCGGCAGGTGGTACGGACGACCAACGTCTTCGCCCGCGTCGCACCCGAGCACAAGCTCAGGCTCGTCAAGGCATTGCAGGCGAACAACGAGGTCGTGGCGATGACCGGCGACGGCGTCAACGACGCGCCGGCGCTCAAGCAGAGCAACATCGGCGTGGCCATGGGCATCACCGGCACCGCCGTCTCGAAGGAGGCGGCGGACATCGTGCTGACCGACGACAACTTCGCCTCGATCGCCGCCGCCGTCGAGGAAGGCCGGCGCGTGTACGACAACCTCATCAAGTCGCTCGTCTTCGTCCTGCCGACCAACCTCGGCCTGGCGATGATCCTGATGGCGGCGGTCATCTTCTTCCCGTTCCTGCTAGATCCCGCGACCGGCCTGAAGGAGCTGCTGCTGCCGATGGCGCCGACGCAGTTGCTGTGGATCAACCTCGTGGCGACGGTGGCGCTGGCGCTGCCGCTGGCGTTCGAGGCCAAGGAGCCCAATGTCATGCGACGCCCGCCGCGCAGCCCGGATGCACCCGTGCTATCGGGCTTCGTCATCATGCGCACATTCGTCGCCGCCACGCTGATGACGATCGGGGCGGTCGGGCTGTTCCTCTGGGAATACAACGCCCACGGCGAGACCGTGGACGCCATGAAGACGGGGCAGACAATGGCCGTGACGACGGTCATCATGTTCCAGGTTTTCTACGTCCTCAACTGCCGCAGCCTCAAGGATTCGCTGCTGTCGATCGGGCTGTGGAGCAACATGACGGTGTTCATCGGAATCGCCGCGCTGCTGCTGCTGCAACTCGGCTTTATCTACCTGCCGTTCATGAACGCCATCTTCGGTTCGCTGCCGCTCTCCGCCAAGGACCTGCTGGTGGCGACCGCGGTCGGCATGATTATCCTGCCGGTAATCAGCTTCGAAAAAATCCTCCGCAACCGGCTCGAAGCACGGCCGGCGTAAGGAGCACCCGGCATCGGGCGGAGGACCCCCTCCGCCTTACACTGCGGGCCTTGCCCGGAAAGTCCAGACCATGCTTTACGCCCTGCTCAAGACAATTCATGTGTTATCCATCATCCTTTGGCTGGGCGGGATGATCTTCGCCCACTTTTTTCTGCGCCCGGCGCTGTCCACCCTGGCGCCGCCCGAGCGGCTACAGCTTGCAAATGCCGTTCTGGGCCGCTTCTTCGCTGCAGTGCTGTGGGCCGCCAGCCTGGCGCTGGGGAGCGGGGTGTGGATGATCGGCCGGGTCGCAAAGACCAGCGTACAGTCCGGCGGCAGCTTCAGCATGCCGCTGACGTGGACCGTCATGGCCAGCCTCGGGGTACTCATGGTGGCTCTCTTCGGCTATATCCGGTTTGCCCTCTACCCGCGGTTTGGCGCCGCCGTGGCTGCTGGCGACTGGACGCTGGCGGCCGAACGGCTGGCGCTCCTGCGGCAGTGGGTGGTGGTCAATCTGGTGCTCGGGCTAGCCATCATCGGGGTCCTCTACCTGGCGCAATGAGGTGTTGCCCCGGCATTAACTTCCTGCTGCGCGGACGCCCGGCGAGGGTCGGATCGGAGAGTCGGGCCTCAAATTCCACTGGGGTGTGTTTCGTCAGCAGCAATTGACTCATCGGCGGCCATGTGGACCGCCGGCCAGCGCTCGAACTATTCGGTCAACAGGTGGGTTTCGCCATCCTCTTCGGATGTCGCGGTCGACGTCCTGCACAGGGCAAAAACCCCGGCCAACGTCGAAATCACCTGCTCCGCCAGCAGCCAACCGGCCGCGACAAGCCTCTACGCCGACGAGAAAGACCGTGCCGATCTCGACCCAGCGGAAAAACTGCGGCGGGCGACCCAATGGATCGCTACCCACGCTTGACTGTTCGGTATCATGTGGGACTTTTCCAACCGTGAATATCGACGACAAGATTTAAGCGGCAGAGAGGCAGTGAATGAACAGTGTTCCGATTGCAGTCCTTAGCGTAGCCGTGCTGCTGACAATCGTCGTGGCCACCGAGCCGATTGCCCGGCGGGTGGGCTTGCCGCTTTCCATCGTGCTGGTGATCGTCGGCGCTGCCCTCGGCTTCACCATGCAGGCCGAGGTGTTCCCGCTGAGCTCCTCGCTGACGATCTCCAGCGAAGCATTCCTTTTCCTGTTCCTGCCCATCCTGCTGTTTGAAACGGCGATCGACATCGATGTCCGCCGCTTGTTGGCGGATATCGGGCCGATCATGCTGCTCGCGGTCGTCGCCGTCCTGGCTTCGACCTTCGTGATCGGCTTCTCGCTGGCAGCCGTGTCGGCATACGGACTGGTTGCCTGTCTCCTGCTGGCAGCCATCGTCTCGACCACCGACCCGGTGGCTGTCGTGGCGCTGTTCAAGGATATCAGCGTTCCGCACCGGCTGACCCTGCTGGTCGAAGGCGAAAGCCTTTTCAACGATGCGGCGGCTCTTGCCATCTTCTCGGTCCTGATGACCATGCTGACCACCGGGAAGGGCACCTGGGATGATGGCGTCTGGGCGTTTCTGCGCGGCTTTTCGGGGGGGATGCTCGTCGGCTTCGTGCTGGCCGTAATGGCATCGCATCTGCTGGCCCAACTGCCCGGCAAGCGAACGGCCGAGGTAACCGTCACGGTGACGGTTGCCTACCTCGCCTTCGTGATCGGCGAACTCGCCTTCCATGTCTCCGGCGTGGTGGCCGTCGTCTCGGCCGCGCTTGTCTTCGCCTATGACGGCCGCACCCGCGTCTCGCCGGAGACCTGGTCCTACCTCACCAGGATATGGAAGCAATTGGGCTATTGGGCAAGCTCGCTGATCTTCCTTCTGGCCGCCCTGCGTATTCCAGACCTGCTTTCGGGGGCCGGAATCGCCGATGTCGTGATGGTGGCCGTGCTCTTGCTGGCTGCACTGGTTGCGCGCGCGATCGTGCTGTTCGTGCTGATGCCGATGATGAGTGCGGTCGGGATGGCGCAGAAGGTGGATGTCGGACTGCGCCTGGTCATCCTCTGGGGCGGCCTGCGGGGCGCCATTTCGCTGGCCCTTGCCCTGGCTGTGCTCGAACACCCGGCGGTGCCGCCCGAGATCAAGCGCCTGGTAGCCACCCTGGTCACCGCTTTTGTGCTTTTCACCTTGTTCTTCAATGGACTGACGCTACGGCCGTTGATCCGTGCGCTCGGTATCGATCGCTTGTCGCCGGTGGATCAATTGCTGCGCAGCCGCGCGATTGGCCATAGCCTGGGCACGGTCAAGGACCGGCTCCATGCGGCAGCCAATCAATACCGAATCGATTCGGTGGCTCGCCAGAATCTGACCGAGCAGTACATCCAGCGTCTGCAAGAATCCGAATCGTCATTCCAGGCGGAGAACGTGCTGTCGGATGAGCAACGCTTGCGCGCCGCCCTGGTGGCGGCGGCTCGGCATGAGCAGCTGCTCTATTTGCATCATTATCGGGAACGCGTCGTTTCGGGGCGGATCGTCCGCAACCTGGTGGCGAATGCCTACCATCTGGAGGACAGCGCCAGGTCCCAGGGCGGCGACGGTTATGAGCGTGCGTCGCGGCGGGCACTGGCGTTTCCGCTGGAATTCCGTCTTTCCATGGAGGTGCAGCGACGAATTGGCTGGCAGATCTGGCTGGCGGGCGCCTTGGCCGATCGCCTGGAATCCTTGCTGGTCTGCCGGGCAACCATGCACAATCTGCTGGACTTTGCGGAGAAGCGTATTCCGGAAATGCTCGGAAACCAGGCGGCAGAATCCCTGATTGCGGTGGTCAAGCAGCGGCTTGAAATCATCGAGGACGCGCTGACCGCTCTGCGGCTCCAGTACGGGGAATTTGTCGAAAAGATGCAGCTTCGCTATCTGGAACGCGCAGCGCTGCGCATCGAGCATGCCGAATACGTGCGCTTGTTCAACGAAGCGGTGATCAGCCGGGAGGTCTTGCGTGGATTGCTCGGCGACCTTAACGCGCGTTGGCGTAGCGCCAATCGGCGCCCACCTCTGGACCTCAGGCTGAGCCCCGAGGCGTTGCTGGCCAGAGTCCCCCTGTTTCAAAGCCTTGAGCCCGCGGCGCTCGGCTCGATCGCTGCCGTTCTCAAACCGCGTTTCGCCTTGCCGGGCGAAAAGCTTATCCGCAAGGGTGAAAAGGGACAGGAGATGTTCTTCGTGGTCTCCGGTGCGCTCGAAGTGAGTCTGTCCGGCCAGGCGCTGAAACTTGGCTCGGGGGATTTCTTCGGCGAACTGGCACTGCTGACTCATGCGCCCCGCACCGCCGACGTAACGGCGCTGGGCTTCTGCGAATTGCTGGTGATGACTGCCGGTGACTTCAATACTGTGCTTGCCGGAAACCAGGCGCTGCAAACTCAGGTTGCCGAGACGGCAAGGGTTCGCCTGGCTCGTTCCTGAACCTCGTGCGCCGTTTCGTTGCGCCGACGCAACGACCCGCCGCGGGATTCGCCCGGAGAGCCCGCCGCGGAGATCGCGTTCGATCAGCGCCTGGAGGGCAAAATCGGCGATTGACTGGAGCGCCCGGAGTCCGCCATACTCCGCGAAGGCCTGTTGGATTCCCTATGCTTGATTGCCAGATCCCGACGGCCGACGATATTGACCATCTGGCGATGCATCAGCGCTGAAAATTGCTTTGCTTGAAAGTCGTTCTCGCGGCATGGCGGGCAAGTTGAAGCGGGCAACCCAATGGAACAGCGCACATGCATGACTGCGCAGTAGTTCGCAACCGAAGGCAGCAATTCGGTTTCGTTGTTCAACTGTTTATAGGGGCGCGACATGTTACGAGTTGCAGTTATTGTCTATCTATTCCTGTGGGGCAACGCCATGGCCGATGAACTTCCGATCGGGCATGTAAAGAATGTCAGTGGCGACGCCTTTGTCACGACCGGCGGGAAAAAGACCCAAGCCGCCATCGGCTCCCCGATCCACCAGGGCAGCCTTCTGGAAACCGGGAAGAAGAGCAGCATGGGCGTCATCTTCAAGGATGAGACGGTGATGTCATTCGGTGCGGATACTGTCTTCACGGTCGATGAATATGCTTACGCGCCGGCCGATAAGAAGTTCAAGTTCGGCAGCAAACTGGCAAAAGGCAGCCTCAACTACGTATCAGGCGCCATCGAGAAACTGAAGCCTGATGCTGTAACAGTCGGTACGCCTACCGGCGTCATCGGTGTCCGTGGCACGCAATTTCTGCTCAAGGTGGAAAAATGAGAAGGCTACTGTCGCACCGGACGATGACCGCTACTCACCCGCTCGCCTATTGTGCCGGCGTGATTGCCACATTGGCGCTGCTGGGCGGTTGCGCTCCGAATTACTACGTCCAGCGGGGAGCATGTCCGGTGCCGTGCGAGGAGGCACCGAAATCCTACGTCGTTTTGCTCCCCAGTCCTGACGGCACGGTAGGGGAAGTCGTCGTCAAGGGAGACAAGGGCGAAAAATATCTCGTAAAGGCCGGCCAGGCGGCATCGCTTGATGGTCTGGCTCTGCAGGTCGATGACAAGCAAATCAAGGAGGACTTCGGCAAGGCGATGGCCGCCCTCCCGACGATACCGGTTCGCTTTGTGCTGAGTTTCGCATCGGGCATCACTCTCAGCGCGGAGTCCGCAGCCCTGCTCCCGAAAATCGTCGCCGAAGCGAAAGCCCGGGCGGCCGTGGACGTAACAGTGACTGGTCACACGGATACCCTCCAGTCTGCCGAATATAACGAACAACTGGGGCTGCGGCGGGCAAACAGGGTAGCGGAACTGCTGCGTGAGCAAGGGCTGAAAGCGAACTCCCTGACTATCGAATCCCACGGAGAACGAAACCTGCTTGTGCCGACGCCGGACAATACCTACAAGCCCAAGAACAGACGCGTCGAGATTTCCGTTCGCTGAGCCGGCCCGCGCCGGGCCGGCCTACTGCCGGAACGCTCAAC
The DNA here is from genome assembly GCA_963736845.1 of uncultured beta proteobacterium. Lineage (GTDB taxonomy): Bacteria > Pseudomonadota > Gammaproteobacteria > Burkholderiales > Rhodocyclaceae > Azonexus. The sequence goes on from CAVTQL010000016.1 coordinate 41,955, forward strand.
CAGGCGGATTGGTGGTCAGGTCCTGACCGCTCGGCAACTGGTACCCTCGTTTGCCGCAACACTGGCGAAAGGTGTCAGTTGCCGAGCCAAGCCAATCCGATCAAAAACGCCAGCCGTCGTGAACTGCGCGACGAACCTAATTGCTTACACAGAGAAAGCCGCCACCCTTGATCGGATAACTGTCAGTACCCATGGCGTGGGGATGATAGCCAATGGCGGTGTACTTTACGTTGTCGGTATCCTGACAACTGCAGAACTCCCGGCCAGCCGCTGCCAAGCTTTCTGGAACGGGTTCAAACGAACCGACGTTACGCCATAGGAGCTTCTTGAACTCGGGGGGTTCGTAAACCAGTTGTGGTGAAAGGCCGCCCGGGTTGCTGCCAACCCGACCGTCATTCGTGCCTACCCCCGGCGTCGAAGTTGCACAACCAGCCAAAAGACCAATGACGCCCGCAGCCACCATCAGAATACGTGTCGATTTGTTAACCATTTTCGCCTCCGGAATCACGATTGTCAGCAAACCGCATCAAGCCACTTCTCTGATGCGTCAGTTCATCGCCGTTCGCAGTCTAGCACCCGGAATTTGACTTGAGCCAATATTCTTGCCGCCTTCACCATGTCCGGCTGGGCACGTCCGGGTGCGGATCGGACAGCAGCCCACGCAAGAATACCTGGCACGATGCTGACGGTTTGGTCTACCATCGGCACCCGTCGAGGCTGGTTGGCTACTGTCGTGTGGTGCCTCCAATCTGCTGATCCAGCCCCCGGACAACACGTACGATCCATGAAACCCGGGGCGGAGGTCTCCCCTCTCGTTGATCCTTCCCGGCGCCAGGTCATCGGCCCCCTTCCCAATCTCGCGGAGCGCGCACATGGCATTGCAACACCATCTTGATGTCGAGTCGGTCGTCAAGCTTTCCTGGCTCAGGGATACCCTGCAAGCGGCATTCGGCGTCTTCGACGAGCCCTTCCTGCAGTTCATGCTCAAGCACCTGCGCTGGGTGCATGTAAAGAGTGGCGAGGTTCTCTTCCGCCAGGGCGACTCGCGGCAGACCGTCTATATCGTCGTCAGCGGGCGCCTGCGGGTCCTGCGCGAGGACGAGCTGGGCGAGACCCATGTGCTCGGGGACATGCGCCGAGGCGAGACGGTGGGGGAAATGGCGCTGATCACCGGCGAACCGCGCACTGCCACGATCGTCGCCGTGCGCGACAGCGTCCTGGTCAGCCTGTCGCGTTCCGGCTACGAGCAGGTGATCAGCAGCTACCCGCTGGTCTCGATGCGCGTGGCCCAGTTCATCATCGAGCGGATACGGCCGACCCTGTCGAAGCGGCGCTCCTGGGCACGGCCCAGCACCGTGGCCCTGATCCCGGCAACCGCCGGGGTCGGCAGCGCCGAATTCATCGACCGGCTGATGCCTTGCCTGCAACGCCACGGCACGGTCGCCCGACTGGATGCAGCGGCCGCCGGACAGGCCGTCGGGGCACGCGTTCTCGCGCAGCGGCCCGGAGACAATACCGACGCGGCCGACACGGTATCGCAGTGGATCGACCGGATGGAAGCGGAACACGACATGGTCATTCTCGTCGGCGACGAAGAGATGACACCCTGGTCGGAGTATTGCCTGCGTCATGCCGACGAAGTCCTGTTCCTGGCCGACGCGACCGCCGCCGACCGGCAGTTGCTCGACCGGGCGATGCCTGACCAGGCGGGTATCGGCAGCATGCGGCACCGGACGCTGGTGCTCGTGCATCCTGCGCAGACGGCTTTCCCCCAAGGTACTTCCGCCTGGCTGGCGAGTTTCCCGGTCGATGCCCACGTGCATCTGCGCGAAGGGAGCGAAGCGGACTTCAACCGGCTGGCGCGGACGCTTTTCGGTACCGCCATCGGCCTCGTCTTCGGCGGCGGTGGCGCGCGCGGCTTCGCCCATCTGGGGGTACTCAAGGCGATGGAAGAGGCGGGTATCCCGGTCAACTTTGTTGGTGGCGCCAGCATCGGGGCGATCATGGCTACCTTTTCAGCTTTCGACACCTCGGCAGCAAAGGCCATCGAGCATGCCCGCAAGGCGTTTGCGAACAACCCGACCGGTGACCTGAACATCTTCCCGCTGATCTCGCTCATCGCGGGTAAGCGCATGCGCAGGGCCTTCGATCAGGGCATCCGGGACCTTACCGGTTTCGATGCCAACCTCGAGGACACCTGGAAGCCGTTTTTCTGCATCGCCTCCAACTACTCGCGCGCCACGGAAGTGGTGCTCAGGCGGGGATCCCTGGCAAAGTCGGTGCGGGCCAGCGTGGCGATCCCGGCGGCGCTGCCCCCGGTGGTCATGGATGGTGACCTGATGATCGACGGCGGCACCTTCAACAACTTTCCGACCGATGTCATGGCCAACCAGCGGGTCGGCTTCATCCTCGGCTGCGACCTGTCGCGGGGTTCGGTCCGCAAGCTGGAGATCGACGAGGTTCCTTCCGGCTGGGCGCTCATGCTCGACCGCCTGCGGCCGAAGCGGAGCAGGCGTTATCGCCTCCCGGCACTGTCGTCGATCATCCTCAACGTCAGCATCATGCACAGTCAGTCGAGACTGAAGGCCGCGAAGGCCACCGCCGATGTGTGCTTCACCCCCGATTGCGGCCGGATCGGCATGCTCAACTGGAAGGCGTTCGACCACATCGTCGAACTTGGGTTACCAGCATGCGCGCGAGGTTCTTGCCGCGCTGCCCGAAGACACGTTGCAGCGTCTGGTGGCAGCGGGAAAGCCCGCGTAGGCTGCACTTGCCGGCGCGGTCATGGTCGACGGCGAAGAACGGGCGGGAACAGGTCTTCGGCCCCGTTGCTGAGCCGCGGTGGATCACGGCGCCGGCGGCCTGGTCCAGCAGTGGGCAAACGACGGGGGGCGAGCGCCAGCCCGGAACAGCGTCAGAGACGGTAGTTGAGTCCCATCCAAATGGTATTGCGGCTGCCGCTCAGCGAATCGGTACACCTTGTCGTTGTAGCGATCGTAGAAATAGACGCCGCGGATCGACGTGTCCCTTTTCAACGAATATTCCAGTCCGAGCGCGAACGAATGCAGGTAATTGTCGACCTCGCCATCGACGGTTGGCAACTCCTGTCCGGCAAGGCCGCTGGCATTCTGTCCCTTTGCCCAGTTCAGGCTGTAACTCCCCATGAGCACGTAGCGATTCCACTGCTTTTCAATGCCGGCGCTGACGGTGTGGTTGTCCACGTTGTAATTCGTCTGGTCGAGAATGGCGAAATCCAGCGGAACATTGGGATGCGGATTGGGTACGCCGGGAAAGGCGAGCGGATAGTCGAAGCGCAGGCGGTTCGTAGCGAAATAATAGGCGCTCAGGTCGTTCTGGTTCCAGTCGTAACCCAGCGTGACCTTCAGTTCCTCGGCCGGCACCAGGCTCATGTTCACCCCGAACGCCTGCATCGTGTTGGTCGTTTCCTGATTCTGCGGCGAAGCGAAGCCCGGGGGATTCACGTTGTAGTTGGAATAGCTCAGCGAGTCATTCATCTTGTACGTGTAGTTGTAGTACCCCGTAACCGCCAACTCGTTCCACTCGGGCTTGGTATAGGCAACCGACGTCTTAAGCTTGAACATCTCGTTCGGATCGGTTGCGGTCAGCCCGGTCTCGCTTGCCCACAAATACGATGGCGTTACCCTGACTATCCAGCCGCGCGCGGGTCGCGAGACCATTTTCAGGTAGATCTCGTCGGCACTGTAGCGTTCGCCATAAAGCGTGATGGGCGGCGCCAGGGCAGGTACTACGCCATAGGTCAGGTCACGCTCCTTGTCTTCATGTCGCCAGCCAGCCGACCAGGTGGTCTTGAGAAAACTCGGATAGAGCCTGGCCTCGAGGCCATAGGTCATGTTCGACAGCTTGTTGATCCGCGGCATCACCATGCGCGGGTCGCTGTATAACGAAATCGGCTCGTAAAAGCCGGTCACAGGAAAGGAAGAGTTGTTTTCGCGCCGGTTGTAACGCGCAAACGCCTCCACTCCGACCGACTGTGTGGGGTTGACCCTGCCGCTCACGTACCAGCTGTCCGTATCCGTGCGCCCGTCGGTATAGCCAGAGAAGCTCTGGGTTTCCGAGAACGTGTTCTGTTCCAGGCGGGACATGGCCACGCCGGCACTGACGGCAGCCGTGTCACCGAACTGCTTGCTCAGTCTCAAGGCGTTCGAATACAGGGTCGAATCAGGGGTAAAGAAAAGTGGCGTGTTCAGGTCGACGACACCCGTATCGAACTGGAGCGATGGACCCGCCCACTGCGCAACGGTGGCGAAGGTGGTCGTCGGCGCCTGGTTCTGGTACTTGCCCATGGCGAACTCGTAGTTGACGAGCAGGTCTTCCCAGGGCGTGAAGGAGAGGTTGTAGGTCATCCGGCTTGCCTGGTCGTTGACCTGGCTGGCGTAGCCGCGCCACTGATTCTGTTCCTTCTGAAGATTCGTTCCGGACAGGCTGTAGTTGTCGAGCACGTAGTTCGAGACCTGGCTGCCGTCGCGCTTGTAGCCGTCGAAGCCCAGTTCGACGGAGGCGCGTTCGTTGAACGCGGCCGGCCTGATCAGCACGCTGCCACCATAGCTGGTGCGCTTGATCTGATAGTCGGCGGTCCCTGGGCTGTCGTTGTTGAAGTATCCGACGTGCTGTGATTCGCCGACCGGATTCAGCAGCGGGTTGGCGTAGTTGGGGTCGGTGCCGCCAACGACCTGGTCCGGGTTATAGAGGTAACCGAAGGTTCCTGTCGCACTGGTAAAGACCGAATAGTAGGCAGTCAGCTTGGCCGACTGGCTGTTTCCCTCCAGGCGCATGCGCTGGTTGTCCTGACCGAACCCTTCGCGCTCCAGCAGCATGTAATTCTGCGCTTCATCCCCGTAGACCAGGCTGAAATCCAGGTCGAAGATGAAGCCGTTCCGCGCGCTGCTGCCGAAGCTTTCCTCCAGGTAGTCATATCGGTTCAGATAGGCCGAATTTCCGGAGTTGTTGAAATAGGCCACCTTGGGCGTGACAAAGCCGTGCAGTTCGCCCGCGCCGGGCAACCCGGGCAGGAAGCCTTCCTCCCCGGCGCTGCCGTCCGCTCGGACGCGCTTGCGGCCCGGCGTGTAACCGAGCAGGAACATCAGTTGATTGCGGTTGTAGTCTGCCAGCAGTTGGTTGGAGTCACGATTGATCATCCGCCCCTCGGCACCGACAAAGACAACGGGGTCGATGTAATACCGGAAGCCCGCGCTGGCATCGGCGATCTTGTCACTGCGACTGATTCCCTGATAGTCGTCCCAGGAATAGGAAAACCTGGCATTCGCCACGACATTCTGGCTTATCGCATGCTCGGCGTTGATTGCCACCGTGGTGTCGAGATAGCTGGAGGCGTTGGGGACGGTGGTTTCCTCGAGCGCGCGGTCGAGGAAGGCCCGCAGCCGGGTTGTCGGCCACGGGCTCCAGGTCAGGTTGGCCCCGAAATAGGGCTTGGTGACGTTGTCGAAGCGGGCATCGTCGTAATTTTGCGAAAGCGCTCCGAAAAACGCTTCACCGTTGAATACCGGGCTGAGCTTGTAGCTGGCGCCGATGCTTGCCCGGTAGCCGGCGGAACTGCGCTGGAAGCCGAAGTCGTCGACCGACTCCTTGTAGCTGCGCGTGTCCGTCGTTGCCTGCACGAAAGGCATGAACTCCGGGCTCACCTCATAACCCACGCGCGCGCCGAACGAATACTGCAACTGATCGCGATCATCCTGGTTCTTCGCCCCGGGAGCGGCAGGCCCCGAGGGCGAAACGTAGTCCAGGTCTTCCGCCGAAGCGCCGAAGCGCACCACCACCGCGCCGGTGCGGAATGCGGTCCCGGCATGGGCATTGGTCGAATAATAGACGATGGGATCAACGCTGAGCTCCGTATTCGCCGTCCCTCGCTCTTCGTGGTTGCGGCTGAAACGCAAGCCGCCAAAGAGATTGTTCCCGGGCGAAAGGTCGAAGCGGCCATCCGCTCCTAGCCAGTAGTCATAGACGTTCTGCGAGCTGTTGTTGTTGTAACGGTTGGTGTCGGCACCGACGTCGAAGCCTACCTTGTGCTCGCTCCAGTTCGAGCGCCCGGCCAGCGAGACCGATGGCGTCGTGATCCAGTCGGAGATGTCTTTCGCCGGCAGGGCGAAGATATTGCTGTCGTAGGTCTGCTTGAGCGTCAGTTCGGGAAAGAGCAGAAAGCTGCCGACCGGGATGCCGGGCCCATCGCTCAGCAATGCCGCGGCCGCGGCATTTGCCAACGGGCCGGGAGCGCTCTCCGGCACCACCACGTTTGCCGGTGGCACTGGCGGCGTCAGTTCCTCCGCGGCAAGCTTGCTGCTTTCCTGAACGGCCGGTCTTGGCTGCGACGGCCGGCTTGGCTGCGACGGCCGGCTTGGCTGCGACGGCCGGCTTGGCTGCGACGGCCGGCTTGGCTGCGACGCCCGGCTTGGCTGCGACGCCCGGTTTGGCTGCGACGCCCGGCTTGGCTGCGACGGCCGGCTTGGCTGCGACGGCCGGTTTGGCTGCGACGGCCGGCTTGGCTGCGACGGCCGGCTTGGCTGCGACGGCCGGCTTGGCTGCGACGGCCGGTTTGGCTGCAACCCCGCCCGGCTGCTCCGCCAACGGCGGGGTCGGCGCCTCGGCATGGCCGATATTGGCGGCGAATGCGAGACCGATCAGGACTGAGAGTCTCTTTGGCGAAAACTGTTTCATGGCCCGTCTCCCTGTCAATAGCGCAAGAGCGGATCTTGCTGGCTACCGTGAATCGCCCCGTGACAACTGGTGCAACTCCGCAAAACGGTACCCGATATCGTTCTTGTTCCCGCCTTCGGCGCTGGCTCGGAGCCTGTTCCATAGCCATGCTTGCCGCCGGCGATCGAGTGACACTGCAGGCAGACGGCAGGCTGCGATACGCTGAGCAGACCCCGGTTGGGCGAACCATGGGGTGCATGGCAACTCGTGCAGTCCTCGACGACGGGCGCATGCTGGAAGACCATGGGGCCACGGTGCTGCTGATGGCAGGACAGGCACTGGTCGCTCTTGCTCACGAGCGCGGTCTGGTCACTGCCGTGCGGGTTATGGCATCCGGTGCAGCCCATTGCCCCTTCCAGGACCGGGTGATGCGAGCGCATCCTGAACTGCGAGTTGGTGTCCAGGTGGCACTTGATGCAAACCGCCGAGTTCTTGTCCACCTTGGGCGTGGCGACACTGGTATTCCGGGTCACCGGCGAGGCATGGACCGCGTGACAGTCGCTGCAATTCCCGCCGGCCTTGCTGTGCACGCTGAACGCCCAGTTCATGAGCTTGCGGTCGTTCTTGTGGCACGCCCTGCATTCCGCGCTTTGCGGATTGGCGATCGAACCCTTGCCTGATTCCCCTTTGGCGATGCTCTGGCGATGCGCGTCTCCGCCCGCATGACAGGTCTCGCAGTTGCCGTGGTAATGCTCCGGCCGGGCAGTCGTGCCCTTGATTTCCTTGTGACAGGAAATGCAGCTGGCGCCGAGTACCGCGCGCGCGACGCCGTTCTCCATGCTTTCCTGGATCGCCTTGGGCGTCACCGGTGTCGTCGTCGCGGGCTTGGCTGTATCGGCCAGCGCCCCCCCGGCGCCCGTCACTGCCGCGGCACAGGCCAGTGCCCGAAGCCATTTGCGAAGCATTGTCATTTTTCGATTCCCCCCGGGTACATCCGAACCATATCGTCCCTGATCTTAGCCGAGACGAAAATATATTCAAGGTTTCCTCAATGAAACAGAGTGGTTATCACACATTCTTCATCTTAATTGACACAAATGTCAGAAACGAGGATCGTCGGCCAGATCCATGTGCGACACGGTATCAACGTGTCGATCAGAAGATGATGATGCCATTTCCCTCGCCGGCCGGAATCCGGGCCCCAACCCGGATCAAGTCATTCATCTTCGCCGGCATCCCCGCGCCGGGTGCAACAGAAGGGCGGGTGCTCGCACCCGCCCCTGACTTCCGGCAATCAAGCCAGGGTCAGACGATCAAGACCGCCCGACCCGCGCGCTGATTACTGGATATGCGTTGTCATGCACGTATTCCAGCACCTGCAGCGCATCGTTGGCCGCCGTGGCAAAATCGGCTGCCCCGGTCGTACGTCGTGTCATTCGTTGCTATTGAAGACAACCGTCATAGACGTTAACCTGCGTTGCGGTGAAGACATCTAGCCCGGTAACAGGATCCACGCCGGTCTTGATCAACACTGTGACATCGAGGTCCTTGTAGGTCGTGTAGCGATCATAGGTGTAGGTACTCAGGTCGTCAGTCGCCCCGACGATCAGATTGTTGTACATCACCGTATCCAGCGAGATCGTACCGGTCTTGTCCGCGGCTGCCGCCAGCAGCGTCGCCTTGAGCAAGTCGATGTTGATGCTGGTCGGTAATGTCCACGTGAGGGTAGTCGCAGGCGTAGTGCCATCCTTCGAGGCTGGTACAGCAACCGTAATCGTCCTGTCCGTTCCGGTCAGGTTGGCGATCGCCTTGTACAGCGCCAGATTCTCGAGCGGCGAGTCGATCGCCTTGACGGTCGTCACCGGCAGGCCGGTCACAGGGTCGATCGTTGTCGTTGCGATGGCCAAGCGACCAGCTGCATCGAGGACGAGTTCGATACCATCATTGGCGGACGGCAGTTGCAGCAATCAGCTTGTTCAGCGCCTCGGCCAGCGATTTGTCCAGCACCCTGTCCGGCGAGCGGGCAACGCTCAGGCGGCCGAATTCGACTGCGCTCGAGATACACCGAGGTGCCGTCCGGAAGCGTCGTCAACAGATTGCCTTCAGCATCGCGCGGAATCGATACATCCCGGAAGCAGGACCAGATTGCCCGCTGCATCCTTGGTGTACGCCTGCACCAGCGGTAACCCGGCAGCGTCCAGTAATGCAGCGCCGGTAACCGGATCGCGGATCAGCACAAAAATGTCGCCAAGCTGGTCACCCTTCTTGGTGCCACCACCGACCGGCTTGCCACCGCCGCCACCCTTGCCGCCCTTGATGCCGGCAGTGGGCGGACGGTCAGAATCTTCGCTCGGCTCACCCTTGGCGCTGGTGGACGCCTTGCTGCCGGTTGTCGAGCCGCCATCGCCCTTGAGCAGAGCCTCTGTCAACTTGCTACCCTGGCCGCTCGCGCCCTGGTTGCCACCACTCGCCTTGTCAACCCTGCCGCCGCTTTGCGATCCGGCGCCAGCCTTGCTGCCTTGGGTGCTGGCCTTGCCGGCATGAGATTCCTGAGCGGCCGCAACTGAAATCACGTCTACGTCGTAGCCCATGAAGCGGCCTGCCTCGATCGGTGTCGCGATGGCGACGAATAACGCGCCACCCGCGACAAGCAATTGTTTCAAACTGAACTTGCTGCTTGTCATGACAATCTCCTCAATTCTGATGCAAACGATCAACCGGATCATCGGTTCCTAATATGCGATTTGAGTCTGCGCCCGAAAACTCGATTTGTCATTGACGATTCGCAATCGTCCAGCGCATCGGTTGAAAAAAAGCCTTGGACACGTTCGCCGGGAACGGCCAAGGCTTTTCCGGAACCGCAGGAACGCTCGCAAAAACTCTCAACGCCCTTGAACGCGGTCCTGCTCCTGGGTACGGGTACGGTCCTGCTCCTGGGTACGGGTACGGTCCTGCTCCTGGGTACGGGTACGGTCCTGCTCCTGGGTACGGGTACGGTCCTGCTCCTGGGTACGGGTACGGTCCTGCTCCTGGGTACGACCCGGGGACACGTTCCCTTGCTGGGTCTGCGCGGGAGCGTTGCCATATCCTCCGCCCATCGACTGGCCACCACCCGGCCCGCGGGCCTCGACCAGCGTGCTGGCCAAGGCAAGGCCACTGGCGGCAATGACTGCAAGCAACTTGCTCTTCATGATCACTTCCTTTCGCTAAAAATTAGCCGCACCGCTCCATGGGGCTATTGATTATCGCATCGACCTCGGCCAGGGCGAGGATGTTGGCATAATAATAGGTGCCGGTAACCTGCTTGATATTCTGCTCAAAGCCGCGCAAGTGATTGCGCGACCCGCACAACAGGCTCTCGTAGACGGCTTTGATGCCCGGATTGGTCGCGCGCTGGATGGCGTCATTGATGTCCTTCATGTCCTTCTCTTCGATCGTGCTTCCCACCTTCAGTGCAGCCAGACTGCCCCCCGAGCCCAGGCTGATCAGTTGGTAATAGAGCGCTTGCAGAGTTGGATTGGTGAACTCGCCAATTGCCTTGCCAGCGGACGGATCAGGCAATTTGAACGTAATTCAATAGCTTGAGAATCGCATCCGTATGCATCTGCTCGGAACTGGCGATGTTGGAGAACACGGCAAGGTTCGCACCTTTCGAGGAACGTCAGATAAGCATCCCGGGCCAGTTTTTCCTCTTCGCGCATGAAAGCAAGATCGGCTGCTTCGACCGCGGTGGCCGGCAGGGTGAACTTTCGGGGGCTGCATACAGCGGCGCACCAAACGCCAGCAGAACTACCGCAAGCAGCATTTGAACTGTTCTGGTGACCATCTTCATTCTCCTTCGCAACCGAAATGGAATCCGCCTACGCCAGCGCGCCCGAACCCGGCGTCTCCGAACCCTTCCCGCTTGCGCGGGCCGTGCCAGCTTCTGATTGGTGGCGTGCCAGCTTCGCTCTAAGGACTATTCGATCGATAGCCTGAGTCCATTATGCATAAGTAAATGCTAATGCAAATGCGAATTCGCAATCGAAAGCTGATTTCCGACGGAAGGCGCCCGCAGGGCGCCGCACGGCGATTTCGCGGGACCTCGTCGGCTCCTCGCCGTGGCTCGCGCTACGAAGGATCCGCGATCCGGGCGAGCAACTCCCGGTTGCAGCGGAAAGCGTCCCCGCCCGGCAACTCGGTCACGAGGCCGCGTCGCTTGAGGTCGGCCATGGCGCGACTGGCCGTTTCCGTGGTGATGCCGAGGAAGGAACCCATGTCGTGCCGGCTGAGTTCGATGCCGGTGCCATCCTCGTTCAGCGACGAGAGATAAAGCAGCAAATGGGCGATTCGAGCTTCGGCCGCACCGGTCGAAAACTCGACCAGCGCGCGATCCGCATCGTCAACAGCGTTTTGCCAGCGCAGCATCAACTGGTGCGCCAGATGAGGGGATTGGACTTCGAGTCGTTCGAGGGTGGCTAGCGGGATGCGACAGACCTCGGTTTCAGTCAGGGTAATGGCCGTATGCTTGTAACCCGAGCCGATGGCCACTTCGAGGCCCGCAACATCCCCGGCTTTCAGCAGGCGCACGACGCGCTCGGTGCCATCGGCAAGATCGCGGACGAGTTTGACCATGCCGCGGCGGACGGTGTACAGCATCTTCCCTTGTTCGCCGATTCGATAGAGCAAACGGTCGGGCTGGTAGACCAGATCGTCGACCGCCAGCAGGGCGACGTTGAGTTCATCGCGCGGCAGGTCGGCGAACAGGACGCGGTTGCGGATGGCGCAATGCGCGCAGTCCGATCGCTCGACCCAGGTCGGATCAGTGCAGATGGCCTTTTTTTTCATTCAGGGCCCCGCGCGCCTTGATTGGCCGGGAGAATCCCCCGGCAGATCAGTCCGGCCTGTCGTGCAGCGCTCAATTTCCGCCTACTCCATAACCTCTGGGTGCTTCTGCATGAACTCGGGCCGCTTGGTCCGGTTGATGACGGCCCCGGAGATGTACGCGTAGCCCTGTTGCTGCCACTTGGCGATATCGGTCATCGCGGCCGGGACGACCGTCACCACGTCGTAGAAGTCTCCCGGCTTGTAGCCGCGGAAATTGGCTGCGTTCCGACACACGCGGAAGCTGACCCCCTGGTCGGCCAGCGCCTTGAGGCGATCATAGATGTCGGGATAGGCGGCGCGATTCAGGCGCGACAGCATGTGCAGTTCGTTGCCGTGGGCAACGACGACAATGTGCGATTTCCTGATGTCGCCGAATTCCTTCAAGCCGCTCAGGTGATTGGTCATGTAGCCAAGCGCCTGGTAAAGGTCTTCAGGCCTTTCGAGATTGAACTGGTAAACGGCTTTTTGCGCTCCCAGTGCCGCGCCGTCGAACCGGGACGGATCTTCAGGGCCGGCCCAGGCAACGCCGGCAGACAACAACAGTCCAAACAGAAAACGCTGCATTCTTGTTTCCTCCGGGGAAAATCAGGTCGAACCGGGTTGGCAGGAAAGACCCCGGCGCCAATATCTATCAGCAGTTTCGCGAATACTAACTTTGATTTTGACAATTGCAACCGATGGAGTCGCAGATTCTTGCACGCATCGGACCAGAAGAGGCGCGCCGACCGCGACAGGGCGCGATCCACCGCTTGCCGGGGGAAGCCTGGCAGACTCGCGGCCAGGGCCTGCCTGCTCCGCGGTCAGGCAAGTCCTGATCGGCCGAAGCGGCCAGCGCGTGGGCCCTGGCCTCGAAGGCAGCGACCATGGTGATTGCCATCGGCAGAACCAGCATCTCGACGACCGGCGCCAGAAACAGGGAGCGAGTGGCGCAGTCGAGGGCAAAATCGACGTGGCAGTGATCGTCGCCCAGCGGCGAAAAGGCCCAGCGGATGTCGAACCGGCAGAACGAGCGATCGTCGGAAATGACGGTGATGGCGTGCGGACGGGCGAGTTCGGTCTGCGTGCGGAAGCGGTGCATCAGCAGTCCCAGCGCCAGGCTCTGCTCGGTCTCGTAGGTGTCCTGGTCACGGCGGACGATCCGCGCTTCACGCATCAGCGGCAGGAATTCCGGATAACGCTCGACGTCGGCAACGATATCGAACAGCCATTCAGGCGGCAGGGCAATGCGGCGACTCTCACGATGGCTTGCCAATGGTTTCCGCCTCCTGCTTTCTCGCTGGCCGGCAGCGCAATTTCGTCAGCGCATGGCGCGCGCTCAGTCGCCACTCTCCCACCGCATGAACCATTCGGTCAACGGGTGGATTTCGCCCAGGCCGGCAAGCCGGTGATCGATGGCATCGTGGTTGCCCCACACGACGTCGGCCAGGGCGCCGTCGGCGACGCGGGTCTCGATGTCATGGCAATAGAGCCCGAGGTCGCGCTGCACGTAGAAGCCGTAGGTGCGGCAGGCCACCGGACGCTGGGCATAGACCGGGCACGCGCCGGCGGCATGGTCGAGCAGCGGGCAGACGACGGGGCGCGACTCGCTGGCCGGCCAGGGCGGCCATCTCCCGGCTGATTTGCCGCAGGCGTGCCGCCGGCAGCGCGGCCATGCCTTCGCGCAGCAAGTCCCATTCCGCCGCCGTCAGTCGCGGCACGTCGGCGAGCCGCCGGCAACAGCCGTCGCAGCCCTTCGCGCACGGCCAGTCGGGGCGATTCCCCCGGATGGCCTGTACGCGTGCGTCGATGTCGAGGTGCAGTCTGGACAGCATGGTCATGATTCCTCCGGCCCGGATTGTACCGGCCCGGCTCGCATCGACCGGGTCCGGTCTTGCTATCGCCTTCACCAGCAGCCTTTCCGATTGTTGCGGTCAACGTCCGGAAACAGGCGAAAACGCCAGCCTGCGCCGGAATGACAAATCAGGAAGGAGTGCAGCGTACGCCTTGAATCCGCCTATTGATTCATCGCACTATTGACCGTATTATTGAACGTATCAACAACAGCACTTCACAAAGTCAACCATGTCGAACCTGACCGCGAACGATCTCAAGACCAAAGGAATCGCCGCCATCGAATCCGTCCTGGCCGAACACTCCGAAGCGATCGTCTCGGTGCGCGGCAAGGACCGTTTCGTGGTGATGGAGATTGCGCAGTATCACTATCTGCGCGAGTGCGAGCTGGAAGCGGCTTTGGCCGAGAGCCGGGCCGACCTGGCGGCCGGGCGCTTCGTGCAGGAATCGCCGGAAGCGCATCTGGCACGAATCAAATCTGCCGCATGAGCTATTGCCTGATCTTTACCGCGCAATACAACAAGCGCGCGGCGCGTTTCCTGAAACGGCACCCTGAACTGGAAAGGCAATACCTGAAAACCCTGCAGTTGCTCGAACTCAACCCCCATCACCCTTCATTGCGCCTGCATCCGTTGAGCGGAAAGCTGCAAGGCCTGCATTCGGTATCGATCAATCTGTCCTACCGGATCACGCTGGAACTGCTGATTCAGGACGAGCAGATCATTCCGGTGAACCTGGGCGACCACGATGCGGTCTATTAGCCCCGCCACCATGAATTCTCGTCGCTAGCCGGACGATGGACGACACGCCGGCAACCACCGTCCCGCGCCGCGCCGAAACGCTGCAGGTGCTGGGCCTGATGGGCAGGCATGCGCCGATCCTGATGCTGACCGGCGACGACGACGGCTACGGGACGCGCTGGACCATCGGCGGCCAGCAGATCCAGCCCGGCATCGCCCGCTGGCTGATGGCCGAAGGCTTCATCACCGACACCGGCGCCACCGAGTTCGGCGCCCGCAAGCTGACCCTGACCCCGGCCGGCATCCGTTTCCGCGAGAACGGCGTGCGCTGGTGGTCCAGCCTGAACCTGCTGGAGAAGCTGAAGATCATCGTCCTCGGCTGAGCGCGAGGCGGGTGCCAAACCGGCGCCTTACATCCCGAAACATTTGCGTACACAACGAAGTCAGTCCCCGGCCTGGCTGCGGCGTTATTTGCTTCATGAACAACGATGAGGAAACGCCATGTCACGCATCCTGAAGATCGCCGCCGCTGCGGCGCTGCTGTCCGGCCTTGCCGGGTGCGCGGTCGTGCCGGCGCCAGGGGGCTTATGTCGGCCCGAGCGTCGCCGTCGGCGTCGCGGTGCGGCCAGCACCGTACTATGCGACGCCGTACTACTCCTCGCCCTACTACGCCACGCCCTACTACAGCTCGCGGCCCTACTACCGCGGTTACGGGCATGGGCACGGCTATCGCCACTGGTAGGCGAGCGATGCTGCGCCTCAGCGCTTCCAGGCCGGCGGCTCCTGAATGGCACGGATGTCGAAGACCATCGCCAGGGCACGCCAGGCCTCGCGCGGAAAGCGCACGCCGTCGTTCTCGCTGCCGTATTTCTCGGTCAGGCGCTTCGCCAGCTCGGAATTGGCGTCGAGTACGCCGATCCCCTTCATCCCCCAGCCATCGAACAGGCACCCGTCGATGACTTCGTACGACAGCAACTGGATGTCGTCATGGCGGGTATCGCGGGAGATGCGCATGAAAGTCTTGTTGAACATCCTCGAACTTGCCTTCGAGCACCTGCAGGAAGTGCGTTCGGCTGGCCAGCAGAAAACCGGTGATGTCATGCGTCCGGTTGTTCATTTCGCTGGCATGAAGGATGGCTTCGACGGCCGGCCAGTCAAGCTCGCTGGTGGCCCGGCTCTTGTAGATCAGGCGATACATCGTCTCTTCCTCCTCGGTCCGGCACTTGTCTCAATTTCGCTTGGAGCACCCGTGCCAGCCGGATGTTCCCGTAACCGCAGCAGGCCGGAGCAACTCGGCATCACGGCATGGGTTCCCTGCCCGCCTGCGCGACGCCAGCCTCGCTGCAGCAGTACGATCAAACGCAGCCGGTCGGTTTGGGCAGGCCGCCGTATTTCGTGATCGGCTTCATCGGCCCGGTCATCCAAAGGTCGAAGATCTCCTTCTGGTCCAGATCGAGGAACTTGGCGAATTTGCGGATCGGCGGAACCGACTGGAATTCGTCGTAGTATTCGCGCGCCTTGAGGATCTGCGCCCATTTTTCGTCGCTCATCTCGATGCCATCGGCGGCGGCCATCGCCTGGCCGATTTCCGGGGTCCAGTCGTCCATGCTTTCCAGATAGCCGTCGCCATCACGTGCAGGTAAATCCATGTTTCACTCCTTGATAAAAATGACAGCCCGTGGCTGAAAAAACCGAAAGGTTTGTGCCGCCTATTTAAGATTACCCGACTTAATTAGTCAAGTAATATATTAGCAATAGTTGATTTCCGGCGGCAGGCGATTGTCGACAGTCCGGCCCGGATACCAGCCTTCTGTCAGCGCCGACGGAACCCCGTAGCTTCGTTGGCGACCAGCGCCGCCAGCACCAGCAGGCCGCCGGCAAGCATGCGCGACGACGGCTGTTCGCCGGCCCAGAGCCAGGCCCAGGCAACGCCGAACAGCACCTCGAGCAGCGCCAGCAGGGCGATTTCCGGCGCCGGCAGAACGCGGCTCAAGCGCACGACCAACAGGCAGGGCAGCGCCAACTGAACGCTGCCGAGCAGCGCCAGCAAGCCGAGATCGTGCGCCGATGCCTGCAACGGCCAGGCGAGCGGGAGAGTCGAACAGCGCCGAGACGACGGCGCCGACCAGCACCGCCGGCAGCATGTCGCTGGCGCCATCGCGCCCGGCGCGCTGCAGCACCGTCCAGTTGGCGGCGCCGGCCAGCGGCACCGCGCAGGCGACCAGCGTGCCGACCGCCGCCAGCCCGTCGCCGGCTTCGCCGCCGAACATCCAGGCGATGCCCAGGCAGGCCGCGACGATCGCCGCCCAGGTGCGCGCCGGCAGCGGATGGTGCAGGAACAGGCGGGCGAAGACGGCGGTGGCCAGCGGCCCGAGCGCCATCGTGACGAGGACGTTGGCGACGCTGGTGAGCGTCAGCGCCAGCATGAAGGCGGTGAACATCGTCGCCCAGCACAGGCCCGACAGCCACAGCCAGCGGTTCGCCCGCAGCAGGCCCGACCACAGCGCCGGGCCGCGCAGCACGGTCAGCGCGACGGCGAGCGTCAGCGCCGTGAACAGGCTGCGCCAGAAGGTGACTTCGAAGCTGCGCGCGGCGTCGAGGTGGCGGGTGACGACGCCGGCGATGCTCCACAGCAGCGTGACCAGCACCATCAGCGCCACCGCGCGGCGGTGCGGCATCGCCGCGCTCAGGGCCGGCGCCGCCGCGCCTCGAACAGGCAGATGCCGGCTGCCACCGAGACGTTGAGGCTTTCCACGCTGCCGTGCATCGGGATGCGCACGAGCTGGTCGCAGTTTTCGCGCGTCAGCCGGCGCATGCCCTCGCCCTCGGCGCCGAGCACCCAGGCGGTGGCCGCCGGCCACTCGGCGGTGTAGAGGTCGCTGGCGGCCTCGTCGGCGGTGCCGAGCACGTGGATGTCGCGCTCCTTCAGCTCGCGCAGCGTGCGCGCGAGGTTGGTGACCATCACGTAGGGCACCGTCTCGGCGGCGCCGCTGGCCGTCTTGACGGCGACGTCGGTGAGGCCGACGGCACGGTCCTTCGGCGCGATGACGGCGTGCACGCCGGCGGCGTCGGCGACGCGCAGGCAGGCGCCGAGGTTGCGCGGGTCGGTGATGCCGTCGAGAACGAGCAGGAAGGCGGGTTCCTCCAGCGTGTCGAGGACGTCGTCGAGGTGCGCCGCCCGGCGCCCGCCTTCGACGCAGGCGATGACGCCCTGGTGGCGCGCCCCCGGCGCCATGCCGTCGAGCCGGCGGCCATCGCAGGCGATCACCTTGACGCCCTGCAGTTCGGCATGGCGGAGCAGGTCGCGGGCGCGGGCATCCTGGCGCGTCGCGTTGACGAGGATTTCCTTGACCGACTCCGGATCGTGACGCAGCTTGGCGGTGACGGCGTGAAAGCCGTAGATCAGGCGGGACGAGGACATCGCGGCATTCCGTTGGCGAAAGCCGGCAAGTCTACCATCGCTGCCGCGCCGGGTGCCGGCTGCTGCGGCCGGCGCGCCAGCCGCAGCGGGATCACTTGCGACGCGAACGGTTGGCGCGCGCGACGGTTGCGGTCGACGCCGGCGGACCGCCCTTTTTGCCCGCCTGGGCATCGTCGGCGAGGACGAAGTCGATCTTGTTGGTTTCCAGGTCGGCGCGCACCAGCTTGACCCGCACGCGGTCGCCGAGGCGGAAGCGCTGGCCGGTGCGCTCGCCGAGCATCTGGTGCTTGATCGCGTCGAACTGGAAGTAGTCGGCACCCAGTTCCGAAACATGCACCAGCCCCTCGACGTAGACCGCGTCGAGCGCGACGAAGATGCCGAAGGCAGTGACCGCCGAGATCGTGCCGTCGAACACCTCGCCGATGCGCTCCTTCATGTAGAAGCACTTGAGCCAGCTTTCGACGTCGCGCGTCGCCTCGTCGGCGCGCCGCTCGGTCGCCGAGCAGTGCATGCCGATGTCTTCCCAGTTGCCGGCCGGCGCGTACTTCGCCTTGGCCAGCACGGCCTTGATCGCGCGATGCACGAGCAGGTCGGGATAGCGGCGGATCGGCGAGGTGAAGTGGGTGTAGTGCTCGTAGGCGAGGCCGAAGTGGCCGACGTTGTCCGGGCTGTACATGGCCTGCTTCAGCGAGCGCAGCATGACCGTCTGCAGGAGCTGGAAATCCGGCCGCGTCTTGACCTTCTCCAGCAGCACCGCGTAGTCGCCAGCCTTCGGATCGTCGCCGCCGCCGAGCGCCAGCCCGAACTCGCCGAGGAAGGCGCGCAGGTTCTTCAGCCTGTCCTCGGTCGGCCCCTCGTGGATGCGGTAGAGGCAGGTCTGCTTGTGGTGGGCGAGGAAATCGGAGGCGCAGACGTTGGCCGCCAGCATGCATTCCTCGATGATCCGGTGCGCGTCGTTGCGCACGACCGGGATGATGTTCTCGATCTTGCCCTGGTCGTTGAAGATCATCTGCGTCTCGCCGGTGTCGAAGTCGATCGCCCCGCGCTCGCCGCGTGCCGTGTGCAGCACCGCGAACAGCGCGTACAGTTCGCGCACGTGCGGCAAAACGCTGCGGTGGACGTCGCTTTCCGGCGCCTTTTCGCCGGACAGCCACGACCACACCTGGTTGTAGGTGAGCCGCGCATGCGAACGGAAAACGGCAGGGTAGAAGCGGTACTTGCCGATCTTTCCGGTCCCGCTGACCTCCATGTCGCAGACCATGGCCAGGCGCTCGACGTCGGGATTCAGCGAGCAGATGCCATTCGACAGCTTCTCCGGCAGCATCGGGATGACGCGGCGCGGAAAATACACGGAGTTGCCGCGGTCCAGCGCCTCCGCGTCGAGGGCCATGCCCGGCCGCACGTAGTGCGAGACGTCGGCGATGGCAACGATCAGCCGCCAGCCGCGCCCCTTCTTCTCGCAGAAGACGGCGTCGTCGAAATCGCGCGCCGTCTCGCCGTCGATGGTCACCAGCGGCAGCGTGCGCAGATCCTCGCGGCCGTCGAGGTCGGTCCTCGCGACCTTGTCGGGCACCACCTTGTTCTCGGCCAGCGCCTCCTTGGAAAACTCGAAGGGCAGGTCGTGCTTCCGGAGCGCGATCTCGATCTCCATGCCGGGGTCGGCGTAGTTGCCGAGCACCTCGGTGATGCGGCCGATCGGCTGCGCCACCTTGCTCGGCTGCTCGATGATGTCGACCATCACCACCTGCCCGGCCTGCGGCTTGATCCTGCCCTTGCGCTCGGGCGGCACGAGGATGTCCTGGGCGATGCGCTTGTTCTCGGGGACGACGAAGACGACGCCGTGCTCGATAAAGACGCGGCCGACGACGCGGGTGTTGGCGCGCTCGGTGACCTCGACGATGCTGCCCTCCGGCCGCCCGCGGCGGTCGAGGCCGGTGGCCCGCACCAGCACACGGTCGCCATGCAGCACCTTGCCCATCTGGTGCTGGTCGAGAAAGATGTCGGCGCTGCCGTCATCGGGGATCAGGAAGCCGTAGCCGTCGGGGTGGCCCTGGATCCTGCCGGGCGTCAGGCTGGCGCGCTCGGGCAGGATGTAGGCGCCCTTGCGGTTGCGCAGCAACTGGCCTTCGCGCTCCATGGCGCCGAGCCGGCGCTGGAACATCTCGCGCTCGACCTCGGCGATGTCGAGCAGTTCGCACAATTCGACCAGGGTGACCGGACGCCCTTCATGCGACCAGGACTTGCGCGACGTATTCGCGCGACGGCAGGGGAGTTTCGTAACGGGCGAGCTCGCGCTCGAGGAACGGATCAGCGCGACGGATCCGGGACAGCTTTCTTCTTGACATCAACGTTTCTTTCTTTATAATTCGCGGCTCTTCGCAGCCGTGCCCAGGTGGCGAAATTGGTAGACGCGCTAGGTTCAGGTCCTAGTGGTGGCAACACTGTGGAGGTTCGATTCCTCTCCTGGGCACCAACGATCCCGATTGAAGGCCTTGTCTCGACAAGGCCTTTTTTCATTCTGACTGCATTATCCGGGCGGCTGCCACGCGGTCAAGCGGGCACAGCGCAGATTGTCGCACAGGCGCCCGTCCGGCCCGGTAACAAATGCTCACAATTGCGGCCGGCGGCACTGTCATCCTTCCCTGCCGAGTAGCGTTATTCGGTTCATGAAGACGACCATCACCTCCCTGTGCATCGCGCTGGCTCTGACGCTCGGCGCTTCCTCACCTGCCCTCGCCGACCGCGGCCACCGGGATCACGATCGCTACTATGGCAACCGTCACGACTACGGCCCGCCGCGTCATTATCAGCAGCATCGCGAGTATCGCCGAAGCTGGGTCGGCCCGGCCGCCGTGCTGGCGATCACCGGCATCGCCGCCGGCGTTGCCGCCTCTACCTGGTACGCCCCGCCGGCTCAACGCGTCTACGTCGCGCCGCCGGCCCCGGCGTATCCGGCGCCGGCCGCCGACTACTGGCACTACTGCGCGTCCGCCGGGCAGTATTACCCCAACGTCCGCTATTGCCAGGAAGGGTGGCAGCCGGTCTATCCCTGATCCGGCACGCCGGCGACGGCATACAATCGTCCATCGCCGCTCTCCGGGCATCAGGCCCGCCCTATCCATGCGTCTGGTCGTTCTGTTCGCGCTGTTCGCCGCCTGCCTGCACGGCCTTCCCGCCGCAGCGAAGGCGCCCTACCCGTTTTCGGTCAGCGCCGAGCGCAACGGCCGCAACCACGACCTGGTCGCCCGCAACCGGGGTCCGGCGCCCGTCTCGGTGCGGCTGACGCTGCCCGTCAGCGACAATGTCCGCCCGACGCAAGCGCTCCCCTTCTACGCTGTGGTCGGCCCGCGCAGCGAGGTGGTATTGCTCACCCTCGCCCCGGCAGACCCCGGCCGCGGCACCCGCTTCTCGCTGCAGACGACGTTCCAGCTCGGCAGCTACCACGCCGTGCCCGACCCGCGGGTGACCTGCCGCCTGCCCTTCGCTGACGGCATCAGCGCCGTGATCGGGCAGGCGCCCGGCGGCCCGATCACCTCGCACGCGACGCCGGACAGCGAGGAGGCCATCGACTTCACGATGCCGCCCCACACGCCGGTCGTCGCCGCGCGCGACGGCACGGTGATCGAGACCGAAGCGTCCAACCTGTTCGGCGGCCAGGATCGCACGCTGGTGACGATGGCCAATTACGTCCGCATCCTGCACGAGGACGGCACCATCGCCACCTACGCGCACCTCTCGCCGGGCGGGGTCAAGGTCGTCGCCGGCCAGCGCGTCGGGGCCGGCACGGTGATCGGCGCGTCGGGCGCGACCGGCTACGCTTCCGGCCCGCATCTGCACTTCGTCGTCCAGCGGCTGGTGCGGCAGAACGATGGCTTCGCGATGGTTTCGGTGCCCGTGCGCTTCCGGGTCGGCAACCCGCCGGCAGTCTTCGTGCCGCGCTTCGGGCAACGGACGACGGCCGATTACCCGGCGGCCGTCAACGAAAAACGGGCCGCCGGGGCCCGTTGACCGCAACCGTGTGGCCGCCGCCGGTCAGGCGAAGGGATGCTGCCTGAGGATGGTTTCGGCGCGCTCGGGGCCGGTCAACACAATGGCGATCGGCACTTCGCACAGTTGCTCGAGGCGATCGAGGTAGGCGCGGGCGTGGCCGGCAGGTCTTCCCAGCGCTTCGCACCGACCGTGACCTCGCTCCAGCCCGGCATGGTTTCGTAGATCGGCTCGCAGCGCGCGACCTCGTCGGCACCGATCGGCAGCAGGTCGATGACCTTGTCGCCGAGCTTGTAGCCGGTGCAGATCTGGATTTCCTTCATGCCGTCGAGCACGTCGAGCTTGGTGATGCACAGCCCGGTCAGGCCGTTGATGCGCGCCGAACGGCGCAGCGCGCAGGCGTCGAACCAGCCGCAGCGGCGCTTGCGACCGGTGACGGTGCCGAATTCCTTGCCCACCGAGAACATCTGGTGGCCCGGCGTACCTTCGGTGTCGATATCGAGTTCTGTCGGGAACGGGCCGCCGCCGACGCGCGTGCAGTAGGCCTTGGTGATGCCCAGCACGTAGTGCAGCATGCCCGGGCCGATGCCCGCACCGGCCGCCGCCTGGCCGGCGACGCAGTTGGACGAGGTGACGAACGGATAGGTGCCGTGGTCGATGTCGAGCAGCGTGCCTTGCGCGCCTTCGAACAGGAGGTTGGCGCCCGACTTGTTGGCCTCGTAGAGCGCCGCCGACACATCGGCGACGAGCGGCCGGATCTGCTCGGCATCGGCCATCGCCTGGTCATACACCATCTGGAAATCGACGGCGGGCGCCTTGAAGTACTGGGTCAGCACGAAGTTGTGGTAATCGAGGATTTCCCTGAGCTTCTCGGCGAAGCGCTCGGGATGGAACAGGTCGTAGACGCGCAGGCCGCGGCGGGACACCTTGTCCTCGTAGGTCGGGCCGATGCCCTTGCCGGTCGTGCCGATCTTCGTGCCTTCGGCCTTGGCACCTTCGCGCGCCTTGTCGATGGCGGCGTGGTAAGGCAGGATGAGCGGGCAGCCCGGGCTGATCTTGAGGCGCGAGCGGACGTCGATGCCGCCCTTCTCGAGTTCGGCGATTTCCGCCAGCAGGTGATGGATATCGAGGACGACGCCGTTGCCGATATAGCAGTTGACGCCGTCACGGACGATGCCGGAGGGGACCAGGTTCAGCTTGTAGACCCGTTCGCCGACCACCAGCGTGTGGCCGGCATTGTGCCCGCCCTGAAAACGCACCACCCCCTGCGCATGGTCGGTCAGCCAGTCGACGATCTTTCCCTTCCCCTCGTCGCCCCACTGGGTGCCTACCACGATGACGTTCTTGGCCATTTTTCTAGTCCTCTTGTATCGCTTCGATGATCCACTGCTCGCCGACGCGGGCCAGTTTTCTGTCGCACACGGGTCCCGCGCAGGCGGTTTCGCCGGGCAGGAGTTCGACGACGATTTCCCCCTGCTCGCGCAACGCGGCGATGCGCGCCGCCAGCAACCGGTCGGCGCCGGCCGCCGGCGCCAGGATGGCGCGCACCGGCTTGCCGGCCGGCGCCAGGCGCGCGGCTTCACGCAGGTCAAGCGAGAAACCGGTAGCCGGGCGGGCGCGGCCGAAAGCCTTGCCGGCGCCGTCGTAGCGGCCGCCAAGCGCGATCGCGGCGGGAAAGTCGGCGCAGTAGGCGGCGAAGACGACACCGTTGTGATAGTGGTAGCCGCGCAGGTCGGACAGGTCGACCGAGAACGGCAGTTCCGGCGCCGCCACAACCAGGTGACGCAAGCCGTCGAGCGCCGCGCTGATCGCCGGCAACGGCGGCAGTTCGGCTGCGGCGCGGTCGAGCACCTCGGCGCCGCCGTACAGTTGCGGCAGCCGTTGCAGCGCCTCGCACCAGGGCGCCGGCATGCCGGCGCAAGCTTCGCCCAGCCCGGGCACGTCCTTGGCCTGCAGCAGGTTGAGCAGGTTTTCCTCGGCCTCGCCGGGCAGGCCGGCGGCTTCTGCCAGCGCGCGGAAGATGCCGACATGGCCGAGGTCGATGCGGCCGACCGGCACCCTGATCCGCTCCAGTGCCCCCGCCATCAGGCGGATCACTTCGAGGTCGGCGGCGATCCCGGCGTAGCCGTACAGTTCGGCGCCGATCAGCAGCGGCTCGCGGCTGGCGGCAATGGTCGCCGGCAGGGTATGCAGCACGCTGCCGCAATAGCACAGCCGGGTGACCCCCGGCTGGTTGAGCAGGTGCGCATCGATGCGCGCCGTCTGCGGGGTGATGTCGGCGCGGACGCCGAGCGTCCGGCCGGAAAGCTGGTCGGCGAACTTGAAGGTGCGCAGCTTGAGATCCTGCCCGGCGCCGGTCAGCAGCGATTCGATGTATTCGAGCAGCGGCGGCATGACGAATTCGAAGCCGCGGCTGCGGAAGTGGTCGAGCAACGTCCGGCGCAGGCGTTCGATACACTCGGCCTCGGCGGGCAGCGCGTCGGCGATATGTTCGGGTAGCAGCCAGTTCATGAGAAGAGAATCAGCAGGATGATGCCGATCAGCATCGAGGTCAGGCCGATGAAGCGGATCTGCCCATCGGTCAGCTGGACCAGGCGGCGGAAGGTTTCACGCCAGGCCGCCGGCGCGATGAAGGGCATCAGGCCTTCGAGCACGAGCATCAGCGCGAAGGCCAGCAACAGCGTCGAGGTCATCTACCCTTGTCGATCCCGCGCCCGGAGCCCTTCATGTACTTGAAGAAATCGGAACTGGGTTCCAGCACCAAAACGTCGTTCTTGCTCTTGAAGCTGCCGCGATACGCTTCCAGGCTGCGATAGAAGGTATAGAACTCGGGACTGTCGCTGAAGGCCTGACCGTAGATCGAGGTGGCTTTGGCATCGCCCTCACCCTTGACCTTCTGGGCATCGCGATAGGCATTGGCGACGATGATTTCGCGCTGACGATCGGCGTCGGCACGAATCTGTTCCGATTCGGCAAAGCCCTGCGAGCGCAACTCGTTGGCGACCCGCTTGCGTTCGGCCTCCATCCGGCGGTAAACCGCTTCGCTGACCTCGCTGGCGAGTTCGAGGCGCTTCAAGCGCACATCGACGATCTGGACGCCGATTTTGCGCGCATCGACATCGGCCCGCTCGCTGACTGCCACCATGATCTTGTCGCGTTCGCCGGAAATGACTTCGTGCACGGTCCGCCGGCCAATCTCTTCGCGCAATCCGGCATTGATCGTCTGATTCAGGCGTGTCCTGGCGCGTGCCTCATCGCCACCCAACGAGATGTAATAGAGTTTGGGATCGACGATGCGCCATTTGACGTAGGAGTTGACCAGCAAATTCTTCTTTTCCGAGGTGATGAAACGTTCCAGTTCGTTGCTATCGAGGGGCAGGATGCGGTTATCGAGAAAACGTACGTTCTGAATCATCGGTATCTTGAAGTAGAGTCCCGGTTCTTGGATTACCCTTTTGACTTCACCCAACTGGAAGACGATCGCGAACTGGCGTTGATCGACGGTAAACATCGACATGGCGATGACCACCAGAACGGTGAACGCAGCCAGAAACAAGGCATTGGTACGCGTGCTCATCAGCGGCTCTCCCGATCACGCGAACGCAACGCGGGCTCTCGCCGACCTGCATTGCTTAGCGAACTATCCAGTTGCGGCGGTGCGTCCGCCTGGGCTTGCGCGGGTGGTCTGGCGACCGCTGACGCCGGTGCCGTTTCGGTGCCCGCAGCTTGCGTAGCGGGCACCGCACCGGCGGCCTGCATCAACTTGTCGAGCGGCAGGTAAAGCAGGTTGCCCTGCCCCTTGGCATCGACCATGACCTTGCTGGTATTGGCATAAATCTGCTGCATGGTTTCCAGATACATGCGTTGCCGGGTCACTTCCGGCGCCTTGGCGTATTCGGTCTGGACCTGCTTGAAACGCGAGGCGTCACCTTCCGCAGTCGAAATCACGCGTTGCTTGTGGCCTGCGGCTTCTTCCCGCAGACGAGACGCCGCACCCTGGGCGCGCGGAATGACGTCATTGGCATAGGCCTCGCCTTCGCTTCTCTGCCGTTCCTTGTCCTGAGAGGCCTTGACAGCATCGTCGAAGGCCGCCTGCACCTGCTCGGGCGGTTGCGCATTCTGCATGGCCACCTGGGAAATCACGATGCCGGCCTTGTAACGTTCGAGGATATCCTGCATCAATTTAGCCGCCAGCGCAGACACCTCTTCACGCCCCTCGTAAAGCACGAAACTCATCGTGCTCTTGCCGACGACTTCGCGGATTGCCGCTTCGGCCACCTGCATTACCGATTCATCGGGTGAACGAAGGTTGAATACGTACTCGACCGGATCCTTGAGGAAATACTGGACGGCAAACTGGATGTTCACGATGTTTTCATCATCGGTCAGCATCAGCGCCTCCTTGAGGACCTGGTTGCGCGCACTGCCGCGATAACCGATTTCAAGCGTGCGCACGCCGGTCAGATTGACCAGTTCGTGCGACTGGATCGGATACGGAAAACGCCAGTTCAGGCCGGGCGCCGTGGTTTCCTTGTATTTTCCGAACTGGAGGACGATGCCGCGCTGCGAGGCATCGACGATGTAGAAGCCCGAAGCCAGCCAGACGACGACGACCAGCGCGGCGAGAATGCCGAGGCCGCCGCCGAGGAATTTCGGGTTGAAATCGATCTGCGGCAGGCGCGGGCCGCCACCACCGTTGCCGTTGCCGCCGCCACCTCCCTTCTTGCCGAACATGCCGTTCAGCCGCCGGTTGAAGTCGCGCCAAAGTTCCTCGAGGTCGGGCGGTCCCTGGTTGGGGCGGCGCGGGCCCTCCGGCTTGTCGCCGTCGTTGCTGCCGCGGTTGCCCCATTGCGGGTCGTTGAGGGACATGAATATGCCTAGGGTCGGAATCATGAATATCGGGGATCAGTCAATGTAATCGGGTTGGGTGTCTCGGGCTGCGGCAGCCAGTGCTTTCTGGCGATTCTCCGCCTTGGTCCGGGCAAGTTCCGCGAGGGTCTGGCGCAGCAGATCCAGCCCTTCACCGGAGCGCGCACTGACGCGAACGCGGGCGATATTACCATATTCGTCCCGCTCGACTCCGGGTGTCGCCTCGGTCAGGTCGATCTTGTTCCAGACGATCAGCTGGCGGACGTCGCCGGCGCCGATCTCGGCGAGCACCTTGTTGACCTCGCGCATCTGCTCGTCGCGGGCATGGCTGGCGCTGTCGACGATATGGAGCAGGATGTCGGCGTCGGTCGCCGCCTCCAGCGTGGCTTGAAAGGCATCGACCAGCGTGTGCGGCAGCTCGCGGATGAAGCCGACGGTGTCGGAAATGACGATGTTGCCGGCGCCCTCGATCCACAGCTTGCGCGACGTCGTGTCGAGCGTGGCGAAGAGCTGGTCGGCGGCATGGACGCCGGCATGGGTCAGCGCGTTGAACAGCGTTGACTTGCCGGCGTTGGTGTAGCCGACCAGCGAGACGTTGAGGACGTCGCCGCGCATGCGCGCCTTGCGCTGCACGCCGCGCTGGCGCGAGAGCTTTTCCAGGCGCTCCTTGAGCAGCTTGACGCGCTTGCCGAGCAGGCGGCGGTCGGTCTCGAGCTGGGTTTCGCCGGGACCGCGCAGGCCGATGCCGCCGCGCTGCCGCTCGAGGTGGGTCCAGCCGCGCACGAGGCGCGTCGACAGATGCTCGAGCTGGGCCAGCTCGACTTGCAGTTTGCCCTCGGCGCTCGCGGCACGCTGGGCGAAGATGTCGAGAATCAGGCTGGTGCGGTCGATCACGCGACATTTGAGTTCGCGTTCGAGATTGCGTTCCTGCACCGGCGAAATCTGGTGGTTGAAGATGACCAGATCGGCTTCGCCGGCCGCCTGCATGGCGGCGATTTCGTCGACCTTGCCCTTGCCGGCGAAGGTCTTCGGGTCAGGGCTGTGGCGCCGGCCGCCAACTTCGGCGACGACGACACCGCCGGCCGACTCGGTCAGCAGGCGCGCTTCCTCGAGCTGGTCTTCGAGGTCGGGCTGGCCGAAATCGAGCTGAACGATGACCGCTCGTTCGCCGGCGGCGGGTCGTTCAAACATGCGGATTTCCGGCTTCGGAAAGGGCGGGTCCGCCGGGCTGGCGGACCTTCGGGCGACAAGCGATTATTCGTCCGCCTGTTCGTGCTGGAGGTTCACCGGGCGCGACGGCACGACGGTGGAGATGGCGTGCTTGTATACCATCTGGGTGACCGTGTTCTTCAGCAGCACGACGTACTGGTCGAAGGACTCGACCTGCCCCTGCAACTTGATGCCGTTGACCAGGTAGATCGACACGGGGACGTGCTCGCGGCGCAGCGCGTTGAGGAAGGGGTCTTGTAAGAGTTGCCCTTTGTTGCTCATGGTGCGGACTCCATGTGGGTTGATTGCAGGGGGCTAATGTACCCAAAATTACCTTGGGCTGCCGAAGTATTTACTTGTGGTCGCGGTCGTCGAACGGATTCTTGCCGGTCACGAACTGGATGCGCAGCGGCGTTCCCTGCAGCTTGAAGGCCTCGCGGAAGGTGTGTTCGAGGTAGCGGCGGTAGCTGTCGCCGATCTGATCGACCGCGTTGCCGTGGATGACGATGATCGGCGGGTTGGAGCCACCCTGGTGGGCGTAGCGCGGCTTCGGGCGGAACAGGCTGTGCTTGGGGGGCGCCTGCCTGGCGACGGCATCGGCCAGCACGCGGGTAAGACGAGGCGTTGACAGCTTGGTCGTCGCCGCCGCGTAGGCCCCGTCGACCGAGCGGAACAGCGCCTGCAG
This sequence comes from uncultured beta proteobacterium, assembly GCA_963736845.1. Taxonomy (GTDB): domain Bacteria; phylum Pseudomonadota; class Gammaproteobacteria; order Burkholderiales; family Rhodocyclaceae; genus Azonexus. Next base: position 70,252 of record CAVTQL010000016.1, read on the forward strand.
CCCGGTGTTTTCCTTCGCCGAGACGAAATGAAACTTCGCGAAATCGAGAAATTTCAGCTTGTGCTGGAGAATCTGCCGGGTCTGCTCGCGGACGTAGGAATCGAGCCCGTCCCACTTGTTGACCGCAACCACCAGCGCGCGACCGGACTCCAGGATGAAATCGGCGATGTGCGCATCCTGGTCGGAAACATCGGCCTGGGCATCGACCATCAGGATGACGACGTTGGCATCCTCGATCGCCTTCAGGGTCTTGACCACCGAGAATTTCTCGATCGACTCGAAGACCTTGCCGCGCTTGCGCATGCCGGCCGTGTCGACCAGCAGGTAATGCCTGCCGTTGCGCTCGAAATCGATTTCGATCGCGTCGCGCGTGGTGCCCGGCGTATCGAAGGCGACGACGCGCTCCTCGCCGAGCAGCGTGTTGATCAGCGTCGACTTGCCGACATTCGGCCGGCCGACAATGGCGACGCGCACGGCGGCCGGCACTTCTTCGTCCTCCTCGGGTTCCGGGAACGACTCCAGCGCCAGATCGACCAGGCCGCGCACCCCTTCGCCGTGCGCGGCGGAAATCGCCTGCGGTTCGCCCAGCCCGAGTTCGTGGAAATCGGCCTCGACCATGCCGGATTTCATGCCCTCGGCCTTGTTGACCGCAACGATCACCGGCCGCTGCAGGCGGCGCAGCTTGTTGGCGATTTCCTTGTCGTGCGGGGTGATGCCGGCACGCCCGTCGACCACGAAGACGACGGCGTCGGCCTCGGCGATCGCCTGCTCGGTCTGGCGCGCCATCTCGTGCAGGATGCCGTCCTTGACCAGCGGCTCGAAACCGCCGGTATCGACCACCAGGTAAGGCTTGCCTCCCAGCTTGCCGTGCCCGTAGTGGCGGTCGCGCGTCAGTCCCGGCAGGTCGGCGACAATGGCGTCGCGCGAACGTGTCAGGCGGTTGAACAGCGTCGACTTGCCGACATTGGGGCGGCCGACGAGGACAAGGGTAGGTTTCATCGCGCCTCGATTGCGCTGACGCTGCCGCCGCTTGTCTGGACCAGGAAGGCGCCCCCGACTGTCGTGACCGGCGCCCGCACCGGCGAACCGTCGATCTTCTGCCGCCCGACGAAGCCGCCATCCTCGCGCGACAGCAGATGGAGATAGCCTTCCCCGTCGGCCACCGCGACGACGTCGCCCTTGACGGCCGGGCCGGAAACCTGGCGGTTGAGCAGCCGGTCCTGCTTCCACAGGCTGGCGCCGGAACTGCGGTCGAGCGCATGCACCGCACCGCGCGCGTCGGTGACGTAGAGGAAGCGGCTGTCGAGCGCCAGGCCGGACGCCGACGAGACGTCGCGGGCCCACATCAGCGCCCCGCCCTGTCCCATGTCGAAGCAGGCGACGCGCCCCTGGAAGGCGACCCCGCAGATCTGCCGGCCATCGATCGCCGGCACCGACACCACGTCGGCGACGCGATCGAGTTCGGTCGCCCCCTTCGGCGAAGCCACCGTGCCCTCCCAGGCCGGCGCGCCGTTCTGGAGCGTCAGGGCAACCAGCTTGCCGCCGGGAAAACCGGCGAACACGAAGCGGTCGGCGATGACCGGCGGCGCCGCGCTGCGCACCGCCAGCGGCGGCGTCGACCGTTGATACAGCCACTTGCGTCCGCCGTCGCCGGCGTCGAGCAGCACCACGCGATTGTCGCCACTCTTGACGGCAACGCCGGCGTCACCGACGGCCGGGGCGGCCAGCACCTCGCTCGATACCTTGGCCTGCCAGAGCGGCCGGCCATCGTCGGCGGCGAAGGCGAGCACATCGCCCTTGGCCGTACCGACGGCGACCAGGCGACCGTTGGCGCCGACACCGCCGGAAAGCGGCTGCCCGGCCTTGATCGACCATTCCGTCCGCCCGTCGACCAGCTTGCTGATGGCGCCGTCGCGGGCGGCGACATAGACCGCGTTGCCCACCACGGCCGGGGTGAAGGTGTAGTCGCCGGCCTTGCCGATACTCGCCGACCACAACTCGCGCATATCGACCTTGGCCGTGACCGGCGTCAGCGGTGTCATCTTCGGCCCCGACGAGGCGAAGGGGTTGATCGCGTCGAGACTGGAGCAGCCGGCGACGCCCAGCCCGGCGACCACCAGCAGCGGCAGGAGGCGTGTCGTCATGCGGATTCTCCCAGGTTGTCGAGCTTCTGGCGCAGCAGCTCGCGGCCGGCGCCTCCCTTGTCGAGAGCCGCCTTGTAGGCGGCACGCGCTTCCGGCTTCTTGCCCTGGGCGACCAGCACATCGCCCTTCATTTCGAGAAAACGGGCGTCGAAGGCGGCGGCATGGGCGGCATCGAGCTGCTTGAGCGCCTCGTCGAATGCCTTGTCGTCGAGCAGCACCGCAGCCAGGCGCAAGCGGGCGAGGTCACGCACCTCGTCGCGGGCGTTTTCGGTGGCCCAGGTCAGCTGAACCCTGGCCGTCTTCAGGTCGCCCGCCTCGAACGACTGCTTGGCCGCCAGCAGCGCGCCCAGCGCGGCATACCCGGTGCGGCCGTATTTCTCGGCAAGTTCGCCGGCGGCCGCCTTGGTCTTCTGCACGTCGTTCGTCGCGACCGCCTGTTCGAGCACGCCGTAGATCGCCGACGCCTGCGCCACCTGGTTGCGCTGGTACCAGTTCCAGCCCTGCCAGCCGATGACGGCGAGCGAGGCGGCGACGACCACCCCGGTCACCAGGTTGCCGTACATCTTCCACCAGGTTTTCAGGGTGTCTATCTGTTCCTGTTCTTCGAGGTCGTAATGCGCCATGCGTCTATTCCTCTTCGTCCGAATCGATCAATTGGCCGATGATGGCTTCCGCCAGATCGTCCACCTTCATTTTCACCTGCGCTGCGCCTTCGTCGCGCAGCGGCTTCAACTGCGCCTCGCCGGTCGCCGCCTCGTCGTCACCGATGATGACGGCGAAGGTCGCCCCGCTGCCGTCGGCCTTCTTGAGCTGCGACTTGAAGCTGCCGCCGCCGCAGTGCAGCAGCACGTCGACACCCTGGTCGCGCAGCCCCTCGGCGACGCGGAAGGCCAGCCGCCCGGCGTCATCGCCCTGATGCGCCAGATAGACGTCGGGCGCCGGGCTGGCCGGTTCGCCGCCGGCATCCTTGATCAGCGCGATCAGGCGCTCGACGCCCATCGCGAAACCGCAGGCCGGCGCCGGCTTGCCGCCGAGTTGCTCGACCAGGCCGTCGAAGCGGCCGCCGGCGCAGACCGTGCCCTGGGCGCCGAGGCGGTCGGTGACCCACTCGAACACCGTCAGGTTGTAGTAGTCGAGACCGCGCACCAGGCGCGGGTTGATCGTGAACGGCAGGCCGGCGTCGCGCAGCACGCGCTGGACGCCCTCGAAGTGGTTCAGCGATTCCTCGCCGAGATGGTCGATCAGTCTCGGGGCCGCGGCGCACAACGGCTGCAGCGCCGGATTCTTGCTGTCGAGGATGCGCAGCGGGTTGGTGTGCAGGCGGCGCCGGGAATCCTCGTCGAGCAGCTCGGCGTTTTCCTCGAGATACGCGACCAGCGCGGCCCGGTGCCGGGCGCGCTCTTCCGGCTGGCCGAGGCTGTTGATCTGGAGTTCGATGCCGTCGAGGCCGAGGTCGGCCCACAGGCGGGCGCCCATCAGGATCATCTCGGCATCGATGTCCGGGCCGGCAAAGCCGAGCGCCTCGACGCCGACCTGGTGGAACTGGCGGTAGCGCCCCTTCTGCGGCCGCTCGTGGCGGAACATCTGGCCGATGTAGTAGAGCCGGCGCGGCTGCTGGGCGATCAGGCTGTGCTGGATCACGGCGCGCACGCAGCCGGCGGTGCCTTCCGGGCGCAGCGTCAGCGGTTCGCCGTTGAGGCTGTCGACGAAGGAGTACATCTCCTTTTCGACGATATCGGTGACCTCGCCGATCGCGCGCTTGAAGAGTGGCGTCGGTTCGACGATGGGCAGGCGGATCGGCCGGTAGCCGTAGCTCTTCAGCCACGAGCGGACGGTATCCTCGAACAGCTCCCAGAATTCGGCCTCGTCGGGCAGGATGTCGTTCATCCCGCGCACGGCTTGCAGCGTCTGACTCATGCGTGCAGTTTCTTCTTGTAGGTGCGCTGGACGTAGCGCTCGATGATGTCCTTGAATTCGCTGGCGATGTGGTCGCCCCTGAGCGTGACCGTCTTCTCGCCGTCCTCGAAGACCGGTGCCGAGGGCGCTTCGCCGGTACCTGGCAGCGAGATGCCGATGTTGGCATGCTTCGATTCGCCGGGGCCATTGACGATGCAGCCCATGACGGCCAGCGTCATGTTCTCGGCACCGTCGTAATGCAGCTTCCACTCCGGCATCCGGGCGCGCACGAATTCCTGCACCTCGCCAGCCAGTACCTGGAAGAAGGTGCTGGTCGTCCGGCCGCAACCCGGGCAGGCCGCGACCATCGGCGTGAAGGCGCGCAAGCCCATCGTCTGCAGGATTTCCTGGGCGACGATGACTTCCTGCGTCCGCGAACCGCCGGGTTCCGGCGTCAGCGAAATGCGAATGGTGTCGCCGATGCCTTCCTGCAGCAACACCGAGAGCGCCGCGGTCAACGCGACGATACCCTTGGATCCCATGCCGGCTTCGGTCAGGCCGAGGTGCAGCGCGTAGTCGGCGCGCTGCGCCAGTTCGCGGTAGATCGCGATCAGGTCCTGAACGCTGGAAACCTTGCAGGAAAGGATGATCTTCGCGCCGGCGAGGCCCAGTTCCTCTGCCCTGGCGGCTGATTCGAGCGCCGAGGCCACCATCGCATGGCGCATCGTTTCGGTCGCGTCGAGCGGTTGCGGTCGACGCGAATTTTCGTCCATGATCCGCGCCAGCAGGTCCTGGTCGAGGCTGCCCCAGTTGACGCCGATGCGCACCGGCTTGTCGTACTTGCAGGCCAGTTCGACCATCCGCGCGAACTGCTCGTCCTTCTTGCGGCCGAAGCCGACGTTGCCCGGGTTGATCCGGTACTTGGCCAGCGCCTCGGCGCAGGCCGGCTCGTCGCTCAGCAGGCGGTGGCCGTTGTAGTGGAAGTCGCCGATCAGCGGCACGGGGCAGTCCATCCGGTCGAGATGCGCGCGGATCCTCGGCACGGCGGCGGCCGCTTCCGGCGTATTGACGGTGATGCGCACCAGTTCCGAGCCGGCGCGCGCCAGCTCGGCACACTGGATGGCGGTGGCGAGGTAGTCGGCGGTGTCGGTGTTGGTCATCGACTGGACCACGACCGGCGCGCCGCCGCCGATCGGCACGTGGCCGATCCGGCAGCTCTGTGTCGCGTGCCTGGCAACCGCTCCCAAGGACTACTCCAGAACCAGCCGGGCGACCTCGCCCTTCGTATGCGGCACCAGGTCGACGACCTGCCCGCGCCAGTAGAGCGTGACGCCCTGCGCGTTGCCGATCACCAGCGAGAACGGCCCTTGCCCGCCGACCGCATGTTCGCTGCCGGCCGGACTGCGCTGCGCGAAGACGACCTTGTTGTCGCGGTCACGCACTTCGATCGACGATTCCCTGGCGACGACGAAGCGCAGCGGCTGGTTCGCCGCCGCAGCCGGCGCGGCGAGCTGCGCCGGCGCCATTTCGATCGACGCCCGGGCCTGCGGGTTCATCACCTGCTGCGGCGTTGCGCCGGGCGGGAACACCGGCTCCGGCGCCGCCGCGACAGGCGGTGTCCTCATGGCCGCATCCTTGGGCGAAAACGATTCGATCAGCCCCTGCGCACGCTCGCGCAACGCCGAGAGGTCGCCGGGCAGCAGCAGGTAGGCCAGCGCCGCCAGCACGACCGCCGCCAGCGCCACCAGCATCAGCCGGTGGTCGCGCCGGGCGAACAGGCTGCTGCCCGCCGGCATCGTCGCCGGGCGGACATCCGGCATGTTGAGGCTGTCGGCCGGCTTCTCCAGCGCGTCATCGAGCTGGTCCATCAGCGGCGCCGGGTCGATCTGCAGCAGCCGCGCGTAATTGCGGATGAAGCCGCGGATGAAGGTCTGCCCCGGCAGGCCCTGCCAGTCGCCCCGCTCGAGCGCCTCGACCTGCCGCGGACCGAGCTTGAGGGCCTGGGCGACATCGTTGATGCTCAGATCGCGTGCCGCCCGCGCCGCGCGCAGGCGGGCGCCGACGCCGCCAATGGCCTCGCCATGCGGCGCGCCCGACCCAGCGGGCGGCAGGTCCGGGCTGGTCGGCTCGGTCATTCAAACTCCCCCTTCAGGAAGGATTGGTATTCAGGCGACGTCGGGTAGCGGCTGCGCAACTGCGCGGCGTGGTTGCTTTCCGCCGCCTTGTTGCCGAGCCGGCGCTCCATGCGCAGCGCGAGCCAGAGCGCGTCCGGCGATGGCGGGTCCATCAACTTCATCGCCTCGTTCAGGTAGATCCGCGATTCCTCGAAGTTACCGTTCTGGTAGAACAGCTTGGCCAGTTGCAGGCGGGCGTGCGGCGCGCCGTCGCGCGACAGGCTGATCGCCTGCAGCAGGTACTTCTGCGCGCCCTCCAGGTCGCCGGCGCGCAGCGCGCAGGCGCCGGCGTTGGTGTAGGCGCGGTCCGGGGTCGAATACAGCGGATCCTTCAGCGCGTTCAGGAAATAGGCGATCGACTCGCGCGGCTTGCCGGTTTCGCACAGGTACCAGCCGTAGTTGTTGTTGACCTCGGGGTCGTTCGGCGCGAGGTTCAGCGCGCGCCGGAAATCCTCCTCGGCCTTGGCGTATTCCTTGAGATGGGCGTAGACCAGGCCGCGCACGCTGTTCGCCTGGTAATAGCTCGAATCGAATTCGAGGGCGAGTTTCAGCTCGTCCAGCGCGACCGAGAGGTTGCCTGCCTGAAAATAGACGGCCGCCAGTTCGGTGTGGACCTTCGCCGAGCTGCGCGGATCGCCGGGCCCCTGGTCGCGCGGCTGCGGCGGCGCGTTCAGGCCCTGGGCGTGCACCGCCAGGGCGCAGAGGATGCCCAGCGAAAGGCCGGCGACCTGGCGCCGCAACAAAGTCATGTTCATGCTCTTGCCTCCTGGAGGGGAATGATCCGTCCGGCTGTCCGCCGGGTCCTGTCCTGCACCTGCCCGGCCAACTGGCCGCAGGCTGCGTCGATGTCGTCGCCGCGCGTCTTGCGGGTCGTGGTGACGATGCCGGCCTGCATCAGGATGTCGGCAAAGCGGCGCACCCGCTCGCCGCGCGAACGTCGGAACAGCGTGCCGGGGAACGGGTTGAACGGGATCAGGTTGAACTTGCACGGCACGTCGCGCACCAGCCGCAGCAGTTCGCGGGCGTGCGCGTCGCTGTCGTTGATGCCGTCGAGCATCACGTACTCGAAGGTGATGAAGTCGCGCGGCGCCTTTTCCAGGTAGCGCCGGCAGGCCGCCATCAGATCCTTCAGCGGATATTTCTGGTTGATCGGCACCAGTTCGTCGCGCAACTTGTCGTTCGGGGCGTGCAGCGAGACGGCCAGCGCCACCGGACATTCGTCGCGCAGGCGGTCCATGACCGGCACCAGGCCGGACGTGGACACCGTGACCCGACGGCGCGACAGGCCGTAGGCGTTATCGTCGAGCATCAGGCGGAGCGCGGCGACGGAATTCTCGAAATTGGCAAGCGGCTCGCCCATGCCCATCAGCACGACGTTGGAAATGACCCGCCCTTCACCAAAATTCGCGCCGTGGACCGCACCCAGCGCCTTGTTGGCCAGCCAGACCTGGCCGATGATCTCGGCCACCGTCAGGTTGCGGTTGAAACCCTGCTTGCCGGTCGAGCAGAAGGCGCAATCGAGCGCACAGCCGGCCTGCGTGGACACGCACAGCGTGCCGCGGTCGTCCTCGGGAATGAACACCGTTTCGACCGCATTGCCGTTGCCGACGTCGATCAGGAACTTGCGCGTGCCGTCGTCCGACAGCTTGTCGGAAACGACCGCCGGCGGTGCCACGACCGCCGTCGCCTTGAGCTTTTCACGCAGGCTCCTGGCGATGTCGGTCATGGCGTCGAAATCCGCCACGCCGGCACGATGGATCCAGCGCAGCACCTGCCTGGCGCGGAAGGGCTTTTCGCCCTGTTCCGCGAACCAGGCGGTCAGGCCTTCGGCATCGAAATCCAGCAGATTGACGGTCATGCGCTGTTGCTTAACGGCCGCGAATAGACGTTCATGCCGGGAAAGAAGAAAGCGATTTCCACAGCGGCGGTTTCCGGGGCGTCGGAGCCATGCACGGCGTTGGCGTCGATCGACTCGGCGAAGTCGGCGCGGATGGTGCCCGGCTCGGCCTTCTTCGGGTCGGTCGCGCCCATCAGCTCACGGTTCTTGGCGATGGCGCTTTCGCCTTCCAGCACCTGGATCATCACCGGGCCGGAGATCATGAAGGACACCAGATCCTTGAAGAACGGGCGCTCCTTGTGCACGCCATAGAAGGCGCCGGCTTCCTGCGGCGACAGCCAGGCCATCTTGGCGGCAATGACCTTCAGCCCGTTGGTCTCGAAACGGGAGTAGATCTTGCCGATCACGTTCTTGGCGACGGCGTCGGGTTTGATGATGGAGAGGGTGCGTTCGATGGCCATTTGCTTGCTCCGCAGTGCTAGTCGGTTGAAAAACTGGCAATTTTAGCAGATATGAGGCGAACGCGCCCCGCTCAGCGCGGCGCGTTGTCCACCGGCGCCGCCAGCAGCGGCTCGCGCAATCGGGCAAAGTCGCGCGGCGCGACGTATTGCAGGAGTTCCTTGCCATCCTTGTTGACCAAGACGTCGAGGCCCAGCGTCGGATACAGCAGGTGGGTCCGTTTTTCGGACACCACGATGCGCTCGCCCGGTTCGCCGAAGCGCTGGACGATCGTCGCCTCGTCCAGGTTGGTGGTCGGAATCAAGCTGATGGCGCGAACCGGCAGCCGCTCGGCCGCCGCCAGATCGTCCGGATGCAGCGTGATGCGCCGCGTCGTGCTCTCCATGTGCTTCGCCTTCAGCGCCCGCTCGCGCATCGCGGAAATCGCCTCGTCCGGCACGTCGACCGTGACCACCATCTTCGCCAGCACGAAACCGAGCGGCACCTGCGCGTAATAGCCTTCCAGCGAGCCGATCTCGTTCGGCTCGGCGATGATCGCCACCTCGATCTCGCTGCCCAGCCGCTGGCGCACGTCGCCCAGCGTGCTGACCCCCGGCCGCAGGCCGAACACCGTGCTGCCGCCCTGCCCGTCCACCGCGATCTGCCACGGCAGGTTGCTGTCCGGATCGACACCGGCCTGCTTGCCGGCGCCGGGCAGGAAGAACGGCACGATCAGCGCGAGGAGGACGAGGGCGATCAGGGAGAAGGCGAATTTCATGGGTTTCTGCGGCACATACGGAAGGCCGATTGTGCCACAGGGCAGGCCGACAACCTGGTGGCTACAGCCCGTCTTTCCAATAACCCGGCTCGCGGCTCAGGAGGCGCTCGAAAACTGCCTCCCCGGGTACTGCCACCACCTCGCCGCTGCGCAGTTCAGACAGACGGCGGCGGGCAACAGTCAGCCACGCCCTGTCATTCTCTGCTAACGTTGGCGTCAATGTCTGCAGAGTGGTATCGACCGCCGGAGCGAGGCACTTCGTTTGTTGGCCCATTCGATTCACCCCGCAAAAACTTCCATCGGCACCGCAAACCGCCTGGCCAGCGCGGCGGCCTGACGCAGGTTTATCTGCCGTTTGCCGGAAAGGATTTCGGAAACTACCGACTGCGTTCCGACTTCAGGCAAGTCCTTCTGGTTCAGGCCGTGACTTTCCATCAGGAAGGCCAGGCAACCGGCCGGGGTGGCGCTATCCGGCCAGGGATGTTGCCGATCCTCGTATTCGCGAATCCGCTCGGCGACCAAGCTCACCAGGGTGAAAACCGGATGCCGGTCGTCGTGGCCGAACCTCTCGAACGCCTCGTCGACGAAGGCAAGCAACTCCGCGTAGTGCGCGTCGTCGCGCACCGGGCCGGACAAGCCGAGCGCCGTGTTGATGGTTTCCCACGAAGCCAGCAGTTCGGTCACGCTCATTGCCAGTCTCCCTTGTCGTATTCGGCGTGGGTCAAGACCGCCTTGACCCACAGCAACTGCGGGGCAAAGGCAATCGCCGCGACCAGGCGATACTTGTTCCCGCCGATGTTGAACACGAAACGATCGCCCACTTTATCCACACTGCCAAAGGTTGCTTTCAACTCGGCAAAGCTGGCGTAACGGCCCCGTTCCACCAAATGCCGGAAGTTCTGCAAAGGCGTTTCGGCGTCCGGATGCAACGCCGAAAACTCTCGTAACGCCTTGTTCGATATCAGCTTCATGGGAAATTTATAGCAAAATGCGATTTATCGCAAGTTGCTATAACTGCGCCGCCCGCCACGCTTCCCCCTCCTGCCGTGCCCGCCCGAGCGCGACGAGGGTTTGCAGGAGGTCGGGGAGTGCCATTTGTTCCGGGAGCGTGGCGGGCCACGGGGATTTTTCGGTGGCGGCGGAGGCCGGCGTTTCGGCAACTGCGGTCAACGCGGTTTCTGGCCGATTTTCGGCGTCAACCGTGCCGAAGCTGGCTTGCGAGTCCTGGTAGCATGGGCGCAGCCAGCGGATGTGGCCGGCGGCTTCTTCGCGGGCGCGGGCGTAGCCTTCGGCCTGGCCGCGGGCGCGCAGCATGGCATCGTCGAAGGCCTTGGGCGCGGCGCCGGGGCGGATTTTCTTGGCCTCGCAGATGGCGCTGGCGCGCCGGTAGCAGTCGATGAAGCCGGTGCTGGCGCTGCCGTCGCCGTGGCGGAAGGTGACGCGGCGCTCGAAGACGTAGGCGTTGTCGCGCGTGTCCTCGCGCGCCGGATCGGGACGCGGCAGGTCGAGCAGTTCGCACAGCGTCGGTGATGAAGAGCTGGTAGTTGGCGCGCTCGCTGCCGCTGGCGGTCTGCCAGCGGGCGATGAATTGCTCGGGGGTCATGCTGTACGCCTGTTCGAGGAAGACAGGCGAATCATAACGTCGGTCTGCCCATTTGACTTCGCTGCACCGCCCGCCTAACATACATCATCAAATCACTTTTATACATCGCGCCATGCAGCGAACCCAGATCTACCTGACCGAATCCGAGCATCAAGGCTTGCAGCGCCTCGCAGAGACACGGAAATCGACGTTGAGCGCGGTCATTCGTGACGCGGTCAACCGTTACCTGCAAGCCCCGGAAACGAACGACTGGCAAGCCAGACGCCTCGCCGCGCTCGGCTTGTGGGCCGATCACCCCGCCCCGCTCGACCTCGATGGCCTGCGTCGCGAAGAACGCTTCGCCGATTGGGAGCGCTGATCGTGCTGGTGGACACCGATGTCCTGATCGATTTCCTGCGCGGCCTGCCGGAAGCGCGCGACTTCGTGAATCATCTGCCGCGTGATGTAGCGCTTTCGGCAATCACCGTCGCCGAACTGCATGTCGGCGTGCGTGACGGTGTGGAGCGGACTACCCTGCAAGGGATGCTCGAAACCTTCCACATTCTGCCGCTGGATGCCGAGATCGCCAGACGGGGCGGTCTGTTGCGCCGGGATTTCGGACGTAGCCACGGTGTCGGCCTGAACGACGGGCTGATTGCCGCCACGGCCGAAGTTCATGGCCTGAGGCTGGCCTCGCTGAATCTGAAGCACTACCCCATGCTGGCCGCCGAGCAGGTGTTCGCGCCGTATCAGAAGCCCTGAGTTCGAGAATCGATTTCGGCCGTTTCCCGGAGTCGACCGCGACAGGCGCGCCACGGTCACCGGTCACAGCACCAGTTGCGTCCCCAGTTCGACGACGCGGTTGGTCGGGATCTTGAAGAAGTCGGTGGCGCTGGTCGCGTTCTTCGACATCAGCGAGAACAGGCGGGCGCGCCAGGGCATGATGTGGCGCCGCGGCATGCGCGGGATGATGGTCTCGCGGGAGACGTAGAAGGTGGTCTCCATCATCTCGAAGGGCTCGCCAAAGCGGCTGCACTGCGCCAGCGCGGCGGGGATGTCGGGGTCTTCCATGAAGCCGTAGCGGACGACGATGCGCATGAAGCCCCGGTCCAGGTGGTGCAGGAAGATGCGGTCGAGGTCGTTCACGTAGGGCGTCGCGGCCGTCTGCACGGTCAGCAGCACGACGCGCTCGTGCAGGACCTGGTTGTGCTTGAGGTTGTGCAGCAGTGCGGAGGGAACACCTGCCATGGTGCTGGTCATGAAGATCGCCGTGCCCTGGACGCGATGGATGTCGTCGATGGTCGTCAGGAAATCATCCATCGGCAGTTGCAACTCGGCGATTTCCTGCATCAGCAAGCGCCGACCGTGCCGCCAGGTGGTCAGGACCGTGAAGGAAACGAGTGCCATGGCAATCGGAAACCAGCCGCCTTGCGGAATCTTGATGATGTTGGCGGCGAAGAAGGCGATGTCGACCGCGAGCAAGGAACCAGCGACCAGGACGACAAGGGTCAGGTTCCAGCGCCAGAGCAGGACCATGACGAACGCGACGAGGATGGTGTCGATGAGCATGGTGGTGGTCACGGCGATACCGTAGGCGGCGGCCAGGTTGGACGAGCTCTGGAAGCCGAGGACGAGGGCGACGACCGCGAGATAGAGGGTCCAGTTGGTGAAGGGAACGTAGATCTGCCCTTCTTCCCTGCCCGAGGTGTGAATGATCTGCATGCGCGGCAGCAGGCCCATCTGCACGGCCTGACGCGCCACCGAGAAGGCGCCGGAGATCACCGCCTGCGAGGCGATGACGGTCGCCAGCGTGGCCAGCGCGACCATCGGGATCAACGCCCAAGAGGGGCCGAGGTGGAAGAAGGGACTCTCGATCGCGCCCGGTTCATTGAGCAGCAGCGCGCCCTGGCCGAAATAGTTGAGAACCAGCGCCGGCATGACGAAACCGAACCATGCCAGGCGGATCGGCGGCCGGCCGAAGTGGCCCATGTCGGTATACAGCGCCTCGCCGCCGGTCACCGCCAGCACGACGGAGCCCAGGGCGAGGAAGGCGAGCCCCGGATGGGCGTGGACGAAACCGAAGCCGTAGAGCGGGTTGAGGGCGAACAGAACCTGCGGGTTATGCGCTATTTCAAGCACGCCGAGCACGCCGAGGATGGCGAACCAGCCGACCATGACCGGGCCGAAGAACAGGCCGACCGCCCCCGTGCCGCGCTTCTGGATGAAGAACAGGCCGGTGATGATGATCAGCGTAATGGGAATGACGTAGGGCTTGAGCGCCGGCGTGATGATTTCCAGGCCCTCGACGGCGGAAAGCACCGAGATCGCCGGGGTGATCATGCTGTCGCCGTAGAACAGCGCGGCGGCGAAGATGCCGAGCAGCGAGACGACCCAGGTCAGGCGCGGATTGTCCTTCGCGTTCTCGATGACCAGCGAGAGCAGCGCCAGCGAGCCGCCCTCGCCACGGTTGTCGGCGCGCATGATGATGAGCACGTACTTGAGCGTGACCAGCACCATGATCGCCCAGAAGACCAGCGACAGGATGCCGAGGATGTTGTCGGGGGTGACCGGGATCGGGTGGTGGCCGTTGAAGATTTCCTTCAGGGCATACAGCGGGCTGGTGCCGATGTCGCCGAAGACGACGCCGATGGCCGCCACGGTCAGCGCCGGCATGGCTTGACGGGAATGAGACATTGCGTACCCCTGGGTTGTCGTCAGGCACCCCGCCCTCCCGGCGAAGGGTGCCGCTTGCAATGAAAGCGTGGAATTCTGCGCGCGTCCGCCCCCCCCCGTTTGATCTGTCTCAATCGAGCAGCGAAAAGACGACCGGATCTCCGGCGTTTTCGCCGGTTCGACCGCAACCGGCGGCGCCCGCAAATGAAAAGCCCCGGCCGGGGCCGGGGCTTTGTCATTGCGCGCCACCCGGGCGTCACATCATGCCCACGGTCTTCGGCAGCCAGGTCGTGATGCCGGCACATAGGTGATGACCATGAGGAACACCAGCATCGTCAGCAGCCAGGGCCAGACCGCCTTGGAGCAGTCGGTCAGGCCCATCTTGGCGATGCCGCTGGCGCACGTACAGGTTGAGGCCGACCGGCGGCGTGATCATGCCGATTTCCATGTTCACCGTGATCATCACGCCGAAATGGACCGGGTCGATGCCCAGCTTCATCGCCATCGGGAAACAGGATCGGCGCCGTGATCAGGATGATCGACGACGGCTCCATGAAGCTGCCCATGACCAGCAGCAGGATGTTGCACCGCAATCAGGAAGCCGATCACCAGCCGATACCCGGCTCGTCAGCCATTCGGCGATGCCCTGCGGGATCTGCTCGTTGGTCAGGATGAAGGAGAACAGCACGGCGTTGGTGATGATGTAGAGCAGCATCGCGCTCATGTTCGCCGAGTTGAGCAGCACCTTCGGCACGTCCTTCATGCCGATGTCGCGGTAGACGAATACCGCGATGAAGAAGGCGTACACCGCGCTCATCGCCGCCGCCTCGGTCGGCGTGAACAGGCCGGTGTAGATGCCGCCCATCACCACGACGATCAGCAGCAGGCCCCAGATCGCCTTGCGGAAGGCATCCCAGCGCTCGCGCCCAGGTCGACTTCGGCTGTCGCGCGGGTAGTTGAACTTCTTCGCCGCGATACCAGGTGATGACGCCGAGCATGAGCGCCAGCGCAGACCGGGAATGACGCCGGCCATGAACAGCGCACCGACCGAGCTATTGGTCGACACCGCAGTACATCACCATGACGATCGACGGCGGAATCAGGATGCCGAGGCCGCCGGACGAGGCGATGACGCCGACGCCGAACTTCTTCGGGTAGCCCGCCCTGACCATCGCCGGCAGCAGGATCGAGCCGATCGCCACCACGGTCGCCGGGCGACGAGCCGGACACCGCCGCGAACAGCGCGCAGGCCAGAACACCGCGCGAGGCCGAGGCCGCCGTACGCAGTGACCGACCATCGAGGTCGCGAAGTTGATCATGCGCTTCGCCACGCCGCCGTGGGTCAGGAAATTGCCGGCGAGGATGAAGAACGGAATCGCCATGATCTCGAACTTCTCGATGCCGGTGAACAGCTTGAGCGCCACCGATTCGAACGGCGACTCGTCAAGGCGAACAGGAAGGTCAGCACCGTCAGGCCGAGCGAGATCGAGATCGGCATGCCGGTCAGCATCAGGAAGGTCAGCAGGCCAAAGATGATCAGGGCGTTCATTTCGGCTCCTTATCTCCTTCTCGTCGCCAGCCGCGTGTCATCGTCAGACCGCACGGACTTTCGCGTCCCGCTGCGGCGATGCCGACCTGCTGTACTTGAGGTCGTGCGGATGCAGTTCGTCGTCCATCTCGCAGGGGTCGAATCGACCGGAACTCACCTTCCTCGATGCCATCGACATGGCCGTGGTCGTGATGCGGCAGTTCCCCGTCTTCAGGAAGCTCACGGTGACCTGCAGGAAACGGAAACACATCAGCGACGATCCGAGCGGAATGGCGCAGTAGACGATCCAGGTCTGCCATTCGAGGTCGGGCGTGGTCGGTCCCGGGTACAAGATCCTCGGCCGCGATGCCCAGCACGTTGAAGATGGCGTAGTGGGCGCCGTTGTCCCAGACGAAATGCGCCCCCAGGGTGGCGACGATGCCGGTGAACAAGGCGCCGGCGAGCAGGCCGAAGACGATGAACTTGCGGCGCATGCCGTCGTCGAGCCGGTGTTGATCAGCACATCGACGCCGACGTGGATGCCGGTCCGGACGCCATAGGCGGCGCCGAACTTGGCCATCCAGACGAACATGATGATGCACAGTTCCTGCGCCCAGGCCAGGTTCGAGCGTGCAGCAGCCAGTCCTGCACTCCCGGAATCGGCAGCCCGGCCGCGTAGCGGTGCATCACCGCGACAAAAATGATCAGCGTCGCCGCGCCGATCAGGAAGGTCATGACCATTCTTCAAGGTGATCGAGCACTTGTTGATCATGGCGTTATCCCCCTGTGCGATTGGGGGCCGCAGCCCCCCAGGATGCTTCGCCAGCGTCATACAGCTTGTTCGGATCGAAGTTGGTGGCCTTGTAGACGTTGTCGATGTTTTCCTTGCCGATGCGGCCGGCCATCTCCTGTGCACCTGCACCATGGCCTTCTTGCAGCGCCAGCTTCTCGGCTCGGTCGGCACGTAGACCTGGCTCTTGCCCGACTTGCTGGACCTCCTCGAGCGACTTGTCGTTGTCTTCCTTGGCGATGTCGTTGGCGTACTTGGTCGACTGCTTCATCGCCTGCTCGAGCTGGTCGCGAATGTCGGCGGGCAGACCGTCCCAGAACTTCTTGTTGGTGATGACCGCATAGCCGAGATAGCCATGGTCGGTGATCGAGACATGCTTCTGGACTTCGTGCATCTTCTGGGTGTACAGGTTGGACAGCGGGATTCTCGGTGCCGTCCACAACGCCGGTCTGCAGCGCCTGATAGACCTCGGAGAACGCCATCTTCTGCGGAATCGAGCCGACCGCACGCATCTGCGCGTCGAGCACGTTGGACGACTGGATGCGCATCTTCACGCCCTTGTAGTCCTCGGGCATCTTCATCGGCTTGTTGGCGCTAATCACCTTGAAGCCGTTGTCCCAGTAGGCCAGGCCGCCAGATCCCGCTGGGTTTCCAGCTTCTGCAGCAGTGGCCTGGCCGACCGGGCCTTCGGTAACCTTGTGCAGTTCGTTGTAGTCGTCAAACATGTAGGGCAGGTCGAAGAGCTCGAACTCCTTGACGCCGAGCGGGCCGAACTTGGCCAGCGACGGGGCCAGCATCTGGACGGCGCCGAGCTGCAGCGCCTCCATCTCTTCCTTGTCCTTGTACAGCGTCGCAGTTGGCGTAGACCTCGACCTTGACCTTGCCCTTGGTCAGTTCGTCGGCCTTCTTGGCGAAGTATTCGGCCGCCTTGCCCTTGGGCGTGTCGTTGGCGACGACGTGGCTGAACTTGATGACGATCGGCTGCTGCGCGAAGGCGGTGGCCGACAGCACGCAGGTCATCAGGCCGAACAATAGCGAAGACATCTTCATGACGGGTTTCTCCTCCGGTTGGTATGATTCTTGCCGGCACAGGCTCCGGCGCGAGCGGAGTATCACCAAAGGCAGGTGCGCCGGCCATTGTGGATATGACCGTAGTGTGGTTTTCCACAATCGCCGGGCCGTCACCGGGACGCTGGTTTAACATCGGGCCATGCAACCGCCTCCCCGCCCCGACAGTTCCCGGCGCCTGCGCTGGTTTCTCGCCCTGCCCAAGCTGGGCGTGCGTGCTGCTGCTGGCTGCCGTCGTCACCCTGCTCTGGATGCTGCACCAGAACGAGCTCGACGAGGAACGCGCCGGGCTGATCAAGGATGTGCTGTGGCTGGAACAGAATCTGCGCTTCCACCTCGGCAACATCGAGGAACAGTTGCAGCAACTGGCCTACGACCTCGGCACGCAGCCCGACAAAGCGGCAGATCTTCCGCCTGCGCGCCGGCCACCTGATGAAGACCAATCCGGATATCGCGCAGATCGTCTGGTTCGACGCCCGGCGCGCGGTCATCGACGCCCTGCCCGCCCCGACGCCGGGCGCGAGCGAGGTCGACGCGTTCGGGCCGCCGGTGGCGCTGGAGGCTTTCGAACTCGCCAGCCGGATGAACAAGCACGTCTACAGCGAACCCTACTTCCTGAGCGGCAACATCGCCCGCTTCGAGATCGCCGTGCCGATCTATGCCGAACATGCAGGTGGTCGGCATGCTGGTGGCCGCCTACCCGTTCGAGAGCCTGCTCGGCAACCTGGTGCCGTGGTGGTTCACCGAGAAATACCGGGTCGTCGTCGTTGACGACAACGACGTTCAATATGCTGCCAAGTCCAGTATCGAGGGCGTCCCGAACATCTCCTACGAACTGCCCTTCGACCCCCCCGGCCATGGGCTGAAATTCCGCGTCACCAGCTACCGCGGCGCCGGCAGTCCGCTGCAGCGCGTGCTCGCCGGTGCCATCCTGGTGCTCGCCGCCGGCGTCTTCTGGAGCCTGTGGATCGTCCGCGACCTGATGCGGCAGCGCGCCAACGCCGAAGACGCCCTGCGCGCCGAACACGCGCTGCGCTCGGCGATGGAGGATTCGCTGACGGTCGGCATGCGGGCGCGCGACCTGGACGGCCGCATCATCTACGTCAACCCCGCCTTCTGCCGGATGACCGGCTATGCCAGCGAGGAACTGGTCGGCCGCGCCCCGCCGATGCCCTACTGGGTGCCGGAACAGACTCGACGAGACACTCGCCCTGCATCAGGCCGTGCTCGATGGCTGGGCGCCGCCGGACGGTTTCGAGATCACCTTCCAGCGCAAGGACGGCGAGCGCTTCCAGGCACTGATCTACGAGGCGCCGCTGATCGACGACAAGGGCAACCACACCGGCTGGATGGCGTCGGTGCTCGACGTCACCGAGCGCCGGCGCGCCGAGGAACTGGCACGCCAGCAGCAGGAGCAGTTGCAGTTCACCTCGCGCCTGGTGACCATGGGCGAAATGGCCTCGACCCTGGCGCACGAACTGAACCAGCCGCTGGCGGCGATCGCCAGCTACAACACCGGCTGCCTGAACCTGCTCGGCAGGCCGGACTGCGACCCCGAGGACATCCGCCAGGCGCTGGAAAAGCTGGGCGTGCAGGCGCAGCGCGCCGGCCGGATCATCCGTCGCGTGCACGATTTCGTCAGGAAGAGCGAGCCGAAGCGCGCCCCCTGCTCGCTCGGCGAGATCATCGAGGACTGCCTCGGCTTCGTCGAGGCGGAGGCGAAGAAGCGCCGCGTCCGCATCGTCACCGACCTGCCGCCACTGCCGCCGGTGCTGGCCGACCACCTGATGCTCGAGCAGGTGCTGCTCAACCTGATCCGCAACGGCATGGAAGCGATGACCGCCACGCCGCAGGCGCAGCGCATCCTGAAAGTTTCCGCGCAGGCCGGTCGCGGCGAGATCGTCGTGACGATCGCCGACAACGGCTGCGGCATTGCCCCGGAAGCGCGCGAGAAGCTGTTTACCGCGTTCTTCACGACCAAGCCGGAGGGCATGGGAGTCGGCCTGTCGATCTGCCGCTCGATCATCGAATTCCACCGCGGCCGGCTGTGGGCGGAAGACAACGCGTCGGCGCCAAGCGGAAGCGGTACGATATTCACCTTCACCCTGCCGCTGGAATCCGCGTGAGCCTGCCGCAAGCCCATCTGGTCGACGACGACGAAGCCATCCGCGATGCGCTCGCCTGGCTGCTGAAATCGCGGGGCATCGCTTGCCGGACCTACGACTGCGCCGAAACCTTCCTCGCCGCCTGGACGCCGAAGCTGGCCGGCTGCGTGATTCTCGACATGCGCATGCCCGGCATGAGCGGCCTCGACTGCTTCGACGTCCTGCACGAGCGCGGCTCGACGCTGCCGGTCATCTTCCTGACCGGCCATGGCGACGTGCCGCTCGCCGTGGCGACGCTCAAGAAGGGCGCCTTCGATTTCTTCGAGAAGCCCCTCAACGACAACGAACTGGCCACCCGCGTGCACGAGGCGATGGCGCTCGATGCCTCGCAGCGCGCCGCGAATGCGACGGCCGACTCGGTCAACACGCGCCTTGCCACGCTGACCACCCGCGAGCGGCAGGTCATGGAACTGGTCCTCGTCGGCAAGTTCAACAAGGTCATCGCCGACGAGCTCAACATCAGCATGCGCACCGTCGAGGTCCACCGCGCCAACCTGTTCGACAAGATGAAGGTGAAAACCGCAGTCGAACTGGCCAATCTGCTCAAACCGGGGCGCTGACCCTTCCCTTGCACCCGGTTTTTCGCTAGCATCTTCAGATACATTCCAGGCTGCCCCCGGCCTACTCTTACCGGCACCCCCCTTTTCACGAGGCCATTCATGAGCGAGCACATCCATTACGTCACCGACGACACCTTCGAAACCGAGGTGCTGCAATCGCCGCAGCCGGTCCTCGTCGACTACTGGGCCGAATGGTGCGGCCCGTGCAAGATGATCTCGCCGATCCTCGACGAGATCTCGCGCGAGTACGCCGGCAAGCTCAAGGTCGCCAAGGTCAATATCGACGACAACCAGGCCACCCCGGCCAAGTTCGGCATCCGCGGCATCCCGACCCTGATGCTGTTCAAGAACGGCAGCGTCGAGGCGACCAAGGTCGGCGCGCTGTCCAAGTCGCAACTCGCCGCCTTTATTGACAGCAACCTGTAATCTCCGTACCCTCCGGGCCTGAAGGTGCATCCGGCGCCTTCAGGCAGACGCAAGCGGCCCCGGCCCGCGTCACATTCCCTTCCCTGGCACTTCGCTCCGGCGCCCGTTCTTCGGGCCCCTGCCCGCATTGCACCCCCGGGCACCACACACTCCCCATGCAACTTTCCGAACTCAAGACACTACACGTCAGCAAACTGCTCGAAATGGCAACCGAACTCGCCATCGAGAGCGCCAACCGCATGCGCAAGCAGGAGTTGATCTACGCGATCCTCAAGGCCAAGGCCAGGAACGGCGACACGATCTTCGGCGACGGCACCCTCGAGGTTCTGCAGGATGGCTTCGGCTTCCTCCGCTCGTCGGATACCTCCTACCTTGCCAACACCGACGACATCTACGTCTCGCCGTCGCAGGTCCGACGCTTCAACCTGCGCACCGGCGACACCATCGAGGGTGAAATCCGTACCCCGAAGGATGGCGAACGCTATGTCGCGCTGACCAAGCTGGAATCGATCAACGGTTTCCCGCCGGAAGCGAACAAGAGCAAGATCATGTTCGAGAACCTGACGCCGCTGCACCCGACGCGTCACCTGCAGCTCGAACGCGACATCAAGTCCGAAGAGAACATCACCAGCCGGGTCATCGACATGGTCGCCCCGGTCGGTGCCGGCCAGCGCGGCCTGATCGTCTCGCCGCCGAAAACCGGCAAGACGGTGATGTTGCAGAACATCGCCCACGCCATCAGCGCCAACCACCCGGAGGTCGTGCTGATCGTGCTGCTGATCGACGAGCGCCCGGAAGAAGTCACCGAGATGACCCGCACCGTCAAGGGCGAGGTCGTCGCCTCGACCTTCGACGAACCGGCTTCCCGCCACGTCGCGGTGGCCGAAATGGTCATCGAGAAGGCCAAGCGCCTGGTCGAGCACAAGAAGGACGTGGTCATCCTGCTCGACTCGATCACCCGCCTCGCCCGCGCCTACAACACGGTGCAGCCGGCCTCCGGCAAGGTGCTGACCGGCGGCGTCGACGCCAATGCACTGCAGAAGCCGAAGCGCTTCTTCGGCGCCGCGCGCAACATCGAGGAAGGCGGCTCGCTGACCATCCTCGCCACCGCGTTGATCGACACCGGCTCGCGCATGGATGAAGTGATCTACGAAGAATTCAAGGGCACCGGCAACTCGGAAATCCATCTGGATCGCCGCATGGCCGAGAAGCGCATGTACCCGGCGATCAACGTCAACCGCTCCGGCACCCGCCGCGAGGAACTGCTGTTGAAGCCCGACGTGCTGCAGAAGATGTGGGTGCTCAGGAAGCTCTGCTACCCGATGGACGACCTCGAGGCAATGGAATTCCTGCTCGACAAGGTCAAGTTGACCAAAGGCAATGCGGAGTTCTTTGACGCCATGCGGCGCGGGTGATTACGACCGCTGTCTTGCGCCGTGACCGGCGGAAAACAGCGGCAAATCAACCACGGGAACGACGCCGGCTATTGCATCTTGTGGCTGATTCTCCGATAATCACGCGCTTCCCAGATCGGCCACAACCGCCGGTCGCTCGCTCGCTCAAAGGACACATCATGAAAGCCGATATCCACCCGAAGTACGCCGAAGTCCAGGTGACCTGCTCGTGCGGCAACATCTTCGCGACCCGCTCGACGATGACCAAGCCGCTGCATGTCGAGGTCTGCTCGAACTGCCACCCTTTCTACACGGGCAAGCAGAAGATCGTCGACACCGCCGGCCGCGTCGAGAAATTCAACCAGAAATTCGGCGCCATGCGCGGCAAGGCCGCCCGCTGATCGGCCCGATGCGGAATATGGAAGGCAGCCTCGCGGCTGCCTTTTTCATTTCCGGCCACGATGCCTGACCTTCTCGCCCTGCTCCGTCGCGGCATCCGCCTGCCCCCGGCCGGCTGGGCGCTCGCCGCCATGCTCGCCTTCTACGTGCTGGCCGGCCTGTTCGGCCGCGACCCGTGGAAGGGCGAGGACGCCATCCACATCGGCACCGCCTGGAACATGCTGCATTACGGCGACTGGCTGTCGCCCGACCTCGCCGGCCGCGACTTCCACGAACCGCCGCTCTACTACTGGAGCGCGGCGCTGACCGGCAAGCTGTTCGGCTGGCTGTTGCCGCTGCACGAAGCGATGCGCCTGGCCAGCGGCGTCTGGATCACGCTGGCGCTGGTCGGCCTTTACTACGCCGGCCGCGAACTCTACGGCCAGGACAGTGCCGCGGCCAGCCCGCTGCTGCTCGCCGGCAGCGTCGGCCTGGTACTGCATGCGCACGAAGCGCAGCCGATGCTGGTCGCGCTCGCCGCCTACGCCTGCGCCCTCGGCGGCCTCGCGGTGATGGGCCGCAAGCCGCGCCTGACCTGGATGTTCTATGGCACCGCGGTGGCCGGCTGCCTGCTCGGCACCGGCATCGCGCCAACGCTGCCGCTGCTGGCGATGGCGCCGGTCGCCTGGTGGCTGGCACCGGACCGCCGCCAGGCGCTGGCGACGCTGGCCATCGCGCTGGCGATCGCCGCCGTGCTGGCGCTCCCCTGGACGGTGCTGCTGCTGGCGCTCGAGCCGGCACGCTTCCACGGCTGGCTGGCGACCGAACTGGCGCCGCTGAAGACGCCTTTCTCGATCACCAACCTCGGCAAGTTCCTCGGCAAGCTGCCGTGGTTCGCCTTCCCCGCCCTGCCGCTGGCGGCGTGGACGCTGTGGACGCGGCGCCGCGTGCTGGCCGCCGCGCCGCAACTGCTGCCGCTCGCCTTTCTCGCCATCACGCTGCTGCTGCTGGCGTGGACCTTCCGCCCGCGCGACATTCCCGCGCTGCTGCTGCTGCCGCCGGTGGCCCTGCTCGCCACGCCCGGCGCCCTTGCGCTGCGCCGTGGCGCGGCCAGCGCCTTCGGCTGGTTCGCGACGATGACCTTCAGCTTCTTCGCCGCGCTGGTCTGGCTGGCGTGGTCGGCCATGGCGCTCGGCTGGCCGGAACGGCTGGCCACGCGGGCGGTGGTGCTGCGCCCGGGTTTCGTCGGGCATTTCGAGGTGACGGCCTTCGTCATCGGCATGCTCGCCACCGCCTGGTGGATCTGGCTGATCGTCACCACGCCGCGCTCGCCCTACCGCAGCCTGACGCAGTGGACGCTCGGCTTCACCACCTTGTGGCTGCTGGCGACGACGCTGATCCTGCCCTGGTTCGACTATGGCAAGAGCTATCGCCCGGTCGCCATGGCCATCGCCGCCACCCTGCCGGCGGACCACGGCTGCGTCGCCGAGCGCAACCTCGGCAACACGCAGCGTGCCTCGCTCGCCTATTTCATCGGGATCGAGCCGCTCGCCGCCGATTCGGCGGAAGGCAGGAAATGCAACTGGGTCGTCGTCACCGGCGATACGCGCCCCGAACTGGCCGCTCCGGACGGCAAATGGACGCGTGTCTGGGAAGGCAGCCGGCCCGGCGAGCGCAAGGAAAAATTCCGCCTCTACCGGCGTTGACCGCAACCGCCGGTCAGCCCTTCAGGAAGTGCTCGCGGTAATACTTCATTTCGTCGATCGACTCGTGGATGTCGGCCAGCGCGGTGTGCCGGCTCTTCTTCTTGAAGCCCTTGTAGATCTCCGGCTGCCAGCGCTTGCACAGTTCCTTGAGCGTGCTGACGTCGAGGTTGCGGTAGTGGAAGAAGGCCTCCAGCACCGGCATGTAGCGCGCCATGAAGCGGCGGTCCTGGCCGATCGAGTTGCCGCACATCGGCGAATGGCCGGGCGACGAATACTTCTTCACGAATTCGAGGGCAGCCGCCTCGACCTCGGCCTCGTCCAGCGTCGACGCGCGCACCCGCTCGATCAGCCCAGAGCGCCCGTGCGTTTTCTGGTTCCACGCGTCCATGCCGGCGAGCGCGGCGTCGGACTGATGCACGGCCCAGGACGGCGACTCGGCGACCAGTTCGAGTTCGCCATTGGTGACCACGATCGCCAGTTCGATGATGCGGTCGCCGTCGGGGTCGAGTCCGGTCATTTCCATGTCCAGCCAGACGAGGTTGTTTGCGTTGCCTGCCATATAATTGCCCGGCCCCTTCAAAACCCGCATTTTCTCACAGCTTGGCGCCCGCCTCCGTGTCCTCCGGTTTCACCCTCGTCTTCCTCGCCGCCGTCCTGCTGACGCTGGCCGGCCGCCTGTGGCTGGCGCGCCGCCAGATCCGCCACGTCGCCGCGCATCGCGCCGCCGTGCCGGCCGGGTTCGCCGCGCGCATTCCGCTCGCCGCGCACCAGAAAGCCGCCGACTACACGGTCGACCGCAACCGCGCCGGCATGCTGGCGACGCTCGCCGACACCGCGCTGCTGCTCGTGCTGACGCTGGGTGGCGGGCTCGCCTGGCTGCATGACTTCTGGGCGGCGCACCTGGCCGGGCTGCCCCTCGGCCTGGCGCTGATCTTCAGCGTCATGGCGATTTCCGCGCTGGCCGACCTGCCCTTCGCCCTGCATCGCCAGTTCGTCGTCGAGGCCCGCTACGGCTTCAACCGCATGACGCTGGCGCTGTTCTGCGCCGACCTCGTCCGCCACGCGCTGCTCGCCGTCGTCATCGGCGCCCCGGTCATTCTCGCCGTGCTCTGGCTGATGGAAGCCAGCGGCAGCCTGTGGTGGCTGTGGGTCTGGCTGTTCTGGAGCGCTTTCAACCTGCTGATCCTGTTCATCTACCCGTCCTGGATCGCGCCGCTCTTCAACAAGTTCGCCCCGCTCGAAGAGGGCGAGATGAAATCGCGCATCGAGGCCCTGCTGGCGCGCTGCGGCTTCCGCTCCAGCGGTCTCTTCGTGATGGACGGCTCGAAGCGCTCCAGCCACGGCAACGCCTACTTCACCGGTTTCGGCCGCAACAAGCGCATCGTCTTCTTCGACACCCTGCTCGCCCGCCTGGCGCCGCCCGAGGTCGAGGCCGTGCTGGCCCATGAACTCGGACATTTCCGCCGCCATCACGTCGGCAAGCGCCTGGCCGTCATGTTCGCGACCTCGCTCGCCTTCCTCTGGCTGCTCGGCCGCCTGCTCGACGCGCCCTGGTTCTATGCCGGCCTCGGCGTGCCGGCGCAGGGAACGGCACTGGCACTGATCCTCTTCTTCCTCGTCGTGCCCGTGTTCACCTTTCCGTTCACGCCGCTGCTCAGTCATCTCTCGCGCCGCCACGAATTCGAGGCCGACGCCTACGCCGCCGAGCACGCCGCCGCCGCCGACCTCGGCGGGGCGCTGGTCAAGCTCTACGAGGACAACGCGGCGACGCTGACCCCCGACCCGCTGCACTCGCTGTTCTACGATTCGCACCCGCCGGCCGCGGCGCGTCTCGCCCGGCTCGCGGCAGCACGCTGATGGAAGGCTGCGTCGTCGCGGCGCACGGCCGCCACTATGTCGTCGAACTGGCCGGCGGTCGGCTGCTGCCCTGCTTCACGCGCGGCAAGAGGAGCGACGTCGCCTGCGGCGACCGCGTCAACATCAGCGCGAGCGGCGCCGACCAGGGCGTTATCGAGGCCATCCAGCCGCGCACCAGCCTGCTCTACCGTTCCGACGCGACACGCCAGAAGCTGATCGCCGCCAATGTCGACCAGGTCATCATCGTCGTCGCGACCGAGCCGGGCTTCTCCGACGAACTGGTGACACGCGCGCTGCTCGCCGCCGAGAGCGAGGAGATCGCGCCGCTGATCGTCCTCAACAAGTGCGACCTCGGCGACCGCCTGCCGGCCGCCCGCGCGCAGCTCGCCGTTTTCGCCCGCCTCGGCTACCGCGTCGTCGAGCTCTCCGCCCGCGACCACGCCGACGACCTGCGCCCCCTGCTCGCCGGGCGGACCAGCGTGCTGGTCGGGCAGTCAGGCATGGGCAAGTCGACGCTGGTCAACGCACTGGTGCCGCAGGCGCAAGCGGCGACGCGCGAGATTTCGGCGGCGCTCGACACCGGCAAGCACACGACGACGCACGCGGCGCTCTATCACCTCGATGCCGGCAGCCACCTGATCGATTCGCCCGGCCTGCAGGAATTCGGCCTGCGCCATCTCGACCGCCAGGAAATCGAAGCGTCCTTCCCGGAGTTCCGCCCCTGGCTTGGCCAGTGCCGCTTCCGCGACTGCCACCACGACCGCGAACCCGATTGCGCGCTGCGCGCTGCGCTCGCCGCCGGGGCGATCGACGCGCGCCGCTTCGTCGTCTATCACCGCATCGTCGGCACGCCGCGCGGCGACTGAACCTGCCAGGTGCCGCCTATGCCGAACGGGCGCGCAGCCAGTCGCGCGCGCCACGGCCGGCGGCATGGCCGCTGGCGAAGCAGGCGGTCAGCAGGTAGCCGCCGGTCGGCGCTTCCCAGTCGAGCATCTCGCCGGCGCAGAAGACGCCGGGCAGGTCGCGCAGCATCAGCGTGTCATCCAGCGCCGCGAAGCCGACGCCGCCGGCGCTGCTGATCGCCTCGTCGAGCGGCCGCGTGGCGACGACCGGCAGCGGCAAGTGCTTGATCGCCGCCGCCAGCCGGTCAGCTGCGGTCGACGCCGCCGGCGGGCACAATTCGCGCAGCAGGCCGGCCTTGACGCCGTCGATCCCGGCCCGCCGGCGCAGGTGGTTGGCGAGCGAGTCGCGCCCGCGCGGCCGCGCGAGATCGGCAGCCAGCCGCGCCAGCGTGCGGCCGGGCGCGAGGTCGAGGTGCAGCACGGCCGGCCCGCCGCCTTCCAGCGCATCGCGCAGCGGCGCCGCCAGGGCATAGATCACCCCACCCTCGACGCCGCCGGCGGTAATCGTGAACTCGCCCGGGACCTGCCGCCCGGCGAACGCGGCGACCACCGGCTTGACCGGCTGGCCGGCGAAGCGTCCGGCAAAATGGCCGCTCCAGCCGACGTCGAAGCCGCAGTTGGCCGGCTTCAGCGGCGCGACGGGAATGCCGCGGGCGGCGAGCAGATCGACCCAGGCGCCGTCCGAACCGAGGCGTGCCCAGGAACCGCCGCCGAGCGCAAGGATCACGGCATCGGCCGCCACCGCGATCTCGCCATCCGGCGTCGCGAAGCGCAGGCGCCCGTCGGCCTGCCAGCCGAGCCAGCGGTGGCGGACGTGCACGCGCGCGCCCTGCCGGCGCAGGCGGTGCAGCCAGGCGCGCAGCAGCGGCGCCGCCTTCATCTCGCGCGGAAAGACGCGCCCCGAACTGCCGACGAAGGTTTCGATGCCGAGGCCGTGGATCCATTCGCGCAACGCGTCCGGGCCGAAGGCGGCGAGCAGCGGCGCGAGGACGCCGGCGCGCTCGCCGTAGCGGGCGATGAAAGCCGCCGCCGGCTCGGCATGGGTGATGTTCATGCCGCCCTTGCCGGCCATCAGGAACTTGCGGCCGAGCGTCGGCATCGCATCGAAAATCGCTACTTCCAGGCCGTCGACCGCAACCAGTTGCTCGGCGGCCATCAGCCCGGCCGGGCCGCCGCCGACGATGGCGACGCGCGCCATCAGGCAGCGGCCGCGCCCGCTCCTGCGGCGCGGCTGGCGGCTCCGCCTCATCGGCCAGCGGCGTCACCGTCACGGCCACCTCGGGCTCGTGCCCGCCGCCACCGAGGATGGTGCCGCGCAGCGGCGAGATGTCGCCGAAGTCGCGGCCGCAGGCGACGGTGATGTGCTCGGTGTCGGGCAGCAGGTTGTTGGTCGGATCGAAGTGCACCCATTCGCCGGGAAAGCCCGGCGCATAGACCGCCACCCAGGCGTGCGAGGCATCGGCGCCGACCAGCCGCGGCCGGCCCGGCGGCGGCTGCGTCAGCAGGTAGCCGCTGACGTAGCGGGCGGCGAGGCCGAGCGCGCGCAGGCAGGCGATCATCAGGTGGGCGAAATCCTGGCAGACGCCGCGCTTCTTCTCGAGCACCTCCATGACCGGCGTCGACACGGTGGTCGCCTCGGGGTCGAACTCGAACTCGGTGAAGATCTTCGCCATCAGCGCGCGGGCGCCGACCAGGACCGGCGTTCCCGGCGGAAAGCAGTCGGCGGCGTAGTCGGCCAGTTCGTTCTTGACCCGCACATACGCGCTCTCGAACAGGAAGCGGGCGGCGTCGAGATCCTCCGGCCGCGGCGGCTTGGCGTCATAGGCGAGACGGTCGCGCACCGCTTCCCAGGGCAGCGACCGTTCGAGGTCGACCGGAAGGTGCGGCGTCACCGCGACGGTCATCGCCGAACGGATCAGCAGGTGGTCGTGCGGGGCGTGGAAGGCGACCCAGACGACCGGGTTGCCGAAGGCGTCGAAGCCCTCGCGCCGCCAGCTCGGCGGCGGGTCGATGTCCACGCGCTGCGACTCGACCTGCTGCCAGGGGAAATCGCGCGGCGACAGGTGCAACTGCTGCTGCGACAGCGACACCGAACTGCCGTAGTCGTAGCGCGTCTCGTGCAGCACATGGTAGCGGACGGGCGACTTGTCCATGGTCACAGCGCCATCGTCTGCCGGCTGACATCCGACACGTGGGTGAAGTAGCGCATGCCGAGCCCGTCGGACAGTTCGGCGGCGGCGGCATCGAGCGCGGCGAGGCGGTCGGCGAGGTCGGCGCACGGCGCGCAGCCGCGGCATTCGCTGAACTGCAGGTGCTCGAGGCGGGAGATGTCGAAGGCCCGCAGTCCGGCCAGCGCGGCGGCCAGTTGGCCATCGTGCGACGCCCCCAGTTCGCGCGCCATGCGTTCCAGGTAGCGGGCCAGGACGCTGGCCTGGAAGACGACGCCATGCGGGTTGCCTTCGTCGAAGACGAGCAGGTCGACCACCGGCATCAGTTCCGGCAGCCGCGAGTAGCGCGAGCGGTAGGTGATGATCGAATCGGCCAGTTCGAGCAGCCATTCGAGGCTGCCCGGCCCGCGCGTGGACGGCATGCGCAGGAAGTGGGCGATCGCCTGGCACAGGAAGGCGAGCCGCTCCAGCCGGCGGCCGACGACCAGGAAGCGCCAGCCGTCGTCGCGCGTCATGTTGTCCATCGCGAAGCCGGTCAGCGACGACGAGACGCCGAGCACGCGGTCGAGGAAGACGATCGCCTCGGCCAGCGTCGGATGCTTCTTGAGCGCCGCCTGCTGCTCGCGCTGCAGGCGGGTCAGCGAATGCCAGTGATCGACCGACAGGCGTTCGCGCACGTGCGTCGCCGTCCACATCAGGCTGCGGATGCTGCCGGCCAGGCTGCCCGGCTGCTCGGGATCGTAGATCGCGGCGAGCAGCGCGTGCTCGCCGCCGGGCTTGGCCCTGGCCTTGGCCTCCTTGGCTTTGGCCTTGGTCTCCTCTTCCTCGGGCCCGGGCAGGATGCCGAGGTGCATGGCCAGTTCGATCGCCGACGCAACCGCCGACGTCTTCTGCCCGCCCGCCTCGACGACGCGCGACAGGGCGACGCGCAGCATGCGCGCGTTGTCGTCGCAGCGCTCGGAATAGCGGCCGAGCCAGAACAGGTTCTCGACGACGCGCGAGGTCAGGTTGGCGCCGGCCCGCACCAGGTCGCGCACGCCGATCGACGGCTTGAGCATCGTGAATTCGCTGACCGGGCCTTCGGTCAGCACCCAGGTGTCCTTCGAGGCGCCGCCGCGCTGCATCGAGATGATGCGGGCGGTGGCGCCGGTCGCGACGCGCGTCAGCCCGCCCGGCATCACCGAGTAGCGACCGTCGCCAGCAACCACGGCGTAGACACGCAGGCCGACCGGGCGCGGCGATCAGCCGCCGCTCGTGCGTGCGGCTCCAGGTCGGCGCCTGCGACAGGTCGACCATCTCCTGCGCGACGTAGGCATGCGGCCGCGCGGCGATCCGGCGCAGCATCTCGGCGCGCGCCTCGCCCTTGAGGTCGCGGCCGAACACCGGCTCCATGCGCTGCGACGGGTAGGCCGGCTTGATGACGAGCTCGTCGAGGTGCTCGCGCACGTACTCCAGCGCCGGCTTCTCGCCGCACCACCAGGTCGCGACCGAGGGCATCGCCAGCTTCTCGCCGAGCAGGCGCTCGCAGAGCGCCGGCAGGAAGCCGAGCAGCGCCCCGGACTCGAGCAGGCCGCTGCCGAGCGCGTTGGCGATGACGACGCTGCCGGCGCGCGCGCGCATCGAGCAGGCCGGGCACGCCGAGCGCCGAGTCGCCGCGCAGCTCGAGCGGGTCGCAGAAGTCGTCGTCCAGGCGGCGCAGGATCACGTGCACGCGCTCGAGGCCGCGCAGCGTCTTGAGGAAGACGCGGTCGTCGCGCACCGTCAGGTCGCTGCCCCTCGACCAGCGGGAAGCCGAGGTAGCGCGCCAGGTAGGCGTGCTCGAAGTAGGTTTCGTTGTAGCGGCCCCGGCGTCAGCAGCACGACGTGCGGCGCTCGTCGCCCTCGCCGGCGCCAGCGCCGCCAGCGCGTCGCTGCAGGTCGTGGAAGAAGTCGCGCGAGGTGCTGCGACGCGCAGGTCGCGGAACAGCTCCGGGAAGACGCGCGCGACGACCAGCCGGTTCTCCAGCGCGTAGCCGGCGCCCGACGGCGCCTGCGTGCGGTCGGCGACCACCCACCAGCGGCCGTCGGGCGAGCGCGCCAGGTCGGCGGCGTAGATGTGCAGCCAGATGCCGCCGGGCGGCCTGACGCCCGCGGCACGGCCACAGGAAGCCGCGCTGGCCGAAAACCAGCGCCGGCGGCAGCAGGCCCTCGCGAGCAGCCGTCTGCGCGCCGTAGAGGTCGGCGAGCACGGCGTTCGAGCAGCGCGGCGCGCTGCGCCACGCCGGCCGCCGATCTCGGCCCATTCGGCGGGCGGGATGATCAGCGGCAGCGGATCGAGCTCCCACGGCCGGTCGGCGCCGCTCGGGTCGGCGTAGACGTTGTAGGTGACGCCGTTCTCGCTGGATGCGCCGGTCGACGAATTCGAGGCGCTCGCGCATCTCCTCCGGCGCCACGCGCGTCGAGGTGCGTCGAAGAACGGCCGCCAGTGCGGCGCGCACGCTGCCGTCCGCCGTCGAGCATTTCGTCGTAGCGACGGGCGGCGTGCGGGTAGATCGCGAGCAGGGTGCGTGCCATGCGAGCCGACGGAGACAGGCCGCTGTTCGGCCTGCGGGTCGCGGTCGACCGCCAGGATCAGCCGGCATTGCCGCTCAGGAACGGCGCAGGTCGAGCGTGAACGGGAAGCTCGGCGCTGGCCTCGGGCGCTCGTGCCTGCATCCGGCCCGGCGTGTGGCCGATGCGGAAGAAGCGCGCCAGGCGGCGGCTCTCGGCCTCGTAGGCGTTCACCGGGAAGGACGTCGTAGCTGCGCCCGCCCGGATGCGCGACGTGGTACTGGCAGCCGCCCAGCGAGCGGCCGCATCCAGGTGTCGACGAGGTCGAAGATCAGCGGCGCGTGCACGCCGATGGTCGGATGCAGGCACGACGGCGGCTGCCAGGCGCGGTAGCGCACGCCGGCGACGAACTCGCCGACCGTGCCGGTGGGCTGCAGCGGCACCGCGCGGCCGTTGCAGGTCAGCGACGTAGCGGTCGGCGACGAGGCCGGTGACCTTGACCTGCAGCGCGCTCGACCGAGGAGTCGACGTAGCGCACGGTGCCGCCGGCCGCGCCCTCCTCGCCCAGCACGTGCCACGGCTCGAGCGCCTGGCGCAGCTCGACGTCGACGCCGCTTGACGGCGAAGTCGCCGTAGCTGCGGGAAGCGGAATTCGAAGTGCGGCGCGAACCAGCCGGCGTCGAAGCGCGATAGCCGGCCTGCTGCAGCTCGTCGATGCACGTCGCGCGAAATCCTGCTCAGACGAAGTGCGGCAGCATGAAGCGGTCGTGCAGCTCGGTGCCCCAGCGCGCCAGGCGCTGCGGCGCGTACGGCTCCTGCCAGAAGCGCGCGACCAGCGCGCGCAGCAGCAGTTGCTGGGTCGAGGCTCATGCGCGCGTGCGGCGGCATCTCGAAGGCGCGCATCTCGAGCAGGCCGAGGCGCCCGGTCGGGCCGTCGGGCGAGTAGAGCTTGTCGATGCAGAACTCGGCGCGGTGCGTGTTGCCGGTGACGTCGATCAGCAGGTTGCGGAACAGCGCGGTCGACCAGCCAGGGCGGGCGTCGGCTCGCCGACCGGCGGCGATCTGGCGGAAGGCGATCTCCAGTCTCGTAGAGCGAATCGTTGCGCGCCTCGTCGACGCGCGGCGCCTGGCTGGTCGGGCCGATGAACAGGCCGGAGAACAGGTAGCGACAGCGACGGATGGTTGTGCCAGTAGCGCGACCAGGCTGCGCAGCAGGTCCGGCCGGCGCAGGAAGGGCGAGTCGGCCGGCGTCGCGCCGCCGAGCACGAAGTGGTTGCCGCCGCCGGTGCCGGTGTGGCGGCCGTCGATCATGAACTTCTCGGTGGCCAGGCGCGACTGGCGCGCCTCCTCGTAGAGGTGCGTCGTGCTGCTCGACGAGCTCGTCCCAGCTCGTGCGCCGGATGGATGTTGACCTCGATCACGCCGGGGTCGGGCGTGACGCGGAAGCTGCGTCAGGCGCGGATCGCGCGGCGGCTCGTAGCCTTCGAGGATGACCGGCAGGTCCAGCGTCGTCCGCGGTCTCCTCGACCGCGGCGACGAGCTCGAGGTAGTCCTCGAGCGCTCGCGTCGGCGGCATGAAGACGTAGAGCCGGCCGTCGCGCGGCTCGGCGCACATCGCCGGTGCGGGCGATCCAGCGCGGCCGACTCCTTGCGCCGGGCTCGGTGTCGGGCGCCTTGTCGCGCGGATGCCGCCTGCCCGCCGGCGCCGGCGCAGGACTGGCGCCTGTGCCGGCCGGCCGGCGACGTCCGCGCGCAGCTCGGCATAGCTGGCGAGCGGCGCGGTCTGCCATGTCGGATCGGGCGGATTGACGTACGGGTAGTCGCTCTCCGCCGACCCACGGCAGCGAGTCGAGCGGCAGGCGATAGCCCATCGGCGAATCGCCGGGCACGAGGTAGCAGCGCTCGCCGCGCAGGAACCACGGGCCGGTCTGCCAGCCGGCTTGCGCCGACGTCGCTGCATGATCGGCAGCACGTAGCCGACCGACCTGCGTCGAGCCCCTGCTCGAAGACCTTGCGCCAGGCGCGTCGCGCTCGAGCGGGTCGTCGAGCGCGCGCATCGAGCGGATCGACGTTGACCGGCAGCCGGCGCTCGCGCCACAGGTAGTACTAGACGTCCTCGTAGGCCGGGAAGACGTGCTTCGGCGTCGACGCCCAGGCGCTCGGCGACGCGCGTGCAGGAAGCGCCCGGCATGCTCGGCGGTGGCGCCGTAGTCGTCGCGCTCGTCGGCGATCAGCGTCGGCGTCGCTCCAGATCGGCTCGCCGTCCTTGCGCCAGAAGCAGTTCAGCGACCAGCGCGGCAGCTGCTCGCCGGGATACCACTTGCCCTGGCCGAAGTGCAGCAGGCCGTCCGGGCGCGTACTTGTCGCGCAGGCGGTGGAAGAGGTCGGCGGCGAGCTGGCGCTTGGTCGGGCCGAGCGCGGCGGTGTTCCACTCGGCGCCGTCCAGGTCGTCGATCGAGACGAAGGTCGGCTCGCCGCCCATCGTCAGGCGCACGTCGCCTGGCGAGCAGCTCGCCGTCGATCTCGTGGCCGAGCGCCTCGATCTCCGGCCACTGCTCGTCGGTGTAGGGCTTGGTGACGCGCGGCGCTTCCCAGATGCGCGTCGACCGTCATCTCGTGCTCGAACTCGATCTCGCACTCGTCGACGCCGCCGGTGACCGGCGCCGCCGAGCCGCGGCTCCGGCGTGCAGGCCAGCGGGATGTGGCCTTCGCCGGCGAACAGGCCGGAGGTCGGGTCGAGGCCGATCCAGCCGGCGCCGGGCAGGTAGACCTCGCACCAGGCGTGCAGGTCGGTGAAGTCCGCCTCCGGGCCCGACGGGCCGTCGAGCGACTTCACGTCCGCGCGTGAGCTGGATCAGGTAGCCGGAGACGAAGCGCGCCGCCAGGCCGAGGTGGCGCAGCATCTGCACCAGCAGCCAGGCCGAGTCGCGGCACGAGCCGGAGCGCTTGCGCCAGCGTCTCCTCCGGCGTCTGCACGCCCGGCTCCAGGCGGATCATGTAGCCGATGTCGCGCGTGCAGGCGCGCGGTTCAGCTCGACCAGGAAATCGACGGTGCGCATCGGCGTGCGCGGGAATGCGCGCCACGTACTGCGTCGAACCGCGGCGCCGCCGTCAGCTTGTCGAGGTACGGCGCCAGCTCGTGGCGCTGCCAGTCGCTCGTACTCGAACGGGAAGTTCTCGGCGTCGGGCTCGAGGAAGAAGTCGAACGGGTTGATGCACCGACATCTCGGCGACCAGATCGACCTCGATGCGGAATTCGCGCGTCTTCTCCGGGAACACCAGGCGCGCCAGGTAGTTGCGCCTGCGGATCCTGCTGCCAGTTGATGAAGTGCTTGTCCGGGCCGACCTTCAGCGAGTAGCTCAGGATGCGCGTGCGGCAGTGCGGCGCCGGGCGCAGGCGGACGACCTGCGGGCCGAGGTTGACCGGGCGGTCGTAGCGGTAGTGGGTGAGGTGGTTGAGCGCGACGTGGATGGACACGGGTGGACTCCGGACAATGAATTTGCAATTCCAGAAGCAAGACGCGAACCAGCTACCAGAGACTTGATTATCGGCACTTTTCTTTGTGGCGCCAAGCAGCCGGCGCCCGCACCGGTGCATGCCGCACCAATCCGGTGCGCACCCGGACGGGCGGCGTGTCGTTGATTCGGCAAAACTGTGAACAATCGTATTAGCATGCCACCAAGCCCCGGCTGCGAACAACAGCAGTCGCCGCCATGATTTCCGCCCGGGAGACAGAAAAATGAAGAAAAAGGGGTCGTCGCTTTCCGGCCTGCTGCTGCCGGTCGTCGCCGTCGTCGCGCTGCTCGCGCTGCAACTGTTCGACCCGCTGCCGCTGCGCTCGCTGCGCAACAACGTCTTCGATCAGTACCAGCGCTGGCATCCGCGCGCCTACGAAGCGGCGCCGGTGCGCATCATCGACATCGACGACGAGAGCCTCGCCCGCCTCGGCCAGTGGCCGTGGCCGCGCACCCGCATCGCCGAACTGGTCGACCGGCTGAGCGCCGGCGGTGCCGCGGCGATCGCCTTCGACGTCATTTTCGCCGAGCCCGACCGCACCTCGCCGCAGGCCGCCGCCGGGCTGTGGGCGTTGCCGGCGCCGCTGGCGCAGGGGCTGCGCGCCTTGCCCGACCACGACGCGGTGCTCGCCGAGCATTTCGCCGCGGCCGACAACGTCGTCGTCGGCTTCGCGCTCGAGCGCGGCAAAATCAGCGCCACCAACGCGTTGACCGCAACCGCCCGGCCGCCGGCTCGCCCGGCCCGCTTCATTTTCGCCGGCGAGCCGCCGGGGCGCTGGCTGCACGAATTCTCCGGCGCCGTGCCGTCGCTGCCCGGGCTGGAAAAAGCGGCCAAGGGCAACGGCGCCCTCACCTTCGTCCCCGACAACGACGGCGTCGTGCGCCGCGTACCGCTTGTCCTGGCGTTTGCCGGCGAGCCGGTGTCGACGCTGGTCAGCGAGGCGCTGCGCGTCGGCCAGGGAACGCCCAACATCATCCTGAAGACCGCCGGCGGCGGCATCGGCCTGGAAGAAATCCGCATCGGCGAGCCGACCATCCCGACCACGCCGAACGGCGAGATCTGGGTGCACTACAGCCTGCCGGTCGCCGAGCGCTACGTGCCGGCCTGGCGCGTCTTCGCCGGCGAGGTGCCGGCCGAAGCCATCGACGGCCACCTGCTGCTCGTCGGCAGTTCGGCGCAGGGGCTGATGGACCTGCGCTTCAGCCCGCTCGGCCGCGTCATACCCGGCGTCGAGGCGCATGCTCAGGGGCTCGAGCAGATCCTCACCGGCCACTACCTGCAGCGCCCCGGCTGGGCCCGCACCGTCGAGGCACTGGCACTGGCGCTCGGCGGACTGCTGATCGGCGTCCTCGCGCTGCGCACACGCGCGCTGGTCGCTGCCGCCGCCACCGCCGTGCTGCTGGCGGCGCTGCTCGGCGGCGGCTGGTACGCCTTCGTCGACCACGGCCTGCTGCTCGACACGGCGACGCCGACGATCGGCCTGCTGCTCGTCTTCATGCTCACCAGCCTCTATCGCCACTTCGCCAGCGAACGCGAGCAGCGCTGGATCAAGAGTGCCTTCGCCCGCTACGTGTCGCCCAACCGCGTCTCGCACCTGGTCGACAACCCCGACGACATGGAACTCGGCGGCCGCCGCCAGGAGTGCAGCTTCATCTTCACCGACCTCGCCGGCTTCACCAGCCTGATGGAGGGCATCGACCCGGGCGAGGCGGTGGCGCTGCTCAACGCCTACCTCGACCGCATGATCGGCATCGCCTTCCGCCACGAAGGCACGCTCGACCGCATCGTCGGCGACGCGGTCGCCATCATGTTCTCTGCCCCGGTCGAGCAGCCCGACCATCGCGCCCGCGCGCTGGCCTGCGCGCTCGATATGGACACCTACGCCGCCGCCTACTCGAAGGATTTGCAGGAAAAGGGCGTCGCCTTCGGCAAGACCCGCATCGGCATCCATTCGGGCGAGGTCATCGTCGGCAACTTCGGCGGCACCACGATCTTCGACTACCGCGCGCTCGGCGACCCGGTCAATACCGCTTCCCGTCTCGAAGCCGTCAACAAGCACCTCGGCACCCGCATCTGCGTCTCGCACGCGACGCTCTCCGGCTGCCCGGACGCCAAGGTACGCCCGGTCGGCCGCCTCGTGCTGAAGGGCAAAACCGAGGCGCTGCAGGTCTTCGAGCCGCTGACCGAGGACCAGCAGGCGGCGCGCGCACCGCTCGCCGACTACCAGGCCGCCTACGACGCAATGTGCGCCGGCGCGGCGGACACCCTCGCCCGCTTCGACGCGCTCGCCGCCGCCTATCCCGACGACCCGCTGGTCGCGCTGCACCGCCAGCGTCTCGCCGCCGGCGAACAGGGCGACCGGATCGTCATGAGCGAGAAGTAGCAAGGCTCCCGCCGCGCCCTTGGGTTGATTGGCCCGGCTTGCCGGATCAACGACGGGCACCCGCGGGTGCCCGTCGTCGTTGCCCCTTTCCAGCCGTTGACCGCAACCGGCGGACGATTTCAGGCGGCTTCCGCCATCGGCACGAGGAAGTCGCGGCTGATGCCGTCGCCGAGCAGGTAGATGCGGTCCATGAAGTCGGTCAGCCACTCGTGCAGGCCGTGCGCCAGGATGTCATCGATCCGCCCGTAGTGCAGGTGGGCATGCAGCAGGCCGGCCTGGCGCGTGGTCTCGCCGGACTGCCGGTTGGCGATCAGGTCGAGGGTCTTGATCACGCTGTTCATGCAGAAATGCAGCGAGCGCGGCATGTCCTTGTTGAGGATCAGCAGTTCGGCAACGCGGTCGGGCGTGATGGCGTCGCGATAGACCTTGCGATAGACCTCGAAGCCTGATACCGAGCGCAGCAGCGCGCCCCACTCGTAGAAATCGGTTGCCCCCTCGTCGCCGTACGGGCGCAGCACATGGTACTTGACGTCGAGGATGCGCGCCGTGTTGTCGGCCCGCTCGAGCACCGTACCGAGGCGGATGAAGTGATACGCCTCGTCCTGCAGCAAGGTGCCGAAAGTCGTTCCGCGCGACAGCGACGAGCGCATCTTGACCCACTCGAAGTAATCGCCGATGCCGGCGCCGTAGATCTGCTCGAAGCTCATGCCGCGCGCCTCGATCCACGTCGAGTTCATTGTTTCCCACATTTCGGTGGTGATCGTGCCGCGCACGGCATGCGCATTCTCGCGCGCGAGGCGCAGGCAGTTCATGATCGAGTTCGGGTTGCCCGGGTCGCTGACCATGAAGCGCAACACGTTTTCGCCGTTCGACTTCGACATGCCAGGTGGCGAAGGCTTCCTCCAGGCTGTTCAGCGCGATGATCGCCTTCCAGCTCTGGTTGGCGGCCTCCCGGGATTGCGGCACGAGCGACATCTGCCAGGTGACGTCGAGCAGGCGGGCGAGGTTTTCGGCGCGCTCGATGTAGCGCGCCATCCAGAACAGGTGGTCGGCGGTGCGTGAGAGCATGGTCAGTCCTCCAGAACCCAGGTGTCCTTGGTGCCGCCGCCCTGCGACGAATTGACCACCAGCGAGCCTTGCGTCAGCGCGACGCGGGTCAGGCCGCCGGGCACCATGTTGACGCAGTCGCCCGACGACAGCACGAAGGGGCGCAGGTCGAGGTGGCGCGGCGCGATGCCTTCCTCGACGAAGGTCGGGCAGTTCGACAGCGCCAGCGTCGGCTGGGCGATGTAGCCGTCCGGCCTGGCGAGCAGCAACTGGCGGAAGTGCTCGATCTGTTCCCGCGTGGCCGCCGGGCCGACCAGCATGCCGTAGCCGCCGGCGCCGTGCACTTCCTTGACGACCAGTTCGGGCAGGTGGTCGAGGACGTACTTGAGATCATCCGGCTTGCGGCACATCCAGGTCGGCACATTGTTGAGCTTCGGTTCCTCGTCGAGGTAGAAGCGGATCATGTCCGGCACGTAGGGGTAGATCGACTTGTCGTCGGCGACGCCGGTGCCGATGGCGTTGGCCAGCGTCACGCTGCCCGCCTGGTAGGCCTTGAGGAGGCCGGGCACGCCGAGCGCCGAGTCGGCCCGGAAGGCGAGCGGATCGAGGAAGTCGTCGTCGATGCGGCGGTAGATGACGTCGATGCGCTGCGGGCCCTGCGTCGTCCGCATGTAGAACGACCTCCTTGTCGACGAAGAGGTCGCGTCCCTCGACCAGTTCGACGCCCATCTGCTGGGCGAGGAAGGTGTGCTCGAAGTAGGCGCTGTTGTAGGCACCCGGCGTCAGCACGACGACGGTCGGGTTGGCGACGCCCTTGGGCGCCACGGCACGCAGCTTTTCCAGCAGCATGTCCGGGTAGTGCTGGACCGGCGCCACCTTGTGCCAGGCGAACAGTTCCGGGAAAAGGCGCATCATCATCTTGCGGTCTTCGAGCATGTACGAGACGCCCGAGCGGCACGCGCAGGTTGTCTTCGAGCACGTAGAACTCGCCGGCGCCGGCGCGGACGATGTCAACGCCGGCGATGTGCGCATAAATGCCGCCCGGTACGTCCACGCCCTGCATCACCGGCCGGTACTGGGCGTTCTCCAGCACCTGCGCGGCCGGGACGATGCCGGCCTTGAGGATTTCCTGGTCGTGATAGACGTCGTGCAGGAACAGGTTGAGCGCCCTGACCCGCTGGCGCAGGCCGGACTGCAGCGCCTTCCATTCGGCCGCCGGGATGATGCGCGGGATGATGTCGAACGGGATCAGCCGCTCCTTGCCGGCTTCCTCGCCATAGACGGCGAAGGTGATGCCGACGCGGTGGAAGGCGAGGTCGGCTTCGGCCCGCTTGCGGGCGATGCGCTCGG
The DNA here is from genome assembly GCA_963736845.1 of uncultured beta proteobacterium. Lineage (GTDB taxonomy): Bacteria > Pseudomonadota > Gammaproteobacteria > Burkholderiales > Rhodocyclaceae > Azonexus. The sequence continues at coordinate 109,542 of CAVTQL010000016.1, forward strand.
GCGGCGTCGCCCGCAGCCATTCGTCGTAGCGCCAGTAATGGGGACGGATGCCGCCGTCGGTGTTGACCATTTCGTTGTAGAAGTTCATGTCGGACCGCTTGCTGAAGAAAGTTCTTCCCGGGACATCAGCAGTTTCCGTGCCACCGGAAAACGCCGCTCAGATCGGGCGATCGGAGGCCCGCCGCGAACAATGGCGCCCCAATACGGTGCGCGCCATTTCAGGATGGTGCATAAACAGAAAGCCCGTCGGATCGCTCCGGCGGGCTTATTCCTTCCGGGCTGCCGGAGCGATCAGGCGCGCTCGAAGATGCAGGCGATACCTTGGCCGCCGCCGATGCACATCGTGACGAGGCAGTACTTGCCGCCGACACGCTCGAGCTCGTAGAGAGCCTTGGTGGCGATGAAGGCGCCGGAGCAGCCGACCGGGTGGCCGAGGGCGATGGCGCCGCCGTTCGGGTTGGTCTTGACCGGATCGAGGCCGAGCACCTTGTTGACGGCAATGCGCCTGGGCGGCGAAGGCTTCGTTGGATTCGATGACGTCCATCTGGTCGAGCGTCAGGCCGGCCTTCTTGAGCGCCAGCTTGGTCGCCGGGATCGGGCCTTCGCCCATGACGTCGTTCGGCACGCCGGCGACGGCGTAGGAGACCAGGCGCGCGATCGCCTTGTGGCCCGCCTTGGCGGCGACATCGGCGGCAGCCAGCACGAAGAAGGCGGCGCCGTCGTTGATGCCGGAGGCGTTGCCGGCGGTGACCGTGCCGTCCTTCTTGAAGGCCGGCTTCATCTTGGCCAGCGTTTCCATGGTCGTGCCCGCCTTGACATGCTCGTCGGTGTCGAACACCACATCGCCCTTGCGCGTCTGCTTGACGATCGGCACGATCTGCGACTTGAAGCGGCCCTCGGCGATGGCCGCAGCGGCGCGGCGCTGCGATTCGACGGCAAAGGCGTCCTGCTCTTCACGGGAGATGTTCCATGCTTGACGGCCAGGTTCTCGGCGGTGATGCCCATGTGGCCGACGCCGAACGGGTCGGTCAGCACGGCGACCATCATGTCGATGGCCTTGGTATCGCCCATGCGGGCACCGGTACGCAGGGCCGGCATCATGTAGGTGCCGCGCGACATGACTTCGACACCACCGCCTACGCCATAGTCGCAATCGCCCAGCATGATGCTGCTGGGCAGTCGTGACGATACCTTGCAGGCCGGAGGAGCACAGGCGGTTTACCGCCATGGCCACCGATTCCATCGGCAGGCCGGCCTGGATCGAGGCCACGCGGGCAACGTAGGCATAACCGGGAATCGGTCGGGATGCAGTTGCCGACGGTAACGTAGTTGATGGCCTGCGGATCGACACCGGAGCGGGCCACGGATTCCTTCATCACGATGCCGGCCAGTTCGCTCGGCTCCATATCGGACAGGGAACCGCCGAAAGTACCGATGGCGGAACGGACTGCGCTCAGAACGACGACGTCTCTGCTCATGTAAAACCTCCTGACTAGAAAAGATCAGCCCGCCAGGCTGGCGAGCCACAACAAAAACAGCAACAGCAGCCACAGCACCGTGGCCCGCCAGACGAGCCCGACGCCGCTCTGCATGAAATCGACGTCGGGGGGATCGCCGAGCCCGAGTTCGGCATGCTCCGCGACCTCGACATCCTCGGCCAGCGGCCGGCCGAGTTGTACGCCCAACGCACCGGCGCCACTGGCGAGCACGATGCCGAGACTGCTGTCCGCCCACTCGGCGCCTTGTGTGCGCCAGCAGTAAACCGCATCCTCGAAATTGCCGACGATCGCGAAAACCGACGCTGTCGCCCGCGATGGCAACCACTCGATGATACCGAAAACCCGCCGGGAAAACGCGGAGAAATCAGTCTCCTCGCCAGTATTTTTTGCCGCCCAGCGCAGGCCGATCACCGTCGCCATGCGGTAGAGGACCGCGCCGCACGGACCGGGCAGCAGGATGAACCAGAGCAGCACGGCGAAGACGTGGCGATGCGAGGCCGCCAGCGCCGCCTCGATCGACAGCCGGGCGATCTCCTGTGCGCCGAGCCCGTCGGCCGGCCGCCCCTGCCACTCGCCGAGCAGTTGCCGCGCACGCGGCAGGTCGTCGAGGCGCAACGCTTCCTGGATTTCGGTGAAATGGTGGCTGAACTGGCGGAAGCCCATCGTCAGGTAGAGGACGCCGACGTTGAGCAGCCAGGCCAGGATCGGGCTGAGCGAATGGAGGAAAGCGTACAGCGCCCAGACCAGGGCCACCGGCAGGAAGATCGCGAGGCCCCAGGCGACCGCACCGTGCGTGGCTTCGCCGGCATTGCAGCGCGCCTCGACGAGATCGCCCCAGGCAGCGAGCGGCGCTTCCACCACGCGGCGGTAATCCAGCGGCTGCAACTGCTCGATGAGAAAGACTGCGATCAGCGAAAGAAGGCTCATGTCGGGCCGCTGCCTCGGGCTTGAACGCACCGTGTCCGGCAGTCATGGGGAATGCGGGAACGGAACGATACCACAGGCTCAGCCGCCATTGCCGCGCAGCCGCTCGCTCAGCGCACGGATCATGCCGGCCGTCGCGCCCCAGATGAAATAGTCGCCGTAGGGCATGGCGTAGAAATGGTGCAGGGCGCCGCGGTAATGCAGCGAATGACGCTTGTGGTTGGCCGGATCGAGGAGGAAGGCGAGCGGCACCTCGAAGGCTTCGGCGACCTCGAACGGATCGACCGCCAGTTCGAACGGTGGCCGCACCAGCGCGACCACCGGTGTCACCGCGAAGCCCGTGCTGGTCAGGTATTCGGGCAGGAAGCCGAGCACCTCGACATGCTCGCGGCCAAGGCCGATTTCTTCTTCGGTCTCGCGCAGCGCGGTGTGCACCGGCGACGGATCGTCCGCCTCGACCCGCCCGCCGGGGAAGCTGACCTGCCCGGCATGGTCACGCAGGTGCGCGGTGCGCTGGGTGAACAAAACAGTATGCCCATCGTCGCGCTCGACGATGGGGAAGAGCACCGCGGCCGGGGCCAGCACCTGGTCGCCACTGCCCTGCTCCCGCACGGGCTCGCCATGCGCCGGTTCGCGCAACAGGCTTGCGCGCAGGCGATCGATGTCGATGAAACTCATGCGCCGGCGGCGTCGTCCTCGATTTCGGCATGCACCGACGCCAGCGCGTCCTGCAGGGTTTCCTCGCCGAGTCGGTTGAGCGTGGTGGCGACCATGTCGGCGGCGCCGACGGCAGCGACCGGCAATTGCTGGCTGTCGAGGCTGGCGATCAGCGCGGCCGAGGCGCCGACGACGTGCAGCAGATCCTGCCGCTCGCCCATCAGCATCTCCAGCTCGCGCCGCAACATGGCGATTTCCTGGTCACGGTGGGGCATTTGTCTCTCCTAGTAGCGCTTCTTGAGCGTCAGCGTGCTGCCGTCGCGCTGCATGTCCATGCGGTTCAGGAAGCTCATGCCGAGCAGCGCCATCGGCAGGTCGTTCTGGTGGATCAGCGCATCGACGTTGTTCAGCGTGATATCGCCGATGCGCACGGTATCGAGCTGGACCTTGGTCACCATCGCCTGGCCGTTGGCGGTGTTGGTCATGGCGCGCACGCCGCGCGCGGGATCGAGCCCCATGCGGCGCGCGTCGGCGGCGCCGAGCGAGATCATCGTCGCGCCGGTATCGACGAGAAAGCGCACCGACACCCCGTTGACCGTACCCGTTGCGTAGAAATGCCCCTGCCCGTCGGCGTTGAGGACGATCTTGCCCGACCCGTCGGCGGACGGGACGCCGATGGCATGCTGGCCGACGCGCAGCGGACGCGCCTTGCCGCCGACCTCGACCACCACCCGGTCACCCTGGACAGAAATCAGCTTGACGCCGCCCAGCGACTCGCCGACGCGGACCGCCTGCGGCTCGCCGCCGTCGATCATCAGCATCGCCTTGCCGCCCATGACGCCGGCCAAGCCGACATCGACCGCCAGCGCCGCAAGCGGCAGCAGGCACAGCGCGGCGAACGACATACAATGGCGAGCCATCGCCCTGCCCCTGCCGCCCGCCATGAAACCCGTTGCCATCTTTCGCCACGCTCCTGTTGAAGGTCCGGCCTATTTTGCCATATTCCTCGAGCGCCACGGGATTCCCTGGCGCCTGGTCGCCATCGACGAAGGCGAGCCGGTGCCGGCAACCGCCGAGGAATTCTCCGGCCTCTGCTTCATGGGCGGCCCGATGAGCGTCAACGATCCGCTGCCGTGGATCGAACCCGCCTGCGCGCTGATTCGCGATGCCACCGTGCGCGCGCTGCCGGTGATCGGCCATTGCCTCGGCGGCCAGTTGCTGGCGAAGGCGCTGGGCGCCGCCGTGACGCGCAACCCGGTCAAGGAAATCGGCTGGGGCGCGGTGCACGGCGAGAACCACGCCGTCGCCCGCCACTGGCTCGGCGAGCACGCCGGGCAGAGCACCGTCGTCTTCCACTGGCACGGCGAGACCTTCGCCCTCCCGCCCGGCGCCAGCCGCCTGTTCGCCAGCCGCCACTGCGCCAACCAGATGTTCGCGCTCGGCCCGCACCTGGCGATGCAGTGCCACGTCGAGATGACGCCGGAGATGATCGCTGCCTGGTGCGGCGAATGGGGCGACGAGGTCGCCGCCATCGCCGACCGGCCGGCCGTGCAGGCACCGGACGCGATGCTGGGCGAAACCGCCGGCCACCTGCCGGCGATGCGGCGGCTGGCCGACCAGATCTATTCGGTCTGGAGCACCGGTCTCAGGCGCTGAAAAGGGAACCGGGGCTGACGCCCCGGTTTTTGCCCGTTTTCGGCAGTTGACCGCAACCGCGCGGTCAGTCGCGGAAATTGCCGGCGCGGATCGGGAAGTCGTCGATTTCCTTGCGGATCAGCGCGATGCACGCCTGCAGGTCGTCGCGCTTGGCCCCCTGGACGCGCACCGCATCGCCCTGGATCGACGCCTGTACCTTGATCTTCGAATCCTTGACGATCCTGACGACCTTCTTGGCCAGCTCGCTGTCGATGCCGAGCCTGATCTTCAGATCCTGCCTGACCTTGTTGCCGGAGACCTTCTGCACCGGCTGCTGGTCGAGGCGCTTGGTGCTCTCGGTTTCCTTCTTTTCCATCGCCGGAAACAGCAGGTCGCGGATCTGGTCGAGCTGGAAGTCCGAATCGCCCCACAGCGAGATGACCTTGTCCTTCTCGTTCAGCTCGACCTTGGCCGACGTCCCCTTGAAGTCGTAGCGGTTGTCGATCTGGCGGGCGGTGACGTCGACCGCGTTCTTCAGCGCCTCCATGTCGGCTTCGGAGGTGAAATCAAATGACGGCATGCGAAGTGCTCCTGAAAGTTCCTTCTCCGCTCAGCCGAAGTGGCAGACGTAGTGGTACGGCTCGTCGCAGGCGATCTCGAAGCTCGAATCGCCCGGCACGGCGAAGGACTCGCCTTCGCCCCAGGTCTTCCATTCGTTCTCGCCCCTGAGCCGGACGCGGCAGGAACCGCCGACGCCTTCCATCACTTCCGGCGCGCCGGTGTTGAAGGTCAGGCTGGACGGCAGGATCACGCCGACCGTCTTCTTCGTGCCGTCGGCGAGCATCACGGTGTGGCTGACGCACTTGCCGTCGAAATAGACATTGGCCTTCTTGACCACCGAAACATTGTCGAATTGCGCCATCTAGATCCCCCAGAGTTTTTGAATGATTGCCTTGGCGATGAAGCCGACCATGCCGAAGGCGAGCACGAAGAACAGCACGAAGGTGCCCGTCTTGCCGGCTTTCGACTTCCAGGCGATCTCGCCGATGATGAACAGCATGAACAGGATGAAGGCGCCGACACCCCAGGTTGCGCCGAAGTCGGCAATCTGTTCCTCGGTGAAACCGAACAGGGTGCCGCCCTCCATCGCTTAGCCTTCTTCCTGCCGCCGGCTTCCCTGCCGCAGCTGCCGCTTTCGCGCCCGGCTTCGCCTGTCTTGCGCTCGGCGAGGTTGGCGGCGATGCGCATGCGCAGCGCGTTGAGCTTGATGAAGCCGCCCGCGTCCTTCTGGTCGTAGGCGCCGGCGTCGTCCTCGAAGGTGGCGATGGTCGAGTCGAACAGCGAATCGGTCTTCGAGTCGCGGCCGACGACGATGACGTTGCCCTTGTAGAGCTTGAGGCGCACCGCAGCCGTTGACGTTCTGCCTGCGTGTGGTCGATCAGCACCTGCAGCGCGCTTGCGCTCCGGGCTCCACCAGTAGCCGTTGTAGACCAGGCTGGCGTAGCGCGGCATCAGGTCGTCCTTGAGGTGGGCGACTTCGCGGTCGAGGCAGACCGACTCGATGGCGCGGTGCGCGCTTGCAGCAGGATGGTGCCGCCCGGCGTCTCGTAGCAGCCGCGCGACTTCATGCCGACGTAGCGGTTCTCGACCAGGTCGAGGCGGCCGATGCCGTGCTTGCCGCCGAGCTGGTTGAGCGTGGCCAGCACCTCGTGCGGCCTTCATCTTCTTGCCGTTGATCGCGACGACGTCGCCCTTGCCTGAATTCGAGGTCGAGGTACTCGGCCTTGTTCGGCGCCTTTTCCGGCGACACCGTCCAGCGCCACATCGACTCCTCGGCTTCGGCCGCCGGATCTTCCAGGTGGCGGCCTTCGTAGGAGATGTGCAGCAGGTTGGCGTCCATCGAGTAGGGCGAGCCGCCCTTCTTGTGCTTCATGTCGACCGGGATGCCGTGCTTCTCGGCATAGGCCATCAGCTTCTCGCGCGAGAGCAGGTCCCACTCGCGCCACGGGGCGATGACCTTGATGCCCGGCTTCAGCGCATAGGCGCCCAGCTCGAAGCGCACCTGGTCGTTGCCCTTGCCGGTGGCGCCGTGCGAGATGGCATCGGCGCCGGTCTCGTTGGCGATCTCGATCAGGCGCTTGGCGATCAGCGGCCGGGCGATCGAGGTGCCGAGCAGGTACTCGCCTTCGTAGACGGTGTTGGCGCGGAACATCGGGAAGACGAAGTCGCGCACGAACTCCTCGCGCAGGTCGTCGATGAAGATGTTCTTCGCCTTGATGCCGACCTTCAGCGCCTTGGCGCGCGCCGGCTCGAGCTCCTCGCCCTGGCCGAGGTCGGCGGTGAAGGTCACCACCTCGCACTGGTACACGTCCTGCAGCCACTTGAGGATGACCGAGGTATCCAGACCGCCGGAGTAGGCCAGCACAACTTTCTTGATGTCGCTCATTTCAGTTCCCTTAGTCTCACGTCATTCGCTAGTCTCGATGCGCCCAGCAGCAGGTACTCCATCAGCGCCTTCTGCACGTGCAGGCGGTTCTCCGCCTCGTCCCAGACCACCGACTGCGGCCCGTCGATCACTTCGGCGTCCACTTCCTCGCCGCGGTGCGCCGGCAGGCAGTGCATGAACAGCGCATCCGGCATGCGCCACGCGCATCATGCTCGGCATCGACCTGCCAGTCGGCGAAGGCCTTGCGGCGCGCCTCGTTCTCCGCCTCGAAGCCCATCGAGGTCCACACGTCGGTGGTGACCAGGTCGGCGCCGCGGCACGCCTCCATCGGGTCGGCGAACTCCTCGAAGTGGCCGTGCCATCGACGCCGGCGATCGCTCCGGCTCCACCTCGTAGCCGGGCGGCGTCGACACATGCACGTTGAAGTCGAGCACCTCCGCCGCCTGCAGCCAGGTGTTGCAGACGTTGTTGGAGTCGCCGATCCAGGCCACGGTCTTGCCCTGGATCGCAGCCGCGATGCTCGATGTAGGTGTAGATGTCGGCGAGGATCTGGCACGGGTGGTATTCGTTGGTCAGGCCGTTGATCACCGGCACGCGCGAGTTGGCGGCGAAGCGCTCGATGATGTCCTGCTCGAAGGTGCGGATCATCACGATGTCGCTCATGCGCGAGATCACCTGCGCCGCGTCCTCGACCGGCTCGCCGCGCCCGAGCTGCGAGTCGCGCGTGTTCAGGTAGATCGCCGAGCCGCCCAGCTGGTGCATGCCGGCCTCGAACGACAGGCGCGTGCGCGTGCTTGCCTTCTCGAAGATCATCACCAGCGTGCGGTCGTCCAGCGGCCAGTACTGCTGGTAGGGCTTGAACCGCTCCTTGATCCGCGCGTGCGCGCGAACAGGTACTCGAACTCGTCGCGGGTGAAATCCTTGAATTGCAGGAAGTGCTTGATCGCCATGATTCGCTTGCCGTCGCGCCAGCGACGCTCAGATCACCCCGCCGCCGTTTGCCGGCGAGGGGTCGGGGAGGATGGAAACGGAAACGGCAACGACCTTCATCGCTTGCTGCCCGTCAGGCTGCCAGGAAATCGCGGATCAGCGGAACGCTGCGGTCGACCAGTTCGCGGGCATCGTTTTCACTGAAGATCAGCGGCGGCAGCAGGCGGATCACCCGTTCGGCGGTGACGTTGATCAGCAGCCCGGCGGCCAGCGCCCGGCCGACCAGTTCGCCGCACGGGCGGTCGAGCTCGATGCCGATCATCAGGCCATGGCCGCGAATCTCGACGACGCCCTCGACACCGGCCAGCGCCTCGCCGTAGCGCTGGCGGATCAGCGCGCCGATGCATTCGGCCTGCGCCATCAGGCCGTCCTGCTCGATGGTGGCGATCGTCGTCAGTGCTGCCGTGCAGGCCAGCGGATTGCCGCCGAAGGTGGAGCCGTGGTTGCCCGGCTCGAACAGTCCGGCCGCCCGGCCGCCGGCCAGGCAGGCGCCGATCGGCACGCCCGAACCGAGACCCTTGGCCAGCGTCATGACGTCCGGCAGGATGCCGGCATGCTGGTAGCCGAACCACTTGCCGGTGCGCGCCATGCCGCACTGCACCTCGTCGCAGATCAGCAGCCAGTCCTGCTCGTCGCAGAAGGCCCGCAGCTCGCGCTGGAAGTCGAGTGCCGCCAGGTAGATGCCGCCCTCGCCCTGGATGATCTCCAGCATCACGGCGACGATATTCTTGTTGTGCGCCGCCACCGCGCGGATCGCCGCCAGGTCGTTGTACGGCACGCGCACGAAACCGGCGACCAGCGGCTCGAAGCCGGCCTGCACCTTGCGGTTGCCGGTGGCCGAGAGGGTCGCCAGCGTGCGGCCGTGGAAGGCCTTTTCCATGACGATGATGGTCGGCGTGTCGATGCCCCGCTTGTGGCCGTAGTAGCGCGCCAGCTTGATCGCCGCCTCGTTGGCCTCGCAGCCGGAGTTGCAGAAGAAAATCTCGCGCATGCCGGAAAGCGCGGCGAGCTTGTCGGCGAGTTCTTCCTGCTCACGGATGCGGTAGAGGTTCGAGGTGTGCAGCAGGCGCCCCGCCTGCGCGGCGATCGCCGCGACCAGCTTCGGATGCGCGTGGCCCAGCGTGGAGACGGCGATCCCGGACAGCGCGTCGAGGTACTCGCGGCCTTCGGTATCGGTGATCCGGCAACCCGTGCCGTGGCTGAACGCCACCGGCAGCCGGGCATAGGTATTCATGACATGCGACATGGGCACAACCCTGAAAAACGCAAACGGCGGCCACTGCCGCCGGGACGTCTGCCGACCGGCCGGACCGCCAGGGTCCGGGACGTCGCAGAGCGAACAATCTTAAGTGAAAATCGGGGTGATGTATAGAACGCCCGGGGCAAATCGGGCGCTCCGCGCCGGTCCGGTGTTCCCCGGCATTTCCGTGCGAGCGCGGGCCACGGTCACAGTTATGGAAAGCCCGAACGCTTCTGCTAGAATCCCACGGAAACAAGGTCGCGGCGCCGGCCAATGCAGAGCGGAACAATGACAACACCCGAATCGACCCCCTTCATCATCATCGGTCTCACCACCCAAGGACGAAAATTCCGCCCCAGCGACTGGGCCGAGCGACTGTGCGGCGTCATGTCCGCCTTCGGCGCCGAACGCAAGATGAAGTACTCGCCCTACGTCGGCCCCGGCGACTACAACGGCGAAAAAGCGGTGTTCGTCGATGGCCGCCTCGACGAGATCGAACCGATGGCCTACCGCTTCATGCTCAACTTCGCGCAGGACAACGACCTGCAGATCATCGACGGCGTCTGCTCGCTGGACGGCCGCAAGTAGGCAGCCTGCGCGGGCAATCGGGTAGGGGCGGAGGGATCCCTGACCGCACCTCCCACACCACCCGGCATGCGGGTTCGCACTGGGCGGTTGAAGTAGTTGAGGTCATCGGGTTTGTGTTGCACCCGGCCCGATCCCCAAGGTTGCGTGATGCCGATTCGGCGACACCGGTTCCTCACTGCCGTGGCTCGTCGGGCTTCACCCTATTCTCCAGATCGGCGAGCTTCGCTTGCGCGAACATCTGAGACAGTCCGTGTTCGATCATCAACGCGCTTCCTATCCTAGTTCAACCGTTTTTCCCCTATCCTCAGACCAACCCGAACCAAGGATGGCAAGAGTCCCTCTGAATCGCCCCTTACCTTTACCGGATTTAATCACGCCAGCCCCTTCGGCAACGGGAACGAAACCCCCTCCTCCACCCCAGCCAGCTGGCCCACTTCGGCCCCGGTCAGCGCACTGACGCGGTTGACCACGCGCTGAACGAGGATTTCCGGCGCCGAGGCGCCGGCTGTGACGCCAATCCGTCTGCTTGCCGGCCAGCCAGGCCGGTTCGATTTCCTCCGGCCCGTCGACCAGATAGCCGTCGATGCCGCGCGCCACTGCGACTTCCTTGAGCCGCCGTGAGTTGGAACTGTTCGGGCTGCCGACGACGATGACCAGGTCGCATTCGCCGGCCAGCGCCTTGACGGCGTCCTGGCGGTTCTGCGTGGCGTAGCAGATGTCGTCCTTCTTCGGCCCCTGGATTTCTGGGAAGCGCTGCTTCAGCGCGGCAATGACGACCGAGGCGTCGTCGACCGAGAGCGTGGTCTGGGTGACGAAGGAGAGTTGGGCGGGGTCGCGGACCTGCAGACGGGCGACGTCCTCGATGGTTTCGACGAGATACATGCCACCCTCGCTCTGGCCCATGGTGCCTTCGACTTCCGGGTGGCCCTTGTGGCCGATCATGACCACTTCGCGGGTCTGGTTGCGCATCTTGCCGACTTCGACATGGACCTTGGTGACCAGCGGGCAGGTGGCGTCGAAGACCTTGAGGCCGCGCGCCTCGGCATCGGCGCGCACCGCCCTGGAGACGCCGTGGGCGCTGAAGATGACCGTGCTGCCGGCCGGCACTTCGGCCAGTTCCTCGATGAACACCGCCCCCTTGGCGCGCAGGTCGTCGCAGACGAACTTGTTGTGCACGACTTCGTGGCGCACGTAGATCGGCGCGCCGAAGCGCTCCAGCGCGCGCTCGACGATGGTGATGGCGCGTTCGACACCGGCGCAGAAACCGCGGGGATTGGCGAGGAGGATTTGCATCTACATGATCCCGATGATTTCCACCTCGAAGCGGATGGTCTTGCCGGCGAGGGGGTGGTTGAAGTCGAACAGGGCGTGCGTGGCGTCGAGTTCGCGCAGGAAGCCGGCGAAGGTGGCGCCGTTGGGCGCGGTGAATTCGACGACGGAGTTGGGCTTGAGTTCCATGTCGGCGGGCAGGCCGCTGCGCGCGATGCGCTCGACCAGGCGCTGGTTGTGCTGGCCAAAGGCCTGCTCCGGCTCGAGCTCGAAGACGAAGCGTTCCTTGGCTGGCAGGCCGATCAGCGCCGACTCGAGGTTCTCGGCGAGTTGGCCGCTGCCCATCTGCAGCGTCGCCGGACTCATGTCGAAGGTCGACAGGAATTCCTCGCCGTCGAGCGTGGTGATGCGGTAATGCAGGGTCAGGTAGCTGTCGGAACGGACGCTCGCGGTCATCGTGGATTCTCCTTCCTGCCTGCTGCGGTCAACTGCTCGAAAACCAGCAAAACCGCACCGACCGTGATGGCCGAATCGGCGATGTTGAAGGCCGGCCAGTAGAAGCCGGCGGCATGCCATTGGACGAAGTCGACCACCGCGCCGAAGCGCACGCGGTCGATGACGTTGCCGAGCGCCCCGCCCATGACCAGCGCCAGCGCCAGGGAAAGCAGCTTCTCGCCGGGATGCTTGCGCAGCTCGACGGCGATCCACGCCGACACGGCCAGCGCCAGCACGGTGAAGAACCAGCGCTGCCAGCCCGGCTGATCGGCGAGGAAACTGAAGGCCGCGCCCGGGTTGAAGGTCAGCACCCAGTTCCAGAACGGCGCGACGTAGATCGTCTCGCCGGGCCGGATGTTTTCCAGCACGAACCACTTGCTGATCTGGTCGAGGACGATGACCAGCGCGGCCAGCGCATACCAATGCCCCGACCTTAGGCACAGGCGCGCGCCTCGCCCTCGCCGTGCAGGTTGCTGACGCAGCGGCCGCACAGTCCCGGATGTTCGGGATTGGCGCCGACATCGGCGCGGACGTGCCAGCAGCGTTCGCACTTGGCGTGGTCAAGCGGGGTGGCGATGACCTGCTCGGTGTCGCCATGGACCAGTGCGGTCGACGAGCAAATCAGCACGAATTTCAGGTCGTCGCCGAGCGCAGCCAGCGCATCAAATTTTTCGCCGGCGCAGCGGATCTCGACCGCGGCCTGCAGCGCCGAGCCGATTTTTCCGGCTTCGCGCTGGGCTTCGAGCGCCTTGGTGACGTCGGCGCGCGCCGCGCGCACCAGCGCCCAGCGCGCGAGCAGGTCGCCCTCGCCTTCCAGCTTGGGCAGTTCGTGCCAGAGCTGGAACATCACCGAGCCTTCGGCGTTGCCGCCCAGCACCTGCCAGGCTTCTTCGGCCGTGAAAGAAGCGATCGGCGCCAGCAGGCGGACGAAGCTCTGCGCGATGTGCCACAGCGCCGACTGCGCCGAACGGCGCGCCGCCGACTTCGGCGCCGTGGTGTACAAGCGATCCTTGAGGATGTCGAGGTAGAAGCCACCGAGGTCTTCCGAGCAGAAGGTCTGCAAGGCCTGGACGATGCGGTGGAACTCGTAGCGGTCGTAGTCGGCGCAGCACGACTCCTGCAATTCGCGAGTCAGCGCCAGCGCGTAGCGGTCGATCTCCAAGCCATTCGCCGACCGGCAGCATGTCCTTGCTTGCGTCGAAATCGGAAACGTTGGCGAGCAGGAAGCGCAGCGTGTTGCGGATGCGGCGGTAGCCTTCGACAACGCGCTTGAGGATTTCGTCGGAAATCGACAGCTCGCCGGAATAGTCGGTCGACGCCGTCCACAGGCGCAGGATGTCGGCGCCCATCTTGTCCGAGACCTGCTGCGGCGCGATGACGTTGCCCTTCGACTTCGACATCTTGTGGCCCTTGCCGTCGACGACGAAGCCGTGCGTCAGCAACGCCTTGTACGGCGCACGGCCGTCGATGGCGCAGCCGGAGAGGAGCGAGGACTGGAACCAGCCGCGATGCTGGTCGGAACCTTCGAGGTACATGTCCGCCGGATATTCATGGTCGGCGCGGTGCGAGCCGCGCATGACGTGCCAGTGGGTCGTGCCGGAATCGAACCAGACGTCGAGCGTGTCCTTCATCTTGACGTACTGGCCGGCCTCGGCGCCGAGCAGTTCGGCGGTGTCGAGGCTGAACCAGGCTTCGATGCCGGCCTGCTCGACGCGCAGCGCGACCTGTTCGATCAGTTCGGCGGTGCGCGGGTGCGGCTTGCCGGTCTCCTTGTGCAGGAAGAACGGGATCGGCACGCCCCAGTTGCGCTGGCGCGAGACGCACCAGTCCGGCCGGGTCTTCATCATGCCTTCGAGCCGGGCGCGGCCCCACGACGGGAAGAACTGGGTCTCGTCGACGGCGCGCTCGGCGATCCAGCGCAGGGTCGGCGCTTCCTCATGCTCGCTTTCGCGGGCGCCGGGACGGACGGCGCGGTTCTCCATGCCGATGAACCACTGCGTCGTGGCGCGGAAGATGATCGGCGTCTTGTGCCGCCAGCAGTGCGGGTAGCTGTGCTGGATTCTTTCCTGTTTCAGCAGTCGACCGCGCGCTTCCAGTTCCTGCAGCACCAGCGGGTTGGCTTCCCAGACCGTCCTGCCGGCCAGTTCGCCGACCGACAGCGCCGGCGTCGCGGCGATGAAGCGGCCGTCGTTGCCGACCGGGTTGTTCACCGGCAGGCCGTACTTGCGGCCGATGTTGTAGTCGTCGACACCGTGCGCCGGGGCGGTGTGCACCAGGCCGGTGCCGGCCTCGGTGGTGACGTGCGTGCCGCAGATGATGGCGACGTCGCGCTCGCTGGAACGGGTGCCTGAGCAGCATCTGGTCGAGTTTGTTGCCCTGGCAGGAGGCCGACGGTCGTGCCGCTCAGGCCGTAGCGCTGCAGGCAAGCCTCGGCCAGTTCGCGGACGAGGATCAGCGCGCCCTTTTCGGTTTCGATGAGGTCGTAGGTCAGTTCGGGATGGACGCTGACCGCCTCGTTGGCCGGCAGCGTCCACGGCGTCGTCGTCCAGATCACCGCGAAGGCCGGGCCACGCAGGTGGCTCAGGCCGAAGGCGGCGGCCAGCTTTTCGGCGTGGTTTTCATGCACGGCGAAGGCGACGTCGATCGCCGACGAAGTCTTGTCTTCGTACTCGACCTCGGCCTCGGCCAGCGCCGAACCGCAGTCGAGGCACCAGTTGACCGGCTTGAGGCCCTGGTACAGGTAGCCCTGCCCGAGGATCTTGCCCAGCGCGCGCATCTCGTCGGCTTCGGCCTTGAAGCTCATGGTCAGGTAGGGGTTACCCCAGTCGCCGAGCACACCGAGGCGGATGAAGTCCTTCTTCTGGCGCTCGACCTGCTCGGCGGCATAGGCGCGGCACAGTTCGCGCACCTTGTCGGCGGGGATGTTCTTGCCGTGCAGTTTCTCGATCTGGTGCTCGATGGGCAGGCCGTGGCAATCCCAGCCCGGCACGTAGGGCGCATCGAAGCCGGACAGCGTCTTGGAGCGGACGATGATGTCCTTGAGGATCTTGTTCACCGCGTGGCCGATGTGGATGTCGCCGTTGGCGTAGGGCGGGCCGTCGTGCAGGACGAAGCGCGGGCGGCCGACACTGATCTCGCGGATGCGCTGGTAGAGCTGCTTCTGCTGCCACTCGGCGACCCATTGCGGCTCGCGCTTGGGCAGGTCGCCGCGCATCGGGAACGGGGTATCGGGGAGGTTCAGCGTGTCTTTGTAGTCAGCCATTTTGCTTGCTCACAGCTTGAAGAAAGCCCGCGCCGCCACGGCATCGGCCGTGATCTGCGCCTTGAGGGCGTCGAAATTGGGAAAGCGGTGCTCGTCGCGCAGCTTGTGGGCGAAGCGCACCGAGATGTGCGCGCCGTAGATGTCGCGGTCGAAATCGAAGAGATGCACTTCGAGCAGCGGCCGCGTGCCGCCGACCGTCGGGCGCACCCCGAGGTTGGCCACGCCGGGCAGCGGCTGCTCGCCGAGGCCGCCCACCTCGACAGCGAAGACGCCGGTCATCGGCAGCGGATTGTGCTTGATGCGCAGGTTGGCGGTCGGGAAACCCCACTGCCGCCCGAGCTTGCTGACCATGCGTCACCTGCCCATCGATGATGTAGGGCCGCCCGAGCAGGCGTGCGGCGTGTTCCATGTCGCCTTCCGCCAGCGCCCGGCGCACGCCGGAACTCGACACCCGCTCGGCGTCGACCGTGACGCTGCCCATCGCCTCGACCGCGAAGCCGTGGCGGGCGCCAGCCGCCCTGAAGCAGCGCGAAGTCGCCGGCCCGCCCTGGCCGAAGCGAAAGTCGTCGCCGATGATCAGGTGGCGGACCTGCAGCCCCTGCACCA
Source organism: uncultured beta proteobacterium (assembly GCA_963736845.1). GTDB lineage: Bacteria > Pseudomonadota > Gammaproteobacteria > Burkholderiales > Rhodocyclaceae > Azonexus. The sequence continues at coordinate 125,153 of CAVTQL010000016.1, forward strand.
GCACCCGGTCGATGAAGGCATCGGCGGAAAGGGCGGCGAAGGAGGCGTTGAAGCGGCAGACCATGGCTTGGGCGACGCCGGCCGCGGCGAGCAGTTCGACCTTCTCGCGCAGCGTCGTCAGGCGGGCCGGCGCCGAATCAGGAGCGAAGAACTCGCGCGGATGCGGTTCGAAGGTGAGCACCGTCGGCGGCAACGCGGCATCGCGCGCGACCTCGACCAGACGGCCGAGCAGGGCGCCGTGGCCGCGGTGCAGCCCGTCGAAGTTGCCGATGGCCAGCGCCGTCGGCGCCGGGACCGGTCGCGAAAACCCGCGAAAAACCCGCATTCGTCGCTCGAAAAAAGGTCCGATTATAGCCGCTTGCAGCCCGCCGGCGCTGGTCCGGGCGGGGCGGGCGCCGGCTGGGCCGGCAAATTTGCCGGTGGGGCGCGGTTTTTTGCTACATTTGCACAATCCATCCCCGTCAGGTCCGCCGCCCGCCATGCTGCAACTGATCCAGCACATCATCCGGATTTCGTCGAAGCGCGACCGTACCGAGGTCAATACCGCGCTGGTCAACACGATGGAGGATCTCTTCGCTCCACATGCGTTCGCCATCTATCGCTGCTTCCCCGCGACGAAGGAGACCATCGTCTTCCGCTGCGCCGGGCTGGACGCCGGGGGCCGCTTCTCGCACAACGCCTACCTGCCGGATCGCCGCTTCTGCCTGCCGATCGAGCACGATCCGCTGCTGCTGCGCTGCCAGAGCGGGCGTTCGCTCGTCCGCGACCGCCTCGCCGACGGTTCGGATCGCCTCGTCTTTCCGGTCATCGCCCAGAATCAGCCGATCTACCTGATCGACATCGTCCTGCCCGCGGATTTCCCGACCGACCGGCGCGGACTGCTGATGGGGCTGGTCGAGTATTTCGGTCACCACCTCGCGCTGCTCGACTACGGCGAGGCTGACACGTTGACCGGGCTCGCCAATCGCAAGACCTTCGAGAAGCACCTGTTCGAGGTGCTCGGGCACGCGACCGACGACGTCGGGACCACCGGTGCCCACTGCCAGCGCCGGCGCCGGCACCGCGCCGAGAACCACTGGCTGGGGGTGTGCGACATCGACCATTTCAAGCGCGTCAACGACAGCCACGGGCACCTGGCGGGCGACTCGGCGCTGGTCATGTTCAGCCAGTTGATGCGCGAGTCGTTCCGCTACGACGACCAGTTGTTCCGCTTCGGCGGCGAGGAATTCATCGCCGTCCTGCAGCCGGCCGACCGGAGCGACGTCCAGCAGGTCTTCGAGCGCTTCCGCCGCTCGGTGGAAGCGTACGAATTTTCCGGTGTCGGGCGGATCACGGTCAGCGTTGGTTACTGCCAGCTGCTGCCGCACGACACGCCACCGGCGATCATCGACCGTGCCGACGCGGCGCTTTACTGGGCGAAGCAGAACGGACGCAACCGCGTCGCCTGTTACGACGCGCTGATCCAGACCGGCCAGTTGCCGGGCAAGGCCAGCGGCTGATCGGCTCAGGCGATGCTTGCCAGCCTCGCCTTCGGTCCCGGCGGATGCTTGCTGAAGTACTGCCGGATGCCGCGCACGATCGCACTCGCCAGCTTGTCCTGGTAGGCGTCGTCGTTGAGGCGGCGCTCTTCCTCCGGGTTGGAGATGAAGGCCGTCTCGATCAGCGCCGACGGAATGTCCGGTGCCTTGAGCACGGCAAAGCCGGCCTGCTCGACATTCGTCTTGTGCAGCGTGTTGACCGCGCCCAGTTCGCCGAGCAGATACTTGCCGAGCTTGAGGCTGTCGTTGATCGTCGCCGTCTGCGACAGGTCGAGTAGCGTGCGCGCGAGGAACAGATCCTTGGCGCCGAGATTGACGCCACCGATCAGGTCGGCTTCGTTCTCGCGTTGCGCCAGCAGCCGCGCCTGCGTGCTCGAGGCGCCGCGCTCGGACAATACGAACACCGACGAGCCGCGCGCATCGGGCTTGACCCAGGCATCGGCATGGATCGACAGGAAGAGATCGGACTGCACGCGCCGCGCCTTCTGCACCCGCATCTGCAGCGGCACGAAGAAATCGGAATCGCGCGTCAGCACCGCGCGCATGTTCGGCTCGGCATCGATACGCGCCTTGAGGCGCTTCGCGACGGCCAGCGTGACGGTCTTCTCGTAGGTGCCGCCGCGCCCGACGGCGCCCGGATCCTCGCCGCCGTGGCCGGGATCGAGGGTGATGGTGACCATGCGGTCGACGATGGGTTTGGCGGATTTCCGGCTGGTGTGGACCTCGGGAGCCTCCGGCGTCTTTTCCGGCTTGCGCGCGACGGGTTCCTCGGGCTTGCGCTCGGTGATCTGGAAGTCCTGCTCCATCTTGAGCGGCTCGACCGCATCCTTGCGCCCCTCGAGCAGCGACATCAGCGGATCGACCGGCGTCAGCGGATAGACATCGAGCACCAGGCGGTACCCGTATTCGCCGACCGGCTTGACCTCGAACACCTGCGGCGCGACCCTGGTCTTGAGTTCCATGACCAGGCGGACGACCCCGGGCTTGTAGCGGCCGGCACGCAACAGCTTGATGTAGGGATCGTCGGACCCGACCTTGCGCGCGATGCTGTCGAGCACGCTGTTGAATTCGACGCCTTCAATGTCGACCACCAGGCGGTCGGGATTCTCGACGGTGAAATGGGTGAATTTCAGCGGCGCGTCGTGCTCGAGTGTGACACGAGTGTAGTCGGCGGCGGGCCAGATGCGCACGGCAAGCACCGACGGCAACCGCTTCACGGCGGCGCCGGCGAGCGGCGACAGCGAGAGAATCAGCGAAGCGCCGGCGTAGTGGAGAAGTCGTCGCCGCCCCAGCAGGCGTTGAGCGCGTTCAGACATGCTGCCCCCTCCGCAGTGAGTGCCGTGGCCTCGACCAGACGTCCAGCACCGGCATGGCGCAGGCGCAGGCGCAGGTCAGGCGCCGGCACGCACCAAGCGGCGCGCTCGGGCCATTCGACCAGGCAGATGGCATTTTTGTTGAAGTATTCGGCAAGGCCCGCATCGAGAAACTCCTCGGGTGACTCGAAACGATAAAAATCAAAGTGATATAAGTATAAGCTCGAAATTACGTAAACTTCAACCAGAGAATACGTCGGGCTCTTCACCGGGCCGCCGTAACCCAGCGCCCGGATCGCCGCGCGCACCAGCGTCGTCTTGCCGGTACCCAGGTCGCCTTCGAGGAAAATCACCAGCCCTGGCCGCAGCGCCACCGCCAGCGCGGCGCCCAGGCGCCCGCTGGCGGCTTCGTCGGGGAGCGGGAAAACGGCGGTAACATCGGCGGTATGCACGACAGGAACTCCAGTGTGAATTACGCGGCGCTGAACGAGGCGATTCGCCAGGCCGGGCGGGAACTCGGTTTCGCCGCGGTCGGCGTGGCCCCTGCCGACACCGGCGCGGCCGCTGCCCACCTGCACGACTGGCTGGCGGCCGGCTGCCACGGCGAGATGGATTATATGGCCCGCCATACCGAATTGCGCGCGCACCCCGAGCGCCTGCACTCGGGCACGCTGACAGTGATCTCGGCTGCGGTCGACTACCTGCCGGCGGCCGATTCCGCGCCTGACCCTGAACGCGCGGCCGTCTCGCGCTACGCACAGGGACGCGACTACCACCGGATCGTGCGCAACCGCCTGCAGAAGCTGGCCGAGCGGATCGCCACGCTGATCGGACCGTTCGGCTACCGCGTCTTCTCGGATTCGGCGCCGGTCATGGAAGTGCATTTCGCGCAGCAGGCGGGGCTCGGCTGGCGCGGCAAGCATACCCTGCTGCTGTCGCGCGAGGGTTCCTGGCGCTTTCTCGGCGAGATCTACTGCGACCTGCCGCTACCGCCCGACATGCCGGCAGCGGATCACTGCGGCACCTGCACCGCCTGCCTCGATGCCTGCCCAACGCGCGCCATCGTCGCCCCCTACCGTGTCGACGCGCGGCGCTGCATCTCCTACCTGACGATCGAACTGGCCGGCCCGATTCCCGAGGAATTCCGCCCGGCGATCGGCAACCGCATCTACGGCTGCGACGATTGCCAGAGCTGCTGCCCGTGGAACAGCTTCGCACGCATCGGCGACCCGGCGTTCGCGCCGCGCAACGGGCTCGACACGGCGACGCTGACCGACCTGTTCGCCTGGAGCGCGGCGGAGTTCGACACGCGCCTCACCGGCAGCCCGATCCGCCGCATCGGCCACGAGCGCTGGCTGCGCAATATCGCCGTCGCCCTCGGCAATGGTCCGGCCACGGTCAACGCTCAGAACGCACTCAAATCCCGCGGCGGCGACACCTCGCCGCTGGTGCGCGAGCATGTCGCGTGGGCGCTGGCAAGACTCGGCCGCGATGCCGCCGCGCCGTGACGAACTGCGGGTCGCCTCCGGGAGGTGGCTCCACGTGGTGATCGCACATCCTGTCGATGGACGCTCTCCCCCCTGGATAAAGGATTCCTCGATCGAACGCACCGGATCGGCGGTAGGATACGAACTGCGATGCGAATGAATTTCCTCTCCTGCAGTGTATCTCTCGGCCTCGCGCTGGCGTCCGCCTGCGCAGCGGCCGGCGAACGCTGGGTCTATCTCGGCGACGTCCACGTCGCCGAGTTGGCGGCTTCGGGAAAGCTCAGCCTGAATCTCGACAGCCTGCACAAGCGCGGCCGCCATTACGAAATCTGGGAGCGGGTCGTCGTCGAACCCGAGCCGGGCCGGCGAGCGCCGGCAGCCGCGCCGGGAAGCCCGTCGGTGCGCCGAACGCTATGGGCGATTCGTTGCCGCTTCGGCGAGATGGCCAAGGTCACCGAGGGTACGGATGGTGCCTTCGAGCCACGCGCGGAATCGCTCAGGTTCTTCGGCCCGCGGCCCGACAGCCCGAATGCCGCGGTACTCGAGACCACCTGCGCCGAAGTCCGCCGCATCGTCGCGAAAACGAGGCCGCCCCAGCCCCGGGACGAACCGAAGGACCACCCCCCTACCGGCAAGAATCTGGAAGCGCCACCCATGATCTTTGACCCGGACGGCTTCGAGTACGGCGAAGAATAGGCTTGGCCGGCCGGCACTCCGGCGAGGAGCCGTCCGCTACCAGCCCGGCCCGCCGGCTCCCGGCATGAAGCGGATCGGCGCGACTTCGGCCTTGTCGCGCGCGAGCTTGCGGTTGATGCGGGCGGAGATCTCCTCGCGCGGCGGAACCGGGCAGCCATAGATCTCGCCGAGCAGCGCGCGGAAACCGTGCAGCCAGGCATGGGTCAGCTCGGCGAGCGCTGCGTAGAACGGCGTCTGGCAGTAACCGGCGACCCGCCGGGCAAAATCCGGAAACCAGTAGCCGACATGTTCGTCGATGAAATTGGCCATCGCGACGCCGTTGACCGCGCCAGCGGCAAGCAGGTGGCGCAGGTACTGGAGCTGGAGGACGAGATGATCGTCGAAGCGGTGGCGCCAGTCGGCGGCCCCGAGTCCGGCCGCCGCGTAGATCTCGCGCAGCTCGAACATCGGCTGCTGACAGACGAGGTGATCGTCGTCGAGCCAGACCGACTCGCACGGCGAGGCACCCAGGCGGTTGTTCAGGTAGATGGCCGCGTAGTCGGCCGCCAGTTCGTCGAACACACGGGCCGACGGCGGGTCGGGCAGTTCCGCCAAGGCCGCGGCAAAGTTCGCGCGGGCGCGGGTCGCCATCTCGTCGGCGAGCAGCAGTGCCAGGCAGGCGGGAAAGCCGGCGGCCCGCAGCGCAGCCAGCGTCGCGCCATCGAGTTCGCGGTCGTGCAGGCGGGTCAGCTGATCAAGATCCTCGCCCAGCGCCACGCAAAATTCACTATCCAGCACGTCGCACCGCACGACAATATCGGCCGCCTCCCCGCGGAACGGCCGGGTCGACTACATTGCGACTGGTAGCGTCAGGCTGCGTTGGCGTGGTTTTCGAGATAGTGCTTGAGGACGCTCTTGAGCACGGCCGCGTGCGCGACGTTGCCGGTTTCGCGGGCATGCGCGATGTCGTCCTGGATCATCCGCTTGATGCGTTTCTCGCCGCCCGGCGAGTGGACAAGATAGTTGCCGAGCTCGACGGCGACCATCTCGGTAAGATGCTCGTGCTCGGCGATGGCGAGGATTTCATCTTCGGTCAGTTCGGACAGTTCGATGCAGTCTTGAATGGTCAGCATGGCACACCCCTTGTGGAAATCTTTCGGTTCAATAGAGGGATTTGAGAGCCAATCGGGCCGCAATGTATTGACCTGCGACAAGGATTCCTCACAAATCGCAACGGTGCGACCCGCAGGCAGACTAGGCTACCGGCCGGCCGCGATCGGCACACCACTCGCTCCACGAACCGGCATACAGGCGCGAGCCCGGCAGGCCCGCGAGTTCCATCGCCAGCAGGTTGTGACAGGCGGAAACGCCCGAGCCGCACTGGTGGACGACTTGCTCGGGAAGCGCCCCGGCGAGCACAGCCAGCCACTCCGCGCGCAGTTCGGCGGCCGGCTTGAAGCGCCCGTCCGGACGCAGATTGTCGCGAAAGAAACGGTTGACCGCACCGGGGATGTGCCCGCCGACCGGATCGATGGTCTCGTTCTCGCCCCGGTAGCGATCCGCGCTGCGCGCGTCAACCAGGTGCATGTTCGGCGTTTCCAGGCGCTCGAGGACGTAATCCGCGGCGACCGGTTCGGCGTCGACGCTGGCGCCCGTCGTGAAGGTCACGGGCTGCGGCGTCGGCGCTTCTGCAGCCATCGCCCCACCGGCGGCCAGCCAGGCCTGCAGGCCGCCGTCGAGCAGCGCGACGCGATCGTGCCCGAGCCAGCGCAGCAACCACCACAAGCGGCCGGCGATCATGCCCTGCGCGTCATCGTAGGCGACCACCTGGGTCTCCGGCCCGACGCCGATCGCGCCAAGCCGCTCCGCCAGCACCTCCCGGCGCGGCAGCGGGTGGCGGCCGTTGCTGCCGGTCGGCGGCCCGGACAGGTCGCGGTCGCAGTGCAGGAAGAACGCTCCCGGGATGTGTCCCTCGGCATAGGCGCGCTCACCCCAACCAGGGTCGGCCAACTGGTGCCGGCAATCGATGACCAGCCAGCCCGGGTCGTCGAGGCGCGCCTTCAGCGTCGCCGCGTCGACCAGCGTCGTGTAGCTCACGCCGACTCCAGCCAGGTCTGGGCCTGGCCGGCATCGGAGAAGACCTCGACATCGGCATGGACGAACGCCTGCGCCAACCAGGCGCTCCACGCCACCCACTGGCTGTCGGTAACTACCGCGACGCGCTTGAAGTCATCGGCGTGCGCCCGCGAGAACTTGATCTCTTCCCAGGCGACGTCGAGCGTGAAATCCGCCATCTGCGACAGGTCGAAGCAGAGATCGACCGGCCCCTCGAACTTGACCTTGTATTCGACGACCTCTTCGAATTCCCGGTAGTCGGCCAGCGAAAATTCGCCGAAAACAGAGACGGTGACGCGACTGGGCTGGTGATCGATGACGACCATGATTCTTCTCCTTTATTGCCTGTGGAAAGTTTAATCCTGTTCGCCCGGGCTAGTGCGGGAAAAGTGCGTCGCGGCGACGCCCGACAGGACGACCAGGGCGACCGCCAGCCAGGCTGAGGCGGCGAGCATCTCGCCCCAGAACAGCGCACCGAACAGGCTCGAAAAAATTACCGTGCTGTAGGCGAGCGCCGCTGAGAGCAGCGTCTTGCCGCGCGCGTAGGCACGGGTCATGGCAAGCTGGGCGCCAGTGGCGAACCCGGCGACGCCGAGCAGGAGCAGTCCGCTGCTCAGGTCGACCGCGTGGATCTCGCTGAATACCAGCCAGGCGCCGGCGCCTAGCGAGGAAACCAGCGAGAAGTAGAAGACCGTGCGCGTCTCCGGCTCGCCGCGTGCGCCGAGTTCGCGGACGCTGAAGTAGGCCATGCCGGCGAGCGCGCCCGAGGCGAGGCCGAGCAGGCCGCCAGTCATCTGGTCGGCATGCAGGGTCGGCCTGAGTAGCAGCGCGATGCCGAGCAGGCCGACGGCGAGCGCGCCGACGATGCCGCTGTTCAGCCGCCAGCCGGCGAAGGCGAGGTAGAGCGCGAGGAAGATTGCCGATGTGTAGTTGAGCGTCACCGCGGTCGCCAGCGGCAGCAGCGTGATCGCGTAGAAATAGCAGAACAGTGCGGCGAAGCCGACCGCCCCACGTGTGACCTGCCAGCGCCAGTGTGGCGTCGCGAGCGACACGCCGCGCAGGCGGACGAGGCCGAACATCAGGATCAGCGAAATGAAGGCGCGGTAGAAGGTGATCTCGACCGCCGAATGCGTTCCGGCGGCGAGCTTGACGCAGACGCCCATGCAGGCGAAGAGCAGGCTTGCAACCAGCATCCACAGGGACTGCATGGCTCAGGACCCGCTCGACCCGGAGGCACCTGGGGCGTGTTCACGGCAAGCGACGGGCTGCCGGTTGCTGTGAACACGCCCTGGATCGCACGGGGTCGCCATGTCGGACATGCCAAACCTCGAGCGGAGTCCAAAACGGGAATTCTACCCTCCCGCGAATTTGACCTGAAGCCCCTTGATGGAGTATTTTCGTCGGTTTTCCGGACCCCGGCCGCTATGGATCAAACTCCGATCGCTGACATGAAGTTCGAGACCGCGCTGGCCGAGCTCGAAAGCCTCGTTCACAGCATGGAAGACGGCAAGCTGGAACTCGAAGAGTCAATCGCCGCCTACCGCCGCGGCATGGCGCTGATGAAGCATTGCCAGGCGCAACTCGCCGATGCCGAACAGCAGATCCGCATGCTCGAAAATGGCGAGATGAAGGCAGTCGACCGCGACAGCCTGGAGGCGCAGTGAGCGATCCCGCCTTCGCCGAGTGGATGGCGGCAATGCAAGGCCGCGTCGAGTCCGCACTGGAACGCCATCTGCCGCCGGCCGCCAGCATCCCCGCCCGCCTGCACGAGGCGATGCGTTACGCGACCCTGGGCGGAGGCAAGCGCATCCGCCCCCTGCTCGTCTTCGCCGCCGGCGAGCTCACCGGCGCCGAGCCGGGCGCGCTCGAAGTTGTCGCCTGCGCCGTCGAACTGATCCACGCCTATTCGCTGGTCCACGATGACCTCCCGTGCATGGACGACGACGTGCTGCGCCGCGGCCGCCCGACCTGCCATGTCGAATACGACGAGGCGACGGCATTGCTGGTCGGCGACAGCCTGCAGACGCTGGCCTTCGAGCTGCTCGCCGGCCAGCCGCTTGGCGACCCGGCCCGCCAGCTCGAGATGATCGCCCTGCTCGCCCACGCCAGCGGTTCACGCGGCATGGCGGGCGGCCAGGCGATCGACCTGGCGGCAACCGGCGCAGCGCCGACGCAGCCCGAACTCGAACTGATGCACGCGCTCAAGACGGGCGCCCTGATCCGTGCCGCCGTACTGCTCGGCGCCCTCGCCGGCCAGCCGATGAGCGATGTGGAGCGCGCCCGGCTCGACCGCTTCGCCAAGCGTGCCGGCCTGCTTTTCCAGGTCGTCAACGACATCCTCGATTGCACCGCGAGCACCGCCACGCTCGGCAAGACCGCCGGCAAGGACCAGGCGGCGGACAAGGCGACCTACGTCAGCCTGCTCGGCCTCGAACCGGCCCGTGCCTACGCCGGCGAACTGCGCTCCGAAGCGCGCGAGGCGCTGGCCGTCTTCGGCGGGCGCGCGACGCGCCTGATCCGGCTGGCCGACTTCATCTGCGATCGGAAATTCTGAAATGAGCGCAATTTCCAGGCATTCCTTGCTCGAAACCATCGACCGTCCAGCCGACCTGCGCCGCCTCGAGCGCAAGCGGCTGGCACAGCTCGCCAGCGAGCTGCGCGCCTTCCTGATCGAATCAGTGGCGCAGACCGGCGGCCACCTGTCGTCCAACCTCGGCACCGTCGAACTGACGATCGCGCTGCACGCCGTCTTCGACACGCCGGAGGACAGGCTGGTCTGGGACGTCGGCCACCAGTGCTACGCGCACAAGGTACTCACCGGCCGCCGCGCCGGCATGGACCGCCTGCGCATGCACGGCGGCGTTTCCGGCTTTCCCAAGCGCGGCGAGAGCCCCTACGACACCTTCGGCGTCGGCCATTCGTCGACCTCGATCTCCGCCGCGCTCGGCATGGCGCTGGCCGCCAAGCAGAAGGGCGAGGCGCGCAAGGTCGTCGCCATCATCGGCGACGGCGCGCTGTCGGCCGGCATGGCCTTCGAGGCGCTCAACAACGCCGGCGTCGCCGACGCCGACATGCTGGTCATCCTCAACGACAACGAGATGTCGATCTCGCCGCCGGTCGGCGCGCTTAACAACATCCTGACCCGCCTGATGTCCGGCCGCACCTTCAACGCCGCCCGCGAAGGCGCCCGCCACATGCTCGGTTTCGCCCCGCCGCTGCTCGAACTGGCCCGCCGTGCCGAGGAACACGTCAAGGGCATGATCGCGCCGGGCACGCTGTTCGAGGAATTCGGTTTCCATTACTACGGCCCGATCGATGGCCACGACCTCGACGCACTGATCCCGACGCTGGAAAACCTGAAGAAGCTGAAGGGCCCCAAGTTCCTGCACGTGATCACGAAGAAGGGCCAGGGCTACAAGTTGGCCGAGGCCGACCCCATCCTCTATCACGGCGTCGCCAAATTCGCCCCCGGCGAGGGCATCAAGGCCAGCAAGGGCCCCGGCAAGCTGACCTACACCCAGGTCTTCGGCGACTGGCTCTGCGACATGGCCAAGGCCGACGCACGCCTGGTCGGCATCACCCCGGCCATGCGCGAGGGCTCCGGGCTATTGCGCTTTTCGAGCGAATATCCCGATCGCTATTACGATGTCGGCATCGCCGAGCAGCACGCCGTGACCTTCGCCGCCGGCATGGCCTGCGAGGGCCTGAAGCCGGTTGTCGCCATCTACTCGACCTTCCTGCAGCGCGCCTACGACCAGTTGATCCATGACGTCGCGCTGCAGAATTTGCCGGTAGTTTTCGCCGTCGACCGCGGCGGCCTGGTCGGCGCCGACGGCCCGACGCACCATGGCACCTTCGACCTCTCCTTCGTCACCTGCATCCCCAACATGGTGGTCATGGCACCAGCCGACGAAGCGGAATGCCGCGCCATGCTGTCGACCGCGCTTCGCGCTCGATTGCCCGAGCATGGTCCGCTACCCGCGCGGCGGCGGCATCGGCGCGGTCCCGGCATCGAACCTCGACACGCTTGCCGCTCGGCAAGGGAGAGATCCTGCGCCGCGGCAAGGACGTCGCCCTGCTCGCCTTCGGCAGCCTGGTGCCGGCTGCGCTGGCCGCCGGCGAGGAACTCGACGCCACCGTCGTCAACATGCGTTTCGTCAAGCCGCTCGACGCCGATCTGATTGTCGAACTGGCCGGGAACCATTCACTGCTGGTCAGCATCGAAGAGAACGCGGTGATCGGCGGCGCCGGCTCGGAGATCGAGCGCGTGCTTGCCGAACGGGGGATCGAGCGTGCCGCTCCTGCGCCTCGGCCTGCCCGACCGCTTCATCGACCACGGCGAGCAAGGCCAACTCCTCGCCGAGCTGGGCCTCGACAGGGTCGGCATCGTGCGCGCGGTGCGTGCCCGGAATGAAACGCGACAACAATGACAGAACAGCCAATGAACAGCCCCAACAGCATCCCCGACGTCCAGAGTTCGGCCGACACCCGCCAGCTGGCAATCAACAAGGTCGGCATCAAGTCCATCCGCCACCCGGTGCGGGTACAGGACAAGTCGGCCGGCGTCCAGCACACCATCGCCGTCTTCAACATGTATGTCGGCCTGCCGCACAATTTCAAGGGCACGCACATGTCGCGCTTCGTCGAGATCCTCAACGGCCACGAGCGCGAAATCTCGGTCGAGAACTTCCCGACCATGCTGCGCGAGATGGTCGAGCGCCTCGAAGCCGAGACCGGCCACATCGAGATGCACTTCCCTTACTTCATCAACAAGACGGCACCGGTCTCCGGCGTGCAGAGCTTCATGGACTACGACATCACCTTGATCGGCGACATCTGCAACGGCGAGATCGTCACCTCGACGCGAGTCGTCGTGCCGGTGACCAGCCTGTGCCCGTGCTCGAAGAAGATTTCCGAGCGTGGCGCCCACAACCAGCGCTCGCACGTCACCGTTACGGCACGCACTGCGGATTTCGTGTGGATCGAGGAAATCGTCCAACTCGTCGAAGCCGAAGCGTCGTGCGAACTATTCGGCCTGCTCAAGCGCCCGGACGAAAAGTACGTGACCGAGCGCGCCTACGACAACCCCAAGTTCGTCGAGGACATGGTCCGCGACGTCGCCGCCCGGCTCAACGCCGAGCCGCGGGTGGAAGCCTATGTGGTGGAATCGGAGAATTTCGAGTCGATCCACAACCACTCGGCCTACGCACTGATCGAGCGCGACAAGAAACGCTCCCCGGCTTCCCGCGGCAACGGCTGACTCGCGCCGCGACGGCGGGTGCGCTGGCGCTGCCGTGCTCGCCGGACATGCGCCCAGCCGCGAAACCGGCCACAAACAGAACGGGGCGCCGCAGCGCCCCGTCTTGCATTACGACGCCGCGGCAGCGGGCGTCTTGCGGACCAGCTTTTCCTTGATGCGCGCCGACTTGCCGGAACGCTGGCGCAGGTAGTACAGCTTGGCGCGACGCACGTCACCGCGGCGCTTCACCTCGATCGCGGCAACCAGTGGGGAATAGGTCTGGAAGGTGCGCTCGACGCCCTCGCCGGACGAAATCTTGCGGACGATGAAGGAGGAGTTGAGGCCACGGTTGCGCTTGGCGATGACGACGCCTTCGTAGGCCTGCAGACGCTCGCGGTTGCCTTCCTTGACCTTCACCTGGACGACGACGGTGTCGCCGGGCGCGAATTCGGGGATGGTCTTGCCCAGGCGGGCGATTTCTTCTTGCTCGAGTTGCTCGATCAGGTTCATGTGAGATCCTTCAAATTGTCATTGCTCACCGCATTGCTCCTCTCCGGAAACTTCCGTGAGGAGTTGCGTCTCTGCCGCGGTCAACCCGCGGTGCGCCAGTAAATCCGGCCGGCGCTTCCGGGTCCGCGCCAGCGACTGCTGCAGCCGCCAGCGGCGAATCCTTTGGTGGTCGCCGGAGAGCAGCACTTCCGGTACCGGCATGTCCTCGTAGACTTCCGGCCGCGTATAGTGCGGGCAATCCAGCAACCCTGCGACGAAGGAGTCTTCGACTGCCGACGCCGCATCGTTCAACACCCCCGGCAACTGGCGGACGACGGCATCGATCAACGCCATCGCCGGCAACTCGCCGCCGGAGACCACAAAATCCCCGATCGATATTTCCTCATCGACGCAGCGCTCGATCAGACGCTCGTCGACACCTTCATAGCGACCGCAGAGAAGGATCAGCCCCTCTTCGCCGCTCGCCAGCCGCATGACGCGCTCGTGGGTGAGCAGCGCACCCTGCGGCGAGAGGTAGATGACCCGGCTCCCGGCCAGCCCCGCCTCACGCTGCTGCGCCTTCGCAGCTTCGATCGCCCTCTCCAGCGGGCCCGCTTGCATCACCATGCCCGGCCCACCACCGAATGGGCGATCATCCACCCGGCGCCAGGCATTCTCGGCAAAATCGCGAGGATTCCAGCCCTGCCACGCCCAACGCTGCTCTTCCAGCGCGCGGCGCGTGATACCGCTTTGCGTCACGGCGGCGAACATCTCCGGGAAGAGGGTCACGCAGTCGAACCGGATCACCCGTCGCTGCCCTGGCGACTCACCAGTCGCTCCCCCACTCCACGCGGATCAGTCCCGCCTCCTTCTCCACCGCCAGCACCACCGCCGCGACGAAAGGCAGCAGGCGCTCGCTCCCGTCATCAGCCACGACGCGCAACACGTCGCTGGCGCCGGTCTCGATCAGCCCGGCCACCTTGCCGAGTTGCTCGCCCGCCGCATTGACGACCTCCAGGCCAATCAGGTCGGCCCAGTAGTACTCGTCTTCTTCGGTCTCTGGCAGTGCTTCGCGCGGCGCGCCGACGAAAAAACCTTTCATCGCTTCCGCCGCACCGCGGTCTTCGATTCCGTCGAACCTCACCACCAGACCGTCGCCGTGCGGCTTCAGGCCCGTCAGCCCGATTTCACGCCACGGTCCGCCATCCCTGCCGACCCACCAGACCGGCATCTTCGCCCAGATCAGCGGATCGTCACCAAACGGGTACAACCGCAACCAGCCACGCACGCCGTAAGGGTCGGCCAATCGACCCAGAACGACCATCACGCCACCGGCGGGATCCAGACGCCGCTCAGGCAGCCTGCTTGGCGGCGTACTGCTTGGCCAGACGGGCGGCGGTCGGCGACATCCGGGCGCCGTTCTGCTGCCAGTAGGCCAGGCGATCCACGGCAATACGCAGCCCTTCCTCGCTGGCCGCGGCAACCGGGTTGTAGAAACCGATGCGCTCGACGAAACGACCATCGCGACGGCTGCGCGAGTCGGCGACGACGAGGTTGTAGAAGGGGCGGTGCTTGGCGCCGCTGCGGGCAAGACGGATAACGACCATCGAGATTCTTTCGTTGCAGGAAAAAAGACTTGGAATTATAGCGCGGAATCATCGAAAAACAACTGGTTAACCTCTGCCGGAGGGACCATCCGGCGGCTTGGCGGAACAACTTGTCGCCATCCGCCGACCGCCCATCAGGCGCTGGTGGCAATGGCGCGCGAAATTGTCTATGCTGAAAGCGCGATGATAGACGGCTTCAGTCCTTCAACCGCGACTTCCGGTCGCGACAGCAAGGCCATTCTCGAATGGCTGGCGTTGGCGCACGGGCGGACCGGGGCCGACGACGCCGAGGAACTGGCTCATCAACTGCTGCTTCTGCGCCAGTCGCCAACACCGACCGGGCAACGCACCAAGCTTCTCGACCTTCTTCACAGGCATGCCGAGCGCATCGTGTATGGGGAACTGCCGGAGTTGCGGGAGATCACCCTGCCGGTCGCGCGCAAGCTCCGGCAGCGTGTCGGCGCGATCCAGGAATGCCTGGAAACGCTGGCACAGGAATACCTGGATACCCTCTCGGAATTGCTCGACCCGCGCAATTCCGCGGCGCCACGGACTACACTGAACAGCCTCGTGCGTGCGATGCAGTGCGTCGCCTGGCACATTCGCATCAGCAATCTGCTGGCGGCACCCAGCGGCGCCGGAATATGGCAGCAACTGCACGCCGTCTACCGCACCGCGCGCCGGCTCGGCCTTGCCGACGCCGCGGGGCCGCAAGGCGAACCGTCGATCCAGCGCACTTACGTGAACGTGCTGCTCGGGGCGATTGCCCAGCCGGCCTCGTTCTGCCCGGCCGAACTCCAGTTCATCGCCGACTACATCGACCAGTGCGTCAAGCCGGTCAACGTCCTCGAGAGTCCGCCGATGGACCGCAGCGGCGTGTTCTGGGTGGACATGGAGCGTGATTTCCCCGCCTTCGCGCTGAGCCGCCGCCAGGCGCCGAGCGACACCCGGGCTCTCTACTTCGCCTGCGATATCGTCGCCCGCGACACGCGGGCGCAACTCGCCGCCCTGACGAGAAAAGTGTCGGCCGCCAGCCTCGGACTCCCGGATTTCGCCGACACACCTGCCGGCCGCGGCGTGCTGAGACGTCTCAGCCTGCTCTGGGGAAGCCCGGCGGCACGCCGGTTTCCGCGGCGTCGCCAGTCCTACCGGGTCAACCTGTGTGCCGGCCTGCAGCCGCTCTGGGAACTGATCCGCCATCCCGAGCAGGGCGGGTCGATCAGCGAATGGATGGTGACCAACGAAAGCCCGGACGGTTATGCGTTGATGCACATGTCGGGACAGACCTTCCACCTGCGGGTCGGCGACCTGGTCGCCATCCAGCCCACCGGCGAGCGTGCCGAACGGGAGCCGCAGTGGCACGTGGGCATCGTGCGCTGGGCCGTCTCGGAAAACCCGGAGCACATCGAGATCGGCATCCAGCAACTGGCTTCGCACGCAATCGCCGCCGAAGTCATCCGCCCGCCGGAAGACGAGACCGGCAACCTGTCGGCGCTGATACTGCCCGAGATGCCGCCGATGCGCATGCTGCCGGCGCTGGTGACGGCCACCGGCCATCTCGACGAGCAGGGCGGCAGCCTGATCCTGCTCGTCGAGCGGGACAACATCGGGATTCGCGAGGTGCGTCCGACCGCGCTGACCGAACAGACCTCGAGCATCGAGATCTTCAGCGTCGTCCCGGACGAGAAGTTGTAGCGGCGATCAGGCCACCGAAGAGAACCACGGCCCAGCTGAGGTGCAGCCAGACGAGGAATACCGGAAAGGCTGCGAAGGCACCGTAGAACACTCTTGAGCAACGCCGAACTGACCAGGTAGAGTTCGAATACCTTTTGCATCGCGGCGAAGGCGAACGTCGCGAACAGCGCCGCGAGAAACGCGCTGCTCCGCCGCACCGGCGCGTTCGGCACCGCGTAGTAGAGGAAGAAGAAGAACAGGCCAAGGACAGCCAGCGAGATCGACTTGAGCAGCGCCTCGCGAATCCACACCGCTTCGCTGACGAACCCCAGCGAAACCGACACCGCCAACGACATGACCGCGAAAAGGGCGGCAAGCAGAAATGGCCAGACGAGCATGGCGAAGACGTACAGCAGCAGTCGCACGAAGAAGGGGCGCGGACTGACTTGCCAGAGGTGATTCAAGGCGCGCTCGATGGTATGCATCAGCAGGAAGGCGGTGACGCTGAGGAAGGCGATGCCGGCTGCGGTCAACTGCTGGGCACGATGCGAAAAGCGCCCGATGCTGCCGGAGATCGTGCTTGCCGCGCCGGCTGGCAGCAGAGCCCCCTCGACCAGCGATTCCAGCCGCGCGAGCAGCAGGTTGAGATAGGGAACGGCATCGGCGACCGACAGCACGACGGTCGCCAGCGGCACCAGCCCGAGCAGCGTCGTGAACGCGAGTGCCGCGCTTGTCTGCATCATGTTCTCGGCCACGAAGCGCCGGAAGATCGTCTTCGGCACCCCTTGCCTGGCGGACGGGCGCCGGTATCGGGAATGGCTCTGCATGGACCCTATAATAGCTGACCATGCACGATATCCTCGTTCTCTACTACAGTCATCGTGGCTCCGTCCGCGCGCTGGCCGAGCGGATCGCGCGCGGCATCGAGTCGGTTGCCGGCGCTCACGCTCGCATGCGAACCGTTCCCCGCGTGTCCGCCCTGTGCGAGGCGACCGCCGCGCCGGTTCCGGAATCCGGCGCTCCCTACGTCGAGGCCGCCGACCTTGCCGAATGCATCGGTCTGGCGCTAGGCAGCCCGGTGCGTTTCGGCAACATGGCGGCACCGATGAAGTATTTCTGGGACGGGACGCTGGCCGCCTGGCAGAACGGCACGCTGGCGGGAAAACCGGCCTGCGTCTTCACTTCGAGCGGTAGCCAGCATGGCGGCAACGAATCGACGCTACTGTCGATGGCCCTGCCGCTGCTCCATCATGGCATGCTGGTAATGGGCCTGCCCTTCACCGAGGCCGATCTCGGTCACACCCAGCAGGGCGGCACGCCCTACGGCGCCAGCCATGTCGCCGGCCCAGGCGGCAGCCCGGTCCTGTCCGAGGCGGAGAGCCGGTTGGCCTTCGCCCAGGGTCGGCGGCTGGCAAATGTCGCGCTGAAACTGGGTCGACCGTGACTGCCGCCCGCTTTCAGTTCGTCGCGAGCTTCAGCCTGATCGCCCTGATCTTTCTCTGTCTTGCCTGGGAAATCTGGCTGGCGCCGCTCAGGCCGGGCGGTTCGTGGCTGGCCCTCAAGGCCGTCTTCCTGCTTGCCCCGCTGTTCGGCATCCTGCGCGGCAAGCGCTACACGTACAAGTGGGTGTCGCTCTTCGTCATGTTCTACCTGTTGGAAGGACTGACCCGAGCAACCAGCGACCACGGACTGGCACAGCACCTGGCGATGATCGAAACGGTGCTGGCGACGATGCTTTTCGTCGCAGTCGTCGGCTACGTCAGGGTAACCCGAGCCGGCATCGACGGCCGCCTGACAACGCCTCATCGCCATGGGCAGCGTCTCAGACGTCGGCCTGCGCCCGTACCTTGTCGAGGCTGATATGCAGCTTGTTGAGGGCATTGAGGTAGGAACGCGCGGAAGCTATGACGATGTCGGTATCGGCGCCGTTGCCGTTGACGATGCGCCCACCCTTCGCCAGGCGCGTCGTCACCTCACCCTGGGCATCCGTGCCGGTGGTGATGGCATTGACCGAATAGAGCTGCAACTCGGCGCCGCTGCCGACGATGGTCTCGATCGCCTTGAAGGTCGCGTCGACCGGGCCACCGCCACCGGCCTCGCCCTTCTGCTCGACACCGCCGACGTTCAGGATCACCCGCGCATGCGGCATTTCGCCGGTTTCCGAGCAGACGTGCGAGTAGATCAGCTTGTAATGCTCGCGTGCGGGCATCACCAGTTCGTCCGAGACCAGCGCGTGCAGGTCCTCGTCGAAGACCTCGTGCTTGCGGTCGGCGAGTTCCTTGAAGCGGGCGAAGGCGGCATTCAGCGCCTCGTCACTGTCGAGTTCGATGCCGAGTTCCTGCAACCGGCTCTTGAAGGCGTTGCGCCCGGAATGCTTGCCGAGAACGAGCTTGTTCTGCGCCCAGCCGACATCCTGCGCGCGCATGATCTCGTAAGTCTCGCGGTGCTTGAGGACACCGTCCTGATGGATACCGGACTCATGCGCGAAGGCGTTGGCGCCGACCACTGCCTTGTTCGGCTGCACCGGATAGCCGGTGATCTGCGACACCAGCCGGGAGGCCGGCACGATCTGCGTGGCGTCGATGCGTGTCTCGACCGGGAAGACATCGGCACGCGTTCGCACGGCCATGACGATCTCCTCCAGCGCTGCATTGCCGGCCCGCTCGCCGAGGCCATTGATCGTGCATTCTACCTGCCGCGCCCCGACCAGCACGGCCGCCAGCGAGTTCGACACGGCCAGGCCGAGGTCGTTGTGGCAATGCACCGACCACACCACCTTGTCCGAATCGGGCACGCGCTCGATCAGCTGGCGCATGGTCTCGGCATACTGGAACGGGATGTTGTAGCCGACGGTATCAGGAACGTTGATGGTCGTCGCACCGGCCTTGATGACAGCATCGAAGATCCGGCACAGGAAATCGAGCTCGGAACGCCCGGCATCCTCGGCGGAAAACTCGACGTTGTCCGTGTATTCGCGCGCCCAGCCGATCGCCCGGACCGCCTGCTCGACCACCTGGTCGGGCGTCATCCGCAGCTTCTTCTCCATGTGGATCGGCGAAGTCGCGATGAAGGTATGAATGCGGCCCGACTTGGCCGGCTTGATCGCCTCGCCGGAGCGGCGGATGTCGTTCTCGTTGGCGCGCGCCAGCGAGCACACCGTTAACTCCTTGATCACCTGGGCGATCGAATGGATGGCATCGAAGTCACCCGGCGACGCGGCCGCGAACCCCGCCTCGATCACATCGACGCGCATCCTCTCGAGTTGCCGGGCAACGCGGAGCTTCTCCTCCTTGGTCATCGACGCACCCGGACTCTGTTCGCCGTCGCGCAGGGTGGTATCGAAAATAAACAGGTGCTGTTTCATGTCTTGCTCCGATATATCACGCGGCCCTGCGCTTGATCAGGCCGACCGCGGCGAGCACGTAACCCGACAGGCCATAAACGACGAAGAATCCGAACAAGCGTCATCTCCGGGCTGAGCGAGACCAGCGCGAAGGCCAGCGCGATGGCCGCCACCGCAAAGAACGGAACGCTCTTGCGCAGGTTGATGTCCTTGAAACTGTAGTAGCGAATGTTGGAAACCATCGTCACGCCAGCGAAGACCGTAATCCCGCACGCCAGCCAGCGCACGTCGCTCCCCGGTATGCCGGAAACGATCATCACCCAGACCAGCCCGGCGACCAGCGCGGCGGCGGCGGGGGAAGGCAGCCCCTGGAAAAAGCGTTTGTCGACCACTTCGAGCGTCGTGTTGAAGCGAGCCAGCCGCAGCGCCGCACCGGCGCAGTAGATGAAGGCGGCGATCCAGCCGAGCCGGCCGAGGTCACGCAGCGCCCACTCGTACATCACCAGCGCCGGGGCAGCGCCAAAGCTGACCATGTCGGAAAGTGAATCGTATTCCGCGCCGAACGCCGACTGCGTATGCGTCAGACGGGCCACCCGCCCGTCGAGCCCGTCGAGAACCATGGCGATGAAGATGGCCATCGCCGCCCGCTCGAAATCCCCCTGCATCGCCTGGACGATGGCGAAGAACCCCGCAAACAACGCCGCAGTGGTGAACAGGTTGGGCAACACATAGATGCCTCGCCGCTTCAGCTCGGGGTTGAACAGGGCTTTACGGGGCTTCAGTTCGGTCATGGGGCACTAGGGAGTGGGGAAAGCCTGCAAAGAATACACCGGCGGCCAGCAATATCTGCAAACAACAAGGGCGGTGCAGATTTCTACACCGCCCCCGCGAGCGAGCGACTACCCGATCAGTTCTTTGACTGGTCCACCAGCTTGTTCTTCTTGATCCACGGCATCATGTCGCGCAACTTCTCGCCGACCGTTTCGATCGGATGCTCGGCATTCAAACGGCGGCGCGCTGTCATCGCAGGGTAGTTGGTGCGACCTTCGAGGATGAACATCTTCGCGTAGTCGCCGTTCTGAATGCGCTTCAGGGCGTTGCGCATGGCTTCGCGCGACTGGGCATTGATGACTTCAGGCCCCGTCACGTACTCGCCAAACTCGGCGTTGTTGGAGATCGAGTAGTTCATGTTGGCGATGCCGCCTTCGTACATCAGGTCGACGATCAGCTTCAGCTCGTGCAGGCACTCGAAGTAGGCCATCTCCGGCGCATAGCCGGCTTCGGTCAGGGTTTCGAAGCCCATCTTGACCAGTTCGACGGCACCACCGCAGAGCACTGCCTGCTCGCCGAACAGATCGGTCTCGGTCTCTTCGCGGAAATTGGTTTCGATCACGCCACCCTTGGTGCCGCCGTTGGCCGCAGCGTAGGAGAGGGCAATGTCGCGGGCCTTGCCGGTGGTGTCCTGGTAGACGGCAATCAGCGACGGTACGCCGCCACCCTTGAGATACTCGGAGCGCACCGTGTGGCCCGGGCCCTTCGGCGCGACCATGATGACGTCGACGTCGTCGCGCGGCACGACCTGGTTGTAGTGAACATTGAAGCCGTGCGCGAACGCGAGGGCGGCGCCCTTCTTCAGGTTGGGCGCGACCTCGTCGCGGTAGACCTGCGGGATGTTCTCGTCCGGCAGCAGCATCATGACCACGTCGGCGCCCTTGACCGCCCGGGCGATCTCGTCGACCTTGAGGCCCGCCGCCTCGGCCTTCGCCCAGGAAACGCCGCCCTTGCGCAGGCCAACGAGTACCTTGACGCCGGAATCCTTGAGGTTCTGCGCATGGGCGTGCCCCTGCGACCCGTAACCCACGATTGTGACCTTCTTGCCCTTGATCAGGGAGAGGTCGGCGTCCTTGTCGTAATAAACTTTCATGAAATCCTCTTTGATTGCAGATAGTCAGACTTTGAGAATGCGATCGCCACGACCTATGCCGCAGACGCCGGTCCGCACGGTTTCGAGAATCAGGCCGGCATCAAGCGCGGCAATGAAGGAGTCGAGCTTGGCACTTGCTCCGGTCGAACTCGACCACGTAGGTCGATTCCGTGACGTCGATGATGCGGCCACGGAAGATGTCGGCCATGCGCTTCATCTCGTCACGGTCCTTGCCGGTGGCGCGCACCTTGATCAGCATCAGTTCGCGCTCGACATGGGCGGCTTCGGAGAGATCGACGACCTTGACCACGTCGACCAGTTTGTTGAGCTGCTTGGTGATCTGCTCGAGCACCTCGTCGGAACCGCGGGTCAGCAGGGTCATCCGCGACAGCGACAGGTCTTCGGTCGGTGCCACCGTCAGCGATTCGATATTGTAGCCGCGCGCCGAGAACAGCCCGGCAACACGCGAAAGCGCGCCCGATTCGTTTTCGATCAGGATGGAGATGATGTGTCGCATTTTCTTTTCCTCCCCCGCCTAGAGGTCTTCGGCGAGGATCATTTCGGTCAGCCCCTTGCCGGCGGCGACCATCGGGAAGACGTTGGCCACCGGGTCGATGATGAAATCCATGAACACCAGATCGTTCTTGTGCTCGGTGAACGCCTTGCGCAGTGCTGGCTCGACATCTTCCGGCTTCTCGATCTTCATGCCGACGTGACCATACGCCTCGGCCAGCTTGACGAAATCAGGAAGCGAAGTGACGTAGGACTGCGAGTAGCGCTTGGAGTAGAACATTTCCTGCCACTGACGCACCATCCCGAGCATGCCGTTGTTCAGGTTGATGATCTTGATCGGGAATCCGTACTGCTTGCAGGTCGACAGTTCCTGGATGCACATCTGGATAGAACCTTCACCGGTCACGCAGGCAACCTGCGCTCCGGGATTGGCCATCAGGACACCCATGCCATACGGCAAGCCGACGCCCATGGTGCCCAGACCGCCCGAGTTGATCCAGCGCCGCGGCTGGTCGAATTTGTAATACTGGGCAGCAAACATCTGGTGCTGCCCCACGTCCGAGGTAACGAACGCATCCCCACCGGTCACTTCGTAGAGTTTCTCCATCACGTACTGAGGCATGATGAACTCGTCCTGCTTGTAACGCAGCGAGTCACGACCACGCCACTCGTCGATCTGCTTCCACCAGTTGCCCACTTCCGGATCAGCCCTGAAGCTACCGTCGATGAGCCTGAGGAATTCGTCGAGCACATCCGCGACCTTGCCGACAATCGGCACATCGACCTTGACCCGCTTGGAGATCGACGACGGGTCGATGTCGATGTGGATCACCCGGCGCTTCTCCTGGCCGAAGTGCTCGGGATTGCCAATGACCCTGTCGTCGAAGCGGGCGCCGACCGCCAGGATCACGTCGGCGTAGTGCATGGCATTGTTGGCCTCGTAGGTGCCGTGCATGCCGAGCATGCCGACAAACTGGTTGTCAGTCGCCGGAAAGCTCCCAAGGCCCATCAGCGTGTTGGTCACCGGGAAATTCAGCTTGCGCGCGAGTTTCGTCAACTGCGGTGCCGCATCGGACAGGATCACCCCCCCACCGGCATAGATGACCGGACGTTTTGCCTCCTGGAGGATCTGCACGGCTTTCTTGATCTGTCCGAGATGCCCCTTGACCACCGGGTTGTATGACCGCATGTGGATCGTCTTCGGGTAATCGAATTCGCACACCTGCGCCGTGATGTCCTTGGGGATATCGACGACAACCGGTCCGGGGCGACCGGTCGCGGCAATGTGGAAGGCCTTCTTCAGCGTCAGCGCCAGATCCTTGACGTCCTTGACGAGGAAGTTGTGCTTGACGCACGGGCGGGTAATGCCGACCGTGTCGCACTCCTGGAAGGCGTCCTGGCCGATGTACTGGGTCGGCACCTGGCCGGTAATGACGACAATCGGGATCGAATCCATGTAGGCCGTGGCAATGCCGGTCACCGTGTTGGTCACCCCGGGGCCGGATGTCACCAGCGCGACGCCGACCTTCTGCGAAGAGCGCGAATAGGCATCGGCCGCATGCACGGCGGCCTGCTCGTGACGGACCAGGATGTGCCGGACCTGCTCCTGCTTGAAGAGTTCATCGTAGATGTGCAATACGGAGCCGCCCGGATAACCGAACACACAGTCGACCTTTTCTTCCTGCAGGCACCTGATTACAATTTCTGCACCGCTGATCATCATTGTTGAGCCCAATATAGCTGTTGCCTGAAAAACGTGTAACCTTAATCGAGAGACCAAGTCCGGTCAAGGCACCAGCACATAACCACAAGCTCTACAAGGCTTTTAGACCGCAGAGGCAACCCTGGCTTCATCCAACGAACTGGCATATTTTCTCGAGTCCGTTGAACGCCGCGCGTTCAAACAGGCCATGTATGCCGTGCGCGACGAGGAGGGTGCCCTCGATATCGTCCAGGACAGCATGCTGAAACTGGCCGAAAAGTACGGCGACCGGCCACCGGAAGAATTCCCGATGCTTTTCCAGCGCATCCTGCAGAACACCATTCGCGATTACTTCCGGCGAAGCAAGGTTCGCTCGATGTGGACGACCGTACTCTCGGCGTTTTCACCGGACGACGACGAGGACCATGACCCGCTGGAAACCCTTGCCGCCGATGCGGATCAGAACGGTCCACGCACGCCGGAAACCCAGTTGCTGCAGGCGCAGACGCTCAACGCCATCGACGACGAAATAAAAAAACTGCCCGCACGTCAACGCGAAGCCTTCCTCATGCGTTATTGGGAAGACATGGACGTCGCTGAAACCGCAGCGGCGATGGGCTGCTCAGAAGGCAGCGTGAAGACCCATTGCTCGCGCGCCACACACGCGTTGGCAGCCGCCCTGTCGGCACGAGGTATCAAGTTATGAATGAAGAACGTTATGCGTCGCGGGTTCGGCAGGCGCTGAACCATGGATTGAAGGACATCGCGCCGGCTTCCGCCCGGCGTCTGGAGGCTGCCCGCCATCTGGCACTGGCACGCCAGAAGCAGAGCGCCCCGCAGATGGCGCTCGCCGGCCACACCGCTCATGGCGTTTTCCGCTTTTCCGCCGACAATCGCTACCTGCGGCAGATACTGGCGGTCATGGCCCTCTTGCTCGGCATGTGGATATCCTTCTACATGGATAGCGTCACATATGTCGGCGCCATCGAGGAAGTCAACAGCGCCCTGCTCTCCGGCGACCTGCCGCCCGAAGCTTTCCTGGATAACGATTTCTTCGAATGGCTATTGGACGACTCGTCGGAGGACTGATCGCCGGGGTTGCCCTGGCTACGGCAAACGCCGCCGAGCCGCCGGCTTCGGTGATCATCGGCACCCCGCCGCAACCTGGCTGGAGCGCTCTCGGCCCTCAACATAAGGTGATGCTTGCGCCGCTCGCCGGCGAATGGGACAAAATGGACAATGTCCGGCGCAAGAAGTGGCTGGGCATTGCCGAGCGCTATCCAGCCATGACGCCTGACGAGCAGCGTCGCACGCAGGATCGCATGCGCGAGTGGGCCAGCCTGACCTCGGAACAACGCGCCAAGGCCAGGGGCAGCTACAAGGACTTCAATCGGTTGCCGAGCGAACAGCAGCAGGCGGTCAAGCAGAAATGGGAGGCCTACTCAAACCTGCCTCCCGAGGAACGGCAGCGGGTTCGGGAAACCGGCAAGTCGTCCCGGCTCCTGACGCCCCCCCCTGCTGCCGAAGAATCGGCGGTGGCCCCCACCGCTGCCGATTCGGGCACGACGCCACCCGCATCCCCACCGACCGGCGAACCGCCAAGGAACTGATGGCTGCTCCCCTGCCGAGCATCGGGCGCCGCCTTGCGAGCCTGCTCTACGAATCCCTCGTCGTCTTTGCCGTCCTTCTGATCGGCTTCCTGCTGCCGCAGATCCTCCTTTCGGGATTCGGCCTGGGCACCACGGGCAAGTTGATGTGGCTGCACGTCATCGCACTGCTGATGTTCTATTTCGTCTGGTTCTGGCTCAACGGCGGGCAGACACTGCCGATGAAGACCTGGAAGCTGCGCTTGGCCAGCGCCGACGGCGGACGCCTGCGGCCGCTGCAGGCGGTGCTGCGCTACCTGGCCGCCTGGCCAAGCATCCTGCTGTTAGGCGCCGGCCTGCTGTGGGCGGTCTTCGACCGTGACCGGCAATTCCTGCACGACCGCATCGCCGGAACGCGGGTCATCTCGACCGAATAGACTTCCTACCGCCGCTCCACCCACCACAGCATCGCCATCGCCAACAGCAAGAACATTGCCGACGGCGCGACCGCGCTGGCGAAGGGAGGCCAAGAGTTGATGACCCCGAGATTCGAGGACAGTCCGTTGAGTGCGTAGAACAGGATACCCAGCATCACCCCGGCAAAGATCTTCAAGCTGACACCGCCGACCCGGTTGTGCGAGTAGCCGAATGGCAGCGCGAGCGCGACCATGACCAGCGCGGCGAACGGATAGACCAGCTTTTTCCAGATCGCAATCTGGTATCGCTCTGCCTTCTGGCGATTTTGGGCGAGATGCCGCGAGTAATCCAGCAAGCCGGGGAGCGACATGCGCTCGGGTGAAACCATCAGAACGGCCAGCAGGTCCGGGTTGACCGCAGACTGCCATTCGGCGGTGTCGGTCCGCTCGACGCGCGCAGTTTCCCCCTCGAGGATGGTCCGCACCACGCCTTTGAGTATCCAGCGTCCCGGAGGTTCGTAGCTGGCGCTCTCGGCATCGGTAACCGAGTGGAGAGTCCTGTCCTCGTTGAAGCGGTAGATCCGCACGCCGGCAAGCTGCGCGTCCGCAGTAGCTGTGCGGATGTTGATGAAGCTGTTGCCGTCCTTGAGCCACACGCCGCTGCTCATGCCGCGCTGGGTAATGACCTTGCTCAGACGCGCGTGCCTTGAGTTCCGCGGCAGTGCGCCCCGAAAAGGGCACCAGCACCTCGCCGACGAAGAACGTCAGGACAGCCAGCAGCCCGGCGACCCGGAACAGGGTCAGCAGGATGTCCCGGGTCGCCAGTCCGGAAGCGCGCAGGACGGTGATTTCCGAGTGTCTCGCCAGCGTCAACAGCGCGTAGAGCGTGCCGATCAGCGCGGCGACCGGAATCAGTTCATAGAGCGCACCGGGCAGGCTGAGCGCGACGTAGGCGATGGCATGCGCGAACTTGTAGCCGCCTCGGCCGACGCTGCGCAACTCGTTGATCAGGTCGAAGAAGCTGAACAGGGCGAGGAAGGCGAGAAGAACCAGGAAGATTGCGGCAAAGGTCTCACGCATCAGGTAGCGCTGATAGAGACGCAAGGCAAACATCAGGCCGCCTTCCTCAGCCACGGCATGCGCAGGATCGTCCGCCGGTAGAACAGCAGCGCGAGCGGCAGCAGCATGACGGCATGGATAGCCCAGACGCCGATCCAGAACGAGAGCTTGCCCTGCGCAACCCAAGCCTGGCTGACCGAAATGAGGTTGCTGTAGATGGCATACATGAGAACGGCGATCAGCATGTTGGCCGAGCGCCCGGCACGCGGATTGACGTACGACAGGGGAATCGCCAGAAGGGCGAGAATCAGCGCCGAGACCGGCATGGCGATGCGCCACAACAATTCGGCGCGGGCGATCGGGCTGCCGTCAAGCACCAGTTCGGGCAGCGCCATGCGGTCGGGATAGCGATCCGGTGTCCGCGTCTTGGCATCCTGAATCCTGATCCGGTAGCGCTCGAACTCCATTACCTTGAACGCCGGAGAACCCGGCTCGACCTCGTAGCGGCGGCCGCTTTCCAGCACGACGAAGCGGTCGCCGTTCTCGGCGGTCTCCTGATGCCCAGTCTCCGCCATAACGACGCCCAACTTGCCATTCTGGAACGAAGTGGCGAAGACATTGCCAACCTTGGTCGCGTCCGTGGCTATATTCTCGACGAAGAATACCCGCTGGCCCCGCTTCGCCTCCTGGAAGGAACCGGGCGACACCTGCGACATGTCGCTGCGCGCCGACAACTGCTCCTGATACTGGGCGGCGCTGAAATGCGCCCACGGCGAAAGGAAGCCAGAGAGCACCGCAATCGCGGCGACGACCGGGAAGGCGAATTTCAGGACTGGACGGACCCAGGCTGTCAGCGGCTGTCCGGACGCAAGCCAGACAACCATCTCAGAATCCCGATAGACGCGTGACAGCGTCAGCAGGATCGAGACAAACAGGGTCAGGGAGAGCAGCACGGGCATGAAATTCAGTGCCCCAAAGCCAAGCAGCGGGGCGATCGCCTCGGCGCCGATGAGCCCCCCCGCCGCTTCCTTGAGCAGCCGGATCAGCTTCGACGAAGCCAGTATGGCCAACAGCGCGACACTGATGCCGGAAGCTGTGTGGGCGAACTCGCGCCGGGCGGCGCGCTCGAATATCATGCTTTGACGAAACCGAAAAGATGCGCGGATAATTCCGCGGATACCGATATTTTCCCGAACAGGAGCAGCCTTTGGAATTTAGCACAAAAAGCGGTAGCCCGGAAAAGCAGCGCAGCGCCTGCGTCGTGGTCGGCGTCTTCGAACCGCGCAGACTGACATTGGCCGCGCAACTCCTCGACAAGGCGGCTGCCGGCCACATTTCGGAAATCCTGCGCCGGGGCGACATGACCGGCAAGGCGGGCAGCACCCTGCTCCTGCACAACGTCCCGGGAACGCTTTGCGAGCGCGTCCTGCTGGTCGGACTGGGCAAGGAAAGGGAGTTCCACGAAAGGGAATACGGCAGCGCGATCCGTCTTGCTGTCAAAACGCTCGGCGACACCGGGGCGGCCGATGCGTCGATCTTCCTGACCGAACTCGCCGTCCGCAGGCATGGCGTCGCCTGGCGTATCCGGCAGGCGACCATGGCTGCGCTCGAGGCGACCTACCGTTTCGACCGGTTCAAGAGCAAGAAGGAGGAAGCCCGCCACCCGCTGCGCAAACTGGTCCTGAGCGTCGAGCGGCGCAATGAGTTGAGGCCGGCGGCAGAGGCCATCCGGCAGGGAATGGCGATCGCCGAGGGAGTCGCGCTGACCAAGACACTCGGCAACCTGCCGCCGAACGTTTGCCACCCGACCTACCTCGCCGAGCAGGCGCAGGCGATGGCAGGAGAATTCGACCTCGGCTGCGAGGTTCTCGAGCGCGCCCGGATGGAAGAACTCGGGATGCATTCCCTCCTTTCCGTCGCGCGGGGTTCGCATCAGCCGCCGAAGCTGATCATCCTCAACTACCGGGGCGGCAGGAACGGCGAGAAGCCGGTTGTCCTGGTCGGCAAGGGCGTGACCTTCGACACCGGCGGGATCTCGCTGAAGCCCGGCGCCGAGATGGACGAGATGAAGTTCGACATGTGCGGTGCCGCCAGTGTCCTCGGCACGATGCAGGCCGTGGCCCGCATGAAGTTGCCGATCAACCTGACCATCATCGTGCCCGCCACCGAGAATATGCCGGGCGGCAACGCCAGCCGCCCCGGCGACATCGTCACGTCGATGTCCGGCCAGACCATCGAGATCCTCAACACCGATGCCGAGGGGCGGCTGATCCTGTGCGATGCGCTGACCTACGCAGAACGCTTCGAGCCCGACACGGTGATCGATGTCGCCACGTTGACCGGCGCCTGCGTCATCGCCCTCGGCAACGTGGCGACCGGCCTCTTCGCCAACCGGGATGGCCTCGCCCGCGAATTGCTCGTGGCCGGCGACGAGGCCAACGACCGCGCCTGGCACATGCCGCTGTGGGACGACTACCAGGAACTGCTGAAGAGCCCGTTCGCCGACATGGCGAACATCGGCGGCCGCTGGGGCGGCGCGGTGACGGCCGCCTGCTTCCTGTCGCGCTTCGCCAAGAAGTTCGCCTGGGCGCACCTCGACATCGCCGGCACCGCCTGGAAATCGGGGAGCGAAAAGGGAGCCACCGGCCGCCCGGTGCCGCTCCTGACCCACTATCTGCTGCATCGCGCCGGCATGCTCAATTGACCCAGGTCTTCTTCTACCACGGTGCTGCCGACCCGATCGCCGCCGCCTGCGCCCTGCTCGGCGGGGCGTACGCGAAGAAGAAGCGCATGCTCGTCTTCGCCCCGGACGAGGCGGTTGCCGCCAGCCTTGATCGCCTGCTGTGGACCCAGCCGGCTCTCGGCTTCGTGCCGCATGGCCGCGCCGATTCCGCGATCGCCGACGAAACGCCGATCCTGATCGCCGGCAATCTCGACAGTCCGCCGCAGGTCGAGCGCCTGATGAACCTCGGCCGGGACGTGCCGCCGGGGTTCTCGCGCTTCCACAGCCTGATCGAAGTCGTCGGCCAGGGCGAGGACGAGCGCCTTGCTGCCCGCGATCGCGTCAAGTTCTACCGGGATCGCGGCTACGAGATCCGTTACTTCGACCTCGCCGACCGCTAAGGAGAACCGGCATGTCCAGTCACATCATCGCCCGTGCCGACGCCCTGATGCAGCGCCGGAGGCATGGCGGCATCGACGTCGACGACGTCCCGGTGTTGACCGATGCCGTCGATGCGGACGAGGACGTGCCGATCCTCGTCGATGCCGAGCCCGAGGCGCCACTGGAAGCCAGCCCGCCGCCCGGCGAGGCTGGCCGGGAGAGAGCGAGCGGACCCGCCTTCGACGACACGCTGCTCGACATCATCGCGCACGAACTGGCACGCCGGATCAGCGAGCGGATAGCCGCCGAGATGCCGGCCATCATCGAGGCAACGGTACGCGATTTCCTCGCCGAACCGGAAATTCTCGAGCTGATCGCGCCGCGCGACTGAGATCGCGGCGGGGCGGAAGAACCTGTCCAGTATAATTTCAGGTTTTCCGCTTTTCTTCCGGACAGATGGAACTCGCCAAAGCTTTCGAACCCGCCGACATTGAACGCCGCTGGTACCCCGAGTGGGAAGCCCGAAATTACTTCGCTGCGGGGATCGACCGCAGCATGGCCGACAATTTCTGCATCCTGCTGCCGCCGCCCAATGTCACCGGCACGCTGCACATGGGCCACGGCTTCAACCAGACGTTGATGGACGCGCTGACCCGTTACTACCGGATGCGGGGCCACAATACGCTGTGGCAGCCCGGTACTGACCACGCCGGTATCGCCACCCAGATCGTCGTCGAGCGCCAACTGGATGCGCAGGGCATCTCGCGCCATGACCTCGGCCGCGAGAAGTTCCTGGAAAAGGTCTGGGAATGGAAGGAATACTCCGGCAACACCATCACCAAACAGATGCGTCGCATGGGCACCAGCCCGGACTGGACGCGCGAGCGTTTCACGATGGATGCCGGCCTCAACAAGGTCGTTACCGAAACCTTCGTCCGCCTCTACAACGAAGGCCTGATCTACCGCGGCAAGCGCCTGGTGAACTGGGACCCGAAGCTGCACACCGCCGTGTCCGACCTCGAAGTCGTACAGGAGGAAGAAGACGGCTTCATGTGGCACATCCGCTACCCGCTGGCGGACGGTTCGGGGAGCCTGGTCGTTGCCACGACACGGCCGGAAACCATGCTCGGCGATACCGCCGTGATGGTCCATCCGGAAGACGAACGCTACAAATACATGATCGGCAAGATGGTGAAATTGCCGCTGACCGAGCGCGAAATCCCGATCATCGCCGATTCCTACGTCGATCTCGAATTCGGCACCGGCTGCGTCAAGGTCACGCCGGCGCACGACTTCAACGACTACGCCGTCGGCCAGCGCCACGGCCTGCCGATGATCTCGATCCTGACGCTGGATGCCAAGATCAACGAAAACGCCCCGGAAAAATACCGCGGCCTCGACCGCTTCGACGCCCGCAAGGCCGTCGTCGCCGATCTCGCAGCCCTCGGCCTGCTGGAGAAGACCGACAGGCACAAGCTCAAGGTGCCGCGCGGCGACCGGACCCATGTCGTCATCGAGCCGATGCTCACCGACCAGTGGTTCGTCGCCATGTCGAAGCGCGGGGCCGACGGCAAGTCGATCACCGCGAAGGCCCTGGAGGTCGTCCATTCCGGCGAAATCAGGTTCTACCCGGAAAACTGGGTCAACACCTACAACCAGTGGCTGAACAACATCCAGGACTGGTGTATCTCCCGCCAGTTGTGGTGGGGCCACCAGATTCCTGCCTGGTACGGCGACAACGGCGAGATCTTCGTCGCCCGCGACGAGGCCGAGGCGCGCACCGTAGCCGACCAGGCCGGTTACGCCGGCACGCTGACCCGCGACCCGGATGTGCTCGATACCTGGTACTCCTCCGCGCTGTGGCCGTTCTCGACACTGGACTGGACCGGCGACGAGGCGATTGACGCATTCAACCCGATTTTGCAGCAATATTTGCCGTCGACCGTGCTGGTCACCGGCTTCGACATCATCTTCTTCTGGGTCGCCCGTATGGTCATGATGACCAGGCACGTCACCGGCAAGATCCCGTTCAAACACGTCTATGTGCATGGCCTGATCCGCGATTCGGAGGGCCAGAAGATGTCGAAGTCGAAGGGCAACGTCCTCGACCCGATCGACCTGATCGACGGCATCGGCCTCGAAGCGCTGGTGGAAAAGCGCACCAGCGGCCTGATGAATCCGAAGCAGGCGGAAACCATCGCCAAAAAGACGCGCAAGGAATTCCCCGACGGCATCCCGGCCTTCGGTACCGACGCGCTGCGCTTTACCTTCGCCAGCCTCGCCTCCCCCGGCCGCGACATCAAGTTCGACCTGAACCGCTGCGACGGTTACCGGAATTTCTGCAACAAGCTGTGGAACGCCACCCGTTTCGTGCTGATGAACGTCGAAGGCCACGATCTCGCGCTCGATCACGAACAGAATGCCGGCGGTGTCTGCGTCGTGCCGGCAGGCGAACCGCGCCTGAAATTCAGTTTCGCCGACCGCTGGATCGTCAGCCTCCTGCAGCGCGTCGAGAAGGACATCGAGCAGCACTTCGCTGACTACCGCTTCGACCTTCTGGCACAGGCGATCTACAAGTTCGTCTGGGACGAGTTCTGCGACTGGTACCTGGAAATCGCCAAGGTCGAGATCCAGACGGGCAATGAAGCGCAACAGCGCGGTGCCCGCCGGACCCTGGTGCGCGTCCTGGAAGCGGTACTGCGCCTGGCCCACCCCCTGATTCCCTTCGTCACCGAGGAACTGTGGCAGACCGTAGCGCCCATCGCGGGGCGCAAGACGCATGACTCAATCATGCTTGCCGCCTACCCGCGCGCCGACCTGTCGCGTCTCGACGAAGCCGCGGAAGCCAGGGTCGAGCGCCTCAAGGCGCTGGCCTACGCCTGCCGCAACCTGCGCGGCGAGATGAACCTGTCGCCGGCGCAACGCATGCCGCTGCTGGTCGCCGGCGGCGGTGCCGACATCGGCGAGTTCGCCCCCATCCTGCAGGCGCTCGGCAAGCTCTCGGAAGTGCAAATCGTCAACGAATTGCCAGCCGACGCGGTCGCGCCAGTGGCCGTCGTCGGCGCTACCCGCATGATGCTCAAGGTCGAGATCGATCTCGCCGCCGAGCGGGCGCGCCTCGCCCGGGAAATCGACAAGCTGGAAAAGCAGATCGCCATCGCGCGGAACAAGCTCGGCAACGACAGTTTCGTCGCCCGTGCGCCAGCCACCGTGATCGACCAGGAAAGACAGCGGCTTGCCGAATTCACGGCGACGCTCGACAAACTTGCCCCGCAACTCGCGCGGCTCGGCAACGAGGAAAAGAACCATGAGTGACGACAAGCGCGGCATGTTGGCCGAGATTTTTATCGCCCTGATGATCTTTACCGGCCTCGTCTGGGTAAGTACGGTCGCTTTCATCATCTCCTGGCCGTGGGAGAAGAGCACCGTCTGGAAGCCCGAATTCCGCGTGGTCGCCGTCTGCGCGAACCAGGAACCGTGCGGCTTCGCCTATAGCGATCTCGCCGACGCCCGGGCCAAGGGCCTGTTCACCTCGCTGACGCCAGCCGAACCGGCCGGCGATATCCAGGAAGAAAGAACTGGCTCAAGTGGAAGATCGACAACGGCGTCTTCGAGGTCAAGGCCTCGTCCTGGCACTTCCAGACGACGATCCGCTACCGGGTCGAAGGCGATACGCCGGTCCTGATCGAATACCAGGACGTGGCGGCCAAGGCTTTCTATTACGGTATCGGTGCTGCCCTGTTCGCGCTGATCGGGATCTACCTGCGCAAGTTGCGCCATTGACGGCTGCGGTCGACCGCCGGAAGACACGGGTTTTCAGGCAGTCGCCACCACCAGTTCGACGGGTACCAGCCCGCGCAGCGCGTTGCCGAGCCAGAAGCTGTCGGCCAGGTCTGGCAGCCGCAGGATCGCCTCGCGCGCCAGGCCGGCGGCCAGCAGTTCGGCGCGCAGGACACCGGGCAGCGCGCCGCTTTCCAGCGGTGGCGTCCACAGCAGGCCATCGCGCTCGACGAAGACATTGCTGCGCGCCCCCTCCGCCACTTCGCCGCGCTCGTTGAGAAACACGACGTCGAATACGCCCGGCGCGAGCACCTGCAGGGCGGCATCGTAGAGGTGGCGGGCAGTGGTCTTGTGCCGCTGCAGCAGGCGGCGGCTGTCCACGCGCCGGTCGGCCAGCACGGCCAGGCGTCGCCCCGGCGCTTCCTCGGTCAGCGGCGCGCAGCCCGTTTCGACCCTGCCGCGCTTGTCCGCGGTCAGGCGCACGCGCCAGATCCCGGCTGCCGGCATCGCCGCGAGGTGCTCCCTGACCGTCTCTTCGTCGATCGCGAAGCCGAGCCAGCGCGCCGATGCGGCAAGGCGCTGCAGATGCAGTTCGAGACGCGGGTAGCGCCCGTCCTCGAGGCGCAGCGTCTCGATCAGCTTCAGCCCCGGATCGGCTTCGCGCAGGAAGTGTGCCTTCAGCAGGCACTCCTGCCACTCCGCCGCCGGCGACGAATCGGCAACGATGCCGCTGCCGACCCCGAGCCGTCCCTGCCCGCCGGGCAGCAGTTCGAGGGTGCGGATCGCCACGTTGAGGCGGAAGTCGCCGTCCGGAGCAACCCAGCCCATCGCCCCCGTGTAGGGCCCGCGCCGCCGCCCCTCCTCCAGTTCGGCAGCAACCTGCATGGCGCGAATCTTCGGCGCACCGGTGATCGATCCGCACGGGAACAGCGCGTGCAGGATCTCCCCGAGCGAACGTCCGGGAACATCGGCCGTCACCTCGGAAACCATCTGCCACAGCGTCGGATACTCCTCGATCTCGAAGAGTCCGCTCACCTTGACGCTGCCGTTGCGGGCAATGCGCCCGAAGTCGTTGCGCAGCAGGTCGACGATCATGACGTTTTCCGCCCGCTCCTTCGGCGACGCGAGCAGCTCCGCGGGGTCGCCGGCGCGGGGCGCAGTCCCCTTCATCGGCCGCGTGCGCAGCCGGTCGCCGCAGCGCTCGACAAACAGTTCCGGGGACAACGACACGATGCCGCCGTCGGCGTCGCCGATCACGCCGCCGAAGCGCACCGGTTGCGTCTCGCGCAGCCTGGCATAGAGCGCCAGCGGCGCGCCAAACCAGGAAAACTCGAGCGGAAAGGTGAGATTGACCTGATAGCAGTCGCCGGCGGCGATATAACGCCTGATGCGGTCGACCGCGCGGGCATGCCAGTTTTCATCGACTCCCGGCGCCAGCCCGCCGACGCCGGCCAGCCCGCCTTCCGCGGCTGCCGCCACCTGCCCGCCCAGCCACGCATCGGCCTCGTCGCGCGCAAGCCGTGTGCAGCGGCGGAAGCGCCAGAAACGCGCCAGGGGCCGGCCGGCCTCGGGCGCCCAGTCCTTCGGCGCCGCCACCGCTTCGAGTTGGTAGCCAAGTTCGTAGTCGAGGACCACGACCGTCCACAGCCGCTCCGCCGCGACAGCGGCGAGAGCGGTATCCAGGCTGGTGGCATCGTATGCCGTCAGGCAGTCGACCGGGTCGGAGAAAAGCCAAGCGGCGGGATCACCCGCCGGTGCCCGCCGATCCTCGAAAAATGCGCAGGAGGCCGAACCTATTTGCGCTTCAGGTAAAACTCGAAGACGCCCTTCTCTTCCTTCTGCTCGGCCAGTTCGTTACCGGTCTGCCGGGCAAAGGCCGGGAAGTCCTTGAGCGAACCGGGATCGGTCGCCAGCACGCGCAGAACCTGTCCGGACTGCATTTCAGCCAGAGCCTTCTTGGTGCGCAAGATGGGAAGCGGGCAATTCAGCCCCTTGACGTCGAGATCGCGATCAAATTCCATGGTCCGTTACCCAATGTGAGAGCGTCACGATTGTACCCTTAATTCCGGCGCTCTTTCATTTCCTCGATCTGGCGGCGCTTCATTTCACGCAGGCGGCCATCGATCACCGACATCTCGTAGAAGTTGGCATCGCCCGCCTGCTGCGCCAACTGCAACTGCTCGATGGCGCCGGCCGTCTGCCCCTTGAGCGCGGACATCTCGGCCAGTGCCAGGTGCTGCTGCGAACGACGCCCGAGGGCGCCGTAGGAATCGGCTCGCATCGCGTGGAAGCGCAGATCACGCGGATAGCTCTGCAACTGCACGTCGGCGAATTTCAGGGCTTCGGCGAACTTCCGGTCGGCGATCAGCGCCGTGCCGTAGCCATAGAGGAGCGGCATGTTCAGCGGATAGCGGGCCATCGCCTCGCGATACAGCGCGAACCCTGCCTCCTTGTCGCCGCGCGCGATCTTGACTTCCGCCAGCAGACGCTCGACCATCGCCGACGACACCTTCAGCTTCCTGACCGCGAGCAGTTCCTGCTCAGCGGCCGCCCAGTCGCGGCCGCGCACCCTGGCGACCGCCAGCCCGTAGCGCGCACTCGCCTCGGAGGCGTACTTGCGCTCGCGCAGGAGCCCCTCGAAATCGGCAACCGCATCCGACGGGCGTCCCTGCAGTGCGCGCACGCGGGCGCGCACCAATTGAAAATCGGAACTGTCGGCGACTTGGCGGTAAGCCGTCGCGTGCTCGCGGTTCTGCATGTCGGAGATGCGCTCGCCGGTCAGCGGATGGGTTCGCAGGTAGGCGGTCGCATTGTTTTCGTACAGGCGCGAAGTCTGTTGCAGGCGCTCGAAGAACAGTGACATGCCGCGCGCATCGAATCCGGAGCGCCGCAGCATGTCGAACCCGAGGCGGTCAGACTCGCGCTCGAAGTCGCGCGAAAACGCCAGTTGCGACGAAATCGCGCCGGCCTGCGTCGCCGAGATGGCGGCGCCAGCCACCTGCGAATTCGAGCGGGCGGCGAGCAGCGCGACGCCCATCGCGACCAGCGACGCCATGGACAGCTTCTTCGACTGGAAGATCTGGCGCGCGATGTGCCGCTGCGTGACATGGGAAATCTCGTGCGCCAGCACCCCGGCCAGTTCCGACTCGGTCTGCGCCGCCAGCAACAGCCCGGTATGGACGCCGATGAAGCCACCGGGCAGCGCGAAGGCGTTGATGCTT
This sequence comes from uncultured beta proteobacterium, assembly GCA_963736845.1. GTDB lineage: Bacteria > Pseudomonadota > Gammaproteobacteria > Burkholderiales > Rhodocyclaceae > Azonexus. Next base: position 161,937 of record CAVTQL010000016.1, read on the forward strand.
GGATCGTCGATGGCAAAGAACTCGAAGCCCATCCCCGGATCGTTGCTGACGGCAACGAGCCGCGCGCCCAACTGGTTGATATAGGTAGTGACGTCCGGATCGTCGAGATACGAGGGCTCACGCGTGCGGATCTCGTTCATGATCTGCTGGCCGATCCGCTTTTCGGCCGCCAGCGACAGCTCGTTGCTGGCGACGTCGCCAAGTTCGGGCAAGTCGTCGGCGCGGCGCTGCCTGGACCGATCAGGAAGAGGCCAGGAATCGCGGCGACGAGACGTTGGAGATAGGCGCATGGTGGATATGATAGACGCAGCCATTCGCAGCGCCCGCCGGGCAACGTCGTAACCAAGCGTAACCAACCGTGACCGATCAGACCCTGACCCACTTCGACAGCGCCGGCCAGGCCCACATGGTCGACGTCGGCGGCAAACCCGAGTCTGCCCGCATCGCCCGCGCCGCCGGCAGTATCCGCATGCAGTCGGCGACGCTGGCACTGATCCGCGACGGCTCGGCGCAAAAGGGCGACGTGCTGGGAATTGCCCGCATCGCGGCAATCCAGGCGGCAAAACGTACCGGCGAACTGATTCCGCTCTGTCACCCGCTGGCACTGACCCGCGTCGCCGCCGAATTCGTCATCGACGAAGCCGCCAACGCGGTCCATTGCGAGGTGACCGCCGAGTGTTACGGGCGCACTGGCGTCGAAATGGAGGCAATGACCGCCGCATCGGTCGGCCTGCTCACCATCTACGACATGTGCAAGGCCGTCGACCGCGGCATGCGCATCGAGAACATCCGCCTGCTCGAAAAGTCGGGGGGCAAGTCCGGCCACTGGCTGGCCCGATGAACGACCTGCGACAACAGGACGAATCCACCGTCGCCTAAACGAAAAAAACCCGTCTGAAAATCAGACGGGCTTCACGGTCAAGGCTGTTCCGGCGTTCAGGCGCGCTGGATGTTGGAAGCCTGCTTGCCCTTGGGCCCCTGCACGACTTCGAAGGAAACTTTCTCACCCTCCTTCAGGGTCTTGAAACCATTCATGTTGATGGCGGAAAAGTGCGCGAAAAGATCTTCGCTGCCATCGTCCGGCGTGATGAAGCCGAAACCCTTGGAATCATTGAACCACTTGACAGTACCAATTGCCATTTCTGCTACCTTCTTACAAAAATCTGACAAACTCCGGGTCTCCCCGACTCCCTGTTTGAGCTCAACGACCCGGTGCTTGCGGCAACCTTGATGCAGCTTGAATCCAAACACAGTTGCTTTCTACGCGACCTGAAATTTCGCGTCAACAGATTTCGATGCCGCAGCGCAACATTATCCTTGAATAATCAAGGCCTCACAGCCGCTTCTGCACATGGAATACCTCCCCGTTGCAGAATGGGGCGGACTGTATAGAATCGAACCATGGCTACGAAGTCCCAGGAAGGGAGCCTGCTCGAGGCACAGCGTGCCCGGGCGGTGCCTCCGAAGATGTACAAGGTGCTGCTGCTGAACGACGATTACACGCCGATGGAATTCGTCATCGTCGTTCTCAGACGGTTTTTTTCCATGGATACTGAACAAGCGACGAGAATCATGCTCAAAGTGCATCACGAAGGTCGCGGCACATGCGGGGTGTTCCCGCGCGATGTCGCCGCGACCAAGGTCGAGCAGGTGAGCGCATTTGCCCGCCGGCACCAGCATCCGCTTGCTTGCGTCATGGAGGAGAACTGATGATTGCCCAGGAACTTGAAGTCAGCCTGCACATGGCCTTTGTCGAGGCCAGGCAGAAGCGCCACGAGTTCATCACCGTCGAGCACCTGCTCCTCGCCCTGATCGACAATCCGTCGGCGGCGGATGCGATCCGCGCCTGCGGCGGCAAGCCCGATGCGCTACGCAAGGAATTGTCCAGCTTCATCAACGAGCACACGCCCACCGTCTCCGGTGACGACGACATCGACACACAGCCGACGCTCGGCTTCCAGCGCGTGATCCAGCGCGCCATCCTGCACGTGCAGTCGTCCGGCAAGAAGGAAGTGAACGGCGCCAACGTGCTGGTCGCCATCTATGGCGAGAAGGATTCGCACGCGGTCTACTTCCTGCAGAAGCAGGGAATCACCCGTCTCGACGTCGTCAATTACATTTCGCACGGCATCAGCAAGGTGCCCCAGAAAAAGACCCCTGCCGAGGGAGAACCTGAAAGCGAGGGCGAAAAGGGCGAGGCCGGACCGCTCGAGCAATACACGATCAACCTCAACGCGCTCGCGCTGCAGGGCAAGATCGACCCGCTGATCGGCCGCGAGCGCGAACTGGAGCGCGTCGTCCAGACGCTGTGCCGGCGGCGCAAGAACAACCCGCTGCTGGTCGGCGAAGCCGGTGTCGGCAAGACGGCGATCGCCGAGGGACTGGCGCGCCGCGTGGTGGAAGGCGAGGTGCCGGAGATTTTGTCCAAAGCCAACGTCTACGCGCTCGACATGGGCTCGCTGCTGGCCGGCACCAAGTACCGCGGCGATTTCGAACAGCGGCTGAAGGGCGTGCTGAAATCCCTTCAGGACAACCCCGACGCCATCCTGTTCATCGACGAGATCCACACGCTGATCGGCGCCGGCGCGGCGTCCGGGGGCACGCTCGATGCCTCCAACCTGCTCAAGCCGGCGCTCTCGTCAGGCGCGCTCAAGTGCATCGGCGCGACGACCTATACCGAGTTCCGCGGCATTTTCGAGAAGGACAGCGCACTCTCGCGCCGCTTCCAGAAGATCGATGTCAACGAGCCGTCGGTCGCCGAGACCGTCGAGATCCTGAAAGGTTTGAAGACCCGCTTCGAGGCACACCACGGCATCAAGTACTCGGCCACCGCGATTTCGTCGGCTGTCGAACTGTCGGCCCGCTACATCACCGACCGCCATCTGCCCGACAAGGCCATCGATGTCATCGACGAGGCCGGCGCGGCGCAGCGCATCCTGCCCAAGTCGAAACAGAAGAAGGTGATCGGCAAGACCGACATCGAGGAAATCGTCGCCAAGATCGCCCGCATTCCGTCGCAGCACGTTTCTCTGGACGACCGCAGCGCCCTGAAGAACCTTGACCGCGACCTGAAGGCGGTCGTCTTTGGCCAGGACAAGGCCATCGACGCGCTTGCCCGGGCGATCAAGATGGCCCGTTCCGGGCTCGGCAATCCGGGCAAGCCGATCGGCTCCTTCCTCTTCAGCGGCCCGACCGGTGTCGGCAAGACCGAGGTCGCCAAGCAGCTCGCTTACTGCCTAGGCGTGGAGCTGCAACGCTTCGACATGTCCGAGTACATGGAGCGTCACGCCGTTTCCCGCCTGATCGGGGCGCCGCCGGGCTATGTCGGCTTCGACCAGGGCGGGCTGCTGACCGAGGCGATCACGAAGAAGCCCTACTGCGTCCTGTTGCTCGATGAAATCGAGAAGGCGCATCCGGACATCTTCAACATCCTGCTGCAGGTGATGGACCACGGCACGCTGACCGACAACAACGGGCGCAAGGCGGATTTCCGCAACGTGGTCATCATCATGACGACCAACGCCGGCGCCGCCGACCTCCAGAAGACCAGCATGGGGTTCACCACTGCGAAGCACGCAGGCGACGAGATGCAGGAAATCAAGCGCCTGTTCACCCCGGAATTCCGCAACCGCCTGGATGCGACGATCTCCTTTGCCGCGCTCGACCGCGAGGTCATCCTGCGCGTCGTCGACAAATTCCTGATTCAACTCGAGGAACAGTTGCACGAGAAGAAGGTCGATGTCCATTTCAGCGACGCGGTCAAGGAGATGCTGGCCGACAAGGGCTTCGATCCGCTGATGGGCGCCCGCCCGATGTCCCGCCTGATCCAGGACACGATCCGCGCGGCCCTGGCCGACGAACTGCTCTTCGGCAAGTTGGCCAGCGGCGGGCATGTCACGGTTGACCTCGACCAAGAGGGCAAAATCAGGCTCGATTTCGAGGAAGAAAAGAGCGAAGCCGTCGTCTGAACGATTGCCATCCACCCCGAAAGCCGTGCAAGATTGCGCGGCTTTTTTTACTTCCGGAGATGACCATGAGCTTCAAGACCCCCGACCTGTGCGACCAATTCGAGGCTGAACTGGGCAAGACCGTGCGCGTCGTCGCGCCGATGTTCCAGCCTTATGGCGGCCGCGCCGCTTTTTGCGGTGAGATCGTCACGTTGAAGATCTTCGAGGACAACACGCTGGTCCGCGAGATCTTCGGCGAAGACGGCAAGGGCAAGGTGCTGGTCATCGACGGCGGCGGCTCGCTGCGCTGCGCGCTGGTCGGCGACCAGCTCGCCATCCTCGCCCACAAGAACGGCTGGGAGGGCGTGGTCGTCTATGGCTGCATCCGCGACTCGGGCGACATCGCCGGCATCGACATCGGCGTCCGTGCGCTGAATACGCATCCTCAGAAAACTGTCAAGAAGGGCATCGGCGACCGCAATCTCGCCGTGACCTTCGGTGGCGTCACCTTCAATCCCGGTGAATTCCTGTACGCCGACGAGGACGGCATCGTGGTCGGCAACAAGCCCCTGCGCTGATAAGGCACGACCTCGTTTCACTGACACGGACAGCGTTTCGCATCATGAAAACGTGAATGCAATACGCTGTTTTTATTGGATAAAAAAATGTCTTATGTCTTATATAAGACTGTTGCTGCCGGGCAAGAAAATCACTATACTTTCGGCCATCGACGTTGCGTCGTCGCCATGACAGCGCCGCCGAGCCGCCCCCCAATCACCTATCTTGAGGAACTCACATGAGCACTCGTGAACAGCAAATCGCCGAACTGGAAAAAGACTGGGCCACCAACCCCCGCTGGAAAGGCATCAAGCGCGGCTACTCCGCTGCTGACGTCGTCCGCCTGCGCGGCTCCCTGCCGATCGACTACACCCTGGCCAAGCGCGGCGCCGAAACCCTGTGGGCCAAGGTCAACGGCGGCGCCAAGAAGGGCTATGTGAACGCATTCGGCGCCATCACCGCCGGCCAGGCCATGCAACAGGCCAAGGCCGGCCTGGAGGCCGTCTATCTGTCCGGCTGGCAAGTCGCCGCCGACGGCAACACCTCCGAAACCATGTACCCGGACCAGTCGCTGTACGCTTACGACTCCGTTCCGACCATGGTTCGCCGCATCAACAACACCTTCAAGCGTGCTGACGAGATCCAGTGGTCGCGCGGCATCAATCCTGGCGACGCCGGCTTCATCGACTACTTCCTGCCGATCGTCGCCGATGCTGAAGCCGGTTTCGGTGGCGTCCTGAACGCCTTCGAACTGATGAAGAACATGATCGCCGCGGGTGCCGCCGGCGTTCACTTCGAAGACCAGTTGGCTGCCGTCAAGAAGTGCGGCCACATGGGCGGCAAGGTGCTCGTCCCGACCCGTGAAGCCTGCGAAAAGCTGATCTCCGCCCGCTTCGCCGCCGACGTCATGGGCGTGCCGACGCTGATCCTGGCCCGTACCGATGCCGAAGCCGCCAACCTGCTGACCTCGGACTACGACGAGAACGACAAGCCGTTCCTGACCGGCGAGCGCACCCAGGAAGGTTTCTACCGCGTCAAGAACGGCCTGGAGCAGTCGATCTCCCGCGGTGTCGCCTACGCTCCCTACGCTGACCTCGTCTGGTGTGAGACCGGCGTGCCCGATATCGGCTTCGCCCGCGAATTCGCGCAAGCCGTGCTGGCCGCCAGCCCGGGCAAGCTGCTGTCGTACAACTGCTCGCCGTCCTTCAACTGGAAGAAGAACCTCAACGACTCGCAGATCGCCTCCTTCCAGGAAGATCTCTCCGCGCTCGGCTACAAGTACCAGTTCATCACCCTGGCCGGCATCCACATCAACTGGTACAACAGCTTCCAGTTCGCTCACGCCTACGCCGGCGGCGAAGGCATGAAGCACTACGTCAACATGGTTCAGGAGCCGGAATTCGCTGCTCGCGACAAGGGTTACACCTTCGTTTCGCACCAGCAGGAAGTCGGCGCCGGCTACTTCGACGACGTCACCACCGTCATCCAGGGCGGCTCTTCCTCCGTCAAGGCTCTGTCCGGCTCGACCGAAGAAGAGCAGTTCCACTAAGCCTTACCTGCTGCCCTATCCGGCGGCACCGGGCCGGCGCTCACAAGGCGCCGGCCTTTTCATTTGCACCGCGCATGACCGACCTCGCCCGCAGCTTTCCTCCCATCGCCCGCGCCGATGCGCGCCTCCTGATCCTCGGCAGCATGCCCGGCCAGGCGTCACTGGCTGCCCGCGAGTACTACGCCCATCCGCGCAATGCCTTCTGGCCGATCATGGGCACCCTGCTCGGCTTCGCGGCCGACGGCCCCTATGCCGAGCGGACCCGCGCCCTCCGCGCGGCCGGCATCGCACTATGGGACGTGCTCGATAGCTGCAAGCGACCGGGCAGCCTGGACTCGGCCATCGTGCGCCGGTCGACGGCGGTCAACGACTTCGCGGGCTTCTTTCGCAGCCACCCGGAGATCCACCATGTCTTCTTCAATGGCGTGATGGCGGAATCCATCTTCCGCAAGCATGTGCTGTCCAAACCGGACCGATCCGGCTTGACGCTGGTGCGCCTGCCCTCCACCAGCCCGGCCCATGCCGGTCTTTCGCGAGACGCGAAGCTCGATCAATGGCGCGGCATCCTCGCGGCCTTGCGCGCCTGACTCAAACGCTCGGCTGCGTCCATATCCACGACAGGACGATCACGCCCACCGTCCCCGGGATGAACCGCCACCAATCAGGCAGCATCAGCCACCCGCCAATGGTGCTCAAGACAAGCAACAAGGTCGCCAGCCGCTTGGCAGCCAGCGGAATGGCGCGATGGTCGCGCCACGCGCGGATCGCGGGGCCGGCCTGCGGATGCGCCAGCAGGCGCGCCTCCCATTCGGGATGCGACCGGGCAAAGAAGTAGGCGGCGAGGAGCAGGAAAGGCGTGGTGGGCAGCAGCGGCAACACGGCGCCGATCGCGCCGAGGGCCAGCGAAAGGATGCCCAGCACCCGATAGGCAGGCCGCTTCACCGCAGTTCCCAGTAGCCCGGATTGCTGTAGTTTTCCTTGAGCAGGTCGATGAACAGCCGCACCCGCAGCGGCAGATGGCGGCGCTGCGGAAAAACGGCATGGATGCCCATCGGCGGCGCCTGCCAGGCATCGAGCACAGACGTCAGGCGTCCCTCCCCGAGGTCGCGGCCGACTTCCCACAGCGAGCGCCAGGCCAGCCCGCGCCCGGCCAGCGCCCATTCGTGCAGGACGGCGCCGTCGTTGCATTCGAAAGTTGCCGCCGACCTTGAGCGTGTCGATGTCACCCGTTTCCGGGTGGCGGAAGACCCAGCCGCGCTGCTGGCCGAGCGAGAGGCAATTGTGCCTGGCGAGATCGCGCCGGCGCGCGCGGCACGCCATGCGCCACCAGGTAGGCCGGGCTGGCGACGACCATCCGTCGCATTTCGCCCAGCCGCACGCTGACCAGGCTGGAATCGGTCAGTTCGCCGATGCGGATGGCGCAGTCGATGTTCTCGTTGATCAGATCGACCAATCTGTCGCTCAAATCGAGGTTGACCGCAACTTCCGGGTTAGCCTGCATGAATTCGCCGAGCAGCGGCGCCACATGCCGGCGCCCGAAGCCGGACGGCGCCGAGACGCGCAACTGCCCGCTGGCCCTCACGCCGCCGAGCGAGACGGCCGCCTCGGCGTTCGCCAGGTCGTTCAGCATCTTCTGGCAGTCCTCGAGAAACGCCTGCCCCTCGAAGGTGATCGTCACCCGGCGGGTCGTGCGCAGCAGCAGCTTGACGCCCAGCCGGGCTTCCAGCGCATCCAACCGGCGGCCGATGATTGCCGGCGTCACGTCTTCGGCCCGCGCCGCCGCCGACAGGCTGCCGCGCGTCGCGACCAGCACGAAGGCTTCGATCTGCTTGAGGCGGTCCATTCGATACTTCCGGTAACAAATGATTTGATTTTAGCCTGGTTTTTCTTGACGCGTCCGAGCAATACAATTCGCTGCGTCGCATCATTCACCCTCATCATTCAGGAGCAGACATGGCCCTCAACCTTCCGCAAGGCGTGCAAATCACCGCCCCGATCAAGCCCGAATACGAATCCATCCTGACTCCCGAAGCCCTCGAACTGGTCGCCAAGCTGCACCGCGCCTTCGAAGGCCGCCGCCAGGAACTGCTGAAGGCCCGCGTCGCTCGCCAGGCGCGCATCGATGCCGGCGAAATGCCCGATTTCCTGCCGGAAACCGCGCACATCCGCGCCGGCGACTGGAAGGTTGCGCCGGTGCCGCCGGCGCTGCACTGCCGTCGCGTCGAGATCACCGGCCCGGTCGAAGCCAAGATGATCATCAACGCCTTCAATTCGGGCGCCGATTCCTACATGGCCGACTTCGAGGACTCCAATTCCCCGAACTGGGACAACCAGATCCAGGGCCAGGTCAACCTGTACAAGGCCATCCGCCGCGAACTCTCGTTCACCAACGAAGCCGGCAAGGAATACAAGCTGAACGACAAGATCGCCACCCTGCAGATCCGTCCGCGCGGCTGGCACCTCGACGAGAAGCACGTGCTGGTCGACGGCCAGCGCGTCGGCGGCGGCATCTTCGACTTCGCCGTGGTCTTCTTCCACAACGCCAAGGAACAGATCGCCCGCGGCGCCGGCCCGTTCTTCTACCTGCCGAAGATGGAAAGCCACCTCGAAGCCCGCCTGTGGAACGACATCTTCGTCATGGCCCAGGACCATATCGGCCTGCCGCAAGGCACCATCAAGGCCACCGTGCTGGTCGAAACCATCCTCGCCACCTTCGAGATGGAAGAAATCCTCTACGAACTGCGCAACCACTCCGCCGGCCTCAACGCCGGTCGCTGGGACTACATCTTCTCCTGCATCAAGAAGTTCAAGAAGAACAAGAACTTCTGCCTGGCCCAGCGCGGCGCCATCACCATGGAAGTGCCCTTCATGCGCTCCTACGCGCTGGCGCTGGTGCAGGCCTGCCACAAGCGCGGCGCGCCGGCGATGGGCGGCATGTCGGCCCTGATCCCGATCAAGAACGACCCGGTCGCCAACGAAAAGGCGCTGGCCGGCATCCGCCACGACAAGACCCGCGACGCCAACGACGGCTACGACGGCGGCTGGGTGGCCCACCCGGGCCTGGTGCCGATCGCCATGGAAGAGTTCGTCAAGGTGCTCGGCGACAAGCCGAACCAGTTCGGAAAAGCAGGTCGAGGGCAACTTCGGCCCGGCGCAGTGGCTCGACTTCAAGCCGGAAACCCCGATCACCGAAGCCGGCCTGCGCAACAACATCAACGTCGGCATCCACTATCTCGGCTCCTGGCTGGCCGGCAACGGCTGCGTGCCCATCCACAACCTGATGGAAGATGCCGCCACCGCCGAAATCTCCCGCTCGCAGGTCTGGCAGTGGGTGGTGTCGCCGAAGGGCATCCTCGACGATGGCCGCAAGGTCACCGAAGACATGGTGCGCCCGATGATCGCCGAGGAACTGGCCAAGGTGAAGGCCACCGTCACCGCCCAGGGCGAAGACACCGCCAGCTACGACCAGGCCGCCGTCATCTTCGACAAGATGTCGCTGACCCCGGACTACCCGGAGTTCCTGACCCTGCCGCTGTACGAAGCGATGGCGTAAGCCTGTTGCGGTCAACGCCCTGAACAGGGCAAAAACGGCGCCGAGGGCAACCCGGCGCCGTTTTTTTTCGCTCAACGTATCCGATGCCTGCCGCCCAGACCACCCTGCCATTTCTTCGCTGGTTCAGCGAATCCCTCGCGGCCTGGCATAGGTGAGCGTGTGGCCGGCCGGCGGCTGTTAGGGTAACTCCCAATGGCTCGGGCCGCCGGCTCGGCGAAGAATCGGCCCATGTTCGTCCGCACCCCGCCCCGTCAGCCGCAGCAGACCCTCCTCTGGCTCGCGCCCTACGTCGCCATCGGCATCTTCGCGCTGGCAATGCTGGTCGTCACCGCGCTGCTCCAGTGGCGCGAGCAGGACACCGCGTTGTCGGCGCTGGAAGGCGACATGCACTGGGCGGAACGGACCATCGAGGCGCGCCTGCATGCGCATCAGGACTTCCTTTCCGAGCTCACGCGCGAGCAGGAATTCCGCCAGCTCACCTACGAGTCGTTCCAGGTCCGGGCGGCGCGCTACGTGCGCGACAACCCCGAGATCACCGCCATCGTCTGGGTCGGCACCGACGGCAAGGTCGAGTGGGTGTCGCCGCACGAAGCGACTGCGGTCTTCGTCGGCGAGCAACTCACCGGGGTGCGCCTGGCGGCGCTGGAAGAAGCCCTGCGCATCCGCCGGCCGTCGTTTTCGCCGGATTACGGCGACGCCTCGCTACGCCGGGCGAACGACCTGATCTACCCGGTCCAGCGCGGCAGTAGCGACATCGGCGCCTTCAGCGCCATGATGTCGCTGGAAGCCCTGCTGCGCGTCACGCTGCCGGCCACCTTCACGGCGCGCTACAGCCTGACGGTGGTCAACGCCGACAATCGCGAGGTGCTCAGCAATTCGTCGATCAGCCCGACCGACCGCAAGATTTCCGGCACCATCAGCCTCGACCTGCCCAACAACCGGCTTGGCCTCGACATCGTCGCCTACCGCGGCGGCGGCATCTGGGCGCCGTTCGTGCCGGCCGCACTGATTCTCGTGCTGACCCTGATCGCGACGACCACGCTGATCCAGCTGCGCCGCCACGCGCGGCGCCGGGCGGAGACGGAGGAGCAGTTGCGCGCCGCCTACGCCTTCCGCCTGGCGATGTCGCAATCGCTGATCACCGGCCTGCGCGCCATCGACCTCGAAGGCCGCATCACCTTCGTCAATGACGCCTTCTGCCGCATGACCGGCTTCTCCGAAAGCGAACTGGTCGGCGTCAAGCCGCCCTACCCTTACTGGCCGCCGGAAGAGTTCGCCCAGCTCCAGATCAACATCGACACCGCGCTCGCCGGGCAGGCGCCGGCCAGCGGCTTCGAAATGCGCATCATGAGGAAGAATGGCGAGCGCTTCGACGTGCGCCTCTACTTCTCGCCGCTGATCGCCACCGACGGCAAGCAGATCGGCTGGATGGCGTCGATGAACGACATCACCGAGCCGAAGCGGGCGCGGGTCGAGCTGGAGCGCGCGCACGAACGTTTCGTCACCGTCATCGACGGCCTCGACAGCGCCGTCCATGTCGCCGATGCCGGCAGTCGCGAGATCCTCTTCGCCAACCGCGCCTTCCAGAGCGTCTTCGGCTTCGACGCCATCGGCCGTGATTCGGCCATCGTCACCGCCGCCTGCCGCCCACCGCCGGAAGCGCTGGTTCTCGACCCGGCCGGCCTCAGCCCGGACGACCTGCCGTGCGAACTGTTCGACGGCGAGATCCAGCACCTCATGTCCGGGCACTGGTACCACGTTCATGAGCGCGCCATCCGCTGGGTCAACGGGCGCACCGTGCGCGTCCAGATCGCCGCCGACATCACCGACCGCAAGCACATCGACGAAGTCAACCTGCAGCAGCAGAAGCGCCTCGAACAGACTTCGCGGCTGATCACGATGGGCGAGATGGCGAGTTCGCTGGCGCACGAGCTCAACCAGCCGCTGTCGGCCATCGCCAACTACTGCGCCGGGCTGCGTCAAGCGCATGCACTCGGGCAACTACCAGCTCGACGACCTGCTCGCCGCGATGCAGAAGGCCGGCGAACAGGCCGAGCGCGCCGGCAAGATCATCCGCCGCATGCGCGACATGGTGAAGAAGAGCGACCCCAACCGGCAGCCCGTCCATCTCGCCCAACTGATCGACGAAGCGCGCGCCTTCGCCGACATCGAGGCACAGCGTTCGAGCACGCAACTGCTCATCGACATCCCGGAAAACCTGCCGCGCATCGTCGTCGACCGCATCATGATCGAGCAGGTATTGCTCAACCTGATCAAGAACGGCATCGAGGCGATGCACGACACCCCGGTCGAACACCGGCGGCTGAGCATCCGGGCGCGCCATCTCGACCAGCGCCAGGTCGAGGTCACCGTCGCCGACCGTGGGCACGGCATGGCCGAAGCCGACGTCGAGAAGATCTTCACGCCGTTCTACACGACCAAGGAGGAAGGCATGGGCATCGGCCTCGCCATCTGCCGCTCCATCATCGAATTCCATCAGGGTAAACTGTGGGTGGAGCCGCGCCGCGATGGCGGCACCGTATTCCGATTCACCGTACCGATCGAGGAAGAAGATGACTGAACAGACCATCTACGTCGTCGACGACGACGAGGCGATGCGCGACTCGATGACCTGGCTGCTCGAGGGCGAGGGTTACCGCGTGGCCTGCTTCGCTTCCGCCGACGCCTTCCTCGGCGCCCGCCACGAGGCCATGAATGGTTGCCTGGTGCTGGACGTCCGCATGCCGGAAATGAGCGGCCTCGAACTTCAGGAAAAGCTCGACACGCTCGGTTCGCGCCTGCCGATCATCTTCGTCACCGGCCACGGTGACGTGCCGATGGCGGTCGCCGCCCTCCAGCGCGGCGCCTGCGACTTCATCGAGAAACCCTTCCGCAACGCCGACCTGCTGTCCCGCATCGAGCAGGCGCTGCAACTGGGCAGCGAACTCGCCGCCCGCCACCGGCGCGACAGCGCCATCGCGCAGCGCATCGACCATCTGACGCAACGCGAGCGTGAGGTCATGGAACTCGTCGTCGCCGGCAAGCTCAACAAGCAGATCGCCGACCAGCTCGACATCAGCATGAAGACCGTCGAAGCGCACCGCGCCCGGGTCATGGAGAAAATGGGCGTGCGCACGCTGGCCGAACTGGTCAGGGCGGTGATGACCGTCAGCTAGGAACCGCCTAGTTGGCGGCGGGCTTTTCCGCGCCGGGCTTCTTCTTCGCCGCCGGCGGCGACTTCCCCTTGGCGGCCGCCTTGCCCTCCTTTTCGTAGACGATAGTCGCCGACTGCTCCTGCGGCGCCTTGCGGCTGGCCGTGATTTCCATCGTCACGGCGCGCTGCGGCGCCGGCTGGCGGTCGGCCTCGGCCCGCATGATGCGTACCCGCTCGATGGCGATGCGCTTTTCGATCGCCGCGGTCGACTCGCCGCGCTCGACCAGTTTCTCGCGCATTTCCATCAGGTCCTCGAGTTCCTTCGACATGCGCAGCGAGCGCTGCGGCTCGCCCCAGGTCTCCTTTGGCTGGCTGACGGCGATGTTGAACTCTTCCGGGTTGGTGATCATGCGCGCGATGTTCAACTGGTTGTAGCGCATCGCCCATTCCAGCGCGCCGTCGCCCCAGTCGTTCCTGACGCCGCGCTCGGCTCCCTTCTCGACCAGCAGCCGCGCCAGATCTTCGCGGCCCTCGTAGATTGCCATCATCAGCACGCTCGAGCCGTTGGTGCTCCGCGCATTGATGTCGGCACCCTGCGCCAGCAGATAGTCCACCACCTCGCGATGCCCGGCGAACACCGCATAGTGGAGCGCCGACCACTGGCGGGGCGGGGCATTGAGGCGCGCCCCGCGCTCGAGCAGCCACTTGACCGCCGCCAGTTGCCCGCGCCAGGCGGCCAGGATGATCGCCGTCTCGCCGTTGCCGTTCATCCGGTTGATATCGGCGCCACGCGAGATGAACAGCCGCATCATGTCGATGTTGCCTTCCCAGGCGCCGATCATCAGCCCGTTGCCGATGCGGCTGCCCATGAATTCCGGCGGCAGCCCGGCGTCAAGCCAGGCTTGTGCCTGCGCCACGTCGCCCAGTTCCAGGCGCGTCACGAACGCGGTCGGCGTCGGCAGCGCCGCCGGATCGCCCGACCAGAACTGGGCGAAAGCGGGCAATGCCAGCCCGGTCGCGATTATCATTGCGAGCAGTTGCTTCCCGGAAACCCGCCATCATCGACGCTTGCACTCCGCCAGGACCAGCCTGCATTTTCTCATGACCCGGACCGCATCCCGGCTTTTCCTGGCCCTCGTCGCTTCCCTGCTGCTGCACGCGCTGCCGCTGGTCGCCTTGCTGCTCGTGCAGCCGTCGCCGCCGGCACGACAACAGCCGCCACTGGCGGCGACCCTGCGCCCCGCCCCGCAGCCAGAGCTGCCGCCGCTGCCGCCGCCACCGCCCCTGACGCTGCCGGAACAACCGAAGCCGGCAGCCAGGCCGTCCAAGCCCCCGCCGCGCAGCGAACGCGAAAAACCGCCGGCGGCGAAGACCTGGACCCAGGCCGTTCGCCAGCACATGGAAAAGCTCAACGACGCCGGCCAGTTTTACCCGGCGGAAGCGATCGCCCGCGGATTCGAAGGCGAAGTGCTGGTGCTCATCATTATCGACGAAAGCGGCCGGGTGACGGCCGCCCGCGTCGAACAAGGCAGCGGCCACCGCATCCTCGACGACGCCGCGCTGCGGGCCGTGCGCTCGCTGCGCTCGTTGCCCGCCGACGCCCCGCGCGAGGCCCTGCTGCCCGTCCGCTTCCGGCTGCGCTGAGCCAGATCGCGTCCGCCCTTGTTCCACCCTGCCGCACGATCTCAACGGCCTGATCGGCGCGGCACCGCGCCGGCTCTACGAGAACCTGTTCGCCGCTGCCGCGGCGACGCTGACCGAGTTTACCGGGAGCCCGCGCCATCTGGGCGGCGTGCCGGCTTTCTCGCTGGTCCTGCATACCTGGAAACAGGATCTCGGGCGGCACGTCCATGTGCATGCACTGGTGGCCGGTGGTGCGCTTTCCGACACCGGGGAATGGATCAGCCCGAAGAAGGGCTTCCTGTTTCCGGTGCGGGCGCTGTCCAGGGTGTTTCGCGGCAAGTTCGTCGCCGGCCTCGACGGCTTGCGCCGGCACGGGCGTCTGCCTGATTTCCTCGACCCTGTCGGGTGGCAACGCCTCAAGCAACGCCTCTACGCCCATGACTGGGTGGTCTATGCCAAGCAACCGCTGGGCGGGCCTGAGGCTGTACTGGAGTATCTGGGCCGCTATACGCACCGGGTGGCGATTTCCAATGAACGCATCGTCGGTATCGAGAACGACCAGGTGGCGTTCCGGGGTCGCGCCGATGCCGATGGCCGGAAACGCACGCTACGTTTGTCGGGCAGCGAATTCATCGCGCGCTTTCTACTGCATGTGCTGCCGGCCGGGTTCAAGCGCATCCGGCACTATGGACTGCTCTCGCCGGCGAGGAAGAAGACGGGGCTCGCGGCGGCACGCTCGGCACTGGCCGTCCCGCCGCCGGAACCGGCATTGATCGAATCGGTGGCCGCATTCGTGCGCCGGGTGGCCCGCCTGGGGTCGATGTGCTGCCCGCATTGCGGTGGGCAACTTCAGGTCACCGGCACGCTCTTGCCGCTCGCCAAGGCCAATGCTCGGGGACCGCCATGAAACGAGGTTTCCATCGATTGCTGCGAGTCTCTTGCCGGGCGCTCAGGCTGTTCGCGGGCAAGCTCATCCGGATGTTCGCCAGTGACTGGTGAGGTGGGTATAACGCGCCGTGGTCAGGATGGAGTGGTGACCGAGGATCTTCTGGACTTCCAGGAGATCGACGCCATGCTCGATCAGATGCGTGGCGTAGCTGTGCCGCAGGCTGTGCGGGGTGATCTTTTTTTTAGGCCGCATTCGGCCGCGACTTTGCGCAGCGTGATCTGCACGCCGCCGCGATCGAGCGGCGAAGTCGCCAGATGCGCGCCTTTCAGGCCGGCGTGGCGATTGGGAAAGAGCAGTTCGGGATGGCGATGGGTTTGCCAGAAGCGGCGCAGCACCGACAGCGTGGCCTGCGGCAGGGGGACGAGGCGGTCCCGGTTGCCCTTGGCGTCGCGCACCTGCACGCGCAGGCGGGCCGCGTCGATGTCGCCAACCTTGAGGGCCAGGCCTTCGCCCAGGCGTAACCCCAGGCTGTAGAGGGTGAAGTAGAAGACCCGGTAGCTGAGTACCCGCGTCGCCAGAAACAGCCGTTGCGCTTCGTCGACCGTGACAATGTCCGGCAGTCGTTGCGTCTTCGGTGGTTTGATCAGGTTCGGCATCGCCCACGGGCGCTTGAGCACATGGGTGGTGAAGAACTTCAGACCGTAGAGGTCGAGCTTGACCGCGCTCCACGAGTGGGTGCCGATCAGGTCACTGAAGTACTCGGTGAGTTGCGCCTCCGAGAGGGCGTCGATGCGGTAGTCGAAATACCCGCCGAGGCGCCGGATGGCACGCGCGTAGGCGTCGATGGTCTTGGGTTGCAGGCCCTTCAGCTTCAGGTGCTTCAAGTGGCTGTCGTACTGCTGGGAAAAAGGCTCGGGGAAATTGTTCGTCATGCTGGTTTGTCCTCACGAATTGTTGCAGAATCATCTCCTTCCAATACGAAGGGATGAACGTGCAGGATAAGTCGTGGGGATCAACGGGGCGACTCCTCCGCGTAGCGGCTTCGTTCAACCCATCCATCAACACGGACGCTACGCGATGAAGCCGCGCAGCGCCGGTTATGTCAGACGTTATGCGCCTCTTTGATTCCGCCAGGAGTATGGTTGCGGTTATTCGCGCCAACTCCGCTTTGGTCCGCTGCCCATCGGTTGCAGGCACGCGGAAAGCTGGTGGCGGCCCTGGCGCTGGCCCAAAGGGGCCTGAATGTTCTCGGAAAACCTTATGTCCTCCGCCGGAACCCACAGGAAGGTCTGGCGCTTGCTTCCCTGACGATCCTGGCAGAGCAGATTTCATCTCATCTGGATGCCACGGGCGCCACTGCCGATGATCTGGTCGACTCAATTGCTTTCCTGAAACAACTCACCGATGACCCACCGCCTGATCTGTGTGCATCCATCGAATTCCTGGAGGCGCGTCTTGCAGCATCAACAGGTCAAACAAATGCATGACACTGCATCGACGACGCCCAAACAGCCGGCATTCCGCAGTGCAGTCGCGTTCGTTGGCACGGGTGCCGCATGTTGCGCGAGGGATACGCCAACGGCGGCAAGCCCTGGATCAGTGGCCGGTTCGGTAGCAGCGGCCCGCGGATTTCCGGTCGTGATGACCGGATCGTCACACGGCGTGCCGTAGCGGCGGTATAGTACCGCCGTGACGGGGTGCCTGCCCGACCGGCGCGGCAGGCCAGTCCCGGTTTCGTGGAGGATTGCTCATGGCCCTCGTATCCAGCATCACGCACCAGGCATCGCTGGAGCCGTTGACGCACGCTGCGGCTGATTGCACCTATGACATCGTGACCGACGAGGAGGGGCGGAAATTCCTCCAGATCGACACCTACGGCTCGAAAGCCCGCCAGATACTGGGCAAGAAGAGCCATAGCCTCCGCTTCGACCCTTCCGCTATCGCGCAGTTGAAGCAGATCATCGAGCAGAACGGCCTTTAGCGGGTATCCGCCGATGGCGGAACGCCATGGCGACACGACCCGGATCAGGTAGCTTTCGCCTTGACGTAGCGACCTGGCGCCGGCTCGATCTCCTTGTAGGTCGCGTTGCCCGGCTTCTTCGGCGCGGCGACCTTCCTGCCGCTGCGCTGGCCGAGCCATTCGGCCCAGTGCGGCCACCAACTGCCCTTCTGCTCGACGGCCCCGGCCAGCCACTCTTCGGCGGTCAGCGTTTCCTCGCTGTCGTTCACCCAGTAGCTGCGCCGGTTCTTGGAAGCCGGGTTGATGGAACCGGCGATGTGGCCGCTGGCGGCCAGCGCGAAGGTGCTCGGACCACCCAGTATCTTTCGCGACAGGTAGGCGGCATGCCACAGCACCAGGTGGTCCTCGCGCGCGGCCATGATGTACGACGGCACGGTGACCTTGCCGAGGTCGATCTTCTCGCCCAGCATTTCCAGTTTGCCCGGCACGCGCAGATTGTTCGCCAGGTACATGTTGCGCAGGTACCAGGTGAAGCACGGACCCGGCAAATTGGTGCTGTCGGAGTTCCAGTAGAGCAGGTCGAACGGCTTGGGCGTGTTGCCTTTCAGATAGTTGCCGACCACGTACTGCCAGATGAGGTCATTGGAGCGCAACGCCGAGAACACCGCCGCCAGGTCGCGGCCGTGCATGACGCCGCCCTTGCCGATCTTGGCCTCGTACGCATGGACTCCTTCCTCGGTGACCAAGGTGCCGATTTCACCGGGCTCGGAATAGTCGAGCAGCGACGTCATCAGGGTCAGGCTTTCCACCGGATCTTCACCACGAGCCCTGAGCAACGCCAGCGCCGAGCAGATCATCGGACCGCCGATGCAGAAGCCGAGGACGTTGGGCTTGGCGACGCCCGTGATCTCGCGCACGACGCGCAGCGCCGTCAGCGGACCCATCTCCAGGTAATCCTCCCAGGTGATCCTGGCCTGCTCCTCGGTGGCGCTGCGCCAGGAAACGAGGAATACGGTGAAGCCCTGCTCGACGACGTAGCCGACGAACGAGTTTTCCGGCTGCAGGTCCATCAGGTAATACTTGTTGATGAACGGCGGGAACATCAGGATCGGCCGTTCGAACACCTGGTCGATGGCCGGGGCGTACTGGATCAACTGGATCAGCTCATTTTCATAGACGACGGACCCCGGTGTGGTCGCGATGTTCGTGCCGATCTCGAACGCCGCCTCGTCGGTCATCGAGATGCGACCCTTCTGCAGATCCTCCAGCATGTTCCGGATGCCTTTGGTGATGCTTTCCCCCTTGGTCTCGACCGCGGTCTTGACGAATTCCGGGTTGGTCGCGGCGAAGTTGGACGGCGCCATGGCCTCCACCAGCAACCGGGTCACGAACTGCATGCGCGTCTTGTTCGGCCCCTCCTCGATCGGCGCCGTGTCGGCGACCTTCGTCAGGAAGGACGAGTTGAGAAGGTAGGCCTGGCGCAGATAATCGAAAAACGGGTTCTCGGCCCACTCCGGCGCGCTGAAGCGGCGATCGCCTGGCTCCGGCGCCACCAGGGGTTCGGCGGGCTCACCAGGTTTGCGCTGCAGCATCGACTGCCACAACTGCGCGTGTTGCGCGGCGAACTCCTGTTGCATCCTGGCGAATGGCTCGAGGTCTGGCATCGACATCGCGGCTGCGGCAGGGGCGGCGGCGGGTTCGGAAAACGCCGACTGTTGCTTGCCAAGAAATTCCATATAGGCCTGGGTCAGCGACTGACCCGCCTGCATCATCTGCTGCATGACCTCCTTGGCCTGATCGGGCGGAACGGACATGGTAACCTCCTCCTCGTAACGGACACCGCTCTATGCGCGGGTTTACATGGTAATCCCACTGGCCCCAGCTTGCGCAAATCCGAATCCCCGCTTGCCGCCCGACCAGGCGAACGCCGATGACTGCCCGTCTCGCTGCCGATGCCGTCCTCGTCCTGCATTTCGCGTTCATCGTCTTACGCCCTGCTCGGCGGACTGCTCGCGCTGCGCTGGCGCTGGATGCCGCTGCTGCACCTGCCGGCGGCCGGCTGGGGGTTCTTCGTCGAACTGACCGGCCGCTCCTGCCCGCTCACCGGTCTCGAGAACGCGCTGCGCCTGCGCGCCGGCGAGGCGGGCTACGCGGGGAGCTTCGTCGAGGCATTACCTGCTGGGCGGTGATTTATCCCGGCGGAGCTGACGCGCGATGCGCAGTTCGTGCTGGCGGGGATCGTGGTTGCGGTGAACGCCGCCGTCTATGCCATTTTCCTTGCCGGTGGCGCGCCGGCGGAAGAACGCGACACCTACTCGCCGATGACGTCCGCACCCGGCGGCGGGGTGAACCGGAAGGTCGACGCCGGCAGCGCGGCATTGCGTTCGATGCGGCTGAAGCGGATGTGCGTCGTCTGGCCGAAATTGTCGTGCAGTTCCATCGCCCGCAGCTCGCTGCCGGCGAAGCCGAGGCGCACCTTCTCGAAGCCACTTTCGTTCTGCCGGGGAGTCGCCGCCACCCAGGCGAGGCCCTCGGCTTCGCCATCTTCCTTGAGGATGAAGTCCTTTTCCAGCTCGTTGCTGCCGGCCAGCAGCGCCGCCGGCGAGCCGCTGATCGCCTGCCCGGCCTTGCGCACCGTCACCTGCTTGAGTTCCGGGTCGTAGATCCAGATTTTCTCGCCGTCGCCGACCACCAGTTGCGGATACGGCTTCTGGATGTCCCAGCGCAGCTTGCCCGGCCGCGCGATCGCCAGCGTGCCGGATGACTGCTGCGGCTTGCGGCCGCTGCGGGCCACCACTGCCTGCGCGAAGTCGGCCTTGAGCGTGCGCGTGTCGGTGAGGAAGCGGTGCAACTGGTTGACTGCGCCGGCTTCGGCAAGCAGCGGCCAAAGGGCGACGGCTGCGGTTGACGCCAGTTTCAGGGCAAATTTCATTCGGCTTCCCGGCGCGCCAGCACTTCGCGGCCGCCGCGCGCGTCCATCGTCGACACCAGCCCGGCCTTCTCCATCGCTTCGATCAGCCGCGCCGAGCGGTTGTAGCCGATGCGCAGGTGACGCTGGACCAGCGAGATCGAGGCGCGCTTGTTCTTGAGGACGATTTCCACGGCCTGGTCGTAGAGCGGATCGCTCTCGCCATCCGTCGCGCTGCCTTCGCTGGCGTCGCCGCCCTCGTCGTCGTCGCCGGCGGCGCCGTTGAGGATGTCCTCGACATACTCGGGCGCGCCGGTCGCCTTCAGGTGCTCGACGACACGATGGACTTCGTCATCCGAAACGAAGGCGCCGTGGACACGGACCGGATAGCCGGTGCCGGGCGCGAGATAGAGCATGTCGCCCTGGCCGAGCAGCGCCTCGGCGCCCATCTGGTCGAGGATGGTGCGCGAGTCGATCTTGCTCGACACCTGGAACGAAAGCCGCGTCGGGATGTTGGCCTTGATCAGGCCGGTGATGACGTCCACGCTCGGGCGCTGCGTCGCCAGCACGAGGTGGATGCCCGAGGCGCGCGCCTTCTGCGCCAGGCGCGCGATCAGTTCCTCGACCTTCTTGCCGACGACCATCATCAGGTCGGCCAGTTCGTCGATGATGACGACGATGTAGGGCATCACCTGGAGCGGTTCCGGCGTTTCCGCCGTCAGCGTCAGCGGGTTCGGGATGTGCTGGCCGTGCTTTTCCGCCTCGCGGATACGCGTGTTGAGGCCGGAGATGTTGCGCACGCCCATCGCCGACATCAGCTTGTAGCGCTTTTCCATCTCGGTCACGCACCAGTGCAGCGCGTTGGCCGCCTGCTTCATGTCGGTGACGACCGGCGCCAGCAGGTGCGGGATGCCCTCGTAGATCGACAGTTCGAGCATCTTCGGGTCGACCATGATCATGCGCACCTGGTCCGGCTCGGCCTTGTAGAGCATCGACAGGATCATCGCGTTGACGCCGACCGACTTGCCCGAGCCGGTCGTCCCGGCGACCAGCAGGTGCGGCGTCCGCGCCAGGTCGGCGACCACCGGCTGGCCGCTGATGTCCTTGCCGAGGCAGACGGTGAGCGGGCTGGCCATGTCGTTGTAGGGCCCGCTCGAAATGATCTCGGAGAGCTTGACCATCTGCCGCCGCGGGTTGGGGAGTTCGAGCGCCATGCACGACTTGCCCGGCACCGTCTCGACGACGCGGATCGACACCATGGCCAGCGCGCGCGCCAGGTCGCGCGCCAGGTTGACGATCTGGGCGCCCTTGACGCCGACCGCCGGCTCGATTTCGTAGCGGGTGATGACCGGCCCCGGCAGCGCCGCGAGAACCTTGACCTGGACGCCGAAGTCGGCGAGCTTGCGCTCGATCAGCCGCGACGTGTATTCGAGCGTCTCGGCGCCGACCGTCTCGGTCGCCGGCGGCGCCGGGTCGAGCAGGTGCAGCGGCGGCAACTGCCCGCCGATGATGACCTCGGGGAAGAGCGCGACCTGTTTCTCGCGCTCGATCCGCTTCTCCGCCTTCTTCGAGACTGCCACTTCCGGCGCCCGGGTCTCGATCAGGATCGGCTCGTGCAGTTCGCCGCGGCGCTTTTCCACCTGCACTTCTTCCTCGCGCTGATGCGCGACTTCGCGGCCGATCTTGCGGTCGCGCCAGGTGTCAACGAGGCCATAGAAGAGGCCGAAGCCGCCTTCGACCAGCGCGCCGAGGCGCTCGAACGCCCACAGCCACGACATCCCGGAAAATATGCTCCAGCCGGCCGCCATCGCCGCCAGCAGCAGCAGGGTCGCGCCGGTGTGACCGAGCAGATGGGCGAGCAGGCGGCTGGCCTCGAAGCCGAGCAGGCCACCGGGGTATAGCGGCAGCGCCGCCTTGAGCGTGTGAAAGCGCAGCGCCTCGAGCGCCGAGCTGGCGATCAGCAACAGCGCGAAACCCGCGAGGGCGATGTACAGCGGCCGCCGGTCGGCCGCGCGCGGTGCGTTGAGCCGGTGGAATCCCCACCAGACGAACATCGCCAGCAGGACGATCCACCACCAGGCCGAAAACCCGAACAGGTAGAGCATCAGGTCGGCAATCCAGGCGCCGGCGCGTCCGGTCGGGTTGTGCGGGGTTCCGGAAACCACCGCGTGCGACCAGCCCGGATCGTCCTTGTGGAAACCCCACAACGCCATCGACAGGAACAGGGCGACCGCCCCGAGTGCCAGCCAGCGCGATTCCTGCAAGAGGTTGCCGATCTTCTCCGGCAACTGGCTCGGCGTTGCGCGGCTGACTGCCCGTGACCCCACGCCTACGTCCCCGTGATGATGATCGTATCGCCGCTGGAGATGATGTAGCCGCCCACCTCGAGGTCGCGCATCACCTTGCTGACCATCTCGCGGGAAGCACCGATCATGCGCGCCATGTCCTGCTTGGAGAGCTTCCTGCGAACCAGCCGCTTGCCGTTCTCCTCCTCGGACATGTCGAGCAGCAGCCGGGCGACGCGGCCGTATACGTCGAGCAGCGCGAGGCTTTCGATGTTGCGGTCGGCTGCACGCAGGCGACGCACCAGTATCTGCATGAGTTTCTGGGCGACCTGGAAATTCTCCTGCATGCAACGCTGGAACTCGATTTTACCGATCGTCAGCAGTTCGCACGGTTCGACCGCAACCACGCTCGCCGAACGCGGGCTGCCGTTGACCAGCCCCATCTCGCCGAAGAATTCGCCGGGACCCAGCCAGGCAAGGATGATCTCGCGCCCCTCCTCGTCGAAATTGGTCACCTTGGCGCGACCGGTCAGCAGGATCAGCAGCGACTCCGCATCTTCCCCGGCGCTGACGACGTGCGCGCCGCGCGTCACGCGCCGGCGACCGGCGACGCGCGCCAGCCGCTCCAGTTCGCCCTCGCCCAATCCCGAAAACAGCGGCACATTGCGCAGGACGACGAGACTCAGGCCGACATTTGGAGAGGACATAAACCATTACCCTTCATATAGTTATGGGCACATTATAATCTTATTTGATAAATTTCAAGGGAGGCCGCAAAAAATCTGCGCCGCGAGGAACGCTATAATTCGTGGATCGAACAACAGAGAGAATCGCCATGTCCGCAGCGCCCCGTCACAGCCGCCTCATCATCCTCGGCTCCGGCCCGGCCGGCTACACCGCCGCCGTCTATGCCGCCCGCGCCAACCTGAAGCCGGTGCTGATCACCGGCCTGGCGCAAGGCGGCCAACTGATGACGACGACCGAGGTCGACAACTGGCCGGCCGATGCCGACGGCGTCCAGGGCCCGGACCTGATGGCCCGCTTCGAGGCGCATGCCCGCCGCTTCGACACCGAAATCATTTTCGACCACATCCACACCACGAAGCTCACCGGGCGCCCGTTCACGCTGATCGGCGACGCCGGCACCTACACCTGCGACGCGCTGATCATCGCCACCGGCGCCTCGGCCCAGTACCTCGGCCTGCCCTCCGAGGAAGCCTTCATGGGCAAGGGCGTTTCCGCCTGCGCCACCTGCGACGGCTTCTTCTACCGCAACAAGCCGGTCGCCGTCGTCGGCGGCGGCAACACGGCCGTCGAGGAAGCGCTCTACCTCGCCAACATCGCCAGCCACGTCACGCTGATCCACCGCCGCGACAAGCTCCGGTCCGAAAAGATCATGCAGGACAAGCTGTTCGAGAAGGAAAAGGCGGGCAAGGTCACCATCCTGTGGAACAGCGCGCTCGACGAAGTGCTCGGCGACGATTCCGGCGTCACCGGCCTGCGGATCAGGAACGTGCAGAGCGGGACGACGCAGGATGTCGACGTCTTCGGCGTCTTCATCGCCATCGGCCACAAGCCCAACACCGACATCTTCGCCGGCCAGCTCGAGATGGAAGGCGGCTACCTCGTGACCCAGGCCGGCCGCGCCGGCAACGCGACCCAGACCAGCATCCCCGGCGTTTTCGCCGCCGGCGACGTGCAGGACCACGTCTACCGGCAGGCGTGCACTTCCGCCGGCACCGGCTGCATGGCAGCGCTCGACGCCGAGCGCTACCTCGACCACCTCGGCCTCGCCTGAACGGCCTTGATCGACCCGGACGACCTCGCGGCCTTCCGGGCGGCGGTGGCCGACGCCCGACCGCTTCCGGATGCCGGGCGTGTCCACCTCGGCGGGCCGATGCCGGCGCCCCACCCGCTGCAGCACCTCGCCGACGAGCGTGCGGCACTGCACGAGAGCCTGCACGGGCCGATCACCTTGCAGGACCGGCTGGAGGGTGGCGACGAGGCCAGCTACCTGCGCGCCGGCCTCGCCAGCGCGGTGCTGCGCGACTTGCGCCGCGGGCGCTGGGTGATCCAGGACGAGATCGACCTGCACGGGCTCAACCGTGACCAGGCGCGCACGCTGCTCGCCGGCTTCCTCGCCGAGTGTCTCAAGCACGGCATCCGCTGCGTGCGCATCATCCACGGCAAGGGGCTGGGGTCGCCCGGCCGGCAGGCGGTGCTGCGCCGCCTGGTGCGCGGCTGGCTGACGCAGAAGAACGAGGTGCTCGCCTATTGCCAGGCAAAGCCGCAGGACGGCGGCGAGGGCGCTGTCGTCGTGCTGCTCAAGCCTTCCGCCGGGACGCGCGGCCCCGCCCGCTGACGCACCCCTGGCGGCGGTGCCGGGTCAGATCGCGGCTTCGTCGGTTTCGCCGGTGCGGATACGCACCACCTGTTCGACCGACGTGACGAAGATCTTGCCGTCGCCGATCTTGCCGGTACGCGCCGCCTTGACGATCGCATCGATGGCGGCCTCGGTCTGGGCGGAAGTGACGACGATCTCGATCTTGATCTTGGGCAGGAAATCGACGACGTATTCAGCGCCGCGATAGAGCTCGGTATGACCCTTCTGGCGACCGAAGCCCTTGACTTCGGTCACTGTCAGCCCGGTGATGCCGACTTCCGAGAGCGCTTCGCGCACCTCGTCGAGCTTGAAGGGCTTGATGATGGCTTCGATCTTTTTCATGTCCTGCTTCCTCCTGGTTTCCTAGAATTCGTCCTGATAGCGGTTGGTAATAGGATACCGCCAATCCTTGCCGAAACCGCGCGGCGTGATGCGTATTCCGACCGGCGCCTGGCGGCGCTTGTACTCGGCGATGCGCAGCAGGCGGACGACGCGGCGCACGTCGGCTTCCGGCAGGCCGGCCGCGACGATCTCGCGCGGGCTGCGGTCCTCCTCCATGTAGGCGCGCACGATGGCGTCGAGCACTTCGTAGGGGGGCAGCGAATCCTGGTCGGTCTGGCCCGGCTTGAGCTCGGCCGACGGCGGGCGCGTGATGATGTTCTCCGGAATCGCCGGTGAAATCGTGTTGCGGTAGCGCGCCAGGCGGTAGACCAGCGTCTTGTAGACGTCCTTGATCACCGCGAAGCCGCCGGCCATGTCGCCGTAGAGCGTGCAGTAGCCGACCGCCATTTCCGACTTGTTGCCGGTGGTCAAGACCAGCGCGCCGGTCTTGTTCGAGAGGGCCATCAGGACGTTGCCGCGGATGCGCGCCTGGATGTTCTCCTCGGTGGTATCGGCCGGCAGGCCGGCAAACAGCGGGTCGAGCATCGCGGCGTAGGTCCGCATCGCCTCGGCAATCGGAATCTCGTCGTAGCGTCACGCCCAGAGCGCGGATCATCGCCCGCGAGTCGTCCAGGCTCATCTGCGCCGTGTACGGCGACGGCATCATCACCGCCCGCACTTTGTCGGCCCCCAGCGCGTTGACCGCGACACACAGGGTCAGCGCCGAGTCGATGCCGCCGGAAAGGCCGATGATCGCCCCCGGAAAGCCGCTCTTGCCGATGTAGTCGCGGACGCCGAGGACCAGTGCCTGGTAGGCCTCGGCCGCAACCGGCAGTTCCCCGGCCAGGTCGTCGGAACGCAGGCGGCCGCTGTCGCAATCGACGATGCCGAGCGCTTCCGCGAATTGCGCCAGGCGCATGCGGCAGTTGCCGTCCGCGTCGAGCGCAAAGGAAGCGCCGTCGAAGACCAGTTCGTCCTGGCCGCCGACCAGGTTGGCGTAGATGGCCGGAATGCCGGTGGCAGCGATCCTGTCGCCGAGCACCTGCGCCCGCTGGTGATGCTTTTCCAGGTGGCAGGGCGAGGCATTGAGCACCAGCATCAGCTCGGCGCCCGCCCCGGCTGCCAGTTCGAAGGCGCCGGCCTCCCAGATGTCGGCGCAGATGTTGATGCCGCAGCGCACGCCGCCGAGCGTGACGACGCAAGGCTCCCTGCCGGCGTCGAAATAACGCTTCTCGTCGAAGACCTCGTAGTTCGGCAGGCGGACCTTGCGGTACACCGCCTTTTTCGCCCCGTTCTCGATAACCGTGGCGGCGTTGTAGCGGCGGCCGTCGCGCTCTTCCGGGTGGCCGACGACCAGAGCGATGCCGCCGGCGCGGGCGGCCAGGTCGTCAAGCGCGCGGTCGCAGGCGCGGTAGAAATCCGGGCGCAGCAGCAGGTCTTCCGGCGGATAACCGCACAGCGCGAGTTCCGGCGTCACCAGAACCTGTGCACCGCGCGCCACGGCCAGCGCGGCCATTCCGACGATGCGGTCGACGTTGCCCGCCAGGTCGCCGACGGTGGCGTTGAACTGGGCAACGGCGACGCGCAGCATGGGATCAGTAGGCGGGCTTTTCTTTCGCGTCGTTAAAGCGCTGGACGCCGTCGAGGATTTCCTTCTTGGCCTCTTCGGGGCCACGCCAGCCGACGATCTTGACGTATTTGCCGGGCTCCAGATCCTTGTAGTGCTCGAAGAAGTGGGCAATCTGGTCGAGCATCAGCATCGGCATGTCGGCATGCGTCTGCACGCTGCGGTAGATCGGCGTCAGCTTGTCAACCGGCACCGCCAGCAGCTTGGCGTCGTCACCGGCTTCGTCGGTCATCGCCAGCATGCCGATCGGCCGGCAGCGGACCACGACGCCCGGCGGCAGCGCATACTGGGTGATGACCAGCACGTCGACCGGGTCGCCGTCGCCGGCGATGGTGTGCGGGATGTAGCCGTAGTTGCACGGGTAGTGCATCGACGTCGACATGAAGCGATCGACGAAGACCGCACCGCTTGCCTTGTCGACCTCGTACTTGACGGGATCGGAATGCATCGGAATCTCGATGATGACGTTGAAATCGTTGGGGAGGGACATCCCGGAAGGAACTTTGTCGAGGGCCATCGCTATCTCTCTGCGGTAGTTGGTTTGAGAATCGGGGATTATAACGCCGTGCCCACGCCGGTCAGCGCCAGGCGGCGAGAAACTCCTGCCAGTGTGGCGCGCCGATGCGGGCGAGCTGCGCCCTGACGAATGCGGTCTCGGCCACCTCCTCGTCCGCGCCCAGTTCGCCGCGCAGGCGGCGGAAGCGGTTGTACACGAGGTAGGTGTTGATGACGTCGGTCTCGCAGTAGTCGCGGATCTCCGCGATCTGGCCCGCCTGCCAGGCGGCCCAGACCTTGCCGCCGTCCATGCCGAGCTTGCCCGGGAAGCCCATCAGCTTCGCCAGTTCGTCGAGCGGCGCACTGGCACGCGGCTGGTAAAGCGCCAGCAGGTCCATCAGGTCGAGGTGGCGGGTGTGGTAGCGGCTGATGTAGTTGTTCCACTTGAAGTCGCGCGAATCGGCGTAATCGCCGTCGCCGAGATCCCAGTAGCGCGGCGCCACGACCCCGTGCAGCAGGCCGCGATAGTGCAGCACCGGCAGGTCGAAGCCGCCGCCGTTCCACGAGACGACTTGCGGCGTGAATTTCTCGATGCCGTCGAAGAAGCGCTGGATGATCGCGCCTTCATCCAGGTCGGGTTCCGCCAGCGACCAGACCTTGAGCCCCTCGCCGGTGCGCAGCACACAGGAAATGGTGACGACGCGCTGCAGGTGGAGCGGCAGGAAGTCGTTGCCGGTCTTGACGCGCCGCTGCTGGAAGGCAAGTTCCGCCACTTCGTCGTCCGACAGGTCGGCCGGCAGATCGTTGAGCCGGCGCAAGCCCGGCGACGTCGGGGACGGTCTCGATGTCGAAGACGAGGATGGGCTTCACGCCGGAAAGACACCCGTTGACAGGTAGCGGTCGCCGCGGTCGCAGACGATGCTGACGATGGTGGCGTTCTCGACTTCGCGCGACAGCCGCAACGCGACCGCCAGTCCGCCGCCCGACGAGATGCCGGCGAAGATGCCCTCCTCCGTCGCCAGCCGCCGGGTCATCGCCTCGGCGTCAGCCTGGCCGACGTATTCGATGCGGTCGACGTTGCCCGGGGCGTAGATTTTCGGCAGGTAGGCTTCCGGCCACTTGCGGATGCCCGGTATCTGGCTGCCGTCCTCGGGCTGGCAGCCGATGATCTCGATCGCCGGGTTCCTTTCCTTCAGGAAGCGGCTGGTACCCATGATCGTGCCGGTCGTCCCCATGCTCGAGACGAAGTGCGTGATCCGCCCGCCCGTGTCGCGCCAGATCTCGGGGCCTGTCCCCTCGTAGTGCGCGAGCGGGTTGTCGGGGTTGGCAAACTGGTCGAGGATGATGCCCTTGCCCTCATCGCGCATCTTCTCGGCAACGTCGCGTGCCAGTTCCATGCCACCGTCCCTGGGCGTCAACACCAGCTC
The DNA here is from genome assembly GCA_963736845.1 of uncultured beta proteobacterium. GTDB lineage: Bacteria > Pseudomonadota > Gammaproteobacteria > Burkholderiales > Rhodocyclaceae > Azonexus. The sequence goes on from CAVTQL010000016.1 coordinate 190,676, forward strand.
GGCGCCGAAGGCGCGCATCGTCTGGCGGCGCTCGATGCTCTGGTTCTCGGGCATCACCAGGATCATGCGGTAGCCCTTCATCGCTGCCGCCATGGCAAGGGCAATACCCGTGTTGCCGGAGGTCGCCTCGATCAGCGTGTCGCCGGGCGTGATGTCGCCGCGCGCCTCGGCATGGACAATCATCGACAGCGCCGGGCGGTCCTTCACCGAGCCGGCCGGGTTGTTGCCTTCGAGCTTGGCGAGGATGACGTTGCCGCGCCGCTCGTTCTCGGCGCCGGGAATGCGCACCAGCCGCACCAGCGGCGTGTTGCCGACGAAGTCCTGCAGCGTCTTATACATTCGCGTGCAGCCATTCCATGTAACGGGCGACGCCCTCCTCGACCGTCGCCATCGGCGCGTCGTAGCCGGCTTCGCGCAGTTTCGTCAGGTCGGCTTGCGTGAAGGCCTGGTACTTGCCCTTGAGCGCCTCGGGGAAGGCGATGTACTCGAGCAGGCCTTGTGCCCGCAGTTCTTCCAGATTCAGAGGGGCTTCGTTTTTCGCCTTGCGGCAGCCGTTGACCGCAGCCACCGCCACATCGTTGAAGCTCTGCGCCCGGCCCGAGCCGAGGTTGAAGATGCCGGACTTCTGCGGATGGTCGAGGAAGAACAGGTTCACCTTCGCGACATCGTCGACGAAGACGAAGTCGCGCTGCTGGCCACCGTTCCCGTAGCCGTGCGAGCCTTCGAAGAGCTTGACCCGGCCGTCGGCGCGGAACTGGTTGTAGTTGTGGAAGGCGACCGAGGCCATGCGCCCCTTGTGCGTCTCGCGCGGGCCATAGACGTTGAAGTAGCGGAAGCCGACGATCTGCGTGGACGGAGCCTTCGCCAAGCGCTGGCGGACAATCTGGTCGAAGAGGAACTTGGAGTAGCCGTAGACGTTGAGCGGCCCCTCGTACTGGCGCTCCTCCCTGAAGGTGTCGGTGCTCCCGTAGGTCGCCGCGCTCGAGGCATAGAGGAACTGCACGTCCTGGTCCTGGCACCAGTCGAGCAGGATCATCGAGTAGCGGTAGTTGTTCTCCATCATGTAGTGGCCGTCGCCCTCCATGGTGTCGGAACAGGCACCCTCGTGGAAAATGGCGTCGATCTCGCCGTCGTAATGGCCGGCCTGGATGCGCGCGATGAAGTCGTGCTTGTCGACGTAGTCGGCGATGTCGCAATCGACGAGATTGCGGAACTTGTCGGCCCGGGTCAGGTTGTCGACGGCGATGATGTTCTTCATGCCGCGCTCGTTGAGCGCCTTGACGAGGTTGGCACCGATAAATCCGGCCGCGCCGGTGACGACGATGTACATGAAACTCTCCTTACAGGGCCGCGGCCAGTTCCCGGCGGGTGACGACGGCGGTACCGAGCTTGCCGACGACGATGCCGGCGGCGATGTTGGCGACGCGGATGGACTCCGCCCAGTCGGCGCCCGCGGCGATCATCACGGCCAGCGTGGCGATGACGGTGTCGCCGGCGCCGGAGACGTCGAACACCTCGCGCGCCTGGGCGGGCTGATGATGGATCTCGTCGGCGAACAGGGTCATGCCCTCCTCGCTGCGCGTGACCAGCAGCGCCTCCAGCCTGAGTTCGCCGCGCAGCTTCTGCGCCTTGGCGGCGAGTTCCTCCTCGGACGACCAGCGGCCGACGACGGCGCGCAGTTCCGAGCGGTTGGGCGTGATCACCGTCGCGCCGGCGTACTTGCCCCACTCGTCGCCCTTCGGATCGACCAGCACCGGCTTGTCGTGGGCGCGGGCGATGCGGATCATCTCGGCGATGTGGGTCAGGCCGCCCTTGCCGTAATCCGAGAGGATGACGACGTCGGATTGCACGATGCGGCTTTCGAAATCGGCCAGCTTGGCCTGCAGGACCTCGTGCGACGGCGCCGTCTCGAAATCGATGCGCAGCAGTTGCTGCTGGCGACCGATGACGCGCAGCTTGACGGTCGTGTCGATGTCGCGGTCGACATGCAGGGCGGCATCGATTTGACCGTCCTCCAGCAACCGGCCGACGGTCCGCCCCGCGTCGTCGTCGCCGACGACCGAGAGCAGCGCAGTGACCGCGCCGAGCGCGGCGGCGTTGCGGGCAACGTTGGCGGCGCCGCCGAGGCGCTCCTCGCTGCGCTCGACCTTGACCACCGGCACCGGCGCTTCCGGCGAAATGCGGCTGACCTCGCCGAACCAGTAGCGGTCCAGCATGACGTCGCCGACGACCAGCAGTCGGACTTCCGAAAGTTCTCCCTGCATGGGCTCAACGTCCGATTTTCATGAAGCTTCCCTACAGGGATTGATCGAATTCCTCGCTGCGCCGCGGCGGGTAGGTTTCCCAGCCGCCGCAGGCAGGGCAGCGCCAGTAGAACTGGCGCGCCTTGAAGCCGCAATTATCGCACCGATAGCGCGACAGGCGCCGCGTGTAGCCCTCGATGATGCTCTTCGACACTTCGACATCGGTGCGCACGTCGGGCGTCACCAGCGGCAGCAGCGCACTCATCAGCTTCTCCAGCCCGAGCAAGGACGGGTTGCGCTGCAACTCGTCGCGCACCAGGCGGTAGGCGGCCTGGTTGCCCTCGCTTTCGAGGATCAACTGGTAGACGACGTCGAGCAGATCGAGCGAGGGATAGCGCTCGAGGTAGCCGCGCAGCAGGGCGATGCCCTCGTCGCGCCGGCCGAGCTTGCGATACGCATCGAGCAGGCGCTGCGCGACGAGTGCCAGGTAGGTCGGCGCCTGCTGCTCGATGCGCTGCCAGGCGGCGATGGCGGCCTCGGCGCCGTCCTCTTGCAGGAGCAGGTCGCCCTGCAGCAGGCTGGCGCGCACGCACTTGCGGTTCTCCTGCATCGCCGCCTCGAGATGGGTACGCGCCGACTCCGGCCGCGAGCGCATGATCTCGCCGGCAGCCAGCTCGCAGCAGAACTCGGCCACCTCCTGCTGGCTCGCGACGCCCGGCAGTTCCCGCGCCAGATCGATCGCCTTCTGCCATTCCTTCTCGACCTGGTAGATCTCGAGCAGGTTGCGCTTGGCCTCGGCCTCGAAGGCGGTGCCGATCAGGCGATTGAAGATTTCCTCGGCACGGTCGAGCAGGCCGGCCTTGAGGAAATCCTGCCCCAGTTCGGCGAGGGCATGCAGGCGGACTTTCTCTTCGAGGTCGTCGCGGTCGATCAGGTTCTGGTGCATGCGGATCGCACGGTCGGTCTCGCCGCGCCGGCGGAACAGGTTGCCGAGCGCGAAGTGCAGCTCGACCGTCTGCGAATCGACCTTGGCCACTTCGAGGAAGGAGTCGATCGCCTTGTCCGGCTCCTCGTTGAGCAGGAAGTTGAGGCCCTGGAAATAGGAGCGCGGCAAGGCGCGCGATTCGTGCACCACCTGGCGGATATCGACGCGCGCGGCCGCCCAGCCGAGCCCGAAGAAAAGCGGAATGAGGAGCAGTTGCCAGTATTCGAAGAGATCGCTCATGCCGGCGGCGGCAGACTCGGGCACAGCCGTCGGCTGCGGCTTCGCCGCCTCGCGCCGGAGGCGGGCGATTTCCCGGCGCTGGCGGAAGAGCACGCCGGCCAGCGACAGCGCCCCGAGCACCGCACCGCCCGCGAAGAAAGCCAGCAGCACGATGACCAGCGGCGCCTGCCAGGCTTGGTCGAGGATGAAGCGCAGCGTCACCGGTTCGGTATTGCGCAGCGCGAACACCAGCAGGAAGGAGAAGATGACGAGCCGGACGGCCCAGGTTAACGCAGTCATGAACGCCAATAAAAAGGGGCAGTGAAGTTCACTGCCCCGAATCTACCACAATGCACCGGACCCGGCTTCAGATCGAATGGTCGACCCGTTCGCGCAGTTCCTTGCCGGCCTTGAAATGGGGAACCCACTTCGCGGGCACATTGACCTTCTCCCCCGACTTGGGGTTGCGGCCGATACGCGGCGGCCGGTAGTTGAGCGCAAAGCTGCCGAAGCCGCGAATCTCGATGCGATCGCCGCGCACCAGCGCGTCGGCCATCGCATCAAGAATCATCTTGACGGCGAAATCGGCATCCTTCGTCACCAGCTGGGGAAAGCGTTCCGCCAGCCGGGTGATGAGCTCGGACTTGGTCATGCCTGTGCCTGTCAGCCCTGCTGGTTGAGCTTGGCCTTGAGCAGCGCGCCAAGGTTGGTCGTGCCGGAAGCGGCGGAAGCCGACTCGGAAGCCAGCTTCTGCATCGCTTCGTGCTGTTCGGCATTGTCCTTGGCCTTGATCGACAGGCTGATGCCACGCGTCTTGCGATCGACGTTGATGATCATCGCCTCGACCACGTCGCCCACCTTCAGGTGCTGCGAGAGATCCTCGATACGGTCGCGCGAGAACTCGGAAGCACGCAGGTAACCTTCGTTCTCGCCATCGACGGTCAGGACGGCGCCGCGGGCATCAACCGACTTGACGGTGGCGCGCACGATGCTGTTCTTCTCGTGGGTAGCGATGAAGCTGGTGTACGGGTCGCCTTCCATCTGCTTGATGCCGAGCGAGATGCGCTCCTTCTCGACGTCGATGCCGAGCACCAGTGCCTCGAGTTCGTCGCCCTTCTTGAAGTTGCGGATCGCTTCCTCGCCGGTCTGGCTCCAGGACAGGTCGGACAGGTGAACCAGGCCGTCGATGCCGCCGGGCAGGCCGATGAAGATGCCGAAGTCGGTGATCGACTTGATCGCGCCATGGACCTTGTCGCCCTTTTTCTGGTTCATCGCGAAATCGTCCCACGGGTTCGGCTTGCACTGCTTCATGCCCAGCGAGATGCGGCGACGCTCTTCGTCGATTTCGAGGATCATCACTTCGACCTCGTCGCCGAGGGAAACCACCTTGGACGGATGGACGTTCTTGTTGGTCCAGTCCATTTCGGAAACGTGCACCAGGCCTTCGATGCCCTGCTCGATCTCGACGAAGCCGCCGTAGTCGGTCAGGTTGGTGACCTTGCCGAACAGGCGGGTACCGGCCGGGTAGCGGCGGGCGATGCCGACCCACGGATCGTCGCCGAGCTGCTTCATGCCCAGCGAGACGCGGTTCTTCTCGGCGTCGAACTTGAGGATCCTGGCGGTGACTTCGTCGCCGACGTTGAGCACTTCGCTCGGGTGACGGACACGGCGCCAGGCCAGGTCGGTGATGTGCAGCAGGCCATCGATGCCGCCGAGGTCGACGAACGCACCGTAATCGGTGATGTTCTTGACGATACCCTTGACGGTGGTGCCTTCCTTGAGGTTCTCGAGGAGCTTTTCGCGATCCTTGTCAGCGGTGGCTTCGAGTACGGCACGGCGGGACATCACCACGTTGTTGCGCTTGCGGTCGAGCTTGATGACCTTGAATTCGAGGGTCTTGCCTTCGTACGGGGTGGTGTCCTTGACCGGACGCATGTCAACCAGCGAGCCCGGCAGGAATGCGCGGACGCCGTTGGACATGACGGTGAGGCCGCCCTTGACCTTGCCGGTGATGGTGCCGGTGACCAGGGAATTGTTGTTCAGGGCTTCTTCCAGGAAGTTCCAGGCGGCGATGCGCTTGGCGCGATCGCGGGACAGGCGCGTGGCGCCGAAGCCGTCTTCCAGCATTTCGATGGCGACCTGGACGAAATCGCCCACCGCCACTTCGAGTTCGCCCTGATCGTTCAGGAATTCTTCGAGCGGAACATAGGATTCCGATTTCAGGCCGGCATTGACCACAACGAAATTGCGGTCGATGAGCATCACTTCAGCGGTGATGACTTCGCCTTGACGCATTTCCTGGCGAGCCAGGGATTCTTCAAAAAGTTGAGCAAAAGATTCCATTACGGAGAGAACTTTCATGCCACGGATCGCTAAATCCACAGCGGGTTAGAGTTGAAAAACAAATCGCCGGTCCGTTGACCGGCAACGCCTTACTGCAATGCTCCCCTGCTCCATTCCAGCACCTGATTCACCGCCTGTTCGATGGTGATATCTGCCGTGTCGAGCAGCTTCGCGTCCGCCTCCTGCCTGAGCGGAGCGACGCTGCGCTGCGCGTCGCGCGCGTCGCGTTGCTCCAGGTCCGACAGAAGGTCCGCGAGATTAGCAGAGAATCCTTTTTCGATCAACTGCTTATGGCGCCGTCTGGCACGCACTTCGGCGCTGGCGTCGAGGAAGACCTTGAGCGCCGCATGGGGAAACACCACCGAGCCCATGTCACGCCCGTCGCCGACCAGACCGGGCGCCGTGTTGAAGGCGCGCTGGCGGAACAGCAGGGCCGCACGCACGGCCGGCAGCGCCGCGACCTGCGAGGCGCCGGCGGAAATCTCCTCGCTGCGGATGGCGTCGCCGACCGGCTCGCCGGCGAGGCGGATATCGCTTTCCGAGAAGTCGACGTCGAGCGCCGCGGCGATCGCCGCCACGCCGGCCTCGTCCGCCCAGTCGACCCCGGCCCGCCGCGCCGCCAGCGCGGTCAACCGGTACAGGGCACCGGAATCCAGGTAGGCGAAGCCGAGCGCCGCCGCCACGCGCGCCGCCACCGTGCCCTTGCCGGACGCCGACGGGCCGTCGATGGCGATCACCGGCGCCGCCCGGGTCACGGCGGCGAAGCGCTCGAAGTAATCCGGGAAGGTCTTGGCCACGCACTTCGGGTCGTTGATGCGCAGCGGCGTGCCGAAGGCGGCCAGCGAGAAGCACATCGCCATGCGGTGGTCGTCGTAGGTGTCGATCGCGGCGGGCTTCAGCTTCGCCACCGGGGTCACGCGGATGAAATCGGCGCCCTCCTCGACCGTCGCGCCGAGCTTCCTCAACTCGGTCGGCCATCGCCGCGATGCGGTCGGTTTCCTTGACCCGCCAGCTGGCGATGTTGCGCAGCGTCGTCGTACCTCTGGCGAACAGCGCCGTCGTCGCCAGCGTCATCGCCGCATCGGGAATGTGGTTGCAATCGAGGTCGACCGCGACCAGGCCATCCTGCGGCGCGCGCGCTTCCATCCAGTTCGGGCCCGTCTCGATCATCGCGCCCATCTGCGCCAGCGCCTCGGCGAACTTCACGTCGCCCTGGATCGAATCGCGCCCGACACCCTCGACGCGCACCGGCCCGCCGCCGATGGCGCCGAGCGCCAGGAAATAGGAGGCCGACGAGGCATCGCCCTCGACATAGACGGTACCCGGCGACACATAGCGGCTGCCGGCGCGTACCGTGAAGCGCTGCCAGCCTTCGCGCTCGACGACGACGCCGAAGCGCGCCATCGTCGCCAGCGTGATCTCGATGTAGGGCTTGGAAATCAGCTCGCCGACGACGTTCAACCGCAACCGTCTCGCCGGTCAGCGGCAGCGCCATCAGCAGGCCGGTCAGGAACTGGCTCGAGACGTCGCCGCGCACCTTGACCACCCCGCCCGGCGCAATCACCGCCGGCTTCAGGTGCAGCGGCGGATAGCCCGCGTGGCCGAGATAGGTCACGTCCGCCCCGAGCTGGCGCAGGCCATCGACCAGGTCGCCGATCGGCCGCTCGTGCATGCGCGCCACGCCCTTGAGCACATAGTCGCCGCCGGCCAGCGCCAGCGCTGCGGTCAGCGGGCGGAAGGCGGTGCCGGCATTGCCGAGAAAGAGCTCGGCCTGGCGCACCGGGAAGCGCCCGCCGCAACCGGTAATGCGCCAGTTTTCCCCACCCAGGTGATGTGACGCCGACACCCAGCGTTCTTCAGCGCGTCGAGCATGCGTCCGGTATCGTCCGACGCCAGCAGATCGCGGACTTCGGTTTCACCCTCGGCCAGCGCCGCAAGCAGCAGGACCCGGTTGGAAATGCTTTTCGAGCCGGGCAGACGAACCGTGCCAGCGGCAGACAGCAACTGGGGGAGATCGAGGAACTCCATGATCGGACCAGAGCGGGGGAAAGGCAGCAGTTTACCCGGTGAACGAAAAGGCGTGTAGAAACGTGGATGCCCGATCAGGGTCGGGCATGACAGAAAGCTCTCCATCACCTCCTCGTGGGGATTCGTCATCGCGACATGCAGGATGTAAAGTACAGGGTAAGGATTTGAAACTAATATTTGACTTAACGCACCTTAAATCGAAACAATGTGCTCTATGAAAAACATAACGCTTCCCTACCCCATCGATGTCCGAGATGCGCTGCGCCAACTGGGCGAACGCATTGCCATCGCTCGCAAGGCAGCCGAATGGCGCCAGACGGACCTCGCCGATCGTGCCGGCGTAGGCCGCTCCACGGTCATTGAAATTGAGAAGGGTTCGCCCTACGTTGCCATTGGAAACTACCTCGCGGTGCTGTGGGCACTCGACATACTGGAAGACATCGGCAAGATCGCCGTTCTTGAATCCAGCAGTCACCGGATGATGGCGAGCAGACTTCCCAAGCGGGTACGAAATGCCTAAAAAAACGACGCCAGTCCTGATTTACCTCCCCGGTGAAAGCACGCCCGTGCCCGCCGGCGTCTTCAGCTGGACACCAGAGACCCGCGTTGGCGAATTCGTGTATGACAGCAACTACTTGCAGTCGAGTAAGGCCATTTCGCTCGACCCCATGGGCTTGCGCTTCAAGCGCTCGGTCGTCAAGGAAGCTCGGCAAGACGGCATCTTCGGGATCTTCAGGGATGCCGGGCCGGATGCCTGGGGCCGCGACCAGCTTTACCGTGAGCTTGGTGACCTCGACGAATTCGAGTTGCTGCTCAAAGGACCGGCCGATGGTGTCGGTAACGTGAGCTTCGGCGAAACCCCGAGGCCAATCCAAGCCTACTCGCTCGCTGAACTGGATGACGTCTCGCGTGGCTTTCCGCCGGAAAGTACTCAAATCGCCAACGCCATCAACCCGACCACCAGCATGGGCGGCGCCAAGCCCAAGCTTCTCGTGCAAGACGCAGGCGCATTCTGGATCGCCAAGTTCCCGGAAAAAGGCGACCCGGTTCGCTTCCTTGCAGCCAATGAGCATGTGATGCTTGAAATGGCAAGAGACTGTGGTGTCGATGCCGCTTCATCGCGCCTCCACTCGCTACCCGATGGGCGGCAGATCCTGCTTGTTCGCCGCTTCGACCTTGCGCTCGACAAGCTCGAGGTCACCCGCAAGGGCTTCGCCAGCGCCTATACCGTACTCGGGCTGGGTAACCCTCATGAGGACGCCAGGAAGAAAAGCTACCTGCGCTTCGCCGAAGAGGCAATGCGCTGGACCGGCCAGCAATATGGGAAGGCAATCTGGCAACGACTTGTCTTCAATGCCATGGTCGGTAACATCGACGACCACCCCAGAAATCACGCGCTGATCCGGGACATCAACGGCTGGCAACTCTCGCCCGCGTTCGACATTGTCGCCTCGGAACGCAAAGACCAAGTCGCGCTATCCATGCGCTTCCACAACGACGGCGCCATCGCCACGCCGGAAACGCTACTCGCCTCTGCCTGCCTGTTTGGCATTCCCGCGGAGGAAGCAATCACCGAGATGTGCCATATGGCCAGCACCATCCTGGAAACATGGCAAAGCAGATTCAAGAAAATCGGTGCTGACGCCGTAAATATCGAAAAACTGGAAGGCGCGTTCAAAATGGCGCGCCAAGTGTTGGCCCACTCGTTCGACATTGCTCAGCTAAGGGAAATACGCCGTAGCACGAGGTATCGGCTATCCGCGAGATAGGTGAGGGTTTTCTCCATGACAAGCGTCTGCTTTCGCCGGCTTGTATTCCGGAACCCAGCGCATCAGGGCCTCGCGTACCTGCACATCGCCCTGGCAAGGATCGGCAAGCCAGGGGCGCAAATTCGGCAAGAAATCATCGACGACCGCGCGCCCCTGGGCAATGCGCAATTTGGGGTGTGGCGTCTGGCGGGTGTGCTCGGCATCTGCCAGCAACTCCTCATAAAGCTTTTCACCGGGGCGCAAACCGATGAATTCGATGCGTATCTCGCTTTCGGAATACCCTGAAAGGTGAATCATCTTGCGTGCCAGATCGGCAATTCTGACCGGCGCGCCCATGTCGAGTACGAAGATCTCGCCGCCTTGCCCCATTGCCGCCGCCTGCAGAACAAGTTGCGCGGCTTCGGGAATCGACATGAAGTAGCGCGTGATTTCCTTGTGGGTGACCGTCACCGGCCCGCCGCGGGCAATCTGTTCCTGAAACTTCGGTATCACGCTGCCCGTGCTGCCGAGCACATTGCCGAAGCGCACCATTTCGAACTGGGTGACCCCGCCCTGCTGGTGCAACGCCTCACATACCATTTCGGCCAGCCGCTTGGTTGCCCCCATCACGTTGGTCGGATTGACCGCCTTGTCGGTAGAGATAAGGACGAACCGTTCCGCCTCGAAACGGGAAGCGCATTCAGCCACCAGCATGGTACCCAGCACGTTGTTGCGCACCGCCTGCCAGGCATTCGCCACCTCCATCAGTGGCACGTGCTTGTAGGCGGCGGCGTGGAAAACCACCTGCGGCCGGAACGCGGCGAATACTTCGTTCAGTCGCTCCGGATCCTTGACATCCCCGGCCAGCGCAATCAGCGCAAGATCAGGATCATGAACCGAAAACCATTGTTCCAATGTGTAGAGCGCAAACTCGCTCTGCTCGAAGAGAACCAGCCGCGCCGGCCCGAAACGGGCCAGTTGCCGGCAGAGCTCGCTGCCGATCGAGCCTCCGGCGCCGGTTACAAGAACCGTCTTGCCGGCGACCATGGCAGCGACATGTCGCGTATCGATCCACACCGGCTCCCGGCCCAGCAGATCCTCGATCTCCACGGGACGGATCGACGAGATCGCCACCCGCCCTCCCATGACATCCTCGAGTCCGGGCACGGTAAACACGTGGGCACCAGCTTCGACAGCGAGATCGGTCGCGCGGCGGCAGGCATCGGCAGCAGCCGACGGCATGGCCAGGATCA